>SVJQ01000017.1 GCA_015068905.1 Oscillospiraceae bacterium | reverse complement strand
CTCCCAAGCATAGTTTATGGACCAACCTACATTTGCAACATCTTTTGCAAGCTCTGATTCATGATGTCTGTCAACGGGTACATCCATAGATACTAAAAATGTATTGCGCGCGCCTAAATAGTAGGTGCCTTCTACCGGCGGCAGGTCAGATGGATTGATAGGACTGCCTTCTATGTTCAGACTTCCTGCAGGATGACCCCAAATCCAAAAGTGATCTCTTAATGTTTTCATATTTCTCGCTCCTTTTTATGATTAGATAAGTTATGTTCATTGTAGCACGAAAAAAAGCCAAAACAAGTTAAAAATCCGTAAAAAATATGAAATAATGCGTACCCAAAAGCAAAAAGTTTAAAGAAAATGTACAGTCTAAAATATAGTTTATATTCAATACCCCTATCAAAATCTGACCCGCCATAAACAAAGAAATCCGCTATTTTCAAATTTCAATATAATACCCATTATACAGAACTTAATTTGTATAGCTAGAAGTACTATAAATTTTTTAAACTAATAATTGCCTAGCCACAAATAAACAATTAAACATCAAAGAGGAAACAAGCGTCCGCAGAGGGACGCTTGTTTCCTCTACTTTATATAAATCAACCTAATAATTCTTCCCCAAAAAGCCAAAGCTTTTCGGGAACCCCGAATTTTAAAAGAACACACCTTTTACGGTGTGTTCTTTTTTGCTTATAGGTAAGAGAGAATCGAACTCCAAAAGGTTTGACCAGCAAAGGTCACTTTTGGGTACCGATTCGTGCAAAGCAAAGCGGAGCACAATGGGTCAAAAGTGACGAAAGCCAGGCTCAATGATTCTCCTCGTCGTTTGTCTGAAAGAAATCTTCAATGATGCTAATTACAATATTATTAAAACTCGTATCATACTTCTTTGCAAGGTCATTCAATTTTTCCGTCAAATCATCCCTAATATATAGTGTCTTATATCCTGCTTTAATTTTCTGCTTGGTTTCTCTTGGTGTAAATGCCATTACAATCAAACCATTTGCCCTTCTCCGCAATCTGTGTTATAATACTATCACAAGGAGTGATACCATGCCTGAAATTATGGATTTATATACGGCTGACAGGCAGAAAGCCGGCACCCATGTTCGCGGCAAAAAGCATGCTGAGGGCTTATACACCATGGTTGTGCACGTTTACATTTTTAACAGCAAAAATGAGATGCTTCTGCAGCAAAAGTCAGACCAGAAGAACAAAAACAACATCTGGGATTTTTCTGCCGGCGGCTGCTCCCTCTCCGGTGAGACAAGCCGTGAGGCTATTACCCGTGAGCTTTTTGAAGAGCTGGGCATACGCCACGACTTTTCCGCCGAAACGCCCTACCTCACCACCTATTACAAAGACTGTTTTGATGATGTTTATATTTTGCGGAATTTAGATGTGGATATCAGCACCCTTACTCTTCAAAAAAGCGAGGTCAAAGCCGCTAAGTGGGCAACAAAGGATGACATTTTACAGCTCATTGACGAGGGTAAATTTCTACCTTTTTCCAAAGACTATATTGAGCTTTTGTTCTTTTTAAACCAAAACGGAAAAGGTTTTGTAAAAAATAATTGACAAATTATGACCCTTATGATACAATACTAAAAAAGGCAATGAACGGGAACAAGTAAGTCTATGGATAAGGCACAGAGAAACGGCGGTTGGTGCGAGCCGGGGCTTTGAGATAGACCGAATACAGTCCGGGAGCTGCAGGAAAGAAACCAAGTAAGTCCTGACGGGTGTGCCCGTTACAGCACAGAGTAATCAAAGGCGCCATTTCCTTTCGTTACTCGTTGAGGCAGATTGCCGTGAGGCGTCTGTAAACTGAGGTGGTATCACGGATTATTTTTCCGTCCTCTGTAATTGAGAGGGCGGTTTTTTTATTGCCCTCGCATCTTTCAAAAAAAATTTTTTAGTAAAGGAAGGATGGTTAAAATGGCAATTAAAATTATTTTACTCGTAGTGTTCTTTGCAACGATGATTGGTGTCGGCTTTTATTGCAAAAAACACACTAAAGACGTGTCGGGCTTTGTGCTCGGTGGCAGAAGCGTTGGTCCCTGGTTGACGGCTTTTGCGTATGGTACCTCTTATTTCTCCGCAGTTATTTTTGTTGGTTATGCCGGTCAGTTCGGCTGGAAGTTCGGCGTAGCATCCACTTGGATTGGTTTGGGTAACGCCTTTCTCGGCTCTTTGCTTGCCTGGGTTGTTTTAGGCAGAAGAACCCGTCTGATGACCCAGCATTTAGAAACCTCTACCATGCCGGAATTTTTCGGCAAGCGCTACAGTAGCAACGCGCTTAAGATTGTTGCATCTTTAATCGTATTTATATTCTTAATTCCTTATACAGCCTCTCTCTACAACGGTCTTTCCCGTTTGTTCGAGATGGCATTCCCCGGTATTTCTTACAACACCTGTGTTATCGTTATGGCGGTTTTGACAGGCATCTATGTTATCGCCGGCGGTTACATGGCAACAGCCATTAATGACTTTATTCAAGGCCTGATTATGCTGGGCGGTATTATTGCTGTTATTGCAGCTGTCTTAAATGGTCACGGTGGCTTTAATGAGTCCCTTGCAAAGCTTGCACAGGTAGAGCATGAAATTCCCGGTGCGTATGCTTCCTTCTTCGGCCCTGACCCCTTTAGTCTTTTGTGCGTTGTTATTTTAACCTCGCTGGGTACTTGGGGTCTGCCACAGATGGTGCAGAAGTTCTACGCCATCAAAAGTGAGAAAAACATTGCAAAGGGTACTATCATTTCTACCATCTTTGCCGTTATCGTTGCCGGCGGCTGCTACTTTTTAGGTGGCTTCGGCAGAATCTCAGGCGTGGCTGTTGAAGCCGGTAACCCCGTTGGTGGTTTTGATGCCGTTATCCCTGCTATGCTTCAGAATATGCCGGACGTTTTAATCGGCATTGTCATTGTATTGGTGCTCTCAGCTTCTATGTCCACGCTGGCATCCTTGGTACTGACCTCCAGTTCAACACTGACACTGGATTTGATCAAGGGTCACATTGCCAAAAATATGAGCGACAAAAAGCAGATTGTGATTATGCGAATTCTCGTTGTTGTCTTTATCGCTATTTCTGCCTTTATTGCCATTAACAAGGACAGTCTCGGTTACATTGCTGATATGATGGGCATCTCCTGGGGTGCTTTAGCCGGTGCCTTTTTGGCTCCCTTCTTATACGGCTTATACAGCAAGAAAATTACCAAACCGGCTGTTTGGGCAAGCTTCATTTTCGGTGCCGGCATTATGGTGGCAAATATGCTGATGCGTCCTTACTTCCCCATCGCTTTGCAGTCACCCATTAACTGCGGTGCCCTTGCTATGGTCGGTGGTCTGATTATCGTTCCCATTGTCAGCCTGATTACCAAAAAGCCGGACAAAACCTTAGTAGACGGAATGTTCTCCTGCTACGAAAGTCAGGTTGTTGTTTCTGCAAAAAAATCTCTGAGTGAATAAATATTCTTTGAAAAGAAAGAGTTGATAGAATGCCTATTACAGATTATCTTGAAAGAAATTCACGGCTGTACCCCAACGAGGTCAGCCTGGTTGAGGTGAACCCTGCCAACCAGCCGGATCACGATGTTTCCTGGCGGGAATACAGCTTAATTGAAGCCTCCGGCACAGAGCCCTACCGTCGGGAGCTGACCTGGCGGCAGTTTGATGTTGCTGCAAACCGTTTTGCAAACCTGCTTTTAACCCGCGGCGTTAAAAAGGGTGACAAGGTTGCCATTTTAATGATGAACTGCATTGATTGGCTGCCTATCTATTTCGGTATTTTAAAGTCCGGTGCGCTGGCTGTACCCATGAACTTCCGCTTTTCAGCTGAAGAAATTGAATATTGTGCTGACCTTGCAGATATTTCTGTTTTAGTCTTTGGGCCTGAATTTACTGATCGTTTGGAAAATATTTTACCCAAGCTCAAGATTCGTGACTATTTCTTCGTTGGTGCTCAGGAAGAAACACCGGAATTTGCAGATAACTACAAAGAAATGATTACATATTGCTCCTCCGGCGTGCCTGCTGTGGAGATTACTGATGAAGATGACGGTGCCATTTATTTTTCATCCGGTACTACGGGCTTTCCGAAGGCGATTCTTCATCGCCACAAGGCTCTTGTTATGTCTTGTCAGGTAGAGCAAAACCACCACTCTCAAAGCCGTGAGGATGTATTCCTTTGCATTCCGCCTCTGTATCACACCGGTGCTAAAATGCACTGGTTCGGCTCTCTTTTATCCGGCTCAAAGGCTGTTATTTTAAAGGGCATTAAACCGGAATGGATTTTGCAGACCGTGTCTGACGAAAAAGCTTCTATCGTATGGCTTTTGGTGCCTTGGGCGCAGGATATTTTAGATGCCATTGAACGTGGCGACATTGACCTTTCAAAATACAGACTCAGCCAATGGCGGCTGATGCACATCGGTGCGCAGCCTGTTCCCCCGTCTTTGATTAAGCGTTGGAAGGAAGTGTTCCCCAACCACGAATATGACACCAATTACGGTCTGTCTGAATCCATCGGCCCCGGTGCTGTGCATCTGGGTGTTGAAAACATCCACAAGGTAGGTGCCATCGGTATCCCCGGTTATCAGTGGAAGGTTAAGATTGTGGACGAGGCAGGCGATGCCGTAAAACCCGGCGAGGTTGGCGAGCTTTGCTTAAAGGGCGACGGCGTAATGAAGTGCTACTATAAAAACCCTGTCGCCACAGACGAAGTGCTGACAGCAGATGGCTGGTTACTCACCGGCGACATGGCAAAGCAGGACGAAGAAGGCTTTATCTACTTAGTTGACCGCAAAAAAGACGTGATTATCACCGGCGGTGAGAACATTTATCCCGTTCAGATTGAAGACTTTATCCGCACCAATGAAAAGGTCAGCGATGTTGGCGTTATTGGCCTGCCGGATGAACGTTTGGGTGAGATTACTGCGGCGATTATTCAGCTGAAAGAGGGTATGACCGCAACTGTAGAAGAAATGGATGAGTTCTGTATGGCTCTGCCCCGCTACAAGCGCCCGAAAAAGATTATTTTAGCTGACATTCCCAGAAATGCAACGGGTAAAATTCAGAAAAATGCCCTGCGTGACCAGTATGGTGCATCACGTTTAGTGGAAGCAGCAACTACAAAATAATAGGGATGTAGCAAACGGCACAGACCGCGCAAAGCACGATAATCGTTCATAAAGGTTTCTCTGAATCTTAAAAAAAGCTATTGATGAAATTCGTTTTATAACGAATTTCTAATTTAAAAATGCTTTGCGCTTCGAATAAACTTCACCTCTAGGCGTACCAACGTACGCCGTCGGGATTCAGTTTATCCAATCTGTACTCATTTGCGTCCATCCCAGTTATGGCAAACGGCACAGACCGCGCAAAGCACGATAATCGTTCATAAAGGTTTCTCTGAATCTTAAAAAAGCTATTGATGAAATTCGTTTTATAACGAATTTCTGATTTAAAAATGCTTTGCGCTTCGAATAAACTTCACCTCTAGGCGTACCAACGTACGCCGTCGGGATTCAGTTTATCCAATCTGTACTCATTTGCGTCCATCCCAGTTATGGCAAACGGCACAGACCGCGCAATATTGCAACTAAACAGGCTGCAGCAAAATGCTGCAGCCTGTTTAAAATCTATAATTCATGGAGAATATATATGATTAAAACCGTTTTTTTAGATATTGACAACACATTACTTGACTTCAACGAATGTGCTAACGTTTCTGCACAGAAAGCCTTTCGCGATTTAAATCTTACTTATCACGAGGGTGTCTTTCCCGTTTTCACGGAGGAAAATGATAAGCTGTGGCTGAAGATTGAAGACGGCACCATCACCCGCGAAGAATTGCACAGAGTGCGTTGGCAGCTCATTTTCGACCGTCTGCAAATAGATGCTGACGGCATTTTGATGGAAAAACTGTTTTTAGATTATATCAAGGAAAGCCCGGTTTTAATGGCCGGTGCATTGGAACTGCTGACTTATCTGTCACCCAGATACACCGTCTGCCTTGCCAGCAACGCACCGGAGCAGCAACAGCTAAAGCGCTTGGCTCACACCCCTATCCTGCCTTTAGTAGACCACATTTTTCTCTCTGAAGCGTTAGGCGCCGCCAAGCCGGAAAAAGCCTTTTGGGACGCCTGCTTTGCACAGCTTTCTGATGCATCGCCGGAAACATCCATCATCATTGGCGATTCACTGACGGCAGATATTATCGGTGGTGCGGGATATGGGCTGAAAACCTGCTGGTTTAACCCCAATCATCTGCTGACGCCCACAGACTGTCAAATCGATTATGTCGTACACACATTAGCAGAAATCAAGGACATTCTTTAAGCTTCATAGCCAACAAGCAATCCACCATTTTCTGCATAAAAGCTACACAATCCCCGTGTTCTCTCTATCACCACAGAGGCATGGGGTTTTTCTTTTAAAATAGCATCTTGCAGCGCCTCTGCCATTTCAAGATTCCGACAATGATGAATACGCACCTTGCCGCCCTGATAGCCGGCAGAAAACATATTCTTTACCAGTTCCTGCAGGGCCTTTTTTTCGCCCTTTGCCTTGCTGATGACGGCAAGGGTCCCCTCATCACTTGCTTTGCCGATGATGCGAATGCCCAAAAGCCCTGTGAGCTTTGCCACAGCCATGCTCACCCTGCCGTTATTGGCTAAATTCCGCAATGATTTTAATGAAAACAGCAAGTGTGTCGACGCCATATAAGCCTTGATTTTCTCAACAACTTCCTCAAAACTGAGGTCCTGTAGGATATACTCCTGCAGTTTTTCTACAACAAGGGCTACCTCCGGTCCGGCAGAGAGCGTGTCTATCACATACCCCTTTCTGTCCGGATGCTCTTGCAGATAATCTGAAAGGGCAATTTGAGCCGCATTGCAGCTGCCGGATAAATTGCTGGTCAGGGTAACACAGAAAACACATTCATAGTCTTCAAAAGCACTTCGCCAGTCTTCAATGTTGGGGCAGGAGGATTGAGATTTGCCCTTATAGCTCTGCAAATCTTCAATCATAGCATCTACATCCAGTAAAGAGTTATCTGTATATTCTCTTGCCTCCGTCACAATTTTTAAAGGAACGCAAGCATAGCTCGCCCTGTCAAGGGTCAGTAAATCTGAAGAAGAATCAGAAATAATTTTACAGTTCAGCATGATACACCTCGTGTTTAGTCTTAATAATCTTATCATCGGTTTTTAAAAAACCGATGATAAGATTATATCAGATTTCCACTACTCTGTCAACGGTTTTTCAAAAACCTGTTGACAAAATTTCGAATATCTTATACAATATATGTATGAAACACGATATGAAAGCTCTGTTTGCAGAGAAGGTCCAAGGGTTCCGTTTACCTCGGTACCGTGAACTGCCAAACATGGGGCTGTACCTAGAACAAGTAACTAAATATATAAACGGACTGATCGTTCCCATTGGCTGTGCCGAAATCACCTCGTCTATGGTCAGCAACTATGTGAAAAAGGGTGTCATTGCCCCGCCGGTCAAAAAGCAGTATGACGCTGAGCAGATTGCCTATTTAATCGCCATCAGCTTTATTAAAAGCGTGCTGTCTTTAGAAAATATTACCCGGCTGTTCATCATGCAAAAAGAGACCTATGACTCTGAAACAGCGTTTAACTATTTTTGCACAGAGCTTGAGAACATGCTGCAGGTTATCTCCGGCATAAAGGACACGGTTGATACCATTGGGGAAACTAACTCTGAGGTTAAAACCATGCTTCGCAGCACCACCATGGCAGTGTCACACATTGTCTTTATCGCTAATTGCTTCACCGTTTTAAATGAAGAAGAGGAATAAAAAACCGCCGAATTTCGGCGGTTTTTTTTAAAGTTTTACAATGCCAAAGCCCCGGTCGTCAATGTTTATTTCTGTTCCAAAGGGTTTTGACATACCGGATAGTCTTTCAATAATGCCGTGGTCACGGCTGAAGCGGGGGTTGCCCTTTTGCCATACCTCAGGCTTATCAAAGTTCAGTTCAACGGGCATCAGCTCTAAGTAAGAAAGCTCGCCATCTTCCATTTCAAAATAGGGGATGATGGTTTCAAGCATACGTCTGTCACGCATAAGGCCACGGGTATAGCCTGCTGACCGGTCATAGAAAAGGTCGCGCATGGTGGCATCGCTTGTGAGGTTTTGCTTAGCAAACATCTCTTCCGGTGCATAAGGAATGCACTCGTTATGAATCACAAAATCGCCTAAAGAATAGAAAATCGGGCGGTTTTTATAAATCTCAAGAGGTCTTAAAAGATGGGGGCCGTGACCCAAAACAGCGTGAGCACCGGCATCAATACATTGGTGTGCAAACTCCTGCAGAAAATCTGAGGGGTTTTCTTTTTTATCACCGGAAAGCTCGTGAGAGTGAATGCTGATGATAATATAATCCGCCTGCATCTGCGCATCATAAATCGCCTTTTCAATCCGCTCCATATCCTCTTGGTTGGGGTGGGTTACATACTTGGTTTCGCTGCCTTCAAAAAACTGCAGGTCGCCTAAAACCGCCACACCCTCAGGTAATGCCGGATGATACCCTTCCGCACGCTCAATCTCGGTCTGGGCATTGATTTTGCTTTGGTCGCTAATGTCGCAAATGACCTTAAACTGCTCCGGCGTCACCTGCAGGTGCTTATCAATTCTAAGACCGTTAAGACCGGGGCGACCGGGATACCGGCGGGACTGCTTACCTGCCATTGCCGCTTCGTTATTGAGGGTTGAAACTGTTGATATCAACGCAACTCTGCCATTTTTTGTGTCTAAGTAAGCAGGGGCTGCCGCTTCATCTAAATTAGCGCCGGCACCGGAATTGGGGAAATCTGCCGCATCCACATACGCCTTGGTTGCCAAAAGACCACCGTGAGAAAAATCCATAGAGTGGTTATTGGTAAAGGTCAGCATATTAAAGCCAAAATTTCTGGCATCCTCTAGCACCTTGGGGGTTGTACGCAAATGGCTGCCGCCATAGAACTGGTTGCCAAAATACTCCCCGTTGTGCAGGGTTGTTTCCAAATTAAAAAAACGGGCATCACCTTTTTCAATTTGGGTGCGGATTTCTTCCATACCCTCATAATCTGCCGGAATGCGACGCTGAATCAGCATATCACCGGCTGCTGTAAATTTCATTTTCATAATAATCCTCCTAGTTTTCAGCGCAAAACGCAGCTAAAAGCTTCGCCCGTCTTGCAATCGAACTGATATATGTAAATTCCTGATCTGTATGAATCTTTGAACCAATGCTGCCCATCTGACAGATACTGGGCACCCCAGCCATTTGGGTATAGACTGAATCAGAACCGCCGCCGGCACTGATGGCCTCTAAATCGCCCAAATCATACTTTTTGCTGACGGCTCGCAAATCTTCAAAAAGCTTCATTGTCTCTTCCTTTTGCAGCATAGGGGGACGGCTGCTGATGGTTTTGACCGTTGTTTTTGTTCCTTCCACAAAGCTCTTTTCGGCAACCTGCTCTACAAGCTGTTTTGCCTGCTCCATACCCTCTGTTCCCACAGTGCGGATATCAACCGTAAACTTACAGGAATCGGGAATAATGTTACCTACGCTGCCGCCTTGAATAATACTGCAGTTGTAGGTATTGCCACCACGCTCGCTGTGTTTTTCCAGTTCCACAATTTTATATGCTGCCTCACGGATGGCGCTGGCGCTCTCAAAATAAGCACCGCCTGAGTGTCCGCTTTTGCCCTGAATATCCATTTCCAGACGCCAGATGCCTTTACGGGCTACAACCACACGGTCGCCACCTGTGCCCTCACAATTCAGCGCACTTTTAAAGCCTGTCGCACTGTCTTTAAAGAACTGAATCTCTTTTTCGCCGCCTAAAATATTAGAAATCTCCTCATCAGAGGTTAAAATTAAACGTGTATGCTTTGTAAAGCCACAGTCCTTAAGAGCCTTCATAGCAAGAAGTGCTACCGCAATACCACCCTTACAGTCAGTGGCGCCGGGCCCCTTTAGCATATCGCCGTATATCGTGACTGCCGGCTCACCAAAAACACCTTTTTTATGTACCGTGTCTATATGAGCCAAAAACATATGACTTTTTTCTGCGCCCTTGTTTAAATCAACGGTTAAAAAATCACCGCATTTTTCAAAGGGTGTTCTTGTAACGGTAAAGCCTTTATCCCGGGCGAAGGCTTCCATAAAATCCACCATTTTATCTAACTCTTCTTTTTCCCACGCGGTTGCCTCAAAGGTGCAAATGTCTTTTAAAAACGCAACATATTCCTGAGATTGTGCATCAATTGACTTGAGCAAATCCTGAACCTTCATCATCTCACGCCCCTCTTACAATTTCGACTTTATTATATCACCGGCTTATATTATTGTAAATAATTATCTGAATTGATGTTGTATTATCCTTAAAAATAATGTATAATAGTCTTACATGTAAAAGGAGAAACGCTATGGAAATTTTACAGCTTCGCTATTTTTATGAAAGTGCCAAAAACGAAAGCTTTGCCAAAACTGCGCAAAAATACAGGGTGCCCCTCTCCTCCGTTTCTGCCTCGGTCAAGCGGCTGGAAACCGAGCTTGGTTGCACCTTGTTTGACCGGCATAAAAACCGGATTGTTTTAAATGAAAATGGAAAAACTCTTCAAAATTCTCTGTGTATGATTTTTGACGAGCTGCACCATGTGACCCAGACTTTATCCCCCCAAACCCCCGAAACAAAAGAAATTAAAATCTCTGTCCGTGCCCTGCGAAATGAAATCACAGACCATATTATTGAGTATGCCGCCCTGCACCCCCAAAGCATTTTTAAAACCTTTTTTGATTTTGGTGAAACGGATTTTGAAAGCTATGACATTATCATTGGTGACGACCCTGAAAAATACCCCGGTTTTGATTACTTTGAGTTCACCAGCAAGCGAATTTTGCTGAAAACTTCTAAAAGTCACCCCCTTTGCGGTAAAAAGCTCCACTTAAAAGACCTTTGGAACCAGCCTTTTATCTCTATGGGTGAGCACACCAGCACCCACAAAATGCTGACGGATGCTTGCAAAAAAGAGGGCTTTACCCCCAACTTTATTGTTCACACAAACGATTTGCTGTGTTATAACAAATATGTTCAGGCGGGGGTCGGCATCGGCATCGGGCGGTATCACCCCGATGAACCTGCAAACCGGAACATTGTGAACCTAGACGTGGTTGACTTTATTGCCCGACAAACGGTGTATGTGTTTTATAAAAACCAGTCAGCTCACGGTAACATTAAAGCCTTTCTTAACTTTCTGCAAAGTAAGGTAACATATTAAAAAAGACGGCGTAAACAACTCGTTTTACGCCGTCTTTTTTAATTATTACTAACCCAGCATTGCATCAATACAACGCCGTGCTTTTTCCATCACTTCAGGGGCTAAGATTATTTCCTCTCCGCCTTCGCCCTTTACGCAATTATACACATCCACCAAGGTGGTCAGGCGCATATCGTCACACACACAGCATTTTGCAAGGGGATAAAACTTTTTATCGGGGTGAGCAAACTGCAGATGCTGCACAATGCTGTTATCGGTACCGATAATAAACTCTTTTGCATCGCTATTTTCTGCAAAGTTAATAATGCCCGTTGTACTGCCGGCATAATCTGCCTGATCGGTAACCTCCTTTTTGCACTCAGGATGCACTAAAAGCAATGCACCCGGATATTTTTTTCTCGCTGCTGTAACATCCTCTGCCGAAATTTGCATATGCACAGGACAGCCGCCTTTAATAAAATGAAAGGTCTTTTCCGGCACCTGTGCCGCAAGCCAGGAGCCTAAGTTGCAATCAGGAATAAACAAAATCTCTTTTTGCGGAATTTTCTTAACTGCTTCCAGTGCTGAAGCTGAGGTTACGCACAAATCGCACTCAGTTTTGAGCTCTGATGTGGTGTTAATATAGGCTACCACCGCACTATCGGGGTATTGTTTTTTCAGTTCAACAAGTTCTTTAACAGTAAGCTGCTCTGCCATGGGGCAGCCTGCATCAGGATTGGAAAGAATCACCTTTTTATCCGGTGAGAGAATTTTGGCGGTTTCTGCCATAAAGCGCACACCGCACATTAAGATGGTTTTTTGAGGTGCTGTCATCGCCTTTTTGCTGAGAGCAAAGGAATCCCCAATAAAATCAGCAACCTCATGTATATCCTGTGTCTGATAGGCGTGAGCCAGAATGCAGACATCATTTTTTTGCTTTAATTCTATGATTTCGTTCTGTAACTCTTTTGTTAAACGCATCATTACCCCTCCTATGATACTTTATTATATCCACTTTTTCGATAAATGTCAATAAAAGTTTACACAAAAGTTTACACCTGTCTTGAAATCTGTAAACTTTTGTGATATACTTGTCCTATATCGCAGAAAAACTGTAACAAGACGGAGGCACTATGAACACAGATATACTCATCGTTGGCAGCGGTTGCTCCGGCCTTTACTGTGCTTTGCATCTGCCAAAAGAGAAAAACATTACCATCATAACAAAAACAGACTTAAAAGACAGCGACTCTTTTTTAGCTCAGGGCGGTATCTGCGTTTTAAAGGACGAGGCTGACTATGATGCCTTTTTTGAAGATACTTTAAAGGCAGGTCACTACGAAAATGATCGTGAAAGCGTTTCTATTATGATACGCTCTTCCCGTGATGTCATCAATGACCTTGTGAGCTACGGTGTCGAGTTCTCCCGCAACGAAGACGGAAGCTTTAATTATACCAAAGAGGGTGCTCACTCAAATAACCGCATTCTCTTCCACCACGACATTACCGGTAAGGAAATCACCTCAAAGCTCTTAGCCGAGGTGCAAAGGCGGAACAATATTACCATTTTAGAATACACCACGCTGCTTGATATTATTGAAGCAGACGGTGTCTGCGTGGGTGCTGTGATAGCAGATAAAGATGGCGACGTCAAAACCATCAGCGCAGCCTGCACGGTTTTAGCCTGTGGCGGCATTGGCGGACTGTACCGCCACTCTACAAACTTTAAGCATTTAACCGGTGATGCTGTTGCGATTTCCATTCGCCACGGCGTTGCCCTTAAAAATATGAACTATATACAAATTCACCCCACCACCCTGTATTCAAAGGAGCCGGAGGACAGAAGCTTTTTAATTTCTGAATCTGTCCGGGGTGAGGGTGCCAAGCTTTATAATAAAAATATGGAGCGATTTACCAATGAGCTGTCCCCCCGTGATGTGCTGACCGATGCCATTCACAAACAGATGGAGGCAGACAACGCCGATTTTGTGTGGGAGGATCTCAGGACCATCCCTGAAGACGAGCTTACAAACCACTTCCCCAACATTGTTGCCCATTGCAAAGAGCAAGACTATGATGTGACAAAAGAGTGCATCCCCGTTGTGCCGGCACAGCATTATTTTATGGGTGGCATTTGGGTCGACCACAACAGCAAAACCTCAATGGAGGGGCTTTATGCTGTTGGTGAGACCGCCTGCAACGGTGTTCACGGGCGAAATAGACTTGCAAGCAACTCGCTCTTAGAGAGCCTGGTGTTTGCAAAGCGGGCGGCGCAGGATATGAAAAATAATCCGATAAAAGCCAAGCCTCTGCCGGCCGTTGACCTTTCTGCATACACTGACCGTGAAAAACTGGAAAAAGAATATCGCAAGCTTGTGCTTGACGAAATAGAGAAATCAAATCAGGAAAAAGGAGAATGAAATGATGTTTGACAAAGCAACTATGCTGTTAAAAGTAGACCCCTTAATTTTAAGCGCGCTGGAAGAGGACATTACCAGCGAAGATGTTTCCACAAACAGCGTGATGCCCAAAAAAACCATGGGCGAGGTTGACCTTATCTGTAAAGAAGACGGCATTCTGTGCGGTATGCAGGTGTTTGAACGTGTGTTTACCCTGATTGATGACCGCACTGAGGTAACTATGTTCTGTGAAGACGGCAAAGAGATTAAAAAAGGCGAGCTGATTGCTAAAATCCGCGGCGACATTCGCGTGCTTTTATCCGGTGAGCGCACAGCCCTTAACTATCTGCAGCGCATGAGTGGCGTTGCCACTTATACAAAACAGGTTGCATCCCTGCTCGAGGGTACAAAAACCACCCTGCTGGATACCCGTAAAACCACCCCGAATAACCGTATTTTTGAAAAATATTCTGTTCGTGTCGGTGGTGGCAGCAATCATAGATATAACTTATCTGACGGCGTTTTATTAAAAGACAATCACATTGGTGCCGCCGGCAGCGTTAAAAAGGCTGTTCAGATGGCAAAGGCCTATGCCCCCTTTGTCCGCAAGATTGAGGTTGAGGTTGAAACCTTTGATATGGTTAAAGAAGCCATTGAAGCAGGCGCCGATATCATTATGCTTGACAATATGACCCACGAAGAAATCAAAACCGCTATGGCATACATTGATGGCAGAGCCGAAGTTGAAGTATCAGGTAACGTAACAAAAGAAAACATTGCCGCCCTGACTGATTTGGGTGTTGACTACATTTCAAGCGGCGCCCTGACCCACTCTGCCCCGATTTTAGACCTTTCCCTTAAAAATCTGCACGCTATTTAAGTGGAGGTAAGAAGATGAAGGCTGAAGAAAGAAGACAAGAAATTGTTAACCGTTTATCGGCTTCTAAAGGACCGATTTCTGCCGGCACTTTTTCTCAGTTATTCGGTGTCAGCAGGCAGATTATTGTAAAAGACATTGCCCGTTTGCGTGAAGACGGGTATCCGGTCACGTCCTTAAACCGTGGGTACCTTTTAAACCTGCCCAAAAAGCCGGAGCGGATTTTTAAAATGATTCATTCTGATGAGGATGTTGAAACAGAGCTGAATTTAATTGTAGATGCAGGCGGCGTTGTTGAGGATGTATTCATCTATCACAAGGCCTATCACAAAGTCACCGCCAGAATGGATATTAAATCCCGCCGTGATGTTGCAAGGTTTTTAGAAAATATGACCTCAGGAAAGTCAAGCCACTTAAAAAATGCAACCTCCGGCTATCATTATCACACCGTTTCGGCAGACAGCGCCGAAACCCTGTCTATCATTGAAGAAAAGCTGAGAGAAAGTGGCTTTTGGGCACCCCTGCAGGAGTATGAGCCGGAAGAAATGTTTGAGAAAAAATAAAAAAGCCTCTTGCATAAAACAGGCGAATATGATACAATAAGAAAAACTAAATAAGAAACGGGAGCTTGTAGTACAGGCTGAGAGGAGGGTATGACCTTCGACCGAGAACCTGATTTGGATAATGCCAACGTAGGGATGCCTGACAAAAGCTGCAGGAATAACGAAGTGTAAATTGGAAGTTACCAAATCGGTAGCTTCCTTTTTTTATTACCATTTAGGAGGTGAATAGAATGGTCAAGATTAACGGAGAAGATTTTGCTGCTGACGGCAAAAGTGTCAAAGCGTTTTTGCTCGAGGCAGGCTTTGATACAAAGCGTGTTGCCGTAGAGATAAACGGAGATATTCTTCCGAAATCACAGTACGAGAATACATATCTTAACGACGGTGACTGCGTTGAAGTTGTAAGCTTTGTAGGAGGGGGTTAATATGATACCGGATAAAAGCGAATGGATAAAAGCGCTGGAAGAAAGGCACGGAAAGGAGCTGCAAAATAAAATTTTTTCAAAAACCGTTGCCATTTGCGGTCTTGGCGGTCTTGGCTCAAATATTGCAATTTTGCTTGCAAGAGCAGGGGTCAAAAAGTTAATACTGATTGATTTTGACAAGGTTGATGTTTCTAATTTACACAGACAACAATATAAAGCTTGTCAGGTTGGTATGTATAAGACCGAAGCCATCTCCTGCAATCTAAAAGAAATCGCGCCATATCTTGAAACAGAAATCCATACTGCGTATATGGATGAAAAAAATTTTGCCAAGCTTTTACAAAGTGCCGATATCATCTGCGAAGCCTTTGATAATGCTGAAGCAAAAGCAAGCCTTGTCAACTTTGTGTTATCAGAAATGCCAACAAAATATATTGTTGCCGCATCAGGAATGGCAGGGCTTGATAGTGCGAATTCAATCAGGACAAGAAGAGTTTCAAAGCGGTTTTATCTTTGTGGTGATGAAAAAAGCGATGCCGGGGACGGAATGGGACTTGTAGCATCGAGAGTTTCTGTCTGTGCTTCCCATCAGGCACACGCAGTACTCAGGATTATATCAGAAGAATTTGAAGAATAAGGAAGGTTTGTATTATGAATCATGATAAACTTATCATTGGCGGACACGAATTTAATTCCCGTTTTATTTTAGGCTCGGGTAAATACTCATTAAATCTCATTGAAGCAGCGGTAAAAGATGCCGGCGCTGAGATTATTACCCTTGCCGTCCGCAGAGCCAATACAAAAGAACAAGAAAACATACTGGACTATATTCCCGAAGGCATTACACTGCTCCCTAACACAAGCGGCGCAAGAAATGCCGAAGAAGCGGTAAGAATTGCCCGACTTGCCCGTGAGCTTGGTTGCGGTAATTTTGTTAAGATTGAAATCATGCGTGACTCGAAATATTTGCTCCCTGACAATCAGGAAACGATAAAAGCAACAGAAATTTTGGCAAATGACGGTTTTGTTGTTATGCCCTATATGTATCCCGACTTAAATGTTGCCCGTGATTTAGTAAATGCAGGTGCCGCCACCATAATGCCTCTTGCCTCTCCCATAGGCTCAAACAAAGGGCTTGCAACCAAAGATTTTATTCAGATACTCATTGATGAAATTGATTTGCCGATTATTGTGGATGCAGGAATCGGCAAACCTTCTCAGGCTTGCAAGGCTATGGAAATGGGTGCTGCTGCTATTATGGCAAATACGGCTCTGGCTACTGCCGGAAACCTGCCGCTGATGGCGTCTGCTTTCAAAAACGCTATTGAAGCAGGCAGAAAAGCATACTTATCAGGTCTTGGCAGAGTGCTTACTCGGGGTGCCTCTGCATCTGATCCCCTTACCGGATTTTTGCGGGATTAAGGAGGCTTTATAATGAAAAATCAGTTTTTTGTAGATTCAGAGCACTTGTCACCGGAAGCTCTTGCAAAGAAGCATCGGATTGAAACGGACCCTTCCTCCCGTAAAAATCACATGGAATACCTACCCGGGATGGAGATTATTGAGTCTGATGTGTGCAGAAATGTGTTAGAGCAAATGAATTCTTTTGATGATTCAAAATATACAGGGGAAGATGTAAAAGCAGCGCTTAGCCACGAAAAATGTACCATTGAAGACTTTAAAGCACTACTTTCTCCTGCAGCTGAAGCCTATTTAGAGCAAATGGCACAAAGAGCAAGGCTTGAAACAAGCAAACACTTTGGAAATACTGTGTATCTGTTCACGCCCCTTTATATTGCGAATTTCTGTGAAAACTACTGCGTTTATTGCGGTTTTAACTGCTATAACCACATCAAGCGAATGAAGCTATCTATGGAACAGATTGAAAAAGAAATGAAGGTTATTGCAGACAGCGGTATGGAGGAAATTTTAATCCTGACGGGCGAAAGCCGTGCTCAAAGCGATATCACATATATTGGTGAGGCTTGCAAACTCGCACGAAAGTATTTCAGAATGGTAGGGCTTGAAATTTACCCCGTAAATACTGATGAATATAAATATCTTCACGAGTGCGGAGCTGACTATGTTACCGTTTTTCAGGAAACATACGATACGGAAAGCTATGAAAAGCTCCACCTGCTCGGTGCTAAGCGCGTATGGCCTTATCGCTTTGACGCTCAGGAACGGGCACTGATGGGTGGTATGCGTGGCGTAGCCTTTTCAGCACTGTTAGGGCTTTCAGATTTCAGACGAGATGCTCTGGCAAGTGCGCTTCACGTATACTACCTGCAAAGAAAATATCCCCACGCAGAAATGTCTCTGTCCTGCCCAAGACTAAGACCTATTGTAAACAACGAAAAAATAAATCCTCTTGATGTGCACGAAAAACAGCTTTGCCAGATTCTATGCGCTTACAGAATTTTTCTTCCCTTTGTGGGCATCACCGTATCATCCCGTGAAAGCGCATCATTCAGAAACGGCATTGTTAAAATAGCTGCAACAAAGGTTTCAGCCGGTGTTTCAACAGGGATTGGCGACCACGAGAGCAAATATACCGGCAAAGAGTCGGCGGATATTCAGGGTGATGAACAATTTGAAATTGATGATAATCGTAGTCTTGATGCAATGTATCAGGATATTGCAGATGAGGGTCTGCAACCTGTGCTTAACGATTATCTGTTTGTGTGAGGTATAGTAATGAAAAAATTAAATACAAAACTTTATTTTATAACTGACAGTACAGGTTTTTCCGAAGATGAATTTTTGCTTCGTGTTGAGCAGGCGCTTGCAGGCGGTGCCACACTGTTGCAGCTTCGTGAAAAGGAAAAGACTACCAGAGAATATATAAAGCTTGCTGAAAAGGTTCACGTTATCGCAAAAAAATATCATGTTCCCCTTATCATTGATGACCGGGTGGATGTTGCTCTTGCTATGGGTGCCGAGGGCGTTCACGTCGGGCAGAGCGATATGCCGGTTTGGCTGGCAAGAAAGCTGATGGGGAAAGACAAGATTGTTGGTGCAACGGCAAAAACCGTAGAACAGGCAAAGGAAGCATACGAACAGGGCGCCGATTACCTCGGTGTAGGGGCCATCTACCCCACCACCACAAAGGTTAAGACGGTGCTGACTTCAACAGATACATTAAATAATATTTGTCATAGTGTTCCCATTCCGGCTAATGCCATCGGCGGACTCAACAAGGACAACATTGACATTCTAAAAGGAATCCCCATTGCCGGCATTTGCGTGGTATCTGCCATTATGAAGGCAGAAAATGTAAGACACGAAACGGAAACATTGTTAGCCAAAATTAAGGAGCTGGGAATATGAAAACAACACTCACCATTGCCGGCAGCGATTCAAGCGGTGGTGCCGGCATCCAGGCAGACATTAAGACAATGACAATGCACGGTGTTTATGCAATGAGCGCAATCACCGCACTTACAGCACAAAACACCTGCGGTGTCAGAGCTATTTATGAGGTAACACCTGCATTTTTAAAAGAGCAGCTGGATGCTGTGTTTGAAGACATTTTTCCCCATAGCGTAAAAATCGGGATGGTGTCATCAAAAGAGCTGATTGATGTAATTGCAGACCGGCTTACATTCTACGGCGCAAAAAATATTGTTGTTGACCCTGTGATGCTGGCAACAAGCGGAGCAAATCTGATTAAAACAGATGCCATACAGGCTTTGGCTTCAAAGCTTTTGCCCATTGCAACGGTTGCAACCCCCAATATTCCGGAAGCTGAAGTGTTGTCCGGTATGAAAATTTTTGGTAAAGAAGATATGAAGGAAGCAGCAACCTATCTTGGGGAACACTTTGGGTGCAGCATTCTTCTAAAAGGCGGGCACAGTCTGGGTGATGCCGATGACCTTTTATATGAAAGCGGCAGCCTGACCTGGTTTTCAGGCAAGCGGATTGATAACCCCAACACCCACGGAACAGGGTGCACGCTCTCCTCTGCCATCACATCAAACCTTGCAAAGGGGCTGAGCCTTGCTGAATCTGTCAAAAAAGCAAAGACCTATCTTAGTGATGCACTATCTGAAAACCTCAATTTGGGCAAAGGTTCCGGTCCCCTCAAGCACAATTTTGGTATATGACCATAAAAAACGGGCAACAGCTTTGGCTGTTGCCCGTTTCATTATGTATTTATGCAAGTTCTTTAAACAGCTCCATCATACCGTTTACGATAATGTCATCGCCGCCGGCAGCAAGGGATGAACCTCTTGCTTCATAGCCGCCCTCGTTATAAGCACTTGATGTGGGAATGTATCCACCTGCGCTGTTGGTCAGGGCGCAGAGAATGGTGCTGTCAAAGGGAGACAGTGCATTGATTCGACGGCCGATATCAACAAAGGGCTCCCCGCCAATGCCGGCAATGGCTAAATCGCCAAGCTTAATCGCAGATAAGAAGAAGGGGAAGGATTCCGGTCCGTTTTCAAGCTTTACAATTCGTCTTGCTTCAGCTACCGCGGTGGTCAGCTCCATTTCTTTATAAGGCAGCTCTGCCTTTCTGCCGGAATCATAATATTCGCAAATCTTTCTTGCTTCATCCAAACGGTCATTTTCCTGATGAGAGGGAAGCTCTACACGCTTTGATGCATAAGAGATTTTGTCGGTCTTGACAGGCTCGGTAATAGAATAAACCGAAAGCACAGCACCGGCAATAATGCGGCCCATGTGCTCTGCGTGACGAATGCTTCTGGGTACGCTGTCAAAGTCAATGGTGCTGATCGCAGCCTCACCCGGTGTGGGGTTCACGTTTACATGGTTTACATCACCCTGAAAGCCCTGCAGGAAGATTGCTTTTGTACCGGGGATAGCATCCTCTAAAATAGAGCAAACATAGCCGATGTAGTCTGCACTGATGTACTCACCGCCCACACAGTCGGGGTGGGTACCAAAGTTTACTAAGGCAATATCGTCTGCGCCATCGCGCTTGATTTTAAGTAGTTTAACTGTTTCCTCCGGTGTGCCAAGAGGATGGTCAATATTGGGGTTCTTCACACCTGGGTTGGTAGCAACATAGCCATCCTTCATGCGATAACGACGGATGAAGGAAATATTTTTTGCTTCTGACTGTGCTGTTTCCATGGTAGATTCTGCCAAATCTGCCAATGCATAAATCGCCGCATCACGGATAGAGGTGGTCAGAAATTCATCATAGGCCTCTGTACTTCTTTTCTCTGACGCAAAATCCTTGCCTACTAAAGGACCTGTATGGGTATGTGATAAATTAATAAAAATAGCATCCTTATCAAGGCCGGTCGCCTCAGCAACAGCCTCCTTAAAACGGTCAAAATATACCTGTGCCAAAGTACAAAGATCAAGGGCAATGACAACCGCCTGCTTTTCACCATCATCAAAAGCAACCGCACGGGCATAAATACTATCTAACATTCCCTTAGTGAGTCGTTCTTCATAATAACCCACAACCGGTGCACCGTAAGGGGGATTGATACAAACTTTTGCGTAACCTGCTTTCATATAAATTTCCATAGCCTTTCTGCCCACAAATAGTAATAAAATGTATACGTTTCTTATCGTGGGCAGATAAGGCGTATAATGGAAATTATGCACATAGCCGCTTCGTGCCTTTTGGCACGAAAATCGGCGGTGCAATAAATTCCGCCGGAGGCTTAACGTGATTTTCACGTTAAACGCTCCTTTATGTATATCTGTTTTCTTATTATATTGTACTAGACAGCTCCAAAAGTGTCAAGGGTAAGCGGTATAAAATGATATTTATTTTTGCCAATACTTGACAAAATTATACAAAAGATATATAATGGTTTAAAGGTTGAACCTTTAAACCATTAAGGGAGTGAACAGAATGAAAATTACAAAAATTCAGATTGATAAGCTGGCTGTACCTCTGGTACATCCCTATCATCTTTCAAAGGAATATGGTGTCTTTGCAACAGCAACACCGGTGCTTGTTACCCTGCATACCGATGAGGGCATTAAGGGCTTCGGAGAATGTGACCCCTGGCCTCTTTTTACAGGTGATAGTGCCGAAGTATCGACCCTGATTTTAAAAGAACATTTAGCACCTATGCTCTTAGGTGCTGACCCCACCAATATCAATAAGCTACATCGCAAAATGGATGCTATCATCCGCGGTCAGCACTTAACAAAATCTGCGGTTGATATGGCCGCTTATGACATTTGGGGAAAAGCATCAGGCATGCCGGTTCACAAGCTCCTCGGTGGCAAACGTCGGGACACCATGCGTTGTATGTGGTCCATCGGCGGCAGCACACCGGAAGAAAGCGCAGCTGACGTGTTGGAAGCAAAGGCGCTTGGCTATGACGGCTGTATGATTAAAATCGGTGGCCCCGATTATAAGCTGGATGCCGCCCGCACCCGTGCCGTCCGCGAGGCTGTAGGGCCTGATTATCCCCTCATTGTAGATGCCAATCAGGGATGGGATGTTGACACCGCCATCCATTACTGGAAGCTGATTCGCGACTGCGACATTCTGTTCTTTGAACAGCCTCTGCAAAGCTGGGATGTAGAAGGTATGGCAAAGGTGCGCCGTGCCATTGATATTCCCTTATCTGCCGATGAAGGCGTTATGACCTTGGCTGATGCTAAAAATCTGGTCAAGGCAGAGGCAGTTGATATCTTCAGCATTAAGGTAACAAAGAACGGCGGTATTCAGCCTGCAAAAGCAATTTGCGAATATGCTGCTGCTAACGGTATCCAGGTTTTCTTTAATTCTATGATTGAAGAGGGCATCACGCAAGCAGCAAGTCTACAAATTGGTGCAACCTGTTCAAACATTGTCACCACCATCGGTCACGCTTACTTTTCACCCAACCGTTTAGATGGTGACATCAGCAATTTCCACACCTTCATCCACCCTGAGCAGGGCCTTGTAGAAATTCCTGACGGTCCCGGCTTAGGCATCACCTTGGACGAAGAGGCTATTCAAAAATATTTGGTTGAAACCATTACGATTGATTAAAAGGAGTGTTTATTATGTCAAAAACCTGGGCTATTATCGGTGGCGGCAACGGCGGCCAAGCCATTGCCGGGCACCTATCTCTTCGGGGCGAGAATGTTCGCCTGTTTGATGTGGTCCCTGCCACGGTGGATGCCATCAACGAAAAAGGCGGCATCAATCTTTATCATGCTGTTGAGGGCTTTGGTAAGCTTGAGTTTGCCACAACAGAGATGGCAAAGGTTATGAGCGGAGCCGATAATGTAATGATTGTTCTGCCCTCCCTTTACCATGAAAGCATCGCAAAACAAATGGTACCCCATTTAAAAGATGGTATGACCGTATTCCTCCACCCCGAAAGCTCTTGCGGTGCCATTTCTTTCCGTAAGGTTATGGATGATATGGGCTCTACGGCTGACATCGTTTTAGGTGCTGCCGGCACACTTTTATATTCTGTCCGGATTCAGGAACCCGGTGAGGTTTACATTTTCGGGCAAAAAAGTGAAGTCCCTATGGCGGCACTTCCTGCTTCTGACAACGAAAAGTTGGCTAATGCAATTCGTCCGGCGCTGCCCTGGTTTGTTTTAGTTGAAAACACGCTAAAAACCAGTCTGGGAAATATCAACGCTATGATGCACCCGGCACCGATGCTGTTAAACACCTCTCGTATTGAGGCAGATCCCTTTACCCCTTTCCAATACTACTGGGAGGGCATGACTCCTTCAATAGGTAAATATGTTGAGGCAATGGACCAAGAACGCATTGCTGTTGCAAAGGCTTTAGGTATTCAGCTTCGCACCATTCGTGAGGATTATGTCGCTATGTATGAATGTGGTGATAAAGATACGCCGCTTTACCAGCTTTGCAAAAACAACCCCGGTTATAATGGCATTATGACCTCAAACACCTTAGCAACCCGCTATGTTTTAGAGGACATTCCCTTCTCCTTAGAGCCGATTCAGGCGCTCGCACAGGTTGCCGGCGTTCCAACTCCTAAAATCGATGCTATTGTTACTATAGCAAGAACCATTTTAGGCGACCAGATGCAGGTGGGCAGAAATGCAAAAACAATGGGCATTGACAACTTGACAAGGGAGCAGCTTTTGTGCTATATTAACGGGTAGAAATATACTCTCAGGAGGTCTGCCTGTATATGCAAACCTTTAAACGTCAATCCCTCACAAAACAACTAATGGATGTCATTCTTGCAAATATTGAGTCAGGGGAGTTACCCTCAGGTGAAAAACTTCCCCCGGAAGCTGAGCTTGCAGAAAAATTGCAGGTCAGCCGCAACACCCTGCGTGAGGCTTTAAAAACTTTAGAAACCTTTGGCATTATTGAATCCATTCATGGTCAGGGGACCTTCGTTTCTGCCAAAGCGAAGTTGCAAATTCCCAACATTGGCATCCTGCAAACCCTCTCCAGCAGTGATGATATTCAAAGTCTTTTAGACGCTCGTTTGGTTATTGAGCCGGGGCTTGCCAAGCTGGCAGCAGAACGGCACAGCGACGATGATATAGACGCCATTACCGAAAGTATCGACCGTTTTGTGAATAACTCTCATAATCTGGAAACAAATTTTCACATGCAGATTGCTGCAGCGGCTCACAGTCCCATGCTCTATGGCTATCTGCACGCAGTATATCAAAAACTGGTGCATACACCCTATCCCTTGATTCAGGAGCGGCTGCTACCCGACCAGCACGATGATGAGGTACGGGAGCATAAGGAAATCTTATACGCCATTTTAGAGCACGATGGCTCATCCGCCCGTGAGCTGATGTATTTACATCTTAACCGCCGCTTTAAGTTGATGTAAAAAATACCAGTCCATAATATAACATACAAAAACCAACTGTAAAACATCTTTGTTTGACGGTTGGTTTTTTTACATAAATAAAAAAAAGTGCCTTTATTTATTGACTTTTATCTTATACCGCTGTACAATCAAGGTATTACTAGAAAGACAGGGGGTATTCTTTATGAACCTTAACTTTTATACACCGTCATACAGTGGTGCTGACGGCTTCGGCGGTGCCACCTTTGGCTTTGCCGGTGCTGAAGATGAGAGCCACCCCCTCTGCAAAAGCTTTCCTGAGGATATTAAGGGCATCGCCCTCAGCGGTACTTATCAGGAGGTTTTGGAGAGCATCCCCCAAGGCAGCTTTCAGGCAGCCATCGTCCTTTTAGGGAACGGTGGCGATGAAAACTCCTTTATCCGCGCCCTGCGCGAAAAGGTAAAGGCGCCCCTTGTTGGCGGTAGTGGCGCCATTTGCCCCAAAACCGGCAAAAGCGCTTTAATTTACGGTGGCAATCAAGCGGCTGTTTTCCTTGTTAATGATGACCGCTTTGATGTAACCGTTATCTGCGAAAACGCTCACCGCGATGTACTCAGCCACCACGCCATCACCTTTGATGGACGCTATATAACTGCCATTGACGGTGAGGATGCTGTTTCTTGGTACAATCAAAAGCGCAAGTCTCTGGGACTTTCGGCAGATGATTTTGAACATCTGACTTTTTCTGATACTGATGGCATCAACGCCCACCTTTCCATTCGTGACGGGCGGCTGTTTTCCGGTCGTGATTTATCTGGCGAAATGCTGCTTCGTTATTTACCGAAGGACGTGGCACAAGCCCGTATTCAAAATTTTTATGATGATGAAAACGCCATCATTTTCGGTTGCGCCGGCCTCAAGCAGACTTTGACGGCAGGTATCAAAACAAAAAGTCTCGGTCTTTTTATGTTCGGTGAGGTTTGCTCAACCGAACATCATAGCGACTTCGGCAACCTGATGCTTTCAAAAATTAAATTTATAAAAAAATAAACCGGCGTATAAAAAGGAGTATTTTTATGTTTAGAAGAAAAACCGTTGATATGCTGCACGGACCCATCGTAAAAGGCTTGCTTGCTTTGACCATGCCGATTATGGTTATGAACGTTTTGCAGACCTTGTTTAACGTTATAGATATGTGGGCATTAGGTCAGTTTGTGAATGACAAGGCAGTTGGTGCCGTTGGTGCCTGCGGTACGTTGATTACCCTTTGTACCGGTCTTTTAACCGGTATATCCACCGGTGCTAATGTTATCGTCGCTAAGCACATCGGTGAGGGCGATAGAGATAAAACAGATAAGGCAACAGGAACGTCTCTTTTATTCTCCGTTGTGGGCGGCGCGGTTTTGATGATTATCGGTCTCGTTTTTTCTGAAACCTTTCTGCGGTGGACCAACTGCCCCGATGAGCTTCTGCCTCAGGCAGTCACCTACTTCCGGATATTTTTCCTAGGGGTGCCTGTTCTTTTGCTCTATAACTTCTGTGCTTCTGTTTTAAGAGCAACAGGCGATACAAAACGCCCTCTGATTTTTTCTTTAATTGGTGGTATAACTAAGGTTGTTCTGACTGTTGGATGCATTGTCATTTTCCACTGGGATGTTGAGGGTGTTGCCGTGGCAACCATCATTTCTAACGCATTAGCCGCCGGACTTTCTTATTATGTGATTGCAAAGGGCAATGACAAAACTTATGTCTCACTAAAAACGTTGAAATTCTATGCTTCTGAATTAAAAGCTATTTTATATGTGGGCGTTCCAACAGGTTTACAGCTAGCACTCTACTCCTTTGCTAATGTTATTATTACTGCCACAGTCAACAGTTTTGGAGCTGATGCAACAACCGGAATCTCTATCGCTAACCAGTTTGACGGGATTCTATACACCATTTCCTGTGCGCCATCTCTTGCTACCATTCCCTATGTGGCGCAAAATATTGGTGCAGGCAATATCAAAAGAGCAAGACAAACCGTTCTCCGTTCAATTTTTATCACGGTTGCCTTCGGTGCCACCTTTGGCTCCTTGTCTGCTATTTTCTCCGGTCCGCTCTCAGCCACAATGTCCTCAACTCCTGCGGTCATTCAATATTCGCAGCAAAAGATGATTATTATATCCAGCACCTACTTTATCTGCGGTATTAATGAAATTATGGGTGGAGCTCTAAAAGGCATGGGAAAGCCGATTATCCCCACGGTTGCTACACTTCTCTTTATGTGTGCCATCCGTTTTGTTTGGGTATATGGTATCTTCCCCCTGTGTCCCAACCTTACATTCCTCTATTTAATCTGGCCTATCGGCTGGATTCTGTCAATTTCTATGCTGCTCTGTGCATACTTCCCCACTATGAAAAAATTGCAAAGGCAAGCTACGGCACAGGAAGTTATGTTAGAAAATTAAAAGAAGCGACTTGCTCAGGCAAGTCGCTTTTTTAATGCAGGTATTCATAAATTTTTGACATAAAAAATCGAAGCAAATCAAAACTGCCATTAACTTTTCACTCATCTCTTTTAGCTTTTATCTGGAAAGGGCAATTTTTAGAGAAAAGTGAAAAGCGAATAACGAAAAGATAAAAGTACAAAAAGAAACGACAACTTTCATCTGAAAATTGTCGTTTCTTTTTGATGCGGGTGTTCATGACGTGTCAAATTAGAGCTCGCAAAAAGTTGGTAGCGACAGCAAGTCGTTGCGAGGGCGTTTACAACCGAGCAGACGAGCCGAGCGTGACTTTTTGTGATAGAGGAGGAACTGTGCAGCGGGTGACTGATTTTTTTGAATAAAAAAATCGGAACAAGCGAAACTTGTTCCGACGTGGTCGGGATAACAGGATTTGAACCTGCGGCCTCTTCGTCCCGAATAGCCGAGAGATTATATCACGCAGAACTTTCCGCTTTTTCAGGCACTTTCCGCTCCCGAAAAAATCCTCTTTAGCTCTCTTTTCTCCATTGTTTCCGTCTGTCCCACTCCTAACTGTGGGATAACATGTGGTCGTTATGGTATATCATAATTTGGGACACAGTAAACAAAGAGAAAATAGTATTTCACCTATCATTATTTATTACCAGTTTAAAAATAACCTCATCAACAGGTACAGAACCGAAGGAGAAAGCAAGATTTACATTATAGTAAAAACTCATATAAATGGGCATATACAAAATATTTTTACTTGTAAAAATATAAACAAACAACTCAAAATACATATTGATCAACTTAACTTATTTAGTTTAAATTTTAGTTTCTGCTCAAATAACTCAAATTTACAAAGCAAAAAAATCATAAAATTTAAGTTATTTCATTGCAGACTTGACTTTTTCATTTTTAGAGATTATAATTTAATTAAAGAGGTGAAAAGAATGACTCCTAACGAACTATTGGAATTGTTGACTCTAGTAAGAAAGACAAAAGCAGAAACGCAAACCCTTGAAATCAAAAGTGCTGCTGGTGGATGTCCAGCGAAAATATATGACACCTTATCAAGTTTTTCCAACCAGGATGACGGAGGTATTATTCTATTTGGTTTGGATGAAACAAACGATTTTGAGGAAAAGGGGGTTTATGATGCTCATGATTTGCAAAAGCATCTCGTTGAACAATGTAATCAAATGGAACCGCGTGTAAAACCGGTTCTAACCGTCGTATCCAAGGATGAAAAAGTTTTCGTCAGCGCTGAAATCCCTGGCATCGATATTTCAGAGCGTCCGTGCTTTTACGCTGGAAGAGGCAGGCTAAGAGGGTCATATATTCGTTTAGGCGATGCTGATGAACCTATGAACGAGTATGAAATCTATAGCTACGAAGCTTTTCGAAAAAAATATGAAGACGATGTTAGAACAAAGGAAAATATTAATAAAACTGCTTTAAGCAAGATTCTTTTGGATGAATATTTATTAAAACTCAAACTAAATAAGGCAAACCTCGCTCAACTCTCCGATGAGAGAATTCTTGAATTAATGAATATGACTCGCAATGGCGTTCCTACTTTGGCATCCGTATTAATGTTCTCCGATTATCCGCAGGCTTTTTTTCCACAGCTATGCATTATTGCCACCGCAATCCCTGGAACTAAGATGGGAGATATAGGTGCTGACGGAGAACGTTTTATCGATAACAAGCGTATTGAAGGTACATTGTCACAAATGTTAGATGAAGCAATGATGTTTGTTAGAAAAAACACCAAAGTTATGACCATTATTGATTCTGTTACAGGTGAAAGAATAGATCGATATGAATATCCTCCTGTTGCAGTTAGAGAAGCAATTCTTAATAGCTTAATTCACAGAGACTACAGTATTCACACAGAAGGTATGCCCATTCAACTGGTAATTTATGAAGATAGATTGGAGATTACAAATCCCGGTGGCCTTTATGGTCGAATTAGCATTAATCAATTAGGTAAGATTCAACCAGATACCAGAAATCCCGCTGTTGCTGTTACTATGGAAATCTTAAATAAAACAGAAAATCGCTATTCCGGAATTCCTACAATCAGGCGTGAATTAAGAAAAGCATCTATGCCAGAACCCATATTCAAGGATTTGCGTGGAAGCTTTATTGTATCATTCTACAAAAAGGAACAACCCACTGTTTTAATAACTGAAGCAAAAAACAAAATTGAGCAACTATTAGAATTTTGTTCTACTTTTAGAACTCGTAAAGAGATTGCGGACTTTCTTCACATTAAAACATTAACTCATGCCATAAAAAGCCATGTAATGCCTCTTGTGGAAGAAGGTCTGATGGAAATGGAATTCCCCGATAGACCCAGAAGTTCCAAACAGCGATATAAGGCTGCTAAAACACCAAAAGATTAAGATTATACTACCAGCTACGCTGTGTACAAACATAATGAAGTTATTGCGAAACGAGGTGTTTCTATTGACGACAACAAGAAAAACAAGAGAAGATAAACCGGTACTGGCAATATGCTATGATTTTGATAAAACTCTTTCTCCTAACGATATGCAAGCACAAGGTTATATACAGTCAGTCTACGATGGTGAAGTAGATGCTTTTTGGAAAGAATGTGATTCTTTAGCAAAACAGCACGAAATGGATGGCAACCTTGCTTATATGTATAAAATGATTGCCGAAGCCCATGGTCGAATCGTTTTTACAAAGCAGAAATTGGAGGAATACGGAGCAAGAGTTGCTCTTTTCCCCGGAGTAGAAGAATGGTTCGATCGCATGAAACAATTCGGCAAGCAACACGGGGTTATTGTTGAACACTATATCATTTCTTCAGGTCTCAAAGAAATGATTGAAGGAACATCCGTTGCAAAATCAGGCGCATTTGAAAGAGTATATGCAAGCTCTTTTATGTTTGATGACAAGGGTGTCGCCATATGGCCTGCGCAAGTTATTAACTATACCAACAAAACTCAGTTTCTGTTTAGAATAGAAAAAGGTGTATTAGATGTAAATGATTCGGGCGTTAATGAGTACTTTGCACCGGAAGATATTAGAGTGCCTTTTAGAAATATTGTATACATTGGAGATAGCGCTACCGACATCCCCTGTATGAAGTTGGTTAACGTAAACGGCGGGCATTCTATTGGTGTTTATGATAACAACACTTTAGACAAGTCAAAAGTTTGCAAAATGTTATCTGAAAATCGAATAAAATACTTTGCTCCAGCTGATTATACAGAAGGCTCCAAGCTTGATGATTTAGTAAAAGCTATTATCATAAGAACCGCTTCAAACGAAACTCTTGAAAATATCCATTATGAGTGTAAAAAAGAACAAGTACATGAAGATGCGCAAAAAAATTATGATGAAAACAGAGGAGAGCGACTTGATTTAATTATTTCTCTTGACGCAAGCAAAACTTTTGAAACCACGCATATAATCATTCGCCAGTTGCTTGATGTTGAACATTGGAAAGAAGATGAAATAGACATGTTGCTTGATATAGCCATAAACAATCATCCTGTGCGCTATCTTTTGAATGACCTTGACGTGAATGCATTTTATCGTGATATTATAAATCAATTACCACATCCAAGCGAGAAATCTCAAAAAGTAGAGAGCTTTTTTACTGAGAGTTGAATTTCGGAACATAGGTTGTCGATTCTCTTGACCCAATCGTCATGACACCCACACAAAAAATCCTGTAAACCTTAGAGAGGTTTACAGGATTTCATTTTTTGATAATTTTTAATTGCATCTGCGATTTACTTGACATGTTCAATCACTGAAGGTACGCTTTATGAACCGCATTCTATAATGTCAACAATCTTATTCATAGTTTCTTCGGATACACCTGATTCAAAAAGAAAACACCTCCCCTTTTGAGCATATATTCCACCCCTAACTGTGGGATAACATGTGGTCGTTAGATATATATTTTTTATAGATAATTGATGGGGATTACCCTATCTTCGCCCTTTAATGTTATGAGTTTATCATATAGACAGATGATACCGCCCGGACCTCGTTTAACCCCTGGAATTTTATCAACCAAGTCAAATGAATACATATCTTTCTTTTGCGGGTCGGCGTGTTTCTTCATTTCCAACGGATATAAAGTTCCGCTTTCTTCGATAATTAAATCGATTTCGTTCATGTCCTTATCTCTATAAAAATACAAAGGCGGTTCCATAACTCCCTTATTATAGTAGCTTTTGATAATTTCAGAAATGACGAAACTTTCAAAGAATGCCCCTGCCATAGCGCCATTTTTTAGAACCTCAGGAGAATTCCACTTGGTAAGATATGCCGCCAAGCCGGTATCTAAAAAATATAACTTAGGTGTTTTAATTGCCCGCTTGGTTATGTTATTTGAATAAGGTTTCAGCAAATATACTATATTCGACGCAACAAGAATAGAAAGCCATCTTTCTGCTGTCGGCTGACTAATACCCACATCCCGTGCCAGTGATGATAAGTTAACAAGCTGCCCTGTGGAAGCTGCCGCTGCCGTCATAAACCGAGTAAATTTGACGATGTCGCCAACCTCAGTTAATTCCCGCACATCTCTTTCAATATAGGTTCTCACATAAGCACCATAAAACATCTGCCAGTCAAAATCAGGATTTTCTGAAAGTTCCGGCATAGAGCCCCTGTGAATGGCTGACCAAACATCGTCATAGGATATTTGGGCAAGTTCTTTTTTATGTTCATCAAAATAAGCGTCTGTCGGCAAAAAAGGCGTATCAAAACGGATGCCGTATTTTTCTCGCAGTGAAAAACCAAGAAGTGTCACAAGACCGATTCGCCCCGATAATGATTCGCTCACGCCCTTCATCATTTGAAATTGTTGTGAGCCGCACATAAAGAATTGACCCTTTTCGTGACTTTGATCAATCATCATTTTTATTTGTGAAAATAACCCAGGTGCTTTTTGAATTTCATCAACAAATACAGGTGGCGGATTATCCTTGAAAAATGTTCCGCTTTCCTCCTGAGCGCTGGCTAGCAATATCATATCGTCTAAAGTTACATAGTTTATATTTTGGGTAATTTCCTTAAGCATAGTGGTTTTTCCCACTTGCCTGGGACCGGCAACTAAGATGGCACCAAACATTTTTGAGAGTTTTTCTACCGTTGCCTCTGCATGACGTTTGATATATTTCATATCCGCATTTCCTTTCGGCTAATTTAATATCCAATATTATTATAGCCTAAAAGAAGAAAAAAATCAATACTTTCTAAAATTAATAAATCACAAATCCTATATCAAAATTTGTACCGCTGTAAACAAAGAAAGAAATGGCCCCTCCTAGCCTATTATCATACAAAATCAATTCACATATTCAGCATTATGTGGGTAACGAAGATGGCTGGAATAAAAAAATCACCCTCTCAGGTGGTTGCAGTTACCACAAATTCAAAAGAGCCTCAGACCAATGAGTCCTAATTTTTTCATTGGTCTATTTGCTATGTGCAAATTTTATGATTTTTATGTTTTTATCTCTGAAACATTAATCTTTATGCATTTTCGTGGTATAATTTATTTAAAATTTTTAATGCTTTTGCCACATAATGCTGATTATGTGTGAAAGGGGATTGATACAAGAGATGCCCGATATAAATAAGGACAAAACCTGCTGTTTCTTCGGCCCCAGAAAGATTGATGAAACGGCAGAATTGAAAAATAACCTGTGTGGAATTATAGAGGATTTAAGCGTAAATGAAAAAGTTGATACTTTCCTCTTTGGGAGCAAAAGTCATTTTGATGATTTATGCCATGAGATCGTTACCGATTTGAAAGAAAAATATCCTCACATTAAAATGATGAATTTTCTCAAAACCATTGAAAATTATGACTAATTATGCTATAATGTGATATATTAGGAAAATTGTTCGGGTAGGTGCTATTGTGGAAAACGTAAGTTTATTAAAAGTTAAGACAATGGACTTTCAAGATCAGATAAAGTTTGTTCGTATGCATTTGCAGCTCAGTCAGGAGGAGCTTGCAAGACAAATGGGTATCTCCTTTGCAACGGTAAGCAGATGGGAACGAGAAAACAGAAAGCCACAGCTTGCTCTGCTCGGCAAGTTCTATTCCTTTTGTCAAAGGAACGGAATAGAAATAGACTTATCTGATAATACGAATATATGATGGAGGAAT
>SVJQ01000016.1 GCA_015068905.1 Oscillospiraceae bacterium | reverse complement strand
AGTTGGTTCTCTGAATTACATGAGTTCCCTTAAAATTGTATTCCCTTTACGGAAAAACATTTTAAAAAGATTTGCTTTGTTCAGTTATCAAGGTACATAACCTGGTGTTAATACACCTTTCAACAATCAATTACTTAATTGCTGAAAACTATATTAACTTTTTACGCCGACCTGAGATATTATAGCACAGGTTGCGAGGCGTGTCAACACCTTTTTTAATTTTTTAGGTTCATTGCTTCCCTTTTGGGATAGCCATATTATTATACCGCAGAAAAAAGCTCTTGTCAAGTGTTATTTTTGATTTTTATAAAAATTTTTATTCACTAACTTGTGGAAATTTTTTTACGTCAAAGAAAAAAGGAACGGCTGCGACCATTCCTATTTCTTGATTCCATATACGACACGGCTGATACCGGCAAGGTCTTGCTTTGTGCCAACGGTTTTGTAAGCATTTGTTTCTTTTAATAATGCTGCCACAGTTTCTGCCTGATCGTGGCCCACCTCTAAGGCTAACAGACCGCCTGATTTTAAAAGCTGCACAGCTTTTGTCGCCAGATAACGATAAAACACATATCCGTCCTCGCCGCCATCCAAGGCAAGGTGGGGTTCAAAAGCGGCAACATCTTTTTCTAAAGTCGGGACTACTGCCGAGGGGATATATGGTGGGTTGGAAACCACGCAATCATATATTGCCTCATCTTTCAGCGCAAAAGCATCCTGCTTTTTTACTATGACCCGATCTGCCACGCCATTTTTTTCGGCATTTTCTCTTGCCACACGGACACAGGTGTCACTGATGTCAATAGCCGTCACCCGGCTTTTGGAAAGATAATGAGCCAGACTCACTGCAATAGCGCCCGACCCTGTGCAGATATCTAAAATTGCCGGACTTTCTTTGTCTGACAGATTCTTTATAGCAAACTCTACTAAGGTTTCCGTATCCGGTCTTGGAATGAGTACCCCGGGGCACACAGTAAAATCAAGGGACATAAATTCGCGGTTGCCCACGATATATGCCACCGGCTCGTTTTGCGCTCGACGCTTTATCAGCTCACGAAAAGCTGTTTCAATTTCAGCTTCAGTCTCCTGATTTTTATTTATCAAAAGATAAAGCCTTTCTTTTTTCAATAAAAAAGAAAGCAGCACCTCGCTGTCAAGCCGGGCGGATTCTATACCCGCGGCAGACAATGCGGCTGTTGCATCTTTTAATAATTCTCCGATTACCACTTGTCATCCTCCCGGTTCTCGGTCAGAACAGCTTTTAAGGAAGCGATTGCAACCTCAAGCTGACTGTCATCCGGCTCACGGGTGGTGATTTTCTGCAGCCACATACCGGGGAGAGACACAACACGCATAAATTTGCTTCTGCTGCGGCCCGCAAGCTTAATAATTTCATAGGAAATGCCTGCGACTATCGGCAACAGCAACAATCTGATGCCCAGACGCATCCACATATTTTCCCAAGTGATGAACGAAAACAGGATGATGCTGACAACCATAACGATGAGCAGAAAGCTGGTGCCGCAACGGGGATGCAGGCGGGAAAAATTCCTTGCATTTTCCACCGTCAGCTCTTCTCCGCTTTCATAGCAGAAAATAGTTTTGTGCTCTGCACCGTGATATTCAAACACACGGCGTATATCCTTCATCTGAGAGACCAACGCGACATAAATCAGAAAAATGCTGATTCTGACAATACCCTCTACTAATGTTGCAACGATATTGCCGCCAGTAAAGTCTGTGGGAATCACTTTTCTTAGCAGGTCAATCAAAAAGCCGGGCAAAAGCATGAAAAGTGCCACGCCAAAAATGAGGGCAAATACCACAGAGCCGTAGATGGCAACATTTTTCATTTTGCCTTCCTTTTTCTCCAGCGCTTGTCTTTCTTCTTCAGACATAGCTTCTTTTTTCTTTTTATCCTCTTCTTCCTCAATATCAAAAAATTCGGCAGAATACATAAGCGCTTTTGTGCCCACAACTAAAGATTCAATGAAGCTGATAACACCGCGCAGAATGGGCAGTTTTAAAAACTTCCACTTTTGCAAAATGGAGGCAATAGGCTTTTTATCGACAACAATTTCGCCGTCAGGGGTTCTGACCGCAGTTGCAATTTCCTTGGGGCCACGCATCATAACGCCCTCGATAACCGCCTGGCCGCCGATGCTGGTGATATGACACTGTTTATTTTCCATATATCTAAAATTCCTTTCAAGACACTTTTCTTTATTGTAACACACGGGCGCCCTAAATTCAACAATTTTTCTGTGACAAATCTGTAAATATATACGGGCAGGTTTTTTCGGCACTCTACCTAACTTTCTGTACGTTTGCCCTTGCTTTCTTTTCCTATATTATGGTACAATAAAAGAATATTAACATAAAAGGGTGATTTTATGAAGTTATCAGAACTTTTTGCATCAAAAAAACTATCCTTATCTTTTGAGGTCTTTCCTCCTAAGACGGATACAGCCTTTGAGTCTGTAAAAACCGCAACGGAGGAGATTGCCAAACTGCGTCCCTCTTTTATGAGTGTGACCTACGGCGCCGGCGGCGGTACCAGTCAATATACGCTGGAGATTGCGAAAAATATTAAAAGCCGCTATGGGGTGCCCACCCTTGCCCACCTGACCTGCGTTTCTTCTACCAAAGAAACGGTGCTTGCCAAAATTGACGAGATGAAAAAAGCAGGCATAGAAAACGTAATGGCCCTCCGCGGTGACCTGACCCCTGAGCTTGAAGCAAGCGACAGAAGCGGTTGGTGCTATCGTCACGCCACCCAATTAATCCACGATATTAAAGCTAGCGGTGCTGATTTTTGCATCGGCGGTGCCTGCTATCCTGAAATTCACCCGGAAAGTGTTGACCAAAGGGAAGATATTAAATATTTAAAAGAAAAAGTTGACGCCGGCTGCTCTTTTTTAACTACTCAGATGTTTTTTGATAACAATCTTTTATATAACTTTTTATACAAAATCCGTGAGGCAGGGATTTTGGTGCCCATCATTCCCGGCATTATGCCCATTACCAATGCCAATCAGGTTGAGCGCGCTATGAAGCTTTCCGGCTCGTTTATGCCCCAGCGGTTTAAAAGTCTTGTGGATAAATTCGGCACGAATCCCGATGCTATGAAGCAGGCAGGCATTGCCTATGCCACTGACCAGATTATTGACCTGTTTGCAAACGGCATTACCAATGTGCACGTTTATTCCATGAACAAGCCGGATGTGGCAGAAAAAATTCAGCAGAACCTGTCTGATATTTTAGGGTAAGTGCTATGAATACTGTTTTTGTAAAAAGCTTTGCTCCACCGCCTATGAATCGGCGCGAGATTTTGCGTTATGCCGGTGCAAAAGAGCCGGATGAAGCCTTAAATGCACTTTTGGATGACTGTCTGAAGGAAGCGGAAAACGTGTTTTCTTACTCGGTTTGCTATGGTGAGTTTCCTGTTTCAATTTGTGACGGGGTTGTTAGCTTAGGTTTTGCAGAAACTGCCTCCCACGATCTTGCAAAAAACCTTGCTGATTGCGAGAGCGTTTTCGCATTTGCCGCTACGGTGGGCATTGGCCTTGACCGGTTGGTTGCGCGGTATTCTACCCTTTCCCCTGCCCGTGCCCTACTTTTAGATGCCATTGGCTCTGAGCGCATTGAAACACTTTGTGACACTTTTAATCAATTTATAAGGGCAGAGAAAAAGGCAGAGGGCCTTTTCACAAAGCCCCGCTTCAGCCCGGGCTATGGTGATTTGCCCCTGACCTTTCAAAAAAATATTTTCTCGGTTTTAGATTGCCCCCGAAAAATCGGCTTAAGCTTAAATAACAGCCTTTTAATGAGCCCGTCAAAATCGGTCACTGCCTTAATCGGTGTGACCCCTTGTGATACAAAAAGTACGGCAGACACCCCTTGCCTCAGTTGCAAGAAAACGGACTGCCAATTCAGGAGATAATTATGAAAATTACAGACTATTTAAAAAACAATCTTGTATATTTAGACGGCGGTATGGGAACCCTTTTGCAAAAGCAGGGTCTTTGCCCCGGTGAACTGCCCGAACGTTGGAATCTTTCACACCCTGAGGTGGTTACTAAAATCCATCGGGATTATTATGATGCCGGCAGTAACGTGGTCAGCACCAACACCTTTGGTGCCAATTTGTTAAAATTCTCCCACGAGGAGCTGCAATCCATCATCAAAGCCGCAGTAGATAATGCACGGCAGGCGGCTATTGACAGCACCGGCACTCAGAAAAAGTGGGTAGCTTTGGACATCGGCCCCTCCGGCAGAATGCTTGCACCTTACGGTGATTTTGATTTTGAAGAGGCGGTCTCTCTCTTTGCTGAGACTGTGAAAATCGGTGTTTCCTGCGGGGTTGACCTGATTTTAATTGAAACCATGAACGACAGCTATGAAACCAAGGCGGCGCTACTTGCCGCTAAGGAAAACAGCGACCTGCCGGTATTTGTGTCAAACGCATACTCGGCTGACGGCAAGCTGATGACCGGCGCATCCCCCGCTGCTATGGTTGCTTTGCTTGAAGGTATGGGTGCTGACGCTATCGGCGTGAACTGCTCACTTGGCCCCAAAGCCTTAATGCCCATTGTGGATGAATATTTGACCTATGCTTCCGTCCCTGTATTGGTCAAGCCCAATGCAGGCTTGCCAAAAGCGGTAAACGGTGAAACTGTATATGACGTTTCTGCCGAAGAATTTGCCGATGAAGTGTGTGACATGATTAAATCCGGCGTGCGAATCGCCGGCGGCTGTTGCGGCACAACACCGGATTATATTGCCTCTTTGTGCAAATTTTCAGAAACTATTATGCCGAAGCCGATCTTAGAAAAAGAGCTGACCATGGTTTCATCATACACCCACGCGGTTGTGTTTGAAAAAGCCCCTGTTTTAATTGGCGAGCGGATTAACCCTACAGGCAAAAAACGGTTTAAGGAAGCCTTAAAAAACAAGGAAATTGATTATATTTTAAAAGAAGGCATTGCCCAGCAGGAAAAAGGCGTGGATATTTTAGATGTAAACGTTGGTCTGCCGGAGATTGACGAAGTTTCTATGCTAAAAACCGCTGTTTGCGAACTGCAGGCAGTCCTTGATTTGCCCCTGCAAATTGACACCGCTGACCCTGTCGCAATGGAAGCGGCTCTCCGCCGGTATAACGGCAAGGCAATGATTAATTCAGTAAACGGCAAAAAAGAAAGTATGGATGTAGTCTTTCCGTTAGTTAAAAAATACGGCGGTTTGGTTGTGGCTTTAACCTTAGATGAAAACGGCATTCCTGATAACGCCAATGAACGTGTGAATATTGCTGAGAAAATTTTAATTGAAGCGGCAAAATACGGCATTTCAAAAAAGAATATTATATTTGACCCCCTGGCGCTAACCATCAGCGCTGATGACACCGCCGGACGGGAAACCTTAAAAGCGGTTCGTATGATTAAAACCCTGCTTGAGTGTCATACCTCGTTGGGGGTTTCAAACGTTTCCTTCGGCCTGCCCCGACGGGATATTATTAACAGCACCTTTTTTGCTCTTGCCCTGCAGAACGGGCTTTCTGCCGCTATTATGAACCCCTATTCTGACGATATGCTAAAGAGCTATTATGCATTTTTAGCTCTCTCCGGTCAGGATAAAAATTGTGGAAAATTTATTGAATTTGCAGAGTCTTTGCCTCAGGCAGAGGCGGTAGCTGCTCCTATCTCTCAGAAAGTAGCTGACAAAGATGAAGGCGGTTCACAGCTGCAAAAAGCAATCATCAAAGGCTTAAAAGAGGTTGCCCACAAGCTGACAAAAGAGGCACTTGGTCTAGCTGCTCCTCTTGACATAATTCAGCAAGAGATTATTCCTGCACTTGATATTGTTGGCAAAGGGTTTGAAGAAAAAACCGTGTATCTGCCACAGCTTTTAATGAGCGCCGAGGCGGCAAAATCTGCCTTTGAGGTCATTAAAACCAGTATGCCGGAAAATGGTTCTTCTGATAAATGCCCCTTTGTTCTGGCAACGGTACAGGGGGATATTCACGACATCGGCAAAAACATTGTCAAGCTGCTTTTAGAAAACTACGGCTTTTCAGTAACAGATTTGGGCAGAGATGTTGACCCTGAAGCGGTTGTTTCTGCTGCCTTAGAACTCGGTGCCCCTATGGTTGGGCTCAGTGCGCTAATGACCACCACCGTACCGGCTATGGAAGAAACCATTATAAAGCTGAAAAAAGCCGCACCAAACTGCAAGGTTTTGGTTGGCGGCGCCGTTCTAAACCCGGAATATGCCGATGCCATTGGTGCAGATTTTTACGCAAAAGATGCGATGGAAGCTGTCAGAATTGCAGAAAAAATTTATCAGGAAATAAAGTAATTATGTAAAAAGGAGGGCGCAGAGACCCTCACCTATAAAATATCACCATTCCCTATAATATGTTGGGGCGGGGAAAAACCCCGCCCGTTTTTTGCACTCACCTACCAAAAAGCCGCCTGCTGCTGGCGGCTTTTTTCTTTTACATAGAAAAAGACCGCCGATAAGGCGGTCCGGAGAATTTATATAAATTTTTCTATTTGTCTTCTTCTCTTTTTGTGGCTACCTCAGGTCCACGATAGTCCATAATGGATAAATAGCTTTCCATTTCATCATCATTTTCCGGTGGAACCTGAATGAGCCCGGTACATTCATTTGCTGAAATTGCATTACCTAAATCTAAGTGATCATATTCTTTATCTGTTTTATAATCCGGCTTTTTTTTCATACATCCATCTCCTTAATTTTTTCTATATAATACAATATGCAAAAAATTTACTTTAGGTTTTCATTCGATACCATAAATGCCTTTTTTATATTTTTTTCTGATAGACAAAACCTCAATCGCCATTTTAACTGCATCACTGATAATTTTAACATTAGATGTTTGTTCGTCATGAGAAAGCTCTAACATAATTCTCTCTGTTTTAAAACCCAGCTTTTCTGCTAAAAAAACAATTTCAACATCAAAACCCCAGCCTTTTAAAGTCATTTTATCAAAGATTGACTGAGCAACTTCTTTTTTAAATGCCTTAAACCCACATTGGGTATCCTTTTGCCTGATATGAATACTTTTTCTTACAAAAACTCCAAAGCCTTTTGATAAAATTCTTCTGTACCAAGGGTAACCACTTTCCCCTTTTTTTATGATACGCATACCAAAAACCGCATCTGTTCCCTTTTCTAACATAGTATGTGCCGTTATAATTTTTTCAGGGGGATACGGAAGATCAGCATCTGTAAAAACTATATAATTTCCTTTTGCTTTTTCCATACCATATCTGACAGCACTGCCCTTTCCTTTATTTTTTACAAAGCTGTACAGTTTTATATTTTCATTTTTTATACCTTTTACCACTTCTTCTGTTCTGTCCTGACTGCCGTCATTGATGACTAATATTTCATATTTTATTTTATTGATAGAAATTTCTCTTATAATTGCTTCAATCGTTTTTTTTATCCGCTTCTCTTCATTAAAAGCCGGAATAATAATTGAAATCATAAAACCCCTTCTTCTTTTGTTTTTTACAAAATTTATGTATAAATTTGTAAAGAATCTTTCTTTTTTTGTGATTTTATGATACAATATTAGTATGTAACAATTTAACCTGTTTAATAACAGGGCTGTTGAAAATTTTTTTACGGTTTTATGGGGTTTTTCCTGCTTTTTCTTTTTTATTTTTTCTCTTAAAACCCTGTTATTTCCTTACCTTTCAGAGTTTTCAACAGGATGTGTGTTTATTCTTTGTTACTTTATGTCTATAACTGTGTTAATAGATTTTTATCTTACATTTTCTGTAAATTTATGTCTCATGCCCTGTGGATTACTTTTTTTACTGACATTTTATCAACAAACTTATCCATAAGCTAAAATCCCACTGTTATGGGTCAAACTTATACTTTCCACACTTTCCACAGACATTAAGACTATTATGACTATATATAATATATTTCTTTATATAAAGAGAGGGAGATTAAAAAATGAAATTTAACTGCAGACGGTCTGATTTATTAGACGCCGTGAATTTGGTTGAACGTGCTGTTGCCAGCCGCAGCACTATGAACATTTTAGAAGGTATTTTTATTGAAGCTAAAGACAATGAAATTCGTTTTTTAGGTAATAACTTAGAGCTTTGCATTGACTGCTCTATTCCCGGTACTGTTTCAAAAACCGGCAGCTGTGTTGTCAAAGCAAACCTGTTTTCTGATGCTGTTAAAAAGTTACCTGTTACTACAGATGACGCTTCTGTTGAAGTCAATGAATCAAATGTAATTCTGTTATCCTGCGGTAATGCAAAATTTAATTTTTCAACAGCTTCAGCTGATGAATTTCCCCGTCCTCAGGACATTATGGCAAATGATGAATTTAGTATTAAAGAATATTTATTAAAAAATATGATTCGTCAGACTGTATATGCTATTTCACAGAACGATTCAAAACCCTTCCTGACAGGTATTTTATTTGACATTAAAGAAGGTACTTTAAATATTGTTGGTTGTGATGGTTTTCGTCTTGCTATCCGTCGTGAAGAAACTGAACACGAAAGTGCTTTAAAATTTATTATGCAGGGCAAAACTGCAAGAGAACTTTTATCTTTGCTCGGTGAAACTGATTTTGAAGTTAAAATTAAGGTCAGTGACAAGCAGGCTCAGCTTACATTAAAAAATTGTGTTGTTACCACCCGTTTGGTTGATGGTGAATATTTAAATTACGAAGGTATTGCAAAGCATGAAAACACTTTGTATGTAGTTGCTGATACAAAAAGTATTTTAGATTCTGTTGACCGTGCATCTTTAATTGCCAGCGAAGCAGTAAAAGCTCATGTTATGCTTCATATTGAAGACGGCAGCGTTAATATTAATTGTGAAACTGTTTTAGGTCAGGTGAAAGACAGATTTGAAGTTTCTATGCAGGGCGAACCCATTGAAATTGCCTTTAATCCCCGTTATTTGTTAGAAGCATTTAAAAACGTAGATTGTAAGGAAATTAAGCTGACCTTCTCTACTGCTTTAAATCCTGTAGTTATTCAACCGGTTGAAGGCAACAGCTTCCATTACATTGTTCTGCCGGTACGGCTTCACTAATGGTTATAAAAGAAACCCTAATAGTTGAGGGAAAGTATGATAAAATCAGGCTTTCATCTTTAGTAGATGCAAATATTATTCAGACAGATGGCTTTATGATATTTAAAAATAAAGAAATGATCAGCCTGATTGCAAGACTTGCTGATGAAACCGGCGTAATTATTTTAACTGACTCAGATTCCGCCGGTTTTAAAATCAGAAATTATATTAAAAGCTGTCTTGCAGGTAAAAATGTAAAGCACGCCTTTATACCTTCTGTTTCAGGAAAAGAAAAAAGAAAAGCCCAACCGGGAAAAGAAGGGCTTTTGGGTGTTGAAGGTATGAATGATGAAGCACTTTTAAAAGCACTGTCTGATGTATGTAGTGAGGTTAATAATAAAAAGGAAAAAATTTCCAAATCTGATTTTTATATAATGGGCTTATCCGGCAATGCAGAGAGCAAAAAATTGCGTGAAAAACTGGCAGAACACCTGTCCCTACCCCGCCGGATGTCAGCCAATATGCTTTTAGATGTAATTAACAGTTTATATGATAAAGAAAAGTTTATAGAATTATTTGAAGAATTCCTCCATATATTGTAGTACTTACAATGTATGGAGGTTTTTTATGAAATCAGCGATTATTCACTTTGAACCCATTTTTACAAAATGGGAACAACGTTTTTTTATAAAAAAGGCATTTAAAAAAGTTAAATCGACAGTTATGGTTAATAAAAAAGAAGTTTTAGTTTATAAATTGCCGATTACAGAGGAAAACCCGTCAAAAAAAATGATGCTTCGTTTTCTTTCTTATTTAAAAGAAGAAAATATTGATAGTGTCTTATTATCAGACCACGCAAAATTACTTCCGGTCAGTTCAATGTTAAAGGGTCATTTTAAATTTTTTGACGGAAATTCTGTTATAAATTATAAGCTTTATGATATACTAAGGAAATGCGCCGAGAGCGCAGGCACAGAACTGAGTGATGCAACACTTAAATTAATAACCAATAAGCCTGATGTTGCAAAGGAATTTATATTAAAGGTATATAAACATATAAAAAGAATTAAAATTAAAACAGAAAATCCGACACTCTTTTCTGATTTAACTTCTTTTTTTCTATATGAATATGGTTTGTTTATTGAAATAGTCGGTCAAATAAAAAAACAGGAAAAGGATATTGTTATTTTATTTGACGGTTCTTGTGACATGGCTGATATATTCTTTAATAATGAAAATATGACAGAGATACTTTTTTCTGCAAAAAATATTTTTAAAGAAATTATACCCTATGCAAGGTTAAATCAAAATACCTTAGAGTTCTTGATTTATCAACTGTATGGCAATATTTCAACACAAAGTGTAAAAAGCTTTTTTAAGACATATTCCGTCCGTGTAATAAAATTCATAAAATAATGATTGACAAACAGTATGTTTTTGTTTATAATAGATAACTAAAGAATGATAATAGGTTGAAAGGGATGACTAAAATGTCTGAAAAGACAGTCTTTCTCACATACGAGGGATTAAAAGAAAGAGAGCGTGAGCTTGAATATTTAAAAACAGAAAAAAGAAAAGAGATTTCTGAAAAAATTAAAGTTGCTCTCGGTTTTGGTGACTTATCTGAAAATGCAGAATATGATGAAGCAAAGAATGAACAAGCAGAAGTTGAACTTAAAATCGTAAAATTAGAAAAAATGCTGAAAAATGCAAAAATTATAGATGATGAAGATATTTCTACCGATGTTGTTTCTATGGGTATCAAGGTTAAAGTATTAGACATTGATATGGAAGAAGAAGAGGAATATTATATCGTTGGATCTGAAGAAGCAAACCCCATGGAAAATAAAATTTCTGATGAATCTCCCGTAGGTAAGGCTTTAATTGGAGCAAAGATTGGTGACACGGTCACTGTAGAGGCTCCAAATGGCTCATTTGAGATGAAAATTCTCGAAATAAGCAAATAAGTTTCACGTGAAACAAAAATACTCTTGTAAGTCATTTTACAAGGGTATTTTTTTATATTGTTTCACATGAAACAATATAAAAAACTCTTGAAAACAGCCATAAACTGTGGTAAAATAGAATATATCAAATTCCAACTGCAGAAAGGAATGGTTTAAAGGATGGCAAAAGTGATTGCTGTAGCAAATCAAAAAGGCGGCGTGGGCAAAACTACAACCGCTGTTAATTTGGCAGCCTGCATTGGAACTCTGAAAAAAAAGGTATTACTCATTGATTTTGATCCTCAGGGTAACGCGTCAAGTGGTGCCGGTGTGGATAAAGACAGTATAAACAGCTCTGTTTATGATGTTCTCATCAATAAAACACCGGTTTCTGAGGTGATTGTTGAAACAAAATCTAAAAATTTATGGGTTTGTCCTTCTAATATTGACCTTGCCGGTGCTGAGGTTGAGCTGGTATCTATGGATGACAGAAACAACCTTTTAAAGCAAGGCTTAAAGGCGGTTTTGGATGATTATGATTATATTATCATTGACTGTCCGCCGTCATTGGGGCTTTTGACGCTGAATGCTTTTGCAGCAGCGGATAGTCTACTTATTCCTATTCAATGTGAGTATTATGCCTTAGAGGGTTTATCTATGATGGTTCAGACCATTAAAAACCTGAAAAAAAGCGTAAACCCCAAACTCAGCTTAGAGGGTGTTCTTCTCACAATGTATGATTCCAGAACAAATCTTTCGAATCAGGTAATGGAGGAAGTCCAAAAATTCTTCCCCGATAGTGTGTGCAAGACCGTTATACCGAGAAATGTGCGGCTTTCTGAGGCACCCGGTTACGGTGAACCCATTATTTCTTATGATAAATTTTCAAAAGGTGCACGCAGTTACTTGAAACTTGCGAAAGAAATTGTGAAAAATAATGACAGAAAGGAGTCAGATAAGTCATGAAAAAGGGATTAGGAAAAGGCCTTGGTGCTTTAATGAATACCGACGAAGCGATTGACGTAACACAAGAACAAACCATAACACTTAAAATTTCACAGATTGAGCCGAATAAAGAACAGCCGAGAACTGAATTTGACCCTGAAAAGCTGGAAACTTTGTCTGACTCTATTAAAAAATATGGTGTTTTGCAGCCTATAGTTGTAAAAAAGCTTGACAACGGTTTTTATAAAATTATTGCCGGTGAACGCAGATGGCGTGCGGCAAAGCTTGCAGGGCTCAAGCAAATTCCTGTTGTTATTCGTGATTTTAACGATCGTGAGACAATGGAAATTGCTTTAGTTGAAAATCTGCAGAGAGAAGATTTGAATCCTTTTGAAGAAGCAAGAGGCTATAAAGAGCTGATGGATTTATTCTCACTGACGCAGGAACAGGTGGCGCAAAAGGTCGGCAAAAGCCGTTCTGCCGTTGCAAACAGTGTTCGTTTGTTGTCACTTTGTGATGAAATTAAAGAGTTAGTGTTGAAAAAAGAATTAACCGTAGGTCATGTCAGAGCCTTGCTTGCAACTGATAATGAGGGTGTTCAGCTTATGGCAGCAAGAAAAATTGTGGCTGATGGCTTAAATGTCCGCCAGACGGAAGCATATATCAAAGTGCTGCTCACTGAGAAAAAACCGAAAAAGAAAAATCCGGTTGATGAAGAATTGCGCCGTTATTTAGCAAGCATTGAGAAAAAGCTTTCAAATTCATTAGGTACTAAGGTAAAAATTCATAATAAGAAAAATCGTGGTAAAATTGAAATAGAATATTATAATAATGAAGATTTTGAAAGAATTATGAATAAAATTAAGTAAATTTGTAAAAATATGGAAGCTTAAAAATGGCTCTATTTTAGATTTTTAAAAATTTTAAGTGCAGTTTCATTTATAAAAATAAAAAATTAAATTTTAAACAGTTTTAAGCGAATTTTATAGGGTACAAAGGAGAAAAGAAGTTTTATATGGAAATTTTCGGATATTTTATTTCTATGGAAATATTACTGGCGTCTTGCGCCGGATTTTGTTTGCTTGGTTTTTTATTTGCATTTATTTCATTTATTATGTCAGTCCGTGCAAAACGCCGTTACAAAAAAATTATGCGTGACGGTTCCGGTCGTGATATTACAGAAGCAATTATCAATTATTACGAAAAATGTTCTGATATCATGAATCATTATAATCAGGCTGAAGAAAGACTTAAAAATCTTGAAAAAGAATCAAGAGCCTGTGTGAAAAAAATTGGTTCCGTCCGTTATAACGCTTTTGGCGGTAATAATGGAAACTTAAGCTTTGCAGCTGCTGTTTTAGATGACTCTGATACCGGTTTTGTCATTAACGGTGTCTATACTAGTCAGCAAACAGCAACTTATTTAAAGCCGATTCACAACGGCACCTCAGTTTTTGAATTGTCAGAAGAAGATATGGAAGCAATCAAAACAGCAAAATTAAATTATCAAAGAAACATAGAGAGATAGTATAAGAAAGGGAGAAAAACATGCTTGACATTAAATTAATCAGACAAGAGCCCGAAAAGGTAAAGGCAGCTCTGGCTCGCCGTAAGGAAGAAGATAAAATTGATGAACTGTTAGCTTTAGATAGTCAGCGTCGTGACGCTTTGTATGAGGCTGAACAGTTAAAAAGCAAGCAGAATGCTGTCAGCAAGCAGATTCCGCAGATAAAAAAAGAGGGTGGCGATGTTGCCCCCATCTTTGAAGAAATGAAGAAGTTATCTGAAGAAATTAAAGCACTTGATGCTAAAGTTCGTGAGCTAGAAGAGTCAATTGATGCGATGATGCTTCGGATTCCCAACATCCCCAACGATACCGTTCCTGACGGTGACACCGATGAGGATAATGTTGAAATCAGAAAATTCTCTGAGCCTACAAAGTTTGACTTTGAACCTCAGGCACACTGGGATTTAGGCGAAAAACTGGATATTTTGGATTTTGGTAAGGCTGCAAAAATCACCGGTGCGCGCTTTACTGTATATAAGGATTTAGGTGCTCGTTTAGAACGTGCAGTCATTAACTATTTCCTGAATATGCACACAGAACAGCACGGTTATACCGAAATTTTCCCGCCCTACATGGTACACAGAAATTCTATGGTTGGTACCGGTCAGCTGCCTAAGTTTGAAGAGGATGCTTTTAAGGTTGTGGGCACTGATTATTTCTTAATTCCCACGGCTGAGGTGCCTGTTACAAACCTGTACCGTGACCAGATTTTATCAGCAGACGAGCTGCCTATCCGTCACGTTGCATATTCTGCTTGCTTCCGTGCTGAAGCAGGTTCTGCCGGTCGTGACACCCGTGGCTTAATCCGTCAGCACCAGTTCAACAAGGTTGAGCTTGTTAAGTTTGCTGACCCTGAAAAGTCTTATGAAGAGCTTGAATCTTTGGTAAATGACGCTGAAAACGTGTTAAAGGGTCTGGGTCTGCCGTATCGTGTGGTTAAAATCTGTGTTGGTGACTTAGGCTTTACCGCTGCTATGAAATATGACCTTGAGGTCTGGATGCCCAGCTATAACCGTTATGTAGAAATTTCTTCCTGCAGTAACTTTGAAGACTTCCAGGCGCGTCGTGCCGGTATTAAGTTTAAGCGTTCACCTAAGGATAAGCCTCAGTTTGTGCATACCTTAAACGGCTCCGGTGTGGCTGTTGGCCGTACTGTTGCAGCAATTTTGGAAAACTATCAGAATGCTGACGGTTCTGTTCGTATCCCTGAAGCACTGATTCCGTTCATGGGTACAGACGTGATTAACCCGAAATAATAAGTGAAAATGAAAAGCCACGGGCAACGCCCGTGGCTTTTTACTTTTTTTGTAACGAAAACCACCAACTTACCTGATGGTTCCAAAAAGGCTTTTGCTGTTGAGTAGTAAAGCCTTCCCCTCAAGGGGAAGGTGGCAAAACCATAGGTTTTGACGGATGAGGTGTAGAAAATGCTTTGCATTTTCATTTTATATGCCCTGCCGGGCGGGCCTACTTTTGTGCGACAAAAGTAGCAAAAACATGGGGGAGTTTCGATTCTCCCCCATACCCCCTTAAAACGACACAGGGGCGTTGCCCCTGGACCCCTTTACATAGAAGAAGCTTCTGCATAACCCATTTATGGGTAGCTGGTTGTATTAGGGGTATGCCTAAAAATGAAAAACCACCCGCTATATGTGTACGGGTGGATATTTATGCCCTTATTTTTCCTTAGGTGGATATGGCGCTTGTTCATCTGTTAAATCAAGAAGAAAGTCCACACTTGTTTTATAAAATTTTGCTAAAATCATTAGATTTTCACTTGTTGGCAAAAGCTCACCGCATTCGTATTTTGAAAGCACGCTTTGGCTGATTCCGGTTTCCATTTGCACTTTTAGTTGCGTATAATCATTTATTACGCGAATCAATTTTATATTTTTCATGCTTCCACCCCTTTATTCTATTATTGCATAAAAAATTCTTGACACTCATAAAAGTTTGGAATATAATATTCATAATATGAATATTATATTAGAATTTTTTGTTATAGAAAAAGGAGCAGTTTATGGACATAAAGCTTGAAATCTTTGCCGGAGCAGTAGCAGACGCTATTAATGATGCCATTGAATACATTTATTTAGATACAGATGATGTAATAAATTCTGTTGCACTTAAAGCGCTTTATGAGATACAGAACGTTATTCAGGATGAAGCTATAGAGAGTGATTTTGATGTAGTTGAGAAAATAGTGGGCATATTTGAAAAACACAATATAGATGCAGGATCTCGCCATAATTTTGGATGAGAAGAGAGGCCGTTTTCCAGATTTACATAAAAATTTATAACAGAAAATATCTTTTGTGAAGAAATGTATATAAATATCACTTTTTGATACTTGCGTGTGCTGTCTGTTTCGTGTATAATATGGGTAACCGAGACAACTTTCGGCTTTTACATTTGAATTTTTTGCTTACAGGAGGCAATTATATGGAACAGTTATTAGCACAGAACAAGCCTTGGATTGATGAAACCTGGGATAAAATGGTTGACAAACTTCGCAAAGTCAGCGTTACTACAAGAAACACTCTGCCTTTGGGTACTGATGAAACCGGTAAGTATGATGATAAATCCGGCGGCAAGGCAGGCAGCTGGACAAACGGCTTCTGGCCCGGTATTATGTGGCTGATGTATGCCGCAACAGGTGAGGACACCTTCCGCCAGACTGCAGAAAACGGCGAAGAAACATTGGATAAAGCGCTGGAGGCTTATGAGATTTTGCACCACGACGTTGGCTTTATGTGGCATATTTCTGCCGGCGCAAACTATAAACTGACCGGCAATGAAAAATCCAAAAACCGTAACTTGCACGCAGCGGCTGTGCTGGCAGCAAGATATAACGTAAACGGTGAGTTCATTAAGGCGTGGAACGAAGATGACGTTCAGGGTTGGGTTATCATTGACAGTATGCTGAATGTGCCCCTTCTGTACTGGGCAGCAAAGGAAACCAACAACATTGCCATGAAGCAGATGGCTATGCATCATGCAGACAAAACCCTTGCAAACCACATCCGTCCTGATGGCTCTGTTTACCACATTTTAAACTATGACATTGAAACCGGCGAATGCTTAGGCCCTGCAAGCCATACTCAGGGTTATGATGTTGAACATTCATCCTGGTCCCGCGGTCAGGCGTGGGCAATTTACGGCTATGTACTGAGCTATATTCACACCGGCGAGCAGAGATATTTAGATGCTGCTAAAAATGTTGCTCATTACTTTATTGCAAACGTTGTATCGACCGACTATGTGCCCCTTTCTGACTTCAGAGCACCGGCAGAACCTGTTTATCTTGACACCTCAGCCGGCGCTATTGCGGCTTGCGGTATGATTGAAATTGCAAAAGTTGTACCTGAATTTGAAAAGAAAATGTATATGGATGCGGCACTGAAAATGATGAAAGCGCTGGTGGATAACCATTGCGACTTTACCGATAACAGCGAGGCAATTTTGTTAAATGTTACCGGCTCTTATGCGGCAGATTTCCACGTTTCCAGAGTATACGGCGAATATTACTTCGTTGAGGCGATGTACAAATTAAAAGGCTTTGAGCCCATGTTCTGGTAAAATTTTTAGAATTTCTATGCGGCGTGTTCTTTGAACACGCCGTTTTTTTGTAAAAACATGAGGGGTTCTCTGCGCCCTCCTATATAATCGACTGTGAAAAAGCTTTTGCAATTATCTATCGGGCGAGGGCACATCAATCCATAAAACCTGCATATTTTCATCTGTTTTAGTACCCTCTAAAACCGGTGTGGCGCAGCGGATGAAAAGATTTTTTGTTTTGGCACGCAGGGCGCCGGTGAGCGCCCAGCCGGAACCAAACACACTTGCCACATGGTCTTTATGGTAGGCATTTTGGGGCGTCTGTACCGGCTTTGACAGGACAACCTGCAATGTTTTTTCCCCGGCAAGAACGTCATCGTCTAAATTGGCAATGACCTGCTCGAGAAGAGCATCATCCAGTCTGCTGACCCTTAAGTAGGTGTCATACTCATTCACATTGGCAGTCAGGCAGAGAAAAGATACCGCAAAAATAAGGGTTTTTTGTAAATGTTTCTTGTGAAACAACCCGAAAAAAGCCTCTAAAATCAAGGCAAAACCAATCATGGGGACAAACAGACTCCGGTTTGTGACCCAAACGGTTTTCATCAAAACGTGGGGCAAAAGCGGTGCAAAAAAGAATAGAATGCCACAGCCCAAAAGGCAGAAAAAACGGTTTTTTTCTTTAAAATTTTTGCCGGAAATATGCCGACACAGTGCAAGAGAAGTCAAGCATAAAGATATAAATAAAATAAATCTCCAAAGACCGCCGGAGAGTAAAAGCTTTGTTCCCAAAAGGCTTTGCGTTAAAGGAAAGTTATGGAAAAACACCGACCATACCTGCCGGATTACCTCTAAGCAGTTTGGCAGAAGAGTAGCAAGAGAAACATTTTCAACACGGCTGCCCATAATGCCTAAATTTTTAAAGGCAAAGTAATAAAAAAGTATTATAAAAAGGTTTATAATAGTGATAAGAGACGGTAAAAAGAAATTTTTTTTGGAAAGGGTGGGGGCGCAAAATCCGCAAAGCAGCAGAGCACAGAGAGCTGAAAAAACAGTAACGCTTTCATAAAATCCGTAAGAGGCCAGCTGTGCTAAGGCAAAGAAAAATAAGAATCTGTAAGAAGGTTTTTCAATCAGAAAAACTGCCAAAAGCCAAAGTGACAGGGTAGCAAAAAACAAGCCGACAATAATTCGTGTGGCGCCGGAGAGCCAAAAGCGGCCTTCCATCCCCAAAGGAGCAAACAGATAGACAATAAAAAAGAGGGGCGAAAGGGAAAGCCGGACCAAACGGAGGGTTTTATAAAAAAACCATGCCGAAAGCAGGTGCAGAGCGGTTATCAGCAAAAGCGCAAGCCCCGGGATATGCCAAAAAGAACCCCAAAAAACAGGGTCTAACAGACCGGCAAGGGGTCTTGTAGACAGAGTCCCAATGGTCAGATATACATAAGAAGGATCCGGATACAGAGGGTAGCAACCGTATTGAATATAATCATCTAAAACAGGTAGATATAAAAAACAGTGCAATAAATAGGGCAGAATGGCACCGAGGATAAGGTAAAAAAAGAAAGAATCAAATAATTTTTTCATAAAAAAGTCACCTGCCCCTAGTTTTTGCGACAGAGATTGGTTTATACAAAAAAAGAAAAAAGGACTGTGTGGAAACAGTCCTTTTTTCAATGAGTTTTCCTTTATTATTATAAAGGAGGGAAAATGAAAAAGTTTGGTTGTTGTGGTTGTTTTTGTATTATTATAATACCATAATTCGACCTTTTTTTCAATGCACGCAATCCATAAAATTGTCAGGTAAATTCAGATTCTTTTGTTAATGTTATACAAAATTTTACCGGACATAAAAATTTTATATTTTTATGGAGAAAAAACAGCGATGAAATAAGGGGTCACCATTTGTTGACACCGACTGTACAAAATGATATAATTATAAGGTATTATAGGGAATTGTACATAATTGGAGGAAATTGTTGTGAAAAAAGCGGTTGTGTGGTTTTTGATTCTGGTGTTGAGCCTTTGCTCAGTACCAGTTTTTGCTGAGGATAAGGCGAAAGAGCCTGATATTTCTGCCAAGGCTGCCATTTTAGTGCAGGAAGGCACCGGGCGGATTATGTATGAAAAAAATGCAGATAAAAAAATGTATCCTGCCAGCACCACAAAGGTAATGACGGCGATGCTTGCTATTGAAAAGCTAGACCCTGCCGGGAGCCTGACTGCCAGCGAATTAGCGGTTCAGATAGACCGCGACGGTAGCAACATGGGTATTCTGGCGGGCGAGGTTTTAACAGTTGAGCAGCTTTTATATGGTCTGCTGCTGGATTCTGCCAACGACGCGGCAAACGTTCTGGCAGAGGGGGTAGCAGGCAGCATTCCTGCCTTTGTTGAACTGATGAATCAGCGTGCCGCTGAGCTTGGTATGCAAAATACACAGTATCAGAATGCCCACGGCTATCATCATTCTGATCATTACACCACAGCCGGTGATATGGCAAAGCTGTGTCAGAAAGCAATGGAAAATGATCTTTTCCGCAAAATTGTATCAACTCCGCAGTATGAGATTCCCCCTACAAACCGGTATAAGGAAACCCGTTATTTATCCTCCGGCAATGCGCTTATCAACCCGATGCGCGGCCACGCCTATCTGTATAACGGCGCTAAGGGCATTAAAACCGGTCATACCTCTGATGCCGGTTATTGTCTGACATCATACGCTCAGCGAAAAGGTCTTGGCTATATTTGTGTTGTTTTAAATTCAAAGTATGAATACCCGAATAACTATTCATTTGTTGATACCATTTCGTTATTAGATTATGGCTTTAACCAGTTTTCTATGCGGAACGTAGCAGATGTGAACGAGATTGTTGCAACCCGTGATGTGCGTTGGTCAAAAGGGGATGAGCAGGTGCTGTTATCAGCTAAAGCGCCTCTTGAGATTTTGCTCCCTAAAACATATTATAAAGAGCGTTTGACCACCAAAATCACCACGGAAGAAAAGATAAAAGCGCCGGTGAAAAAGGGCGCGACTTTAGGTAAAATAGAGTATTTTTATGACGGTGAACCTGTTGGCAGTGTAGAGCTTGTGGCGACTAAAGATGTGCCACGCAGCTTTTTTAAGATGATTTTTGGAACCCTCTGGGGCTTAATCTTTAACGCTTGGGTAATGGTTCCGCTGACCATTATTGTGATTATTCTTTTGCTTCGCAGAGTGGCAGAGGAGAATAAAAAGAGAAAACAGCGGGAGAAGAAGCGTCAGGAATTTCGCAGAGAATTAAATCGGTGATGACCTAGAAAGGAAGAGGCAGTTGAAAACTCGGGCAGTTATATACATTGTTATTGCAGGGCTTTTATGGGGCTCATCGGGCATTTTTGTCCATTATTTATCGCCCGTTGGCTACACGAGCCTGCAGATGACGGCTGTCCGCAGCGTGGTGGCGGCGCTTTCTATGCTTGTTTATGTATTGGTTCGTGATAAAAAGCTGGTTAAGATAAGCCTTAAAAAGCTTTTGTTTGTTGCCGGAGCAGGCCTTTGCTATTATATCACAGCGTCAGCATACTATGCGGCGATACCGGCTTCCTCCATTTCAACAGCCGTTATTTTAATGTACACCGCTCCGGTTTTCGTTATGGCTTTTTCTGTGGCGTTTATGGGTGAGCGGTTAACAGCAAGAAAGGGCATTTCGGTTTTTGCAATGCTTTTAGGCTGTGCCTTGGTTTCCGGCGTTATCGGCGGTATGGCGTTTAAACCCCTCGGCATCTTTTTCGGGCTTCTTGCCGGCATCGGCTACAGTGGCTATAATATTTTTGCAAAGCTTTCTATGGATAAGGGTACAAACCCCATAACAGCAACCCTGTGGTGCTTCATCATTGCCAGTATTGCGGCGCTGTGTGTGTCAAATCCACCTCAGATGGTAGAACTGACAATGAAGGCTCCGGTTTGGGTTCCTTTTGCGCTCGTTGGTCTTGGCATAGTGACTTGCGTCATGCCGTATTTTCTCTACACGCTGGCACTGCGTGACCTGCCGGCAGGCACGGCAACGGCGCTGGGCATTGTAGAACCCATGGCTGCAACTGTTTACAGCCTGACCCTTGGATGGGAGACCCTGAGCCTTGCCTCCGGCATCGGCATTGTTTTAATTTTAGGTGCGGTATTTTTGCTCAGCAGAAATGCAGAATAGTAAAAAGGCGGTAAAAAGCATAGCTTTTTACCGCCTTTTTTTTGTTTCTCCCTTGCAAGAGATGTCAAAATATGATACAATATATAATAACTATATAAAATGGCAGAATTGTCGTTTGTAACCTGATAAAAAAGGACTTTGTGTATAACGAGATTTACAATAAAGGAGTATGCTATGAACACGGTCAGAAGAATTTTTGTAGAGAAGAAAAAAGGCTTCGATGTTGAAGCAACCCATCTTTTTAACGACCTGAGGGACAACCTGAATCTTTCAGGTTTAACCGGCGTGCGCGTCATTCAGCGCTATGACGTGCAGGGGGTTTCTGATGAGGCATTTAAAATGGCAAGAACCTCTATTTTCAGCGAACCGCCGGTGGATACTGTTTATGATGAGGTGTGTCCGCTGCCGGAGAACGCAAAATATTTTATTTCTGCCTATCTCCCCGGCCAGTTTGACCAGCGTGCAGATTCTGCAGCTGAATGCGTTCAGCTTTTAACGCAGGAAGAGCGCCCCAAGGTGCAGTCTGCCCGAGTGATTGTTTTAGAGGGAAGCGTAACAGATGCAGAACTCGATGCTGCCAAAAAATACTACATCAACCCTGTTGAAGCCTGGGAGGTTTCTGACGAAAAGCCCGAAACGCTGGATTCAGTAGCAGAGGTTCCTGCAGATGTGGCGATTGTTGATGGCTTTATCACTTTAGATGATGCAGGTCTGACTGAGCTTCTTTCTACCTATGGCTTTGCTATGGATTTTGAAGACCTTTGCTTCTGCCGTGATTATTTTAAAAATACCGAAAACCGCAACCCGTCGCTGACGGAGCTGCGTATGATTGATACATACTGGTCTGACCATTGCCGTCACACTACTTTTTCTACCGAAGTGACAGATATTGACACATCTGATGCACCGGCTCGTGTGAAAGATGCTCTTTCCGACTATGAAGCGGCAAGAAAAGCCCTTTATGTTGGCAAAAACAAGACCCTGTGCTTAATGGATTTAGCGACCATTGCAGTCAAACAGCTGAAAAAAGAAGGGTACCTGACCCGTCTTGACCAGTCAGAAGAAATTAATGCCTGCAGCATTGAGGTAACCGTTGATGTTGACGGCACAGAAGAACCCTGGCTGATTATGTTTAAAAACGAAACCCATAACCATCCGACTGAAATTGAGCCCTTTGGCGGCGCAGCAACCTGCCTTGGCGGTGCTATCCGTGATCCGCTGTCAGGCCGTTCTTATGTTTATCAGGCAATGCGTGTAACCGGCTCCGGTGACCCGAGAAAGACCTTGGCAGAAACCCTGCCCGGCAAGCTGATGCAGCGCAAAATCACTACCGGTGCGGCAGCAGGCTACAGCTCTTACGGTAACCAGATTGGTCTTGCAACCGGTCAGGTAACTGAAATTTATGACGAGGGCTATGTTGCAAAGAGAATGGAAATTGGTGCCGTTATTGCAGCAGCACCCAAGAAGAATGTTGTTCGTGAGCGTCCTCAGGCTGGTGACCTTGTTATCCTCTTAGGCGGCAGAACCGGTCGTGACGGCTGCGGCGGTGCAACAGGTTCTTCTAAAGCACATGATGACCACTCCTTAGAGTCCTGCGGTGCTGAAGTACAAAAAGGTAATGCCCCTGTTGAAAGAAAGCTTCAGCGTCTGTTCAGAAAAGAAGAAGCAGCACAGCTCATTAAGCGTTGTAACGACTTTGGCGCCGGCGGCGTTTCTGTTGCTGTGGGTGAATTGGCTGACGGTCTTTTCATTGACCTTGATAAAGTGCCCAAAAAGTACGACGGCTTAGACGGTACTGAGCTTGCCATCAGCGAATCTCAGGAACGTATGGCAGTTGTTATTAGCGAAGAAAATGAAGCAAAATTCTTTGCTTTAGCAAAAGAAGAAAACTTAGAAGCAACCCGTGTTGCGGTTGTGACAGAAGAAGCCCGCCTGCGTATGCAATGGCGCGGCAAGCTGATTTGCGATATTTCAAGAGACTTTTTAAATACCAACGGTGCAACCAAAAAGACCACCGTCAAGCTCTCTGCCCCCGAAACACCGGCATATTTTGCTGAAAGCGAAGCAAGTGATGTTAAAGCAGAATGGCTTAAAACCTTATCCGGCTTAAATGTTTGCTCACAGAAGGGTTTGGCTGAGCGTTTTGATGCTTCCATCGGTGCAGGTACCGTGCTGATGCCCTTTGGCGGCAAATATCAGCTCACACCGGAAGATGTTATGGCGGCTAAAGTGCCCACCGGCACAAAAACCGACACGGCAACCTTAATGTCCTTTGGTTATCAGCCCCGCCTTGCAAAAGAAAGCCCCTTTGACAGCGCAGTTTACGCCGTTGTTGAATCCTTAGCTAAAATCGTGGCTGCCGGCGGTGACAGAAAAGAAGTTTACCTGACCTTCCAGGAATATTTCTGCCGTCCCGGTGCTGACCCGGCTCGTTGGGGTCTGCCCTTTGCGGCGTTACTCGGTGCATACCGTGCACAGAAAGCGCTGTGCATTGGTGCTATCGGCGGTAAGGACTCTATGTCCGGCTCCTTTAACGACTTAGATGTTCCCCCGACCCTGGTTTCCTTTGCGGTGGTTCCCACCTCTGCAAAAACTGTGGTTTCCGGTGAATTTAAGAAAGAAAACAGCGCAATCTGGCTGATTACCCCCAACCGTATGGCTGACGGTCTGCCTGATTTTGACGATATGAAGAAAAAGTATGATGCACTCTATGCCTTAATTGGTGAAGGCAAGGTGCTGGCATCTTACACCGTTAAAGAGGGTGGTATTGCAGCGGCTATCTCTAAAATGAGTTTTGGTAACAAAATTGGTGCAGAGCTTTGCGAATGTGTAAAGAACCGCCTGTTTGTACCCGACTTGGGTGCTATCATTATAGAAACCGCGGCAGATACCGACGTTTCATTCGGTAAAAAGATTGGTTCAACCAACGCTTCCGGCAAAATTTCCATTGGCGATGTAGCCATTTCTATTGATGAAATGCTCACCGTATGGCAGGAACCGCTCGAGAGCATCTTCCCCACTAAGGCAAAGGGTGGCGAAGGCGAAATCCCCGCTTTCGTCGGCGATGCAAAATGCGTTACTGTGGCAAAAAATAAAGTTGCCAAACCTCGCGTGTTTATTCCTGTATTCCCCGGGACAAACTGTGAATATGATACTGAAAAAGCATTCCGTGAAGCAGGGGCTGAGGGTGACATTTTCGTTCTGAAAAACTTAACACCCGCTGACATTACAGATTCTGTTAACGAAATGGTTAAGAGAATCAAACAAAGTCAGATTATTATGATTCCCGGCGGCTTTTCTGCCGGTGATGAGCCTGAAGGCTCCGGCAAGTTTATTGCAACTGTGTTCCGTAACCCTGCAATCTGCGAAGCGGTTACCGAGCTGTTGCGCCAGCGTGACGGTTTGATGCTGGGTATCTGTAACGGCTTCCAGGCGCTGGTTAAGCTGGGTCTTGTGCCTTACGGCGAAATCTGTGAGCTGAAAGAGGATTCACCGACCCTGACCTATAACGCCATCGGCAGACACGTTTCACAGATGGTTTATACGAGAGTTGCTTCCTGCAAGTCTCCCTGGCTGTCACTGTCCAATGTGGGTGACATTCACGCCGTGCCTGTTTCTCACGGTGAAGGCCGCTTTGTGGCAAATGCAGATTGGGTGAAGAAACTGGCTGAAAACGGTCAGATTGCAACTCAGTATGTTGACCTTAGTGGCAACCCGACTTATGAAACACCCTTTAACCCCAACGGCTCAGTTTGCGCCATTGAGGGTATCACCAGCCCCGACGGCAGAGTTTTGGGTAAAATGGCTCACTCTGAACGCCGCGGCGACCAGATTTCTAAAAACATTTACGGCGAACTGGATCAGAAGATTTTTGCCTCCGGTGTTCGTTACTTTAAATAATCAACAGGAGCGTACCCTATGCTGATGCAAAAGCTGACCCGTGCGGCAGACTATGTTAAAGAAAAAATAAAAATAGTACCGGATGTTGCCTTAATTTTGGGCACGGGTCTTGGCTCTTTTGCAGAGCTGTTAGAAAATGCGGTCACCGTTCCTTATTCAGAAATTCCCGGCTTTCCCGTCAGCACGGCACCACATCACAGGGGTCAGCTTGTGGCGGGACAGCTTGGGGAAAAAAACGTGGTGGTCCTCCAAGGCAGAGTCCACTACTACGAAGGTTATTCTATGAAAGAAATTGCCTTTCCCGTCTGGGTTTTAAAGCTCCTCGGTGTCAAAACCCTGTTTGTGACAAATGCCTCAGGTGCCATTAATCTGAGCTATCAGGTGGGCACCCTGATGGTGCTTTCTGACCACATCAAGTTTTTTAATGACACACCCCTCCGGGGCGAAAATATAGACGAATTTGGCCCGCGGTTTTTTGATATGTCAAAGGCATATACACCGGCGCTGAGAGAACTGGCGAAGAAGAAAGCAAACGAGCTTTCCATCCCCTTAGAAGAAGGGGTTTATGCCTATATGTCCGGTCCCAACTACGAAACGCCGGCAGAAATCAGAATGCTCAGAACCTTGGGGGCAGATGTTGTGGGTATGTCCACCGTGCCCGAGGTGCTGGCGGCAGTTCACAGCGGTATGGATGTTTTTGGTCTGTCTTTCTGTGTGAATATGGCGGCGGGCATTGAAAGCGAGATTAAAGACTTAGGCTTTAGTGAGGTGGCAATCGGCCACTTTAAGGCGCTTGTCAGCGCCATGATAGCAGAACTATAGCGGAGGAATCTATGGTAAATCAGGATCATATCAGAAATTTTTCGATTATTGCACATATTGACCACGGCAAGTCTACATTGGCAGACCGTCTTTTAGAAAAGACAGGTCTCTTAACCGAGCGCGAAATGGAAGCACAGGTGCTTGACAACATGGACTTAGAGCGTGAGCGTGGCATTACCATTAAAGCCCGTGCCGTCCGCCTTTTGTATCGGGCAAAGGACGGGGAGGAGTATGTTTTAAATTTGATTGACACCCCCGGCCACGTGGACTTTAACTATGAGGTTTCACGAAGCCTTGCCGCCTGTGAGGGTGCGCTTTTGATTGTGGATGCGGCGCAAGGTATTGAGGCGCAGACCTTGGCAAACACCTACCTTGCCATTGACCACGATTTAGAGATTATGCCGGTTATCAACAAAATTGACCTGCCGGCGGCACGCCCTGACGAGGTTGTGGAAGAAATCGAAAACATTATCGGCATTCCTGCAGAGGATGCTCCCCGTATTTCTGCTAAAAACGGCATTGGCATTGAAGAGGTTTTAGAGCAGATTGTAGAGCTCATTCCACCACCCAAGGGTGACAGCGAAGAGCCCTTATCTGCCTTGATTTTTGACAGCTTTTATGACCCCTATAAAGGTGTTATTATCTACTTCCGAGTTATGGACGGAACATTAAAAACGGGCGATACCATCCGCCTGATGGCAACCGAAAAAGAATTTGAGGTAGTAGAAGTCGGTTACCTGCACCCCAACGGCTTTTTAAAGTGCGACAAGCTCTCTGCCGGTGAGGTTGGCTACCTGACGGCATCTATCAAAAACGTGTCTGACACCCGTGTGGGTGACACCATCACTTTGGCAAACCGCCCGGCGGCAGAACCCCTTGCCGGCTATAAGCAGGTTAACCCCATGGTTTTCTGCGGTATCTATCCGGCAGACGGCGCAAGATATGACGATTTGCGTGATGCACTTTTTAAACTGCAGTTAAATGATGCCTCTCTCTCCTTTGAGCCGGAAACTTCTGTGGCGCTTGGTTTCGGCTTCCGCTGCGGCTTTTTGGGGCTTCTGCACATGGAGATTATGCAGGAGCGTTTAGAGCGTGAATATAACTTAGACTTAGTCACAACCGCTCCCAGCGTTGTGTATAAGGTGAATAAAACAAATGGGGAAGAGCTTTGGATTTCAAACCCCACCAATATGCCAAACCCAAGTGAAATTCTGACTATGGAAGAGCCTATGGTTAAGGCTGATATTATGACCCCTACAGAATTCATCGGCAGTGTTATGGAGCTTTGTCAGGAGCGTCGCGGCGTGTATGAAAACACGACCTATATTGATACTGACCGTGCGCAGCTTCATTATATGTTACCGCTGAATGAAATTATTTATGACTTTTTTGATGCGCTAAAATCCCGCACCCGTGGCTATGCAAGCTTTGACTATGAGCTTGCCGGCTATGAAAAGTCAGACCTTGTGAAGCTGGATATTCTGTTAAACGGCGATATGGTGGATGCCCTTTCCTTCATTGTGCATTCCTCCAACTCGTACACCCGTGGCAGAAAGATTGCGGAAAAATTAAAAGCCGCCATTCCCCGTCAGCTTTTTGAAATTCCCATTCAGGCGGCAATCGGGAACAAAATCATCGCAAGAGAGACCGTTAAAGCCATGCGTAAAGACGTTTTGGCTAAGTGCTATGGCGGTGACATCACCCGTAAGAAAAAATTGTTGGAAAAACAGAAAGAGGGTAAAAAGCGGATGCGTCAGGTGGGCAGCGTAGAGGTGCCTCAGGAGGCGTTTATGTCCGTTTTGAAGCTGGATGAGTAATATGACAGGACTTTATATTCATTTTCCCTTTTGCGTTAAAAAATGCCACTACTGCGATTTCGTTTCCTATCCTGACAAGCTGTCAGAAGGGGAGCGCTATGTTGATGCGCTCACCCATGAGATGGAAGCGTATCGCGGTACGGCCATAGATACCGTCTATTTAGGCGGCGGCACGCCCACGGCGCTGGCACCTGAGCTTTTAGGCAAGGTGCTGTCTCGTGTGGCGTCTTCTTTTTCTCTGGCAAAAGATTGTGAGATTACCGTTGAGGCAAACCCCGGCACCTGCGATGAGGAAACTTTTAAGCAGTTGGCGTCCTGCGGCGTCAACCGCGTGAGCCTTGGGGTACAGTCTTTTGTGGATACTGAGCTAAAAAGCCTTGGCAGAATCCACACAAAGGATGATGCTGTCCGTGCGGTAGAGGCGGTGCGTGGGGCAGGGATTATGAATCTGAGCCTTGATTTAATGTTTTCCATCCCCGGTCAGACCCGTGAAAGCCTGCAGGAGAGCCTGTTTCGGGCGGTGGCGCTTGAGCCGGAGCATCTTTCTTGCTATTCTTTGATTTTGTGCGAGGGCACCCCTATGCACGAGGCATATAATCGGGGCGAAATCACTCTGCCTGATGAGGATGAGGACCGTGACCGTTACGCCCTGCTAGTGGACTATTTAAGAAATCACGGCTATGACCGTTATGAAATTTCAAATTTTGCAAAGGGTGGCAAAATTTCACGGCATAACACAAAATATTGGCTTCGCACGCCCTACATCGGCTTGGGTGCGGCGGCACACTCTTTTTATGAAAACTGCCGGTTTGAAAATCCGGCAACCCTCTCTGCTTACTATGAGCAGGTGGAAAAAGGCATAAAGCCCGTAGGCGAAACCGTCACAGAGGCAGATGCCATGGGTGAGTTTATGTTTTTAGGCCTCCGCCAGACAGAGGCCGGGGTGCGCCGCGCAGACTTTCAAAGCTGCTTTGGTACAAGCTTAAACAGCGTTTTTGGCGAGACTGTACAAAAACTGTGTTCCTTTGGACTTTTAGAAGATGATGGCGACAGAATCCGGCTGACAGACCGGGGCATTGATGTTTCCAATGCAGTTTTTTGTGAATTTATTTAGGAGGGGTAGAGGTATGCAAAAAAAGTGGTTCCGCTTGCTTTTCAGACGGCGTGTGTTTGTCATTTTTCTGCTTTTGTTGCAAGTGGCGCTTATGGTTACAACCATTTACAGCTCCAGTCAGACCTATCAATGGATTTATAACTGCTTATCCCTTTTAAGTGTTTTTGTGGTGCTCCATGTGATATCCAGAGCCAAGCGGGCGCCTTATAAGCTTCTTTGGTCTGTGGTGCTTTTAGCCTTTCCTCTCTTTGGCGGGCTTATGTACCTGATGGTGCGCTATCAGGGCCTCACCATGGCTTTCAAAAAACAAATTAAGCGGGCAGAAACGGCTCTTGCCCCTTGTCTTATCCAAAGTTCATCGGTAAAAGAGGCCTTTCTGCAGGAGCATCCTGAGCACGGCAAACAGTGCCGATACCTGACAGAAAGCTGCGGCTTTCCGGTATATCACAATATATCAGCAACCTACCTTTCCCCCGGTGAGGAGAAGTTTAAAGCTATGCTCACCGCTTTAGAGCAGGCAGAACGGTTTATCTTTTTAGAATACTTCATTATTGAAGAAGGCAGAATGTGGAATTCAATTTTAGATATTTTAAAGAGAAAAGCCAAAGAGGGTGTAGATGTCCGCCTGATTTATGATGATTTGGGGTGTTTTTTACTGCTCCCTCATAATTATGAAAAAATACTGGCGAATATGGGCATCCGTTGCGTGGTGTTTAATAAATTCCGTCCGGCGCTTTCCACCCTGCAAAACCACCGCGACCACAGAAAAATTGCGGTCATTGACGGCAAATGGGCGTTTTGCGGCGGCGTAAACCTTGCAGATGAATATATCAACGAAAAAGTGCGCTTTGGCCATTGGAAGGATGCGTCCGTCGAACTTACCGGCCCCGCGGTGGACAGCTACACTTATATGTTTTTAACACTCTGGCAGGCGCTGACCGGCGAAAAAACCGATATGACAGACTATCTTGCGCCCAAGAGCAGCTGTGATGGGGCAGACGGCTATGTAATCCCGTACTGCGACAGCCCTGTGGATGATGAATACGTCAGCGAAAAGGTTTATTTAAATGTCATAAGCGATGCAAAACAGTATCTTTACATTCAAACACCCTATTTAATTATTGATGACAGTATGGTGTCAGCCCTGACCCTTGCCGCCAAAAGCGGCGTGGATGTACGGATTTTGGTGCCGGGCATACCGGACAAGCGGTATGTGTATATAACCACCCAATCCTATTACCGTGAACTTTTAGAGGGCGGGGTTAAAATTTATGAATATACCCCCGGCTTTTTGCACTCTAAGGTTATGGTGGCAGATGATGCCGTGGCAACGGTTGGCACGGTGAATTTAGACTATCGCAGTCTGTACCTGCATTTTGAATGCGGCGCGTGGCTCTGCAGCACCCAGGCAATTTGTGACATTCGTGCTGATTTTGAAAAAACCCTGACGGTGAGCCGTGAGGTTACGCCTAAAGATTGTAAAAGCGGGTTCTTCCGCAGCATTCTGCAAAGCATATTCCGCTTGCTGGCACCGCTTATGTAAGGGATGTGAGACAATGAAGATTATTACAATAAATGAAAACGACAGTGGCCAACGTTTGGATAAGTTTTTATCCAAACTGCTCCCCACTATGCCCCGAAGCCTTTTGTATAAGCAGCTTCGCAACAAGCGGGTCAAGCGGAACAAAAAGGCGCTCTCAGCGCAAGATGTTTTGCAATGTGGCGACGAGCTTTACCTTTATATAAATGATGAGTTTTTTGGCGAGGTTAAAGAGATAACCGCCAAAAGTGACGGTCTGTCAGTTGTTTATGAGGATGAAAACCTTTTGGTGTGTGATAAACCGGCAGGGCAGGCATCCCACGGCGGTGACGATTCGCTTTTGTCTATGGCGCAGGCATATTTGTTTGAAAAAGGGGAATATAACCCTAAGTCAGAAAACAGCTTTGCGCCGGCGCTCTCTAACCGTTTGGACAGAAACACCCGGGGGCTTTTGTTAGTGGCAAAAAATGCAGTAGCACAAAAGCTTTTGAATGAAAAAATAAAGAACCACGAGGTCACAAAAAAATACCGCGCCATTTTGTGCTCTGTGCCGGAAGAAAAATCCGGCAGGCTGATACATTATCTGAAAGCTGACGAGAAAGAAAACAAGGTGCGGGTGGTTAAAAAAGAGACCCCCGGCGCTAAAGAAGCCGTGTTAGACTATGAGGTTATCAAGACCGAAAACGGCAAAGCCTTAGCAGAGATAACCCTGCTCACCGGCAGAAAGCATCAGATTCGCGTGCAGTTTTCAAAAATCGGCCATCCTCTTTTGGGTGACACCAAGTACGGCGCCCCCAAGGACAGCCGCTTTCGCTATCAGGCACTGTGCGCTTATAGCCTGACTTTTGATTTTCAAGGGGATAGCGGTGTTTTAGAGAATTTAAAAGGCAAAACCGTTTCTATAGAAGAAAAGATGTTTGAGGATGTAATTTTCTCTTGTAAAATTTAAGAAATCTTAAGGGGACATGTATTTTTATGCCTTAGTGTAAAAATGCATGGTTCATTTGTTGACACACAAATCGATACAAACAAGAAAAAGGACGGGAAACCGTCCTTTTTCGCTTTCAAATTATACTAAAATGTAGGGAATGGCGTTTACGACATTCCGTTTGCGGTGCATCGTAAACGCTGCACCCTACAATACCTTTGTGTAGCAAATCTGTAGGGGAGGGTCTCCATGCCCTCCCGCAATCGGGCGATTCATGAATCGCCCCTACAATCAATAATTCTTCTCTCTCAACTCAAAATAGCTCTGTGGATGGGCACAAACAGGGCAGACCCCCGGTGCTTCTTTGCCTGTGTGAATGTGTCCGCAGTTGCGGCAAATCCAGGTTTGTTCGGTGAGGCGTGAGAAAACCTGCTTCTGTTCTAGGTTTTTAATCAGCGCGCGGTACCGCTCTTCGTGTTCTTTTTCAATGGCGGCAACAGAAGAAAACAGCTTGGCGATAGAGGTAAAGCCCTCTTCCTCCGCCGTTTTAGCAAATTCAGCATACATTTCTGTCCATTCGCTGTTTTCGCCGGCAGCAGCGTCGGCTAGGTTTTTTGCCGTGCCACCAATGCCGCCAAGCAGCTTAAACCATATTTTTGCGTGTGCCATTTCATTATTGGCGGTTTCTCTGAAAATGCTTGCAATCTGCTCATAGCCCTCATTTTGCGCGACAGAGGCAAAGTAAGTATATTTGTTTCGTGCCTGAGATTCGCCGGCAAAGGCAGTGAGCAGGTTTTGTTCGGTTTTTGTTCCTGACAGGTTCATAAAAATCATCCTTTCAAAGGTATTTTCTCCTAGTTTTTCCGTTTTTTTGAAAAATATACCCCTTTGACAGAGGGCGGTCATCGTGATACAATTTTGTTGAGAGGAAGATGTCTATGAAATATGCACGAATCCAAAAAGCAACCTTTTTGAGCCGCCCCAACCGATTTATTGCTATAGTAGAGATAGACGGATGTGAGCAGGTTTGCCATGTGAAAAATACGGGGCGTTGCCGCGAACTGTTAGTGCCTGGCGCCACGGTCTTTGTACAGGCGGCGGACAATCCTGACCGCAAAACAAAGTTTGACCTGATAGCAGTTTATAAAGGTGACAGACTGGTAAACATGGACAGTCAGGTGCCGAACAAAGTGTTTTATGAATGGATAAAAGCAGGGAACTTGTTTTCTGATGTAACCCTGATCAAGCCGGAAACCACCTATAAAAATTCCCGCTTTGATTTTTATATAGAAGCAGGCAACAAAAAGATTTTTGTTGAGGTCAAAGGCGTCACCCTAGAAAAGGATGATGCGGTTTATTTTCCTGATGCCCCTACAGAGCGCGGCGTTAAGCACTTAAACGAATTGGTAGCGTGCAGGCAGGACGGCTTTGAAGCCTATGTGGTCTTTGTGGTTCAGATGAAGGGCGTGACCCGCTTTTCGCCCCACGATGAAACCCACAAAGCTTTTGGTGATGCTCTGCGGGCGGCGGCAAAGGCCGGCGTCAACATTCTGGCGGTAGATTGTCGGGTCACACCGGACACCATTGAAATGGCAGATTTTGTGCCGATTGTTTTATAATTGGGTGTATAATTAAAGGACAGAGGGAAATAATAGAAAAAAATCAAAAAAACTTTCAAAAAAGTGTTGACAAACCCTTTTAGAGGTGCTATAATATAATTCCGTGCTAAGGCGAAAGCTTCAGCGCACCGAACCTTGAAAATTAAACAGAGCAGGCTCTAAATAAATTCATTTGAGTAATTTTGGATGGACAATCCAAGCAATTAAGTCAGTATTGACTGGCTAGGAGATTATATGTCCTATATGGAC
>SVJQ01000035.1 GCA_015068905.1 Oscillospiraceae bacterium | reverse complement strand
GATAACCAAATTCTTTTGATTTTCAATACTATCCATATCATCAGAAACATCTGACATTTGTTTTCCTAGTCCTTCAATCAAAGACTTTAAAAGAGCAATATACTCACCAACTTTAGGAATATACTTAGCATAATCAAAAATAGATGAATATTTTTGAAGCGCATCACCGGCTCTCTTTAACTTTTCGTTATTACTTTCTTTTTTTAATACTATAAAAACCTCTTTAAAAAACTGAGTTATTAATTGATTTTTATCAGAGTAATTCCAAGGATTGAAGTTTATGATAATAGGTCTTTCGTCTTCGGACATATCTTGCGCTTTTTTATTTATTTCTTGCACAACCATGCGAAGGATTGAGGTTTTACCACAACCCCATTCACCACATAAGCTTATTGCAAAATTTTCAGTGTCTGTATATGCCAAAATAGCGTTAGCAAGTTCTTGTGAGAAAGTAGCTCTATTTAATAAATCTTCTTCAATTCTCTCTATTGGTTTATCTGTGTTAAACATAATTTCACCCCGCATTTGTATTATTTAAATTATACCATAGTTGCTTTTAAAATACAATAAAGTCCTTGAAACAGTATCATTGCTAAAGGTTTTCTCTTTGTTTACACCGTCTCAAATTTTGATACACCAAAAGCAAACGGCGCGGATTTATTCCGTGCCGTTTATGCGTTATTTTGAGGTTTCGTTTTTGCCTTTTCAGCAGCAATCTTAGCTTTCATTTCCTTTATCAGTTCAGCCAGCTTTTCTTCGCATTCTGTTTCTGTTTGGGCGTAGACATTTTTGGAGATGCGTTTTCCGTCTGCTCCTTTGGGCGAATATCTGCCCTCATAGAGGTGGTCGTTTATCTTTGTGATACATCCTGTGCCAGGCTTTCTGTATTTGCCTTTTTTGGGCTCGAATTTGGCTTGTGGTGGCTTTTCTTGCCCTGCGGGTGTAACTTCCTTGGTGGTGCTTGCATTCTTGCTGAATCGGGCGTTTATTTTCGCTGCGGCTTGTTGTTTCATCTCCTCGGTGGTGTGGAGGTAGATATCCATGGTTGTTTTACTGGATACATGACCGATAATGGAGGACAGGGTTTTAATGTCCATACCATTTGCCACCGCGTTTGTAGCGAAGGTGTGTCGTAGGGCGTGGAAGGACACGGATTTGCACCCGGCACGCTCTAAAATTTTCTTCATCATCTTGTATAATGCAGAGGGGTCTCTTGGCATATCGCGGTTTTTGGGTGAGGGGAATATCCAATCAGAATCCACTGTTTCCTTGTATTTTATAAGTACCTTGACAACGCTTTTGGGCAGTATAACACTTCGTTCTGATTCGTCTGTCTTCAGCTCTGTTACGACCAGTTTGCCGTCGATGCGCTGAACCTGCCGGCGGATTTTTAGTTCTCCTGTTTTTATGTTTAAATCCGACCACATAAGTCCTGTTTCTTCACCCCGGCGGAGACCGGTCGTCAGCACCACAAGCAGGATTTCAAAGTACCCGTCATATTTTGCCTGTATTAAGAATCGTTGTATTTCATCTCTTGTGAGCACTTGTATTTCTCTGGACTTCTTAGGGGGTAGCTTGCAACCGATAGCAGGATTTTTTCGGATTAACCCTTGTTCTACTGCTGCTTGCAATGCTGTTCTGCAAGTGCTGTGACATCCACGAATCACTCGGGCGGATAACCCTTTACCAAAGATGTCTGAATGTTGCAGCCGACCGCTTGTTTTGAGTTTGTTATAGAATTTCTGCAGGTCGCTTTGTGTCAGCTTTTTAAGAGGAATGTTGCCAAGATGGGGGATGGTATGTAGATAGATTCTGTTTTCGTAATCCTCTTGGGTCTTTGGCTTGATGCGCAGTTTGCAGTAGTTATGATACCAGAAGTCCAGCCATTCGCCAAAGGTGATGGTGCTTTCTTTACGGTTTGCACCGAGCTCGTCTTTCAGCTTTGCTAGCTTTTCCAGACATTTTGTCTTGGATTTAGATGTAACATTTTTGGTTATGGGAAGTCCGTCTTTGTCATAGTCAATGACGATTCTGCCTTCCCATCGACCATCCTTTCGAAGCCTTAGTGTACCGTCTCCGAGTTTCCTTTTACTCATAGTATTAGCTCCTCTCCTAAGATGTCTTCTATGAAGTCTCCGACGATTTCAGAGGCTCTTTGTTGCATATCTGTTGTGACATGGGTGTAGGTGTCAAGGCTGAAACTTGGATTTGTATGACCTAGTATGGCAGACAGCGTTTTGGCATCTACACCGTTTGCTACGGCAACGGTGGCGAAGGTGTGCCGCAGGTCGTGGAAGGAGATGTTTGGGAGCCCCAACTGTTTTAGCAGCTTCTTTGCTCTTCGGTAGGCAGCAGCAGGGGATACAGGCTTGTCCGGCTTTAAAGGATTTGGAAAAATCCATTGGGAGATTCTCTTTCTTCTTTTAAGCATTTCTGCCGTCATTTCAGGGAGGGTGAGGGTTCTTTCGCTTTCCTCTGTCTTCGGTTTATCTTCATATAGCTCACCGCCCTTGCTATAAGAGATGCTTCGATTGATTTTAAGATTGTTATTTACTTCATCAAAGTCATTCCACTTGAAGCCGCAGATTTCTCCTCGCCTGGGTCCTGTTGTCAGCTCCAGGAGGAAGAAGTCGCCCCATTCTTCATCTTTTCTGATGGCATCCATCAGGCGGTCCAGTTGTGCATCACTAAGGACTTGCAGCTTCCTTTTCCTGCGTTTTGGCACCTTAGTACCGATGACGGGGTTGCTTGGAATTAGGTGAAGTTGTGTGGCGGTTTCCATTGCGCCGTGTAGTGTGGTGTGGATGCGGATGATGGTATTGTCTGCTAAGGCATAGCCGTGCACAGGATGCTCTTTGATTCTGCCATTGGTTTTTAGCTCGGTGTACATTTTCTGTATGTCATTTGTGGTGATGCGGGAGAGTTTCTTATGCCCCAACCGAGGTTTTACATAGGTATTCAGGTCCTGTGCGTAGCCTGACAGGGTAGAGGACCTGACTCTTTCCGGCATGTATTCTGTCAGCCATTTATCTATCCAATCACCTAAGGTCATGTTGCTTTCTTCTGTCAGGTGCACATCCCGATACCGATTTTTCAGGTCTAGAAGATTTTGCATAAACTCTTTTTGATTCCGTCCATAAGCATACCGGAAGATGGGGGAACCATTCTTTTTGTGACCGACCACAATTCTGCCTTCCCGTAGTCCGGAATCTAGCTGACGAACCATGCCGTCACCATTGGGTCTTCGTTTTGCCATTGTATCACTTCCTTTCTGGTAACAACACAAACATACCACAGAAGAGGCGGGAAGTCTATGAAGGAATTTTTCTGTTTAAATCTGCTCTGACACCGCCTAAAACACCACCTAAATCGCTCAACCACCGCAAGAAAGCAACCATTTTCACCAAAACAGCACCAACACCCCATTTTCAGCACCACCCGAACGGCCCTGCCGGTCGGTGTTTGACCGCGCTGGTGGCGGTTTTCGACACCAGTGCTTTTTCCTGCTTCATTTTATTCAGGTTGATTTTCGGTCAAATCGGAGCCTCTTATTAACCTGCAGATTCGGCTTTTGAATCCATATATTTCTGAAATTTCTTCTCAAGTTCAGCCTTTTTAGTGACAAGAGCATTTCTCTCCAACTGTTTTTTAAAATCATAATTAATTGCTTCTTGAATTGGGCGGATGGTGTACATTAAACTACCGTTTCGCTTCTTTCCGTCTTTTGTGAAAATATATGTATATTCAACTGTAATTAACTGTTTCTCGCAAAGTTTATCTACATACGTTTTCACAGTATTTTTCGTGATGTTTAACGCTCTACTAATGGTTTTATAGCTTGGCCAACATTTGAATGTTTTTCTGTCTTCACATTTTAATAAAAAAGCATAAAGAGCAATTTCGCCTGCACGCAAACCAAGATTAAAAATTTCATTAGGCACAGGGAAATAATTTTTAATTACATCTCGTTTTTGGTATGAATTATATTTCATATTTGCTCCTTTCATCCGCCGGATTTTTTATCAATCCAATCACGGAATTTGTCCTTGGGTACGATCAATCTGTTACCGATTTTTATACTTGGAAAATCTTTTTCATGCATCAATTCATAGGCAGAACTGATTGAAATCCCAAGTACATTTTTCACTGTTTCCGCATTCAACATCAGCGGAAGTTCATCGTAAGATTTGTAAATGGATTCTTTCATTTTTAACCACTCCTTCGCAATAGATGTTGCGTTCGATTGATTTATTATCTATCTAAATTTTAACATTTCTCTTGCAATTTTACAATAGATGTTCTATAATTAAAATATATTCTCTATTTTGCGATTTGTATTATCTATTTTTGAAAATTTTGGAGGACATTATGT
>SVJQ01000034.1 GCA_015068905.1 Oscillospiraceae bacterium | reverse complement strand
TTATGGGTAGCTAGTAGTAATTGCATGGCTGGCAGGCCAATAAAAAGCGCACTTGTGCGCAGCCAGTAAAGGGTAGGGCTATGCCCGAAAAGGAAAAACCACCCGCTACGCGGGTGGATATTTATTATTGTGTGTAATAACAATCACCGGTGTGCCGGTAGCTTTGAGTAAGATAAACGTCTGTTTATCTGTTTCTTAACACAAAAAAACATACGGCGTTATCCGATGTTTCGAATAACGCCGTATGCTAACAGCAAGATTATTTCAATGCACAAAAAAATTTTACATATAAGGGGATTTTTGCATATCCCGTATTTAATGTATGTAATTCTCTCATAAGCGATACAACCCAGCATCAAAGGCAATGTAGTGAACACAACCGGGTTAAACCGGAAGGCTGCTACAAAGTCAAGTTTGGCAATGGATACGCACATTCGCGTAATGCCGCAACCGGGACAGTCAAACCCTGTTATCACTTTGAAAATGCAGGGAATGCGCCAACCGGTTATCAACACAAATGCTAAATATGCAAAACCAATTAGCAGGATGATGGCAAGCCTTTGTAGTTCTTTATGCAATCTTGCTTTCATGTTTGTTACATCTTACAGAGCCTTGTTGATAGAATCCTGTATCAAAGCGTAGGAAACGATACCAAGACCAAAGAGGCTGAGCAGCAGGTAGATAATAGCTCTGTTGCTACGACCCTGACCCTTAGCTTCATAGTAGTCGTCTAACTTGTTACCCATTTTGTACATCCAGAACCAGCCGTAGATACCACAGGTAACTAAAGTCAAAAGAAATACCATAGCGCCGGAAGGAGCCTCGGTATCACCGGTGATGGTGTTTACTTCATCATTCAGTTTAATGAGCCAGTAGATGCCATAAATACCACAGGTAACGATTGACAAAATGACTGCTGTTACAATGTTTCTCTGTTCTACCATAGAAGATATCCCCCTAAATAAAAATTTTTGCTATATTTATATAGCTATTATGTTTTTTATTATAACAGAGCTATCACTATATGTCAATATATTTTTCTGCTATATTACTACATATTGAGTTTGGGGTTTGATTACAAACGTGGGAAAGAAGAAAGGAGATGCTACTGCATCTCCTTTCTTCTTTATACATTATTGAGCCTTTTTCTTGGTTTTGATTATGTAGATAATAGCACAAAGGAGAAGGCCGAGGCCGACAACGAGTAAGGGAATTAAAATGTAGGGGACAGTAGAGAGGGGGACAGGCGCGAACGGTATTCTGCCTTCTTGCATGACTGCAGAATGTTCAATAGAGAAATATGATAAAACTCTTTTTAAAATCAGAGAAAGTGGTTGCATTCTTTGTTCACTTATTGCTATTGTGGAATTTAAGCAACTACCCCAGAAATTTGAAAACGTCATTATAAATCCGAAAATAAAGGCGGTAATATTAGATTTTAAATTGTTTTCGCGGTGGAGTGCAAAGGACAGAACTAGAGCCAGGACAGGCACCATACTCATATTCAGGAAAACAGGACCGAGAACGGTATTTAAAAGTGAAAAGCTACGAATCATAAGATAGGGTCCTATCAGGCTGCCTGCTGTCAACGCGAGCACCGTGAGGGCAATGCAGCCGACAATCTTGGAATAACGGGAAGCCAGTGCAAGCAGGTAAGCCACAACCGTGACTAAGAGTGCAGAAAGAAAAGCATATAAAAATTCAAATAAATAACCGGTCATTACCATGGCAGTCTCACCGGCAGGTAGCAGTGAGCCACCGGTTATCAGAATGGTTATAAGCAGAGCAAGAGGAATAACGGCAAACACTGCGGCAGGTAAAAAGCGTATTTCTGAAAGCGATGTCTCTTTGTCGTCTGTCTTGTTAATCAAGATTAGAATAACACAGGCGAGCACTGCCGGGAAAAACTGGAGCACGGTTTTCGTTATGTGTGCTGCAGCACTCAAAGAAAAGTCAGCACTCATGATACCAGTTCTATGTGCATAGGTAGAGAAAACATCCAAGACTTCATAAGTTGCGGGATGATAGATGCCAAATATGAGCTCTGTGTTATTGGTTAGGAGGCCGATAAGCCTGATGGCTATGAAAAGAAGCATGCATCGTAAACCCTCTTTGAAAGCGTTACCTTTAAGAAAGAATGCAGCAAAGGTAACCAAGCCTGCTAAACGTATACCATCGAGTACGGAAACGAATAACGTCAGCAAAAGGGAAGGGGAAACAAGAAACTGCGTGGGAAACAGGGTGCGAAAAAGAGTCACAGGGATGATTGCCGGAATAACAAATAGCATTGTAAGAGTAGCTTTTAAAAACGAATTTTTACTGCTTGCAATTGCAACAGAGGCTAGGTAAGCATAGGCTGCACCGACAACTGTACCCAACAAGCTGATAAGAATTGAATTTTTGAGTAATTTCAGGAAGTAGGGACCTGAGAAAAAGCTTACAAAGTGGTTAAAACCGACAAGGCGACTGCCGAAGAGACCTCTTAAGGGACTATAATCCTGAAGGCTCAGAAGGAGTGTGTAAAAAAACGGGATCAGAAGCACCAAGGTAACAAGGGCAATGCCGATGCCGCAAAGGATGGCTAACAATGTTTTTTTGTTTTTCATGTAGTGATTCCCCCTTTGATAAGTTAATTTCATTCTAGCACGGGGCGTGGGGGTTGTCAAGGGGGCGCTTTGAGAATAACAAAAAGGAGATGCCGTGGGCATCTCCGTAGGAGTTATAAGATAATGCAAATGAGGCCGCCGGAGCCTTCGTTGATGATTTTTTGCAGGGTTTCCTGCAGCTTTAATCTGGCTTCGTCAGGCATGCGGTAGAGTTTGTTATGTAAGCCCTCGTTCACAAGCTCATGGAGAGATTTGCCGAAGATGTTGGATTCCCAGATTTTTTTGGGATCGGTTTCAAATTCTTCCAGGAGGTAATGCACCAGTTCTTCGGACTGTTTTTCGGTGCCGACAATGGGGGAGACTTCTGTTTCGATATTTGCAGAAATCATGTGAATGGAGGGGGCGGAGGCTTTGAGCTTGACACCAAAACGGCTGCCTTGTTTTACAATTTCAGGCTCTTCAAGGCGGAGTTCATCAATGGTGGGGGTGACGATGCCATAACCTTTTTGCTGAACCTCGTGGAGAGCATAGGAGATTTTGTCGTATTCCTTTTTGACTTGTGCCATTTCAGCCAACAGCGACATAAGCTTATCTTCGCCGTCAATATCAAAGCCGGAGGATTCTTTTACAATCTGATAGAAAAGTCCGTCCGGTGTGGTGAGGGTCAGGGTAGCGGCGCCGGTACCCAGATTGATTTCGGTGATTTCGGCAGTTTTGACATATTCATATTCATTGATGCGCGCCTTTAAGCTTTCAATGCTGTCAATATGGTAGATACCGTCAATGGAAGACAAAATGCAATCGTACATACCTTTTTTAAGCCAATGGCTGTCTTCCAAGACATCAATCCATTTGGGCATATTGATGGTGATTTCACGGATGGGGAACTGGAACAGAATCCGGCGCATAACGATGTTGATTTCGGCCTCGGTGATTTCGGCACAGTTGACCGCCAGAACGGGGACACCGTATTCAGCCTCAAGGTAGGCGCGGAGCTCTTCGGTTTCAACCTTGCCGGGATATTTGGTGTTAAGCAGCATAACAAAGGGCTTGTTAATAGCTTTTAATTCGTCAACAACTCGTTTTTCAGCATCCACATAGTCCTCGCGGGGGATATCTGTGATGCTGCCGTCGGTGGTGATTAAAAGACCAATGGTAGAATGTTCGGTGATGACCTTTTTGGTGCCGATTTCAGCCGCGGTGCCAAAGGGGATGGGGTCTTTTGCCCAAGGGGTTGAGACCATACGGGGGGCGTCATCCTCTAAGTGACCCTGAGCAGAGTCCACTATGTAGCCAACGCAGTCAATCATACGGACTCTCATTTTTGATTCTGTTCCCAAGGAAATTTCTACCGCTTCGTTGGGAATGAATTTCGGCTCGGTTGTCATTATAGTTTTGCCGGCGGCAGATTGGGGCAATTCATCCTTTGCCCGTTCCTGACTATAGGTGTTTTCAATGTTGGGGATAACCAGCAGATCCATAAACTTTTTAATAAAAGTAGATTTTCCGGTTCTGACAGGTCCAACCACACCTACATAAATATCGCCGTTTGTCCGGGTTGCTATATCCTGATATATGTTATAGCTTTCCATGACTGTTCCTCCTTTATTGCTATCAATTCTCGTACATGTCATTACAAGTATATTGCGGTGGGGAGGGTTTTATGACAAAAAAAGAGCCGGTCACAAAAAATGTTACCGGCTCTTTTTGTATAACGAAAACCACGCGATAGTCGCGTGGTTCAATAGAGGTTAACCGATAAACAAAAATAAATCCAAAAGAAACAAACCAAAATTTAATTGAATAATAAAATGAGAATTTTGGCAACA
>SVJQ01000015.1 GCA_015068905.1 Oscillospiraceae bacterium | reverse complement strand
TGGAATGTAAACAGTATTGCCGTAAATGTAACCGCAATAATATCTGCGACAGGTTCTGCCATATAGACCGCCTGTGTCTTGTCTGCCAAAATGCTTGGCATAATATAAATCAGCGGAAGGAGCAATACGAATTTGCGCACAACTGCAACCACAATGGAGTTTGCCGCTTTGCCAAGCGATGTAAAGGTCATCTGGCAGGCAATCTGTATACCAAAGAGACCAAGTCCGCCAAGATAAATTCTAAGCATCGGGGATGCAAACTGTGCAAGGGATGTATCTGATGTAAATATCTTAACAAACATCCGGGGTGCTATCATAACCGCCGTCCAAAGTGCTATGGAATATGTGAGGCAAGTAATCAATAGCAGACGAAAGGTTTTCTTAACTCTGCCCGCATTTTTAGCACCAAAATTATAACTTGTAATAGGCTGAGCACCTTGTGCAATTCCCTGCAGAGGTAACATTGCAAACTGCATTACACTTGTCATAATGGTCATAGCACCGACTGCAATATCTCCACCATATTTAAGGAGTGAAGAATTAAAGCAAACAGAAATCACGCTCTCGCTCGACTGCATAACAAACGCCGCTGTCCCGAGTGCGATACAAGGCAGAATTATGTCTGCTCTGAGTTTCAGATTTTCTTTCCTTATCTTAAGTTGTGTCTTTTTTCCACAAAGGAAAGAGATAATCCATACGCAGGAAAGCATCTGCGAAATGATAGTCGCAAGTGCCGCACCTTTTACGCCCATTTGGAATCCAAAAATGAATATGGGGTCAAGCACAATATTGCACACCGCACCGATAATGACTGAAACCATAGAAACAGTCGTGAAGCCCTGCGCCGTGATAAAAGCGTTCATACCCAAGGTCATCTGCACAAACAAAGTGCCAAGGGCATATATGCTCATATAATCGGTTGCATAGCCGATAGTATTCTCGCTTGCGCCAAAGGCAAGGAGCAAGTCCTTGTTCCAAATAAGCAAAACTGCGGTTAGGATAACCGACACAACAATCTGCAGACTAAAGCAGTTGCCAAGTGTCTTTTCGGCGGATTCAGTATCCTTTTCGCCCATAAAGATAGACGCTCTCGGTGCACCTCCAGAGCTTACTAACGTCGCAAAAGCCGCAACAAGCATAATCAGGGGCATACACACACCAACGCCGGTAAGCGCCATGCTTCCGTCACCGGGTATATGACCTATGTATATGCGGTCAACGATATTGTAAAGCATATTGATAAGCTGTGCCACAACCGTCGGAATCGACAGCCTGAATAAAAGCTTCCCAATAGGCTCGTTTGCTAAAAATTCCTTTTTGTCATTCATTTAATAATACACCTTATTTCGTTTATAATTTATTCAAGCAGACCCGTTTTATTGAGAAAATTTTTAACCAAGTACCACATTGTACAGATGCCACAAAATCATTTTACCAGGAGTAAAAATGCTTGCTTGCAAGAGTATTTTTACAGCGCTGTCAATGGACACAATGCTCTCAAAGGCACAAAAGAGCGTTAGCCCTTGAGAATTTTATAAAATAAAATTCTGTATGTGTCAATTATACTACCTCTCATTAAAAATTTCAATATCGCTGAAATACTTCATCGCCTTTTCTGGCATTTTTCTGGCGAAACCGAAACAAAATCCGTTAGAAATGTTAATACCAAAAATTCGTGCGCACAAAAGGCTTTGAGGGACAAAATCCTTCAAAGCCTTTTATGCGGTTTTTTATTGATATCTGATTTCCTATAATTTCTGCTTGCTGGTTCTAGCCTATATCTCTTTGAAGCCCCTCATCGATTGACCGCCACAGGTGTGTAAAATCAGGGTCGCATTTTACATGCTATATTTCTTCAAATCTACCTTGCCGTCCGGTTCAAAAACGATGCCTTCTGCCTCAAGAAGCTGCCTTTGAACACCCTCACCGCCAAAGGCAAAGCCCGGCGCAACCCTGCCCTCACGGTTCACCACTCGATGACAGGGGATGGTTCCCGGGTCGGGATTAACGTGCAGCGCATAGCCCACCACCCTCGCCCAGCGGGGATTACCCGCAAGAAGTGCCACCTGACCATAGGTTGCAACCTTGCCTTTGGGAATGCTTTTCACAACCTCATATATCTTTTCAAATGTGTTCATAGATTTCACCTTTCAATTCTCGGTTGAAACAATCCAATTCTTTGACCATAAAAATAAAACTTCGGACATTTTGTCAAACTCAACCGCTCCACTATTTTTTAGACTCAAAAAAGTTTCAACAATAGCTCGTTCATCGGCAGAAACAATTTCCAGTAAATCTTTTTGATGGCTGATATACTTTCCTGTTTGCTGAAAAGCTATCGCCTGTACAAGAAAAGACGCAGATTTATATAATCCCCTTAAAATTTCTTCGCTCTTTTCATACAGCATATTATGCACACAGCCGTGATAGATATTGCATGCACCGATTCTTATTGCTCTGTTAACAGCAGTTTCGGTAATCTTAGGCAGTAATTCATCAAGGCTTCCTTTTATCGGCTTTGTATCATAATAAAACTGAAAAAGGTCTGAAGACTCCCAGTTTAAGATTTCACTTTTTCCTGAAAGGAATCCGCAAATCAATTCCCTGTTCGGCAAGGTATCAAGCATCGTATTATAGGTCTTTATATCCGCAGGGGACAATTCATCGAGTATTACAACAATATCAATATCACTTTTTTCTGTTGCCTCGCCACGACCATAGCTACCTTGCAGACCGACAAACCACACACGGTCTCCAAAAGTGTCATTTATGGTTTTCAAAAAATTATCCATCCAAGTTTTAATTTCTATCATTTGGGTTACCTCGTCAAATTTAAACTTATTTCTTCGGCTCATAAAGCCCTACGGTTTCTCTGTTTCTGTATTCGTGCTTTTCGTAGTAGCCGATAAGGGTGCCGTCATCATCGCGAAGGGCAACCATATATACATCCTTATTTTCTGCATCGTTACGGAAGGTATACATAATATTGTTATCTTTGCTCTCCCGAAACCACGCAAGTACCTTGTCAATCATTTCATTTGCCTTTGGCGGGTGACAAGCTTTGATGCTTTTGCCCGTTAAATCCTTATGATAGCGCGCTATGGCGCAGGGGTTCATATACACAATAATATCATCCATATCGCACACAACAACGGGAGCTGTGTCCTGATCTAACACACTTTTTAAAAGCTTGTTTAACATTTTTCTCAAGTCCTTTCCGATATGATAAAGCCTTTGTATGTTCATTCTATCATATTTCCCTCTTATTTTCAACAATCCGATAAAGGGCATAAAAAAAGGCTGTGGCAGTCGCCACAGCCTTTTTAAATTTAGAATAAAATAATCAAGAACTGAGAAACAAGCACAACTGCAATGAGGGCAATGGGATAGGTTGCAGCATAGGCTGCAGCAACATCCTCTGTGCCTGCCACGTTAATGAGTGTACCCAATGCCGGAGTAGATGTCATACCGCCGGTGATAGAACCTAAATTGTTGAGTAAGCTCAGCTTTAATACATATTTTGCAAAGAGATAACCCACAATCATGGGAATGATGGTCATAATAACGCCATATACAAAATACATGGGGTCAAAGAACTTAACAAAGTCTGCGCCACCCGGAATGCCGGCACCAATCAAAAACAGCATTAAGCCTAATTCACGGAATACTTTTAAGGTGGATTCCTGAGGCATCAGGCTGATTTTGCCCACTCTGCCGAAATGACCGAAGATAAGCGCAACCAAAAGGCAACCGCCGGTAGTGGTCAGAGAAAATGTTGTGCCGGAAAGACCGCTTGCGGTCAAAGGCACCTTAATCATACCCACGAAAATACCGATAATAGCAGCTAGGCTAAAGGCTGCAAAACCAAAGCCATCTAAGTGCAAGAGCTTTCCGGTATATGTTTTTTCTGCACCGTCAGATACTTGCACAAGCTTTGCCCGTTCTTCGTCCATATTAGCACGGGTCAGCTTGGGAATGAGCTGCACAAACAGCACAACGCCCACAACACCGAAGATGTAGGCAATGCCGTGACCAACAGAAACTAAGCTTTCATACTCAGCGAGTACTGTATCCTTTGCAGCAGAAAACGCCGGTGTAGAGGTTAAAGAGCCGGAGAGCAAGCCCACAACCATAGCTGTAAAGCCTGCATGGTCTGTTTCGCCTAAGGCTCTGCCCATGTAAATACAACCTACAGCAGATAATCCGCCGGCAAGAATAATTACAAGACCCAGCAAAATGTAGGACTTAAAGTTCTTTTTCATATTGCTGAAAAATTTAGGTCCGGCAATAAAACCAACAGAGGTTACAAATAAAATCAGACCCATGCTTTCAATAATCTTCAATGCCTTTTCAGCAAACTCCGGGGAAAGCTGCGCTTCCAGCGGCTTATAGAAAAAGCAACCAAACAATAAAGCAATAATAAATACACCGGCCGTTCCCAAAGAAACACCTTTAATGGAAATACGACCTAATATGTAACCAAGTGCCGCAATGATGAATACGCAAAACATTAAAAATGTAATGCCGGAAATAGAGACAACGCCTCCAAATAAAGTCATACTAATTTTCCTTTCTTAATGTAGTTAAAACGCATTCAAGGAACAGCCATAAGGCTGTTCCTTGTTTGTTATTTAATGTTCATCACGTTGTTTAACATAGTTCGGGAGCAGTTTGGGAGAAACTGCATCAGTATTAATGCCGCTATCTGTAATTTCTTTCTCGAACTTATTAACATGGTCAAGGGTCAGCTTGCCAACAGTAACGCCCTTACATTTAGCAGCTGCGCTCTTACCTGCGCTTCTACCGAATACGATAATGTCTAAGAGTGAGTTACCCATCAAACGGTTTCTGCCGTGGATACCGCCAACTGCTTCACCGGCAACAAACAGATTTTCAACGTTTGTTGTCATACAGTCAGCAGAAATGTCTAAGCCACCGTTCTGGTAATGCAGGGTGGGATATACTAAAATTGGCTCTTTGCGGATGTCAATGCCATATTTGCCGAACATACGCATCATAGCCGGGATTCTTGCTTCAATGGTGCCTTCACCGCCGATTTTTTCAATCATGGGGGTGTCAAGCCAAACAGCTAAGCCGTTACCGGTTTCAACACCGTTGCCACGGTCACTACACTCACGGATGATGGAAGCGGCTGATACGTCACGGGTTTCTAAAGGATGCATAAATGCTTCACCGTTTTTGTTGATGAGCTTTGCACCCAGCGAACGAACCTTTTCAGTTACCAGCGCACCGAAAATCTGCTCGGGGAAGGCTGCACCCGTGGGGTGATACTGCAGGGTTTCAGCATATAAAAGCTTAGCGCCTGCACGGTAACCCAGCACAAGACCGTCTGCCGTTGCGCCATAGTGGTTAGAGGTCGGGAAGCCCTGATAGTGCATTCTGCCGGCACCGCCTGTTGCAATGATAACGGTTTTTGCCTTGGCAATCAGGACGTCCTCCGTTTCCATATTAAGGAGAACTGCACCGGCAGCATTGCCGTTTTCATCTAAAATCAGTTCAATTGCGGCGGTAAAGTCAACAACCGGAATCTGTCTGTTTAATACTTCATCACGAAGGGTACGCATAATTTCAGCACCGGAATAGTCCTTTGCTGCATGCATTCTCTTTCTGGAGGTACCGCCGCCGTGGGTGGTAATCATGTTACCGTCTTTATCTTTATCAAACTCAACGCCCAGTTCTGAAAGCCACAGAATAGCTTCCGGTGCGTCACAAACCAGCTTGGATAACAGCTCACGCTTTGCAGCAAAGTGACCGCCACCGAATGCATCTACAAAGTGGATTGCGGGAGAGTCGTTTTCCTTATCTGCTGCCTGAATACCGCCCTCTGCCATCATGGTGTTGGCGTCACCGATTCTGAGCTTTGTTACAATCATAACATTTGCGCCGGCTTCGTGTGCTTCAATAGCTGCAGAAGAACCTGCGCCACCGCCACCGATAACCAAAACGTCTACATCATAATCGGGATTCGATAAGTCAATATCAGCCGGATTGATGCGGCTGTGAGCCTGCAGCATCTGAGCCAGCTCTTTGGGCACCTTGTCACCCTTGTTGGGTCCAATGGTTAAAGCTTCAAACTCGTCAGTTTTATAGTCAGGATGGTAAGCCTTTAACAAATCTTCCTTTTCCTGAGCGGTCATTCGTCTGGGTTCTAATTCTATATTTTTATCTCTTGCCGCTTCTACCTTGGCTAAAGATTCCTGAAAGTTTTCTGAATACATAACCGCACCTCCTTATTTCTCAATCTCTCTGTTGTTATACAGTTCTTTAATTTCGTCAATGGGCTTGCCCATCAGGTCTTCAATCAGCTTGTTGAAGGTGCCCTCGTTGATTTCTTCCACTCTTTTTTCAAGGTGGTCACACTTGGGGGCAATGTACTTACCGTTTAAGCGACGTGCAAGCATTGCAACCTGAGGATGAGAGATGCCGGCAGGGCAACGGGAGGAGCAAACGCCACACATAACGCAGTCAAAGGATTCTTCAGCACATTTTTCATATTCGCCGCGCTGAGCGTATGCAATGTACTGCATAACGTTTAATTCCTGTGTGCAGGCCTTAGTGCAGGCATTACAGCCGATGCAGGCATAAATTTCAGGATAAAGCTGCATCATAATCTGCTCTGTGGGGCCGATTTTTTCAATATCATACACCTGCTTTACTAAGGGGAAGAAGGGCAGGGTTGCGATATACATATTATCTTCAACTTTTGTCTGGCAGGCAAGGCAGGCCTTTAATTCTCTGTCTCCTGCGATTCTGTAAATGGTGGCACAAGCACCGCAGAATCCGTTTCTGCAACCACAGCCACGCTTTAACTGATAGCCGGCATATTCCATGGCACGCATAATGGTCAGATTATCCGGCACGCTGTACTTTTTACCGAACAAGAATATATTTACTGTGTTTTCCATGTTCATATCCTCCTTTTAATACTCATCGGGCAGCTCGTCGATTTCGTCACAGCGGAACACGGGGCCGTCTTTGCAGACATATTTTGCGCCGATGTTACATCTGCCGCATTTGCCCACGCCGCATTTCATCTTAAGCTCCATAGTTGTATAAATCTGAGTTTTTTCAAAGCCTAAATCGACAAGGCCCTGCAGAGTGAATTTAATCATAATGGGCGGGCCGCAAAGGATGGCGGTTTTATCGGTTGAAAAGCCCAGCTCTTTCACATAGTTCGGAACGAAGCCAACGTGACCATCCCAACCCTCCTGAGGATTGTCAATGGTGAGATGCACGTTAATGCCATCATCATTGCACCATTCATCAATAATTTCTTTATAGTCAACTAAATCGTCTTTGCTTCTTGAACCGTAAACGATATCAATTTTGCCGTACTGATCACGATAGTGACGGCAGTAGTTAATGACAGAGCGCAGGGGCGCAAGTCCAATACCGCCGGCGATAAAGAGCATATCCTGACCTTTGAACACCGTGTCAACGGGGAAAGGTTTGCCGTAAGGCCCACGGATGGTAATCTGCTGACCCACTTCAGCCTGATGGAGCCACTCGGTTACGCAGCCGCACTTTTTGATGGAAAATTCCATATATTCTGTATTGGTGGGTGATGAGGTAATTGAAAACATTGCCTCGCCCACGCCGGGGATGGAGAGCATGGCACATTGACCGGGCATATGGTCAAAGGCCTTTTTGCCGTCAGGCGTTAGAACACGGAAGGTTTTAACGTCGGGGGTGTCAATTCTCACATCGGTGATGGTTCCCACCTTGGGGATTAAAGGTTCCTGATTATTCACGTTCTGCACCTCCCAATGTTTTCATTACTTTCACAATATTCATAGAAATCGGGCATTTGGCAAGGCATCTGCCACAGCCTACGCAACCGAAAATTTCATCGTTGTTTTCAGGGAAATACACAAGCTTGTGCATAAACCGCTGACGAAAACGCTCTTTCTGAGAATTTCTGATGTTGCCGTGTGCCATTTTGGTGAAGTCGGAATACATACAGGAATCCCAGCAGCGGAACCGTTTGACGCCTTTGCCTGTGTTATAGTCCTTAATATCATAGCACTGGCAGGTGGGGCACACAAAGGTGCAGGTACCGCAGCCTAAGCAGCTGGCAGACAACTCATCCCACAAAGGGCTGTCAAAATAATCCTTGGTTTTGCCGCCACCGAAAGCATCGGTTGAAAGATTTGCAAGAGGCAGCTTTTCGATTCTTTCACGAATCTTTGCCTGCTCACTCTCAGCAGCCTTTGCATCGCATTCTTCAGTTGCCGCTTCAACTTGCTTTAAAAAGGCTTCGCCCTTTTCGGTCTTCGCTTCTAAATAGACGCTTCCCTCTGCCATCACGCATTCCACGTCACCGCCGGGGGCTGCTGCGTCAATGCCGAATGCCTTGCAGAAGCAGGTTTCCTGCGGACGGGAGCAAGCTACGGTAATAATCACAGCGCTTTCGCGTCTATTCTGATAAAAACTGTCAACGGGGTCAGATAAAAAGACTCTGTCTAAAATTTCAAAGCTTTTTACATCACAGGCACGAACACCGAAAACAGCAAAAGGACCAACGTCTTCGCGAATGTCTAACACTTCAATGTTCTTGCCCTCGGTTTTAAATGCCATCATATTTTCAACCTGGGGGAAGAAAAAGTCTTTTGCGCTCTTATTGGTGTTTAATGCTTTGGAGTATTCAACACCGGGTTCCCACTTTTTGTAGGAGGCACCCTCTTTGCCGTCCACCGGCAGGTAAAGGGGCATGCTAGCGGAGACCAGCTCAAACAGCGCAGAGAGTGAATCAAAAGAAATTTTACGCATTTTCGCCATCTCCTTTCTTAACGGCGTCAGAAGGCTCTAAGTCCTCTGTCGTGTAGTTGACTAAGGGCGCGCGAGAACCAACTTCTTCGCCTGCCTGATAGTCACCGTAAAAACCGTTAATATCTTTAATAAATTTTCTGTTTAATAAATGCAGGGGAATGTTCTGAGGACAAACTCTTGAGCATTCGCCACAGTCGGTACATCTGCCCGCAACGTGGAAAGCACGGATGATGTGGAACATTTTTTCTTCAAAGCTGTCTGCAATGGCTTTGTTTTCAACACCGGATTTGGGGTTGTCAAACACGCATTTTTCACAGGTGCAAGCCGGGCAAACATCACGGCAGGCGTTACAGCGGATACATCTTGAAAGCTCGCCGCGCCAGAAAGCAAACCGTTCATCCGGCGTCATAGCCTCAAGTTTTTCAACTTCATCAAAACGGGCAGAATCTAAAACCTCGCCATCTTCGCCCAACAGCTCGTCATAGGCAACGTGCTTTTTGCTCTTGCAAGAAAGGCAACGCTCAGCCAGCGCTTCTTCAGCAGTCAGTTTAACATCACCGTCGTACAGGGTTTTTACAACATAGCCGCTATCCTCTGCCACAACCTCGGAAATACCCTCTGCCTTTTCGCGGATTTTAGTAATATCAACCATACCCTCGCAGGGGATGCCCACCGCATAGACCTTTTCACGGTCAAAGCGGTGCTCGGTGAGAAGCTGGTTAAAGCTGTAGGTATCGCAAGGCTTTAAGAACACCAAAACCTTGCCCTCACTTTTAGCACATTCTTTAACTAAATATTTTGAGAAGTTTGCGCCGCAGAAATCGTCAAATACGAAATCAGCCTGCAGCGTTTCTGCATCTTTAAATACATAAGGGGTTACATCGTAGGAAAACTCACCGGCTCTCCAGCCAAGCACACGGTCAACCGTGCCGGCAGATAAAAGCTCTGTTGCTTTTTTAACTAAAGCGTCACGGGTTACTCTTTGCATCGTAAGTCCTCCAATCTCTTATTCTCGCCTAAGGCGGTTACAGCCTCTACAAACTCGTTCATGGTCTGTGAGAACTTGGCGCCTTCTGCGGCTGATACCCACTCTAAGCGCGTACGCTCTCTTTCAATGCCTAAATAGTCAAGCATAGAGAAAAGAAGCGCCATTCTTCTTCTTGTATAGTAGTTACCTGAGGTGTAGTGGCAGTCGCCGGGGTGGCAACCGCAAATGATAACCCCGTCAGCACCCTTTTGGAATGCACGAAGAATAAACATGGGGTTTACACGGCAGGAACAGGGTACGCGGATGATTTTTACATCAGCAGGGTACGAAAGGCGGTTGTTGCCGGCAAGGTCTGCACCGGCGTAAGAGCACCAGTTACAGCAGAAGGCAACAATTTTGGGTTTAAATTCGTTCATCGACATATTGCATCCACCTCCGCTAAGATTTGAGCATTCTTAAAGCCCTTTAAGTCCATAGCACCGGACGGGCAGGCAACGGTACAAGCACCGCAGCCCTGACAAACCGCTTCGTTAACCTGAGCCACACGGCGAACCTTTGTGGTTCTGTCCGGCATACGGAATTCTTTGTCTGCATAGCTGATTGCACCGTAAGGACAAACACGCTCGCAGGAAGAACAGCCGTTACACATCATCTCATCAGACTGCGCCACGCAGGGGTTACCCATCAGCTTATCTTTAGCGAGTAAGCCGATAACCTTAGATGCCGCCGCACCTGCCTGAGAAACAGTTTCAGGAATGTCCTTCGGGCCCTGACACGCACCGGACAGGAATACACCGGCTGTGGGGCTTTCAACAGGACGGAGCTTGGGATGGGCTTCTGTGAAGAAGTCGTTCGTGTCCATGCTGGCTGTCAGCATAGTAGCCAAGGGTCTTGCAGATTTATCCGGCTCAATAGCCGCCGCTAAAACAACCAAATCTGCATCAATGTTAATCTGCTTATTTTCAATCAGGTCAGAGGCTCTAACTTTGAGCTTATCGCCCTCAGGCAGAATCTTACCAACCATACCTTTAATGTAGTGCACGCCGTATTCTTCAACAGCGCGGCGATAGAATTCGTCAAAGTTTTTGCCCGGTGTTCTCACGTCAATGTAGAACACATACACATCGGTATCGGGATATTTGTCACGGGTGAGCATTGCGTGTTTTGCGGTATACATACAGCAAATCTTAGAGCAATATTCCTTGCCCTTTTCGTTGCAGGCATCACATCTTGAACCAACGCACTGAACAAACACAATGGTTTCGGGGTGCTTGCCGTCAGAAGGACGGAGCAATTTTCCGGCAGTAGGACCTGCCGCATTGGTCAGACGCTCAAACTCTAAGGATGTGATAACATCTTTTGACTGGTTATAGGCAAATTCATCAAACTTATCCATACTGATGGGGTTAAAGCCCGTTGCAACAACAATAGCACCGTACTTTTCTTCGATGATTTCGTCCTGCTGTTTATAGTCAATAGCACCGGCAGTACAAACCTTAGCACAAACGCCACACTTGCCGTTCTTTAACATATTACAGTAGTCTGCCTCAATGGTTGCAACCTTGGGTACAGCCTGTGCAAAAGGAATGTAGATAGCACGCTTCATATCCATACCTAAGTTAAAGTCGTTAGGCACTTTCTTTTGCGGACATTTTTCAGTACACAGACCGCAACCGGTACATTTTTCTTCATCAACGTACCGCGCTTTTTTCTTGATTTTTACATCAAAATTACCAACGAAGCCGGAAACTGCTTCCACCTCGCTGTAAGAGAAAATTCTGATTTTATCGTTCTGAGCCACATCCACCATTTTCGGGGTTAAGATACAAGCGGCACAGTCAAGTGTGGGGAAGGTTTTATCAATCTGTGCCATTTTGCCGCCGATGGTGGGCTTTTTCTCAACAATGTCAACCGGGAAGCCGGCATCTGCAATGTCGAGTGCTGTCTGAATACCAGCGATACCGCCGCCGATAACCAGCGCGCGCTTTGTCACCGGGCTTTCGCCGGGGGTTAAGGGTGCGTTTAAGTTAACCTTAGCAATGGCAGCTCTGCCTAAAATAATAGATTTTTCTGTACCGGTGGGAATGTCTTTATGCACCCAGGAGCACTGCTCGCGGATGTTAGCAATTTCAACCATATAGGGGTTGATGCCGGCACTCTCTGCGGTTTTTCTGAAGGTTGCCTCATGCATACGGGGGGAACAAGAGCAGATAACCACACCGGTGAGCTTGTGCTCACGGATGGCTTCTTTAATCATATCCTGCCCTGCCTGAGAGCACATATATTGATAGTCGGTGGAGAAGACCACGCCCGGTTCAGCCGCGAGCGCCTCAGCAACTGCTTTAACATCAACCGTAGCGGCAATGTTACTTCCGCACCAACAAACGAATACGCCAATTCTTTGCATTTTTGTCTTCTCCTTTCTTATTTACTGTATTTACGCATTGCGCTGACGATGGCCTGCTGAGGCAGGTTTTCGTCTAACAATTCGGGGATAGCATCACTCTTTAAGTGGTTTTTACCCTGCTCTCTCACTGCCATCAGTCTGACAGCTTCAATAATCTTGGCAGGCTCTACCCCTCTGGGGCAACGCTCTACACAAGCAAAGCAGGAAAGGCACTTGTAAAGTGATTCTGACTTAAGTAGCGGCTCAATGTCGCCACTTTCCACCATATATACAAACTGGTGGGGATGGTATTCCATCTCGTTATATGAGGGGCAGGTGCCGGAGCATTTGCCGCACTTCATACATTTTTTTGGATTTACGCCGCTGATTTTTATGATTTCGTCACGGATTGCTTTTTTGTTCATCTTGCGCCCTCCTTAATTCCCAGTGCTTCAGCCAGGAGCTCTGTTACATACACAACGGGAATAGACTGATCATGCTTTTCTAAGTTATATTTACATAAGGGGCAGGCGGTTACAATCATATCTGCGCCCATTTTTTTAGCATTTTCTGTAATGGATGTGCTTTTCTTTTTCGCGCTTTCGGCATCCTCTAACACCACATAGCCGCCGCAGCACTCGTTACGGTAAGGGGAAACAACGGGGGTGGCACCCATTGCCTCAATGAGTTGTTCCATAATTGTGGGGTTTTCAGCGTCATCTAATTGCATAACCTTGCCGGGGCGAAGAAGCAGGCAGCCGTAATATGCTGCAATTTTTTTATCCTTTAAAGCGTCTGTCACCTTTTCTTTTATAGCATCAAAGCCGATTTCATCACGCAAAAGCTCTAAAAAGTGAATGACCTCTGTTTCACCCTCATAAGGTGTGGCTTCTTTCATATAATTGTTTGCACGAAAAGCAAAATCCTTATCGTTTTTAATCTGGTAGTTGGTCTGCTTAATCACGTTGTGACAGGCAGAGCAAACCGTTAAAAGCTTTTGACCTTTATCACGCGCCTCAGAGAGGGCACGGACAGAGGAAAGCTTTGTGGCAATTTCATCATTTGAGGTGGTGAAAACACCGCCACAGCATTGCCAGTTCTCTATTTCTTCCACTTCTACACCTAAAACCTCAGCACATTTTCTTAAATAAAAATCTAAGTCTTTGGCTTTGGTTTTAAGGGTACAACCGGGATAATACGAAACCTTCATGTTCCTTCTCCTTTCGCATCATTAAACCATTTGTTCGGGGTGGAAAACCTCGTCAAACTTTTCTTCTGTCAAAAAGCCAAGCGCTACGCAGGCTTCTTTTAAAGAAATGTTATCTTTATATGCTTTTTTAGCGGTCTTTGCCGCATTTTCATAGCCAATGTAGGGATTCAGTGCTGTAACCAGCATTAAAGAGTTATGCAGGTTGTGGTGCATTTTTTCTTTATTTGCTTTGATGCCCACAGCGCAGTTTTTATTAAAGGACACGATAGCTTCAGCTAAAAGCCGTGCTGACTGCAGGAAGTTATACATACAAACCGGCATAAACACGTTAAGCTCAAAGTTACCCTGAGATGCCGCCATACCAACAGCCACATCGTTACCCATAACCTGAACAGCAACCATAGTCACCGCCTCGCACTGGGTGGGGTTAACCTTGCCGGGCATAATGGATGAGCCGGGCTCATTTTCGGGGATGAAAATTTCACCCAAGCCGTCACGGGGGCCACTTGCCAGCCAGCGAATGTCATTGGCAATTTTCAGCATATCGCACGCTAAGGCTTTAATGGCGCCGTGTGCAAACACAAGTTCATCTTTTGAGGTCAGGGCGTGGAACTTATTTGCCGCTGTGACAAACTTTTTGCCGGTGATTTCACTTACCTTTTCAGCCACCAGCGCATCAAAGCCCTTGGGGGCGTTAAGACCTGTGCCAACGGCGGTACCGCCTAAGGCAAGCTCAGAGAGCGGTTTAACAGAAAGCTTTAACAGCTCAACGTCACGCTCAAGGCTTGATCTCCAGCCACTGATCTCCTGAGAGAAGGTGATGGGCGTTGCATCCTGCAGGTGGGTTCTGCCGCTCTTAACAATACCCTCGTTCTCTTTTTCAAGACGAAGAAATGTATCAATTAGTTCCTGTGCTGCAGGAATCAGTTTATCTTCAATGGCTAAAACGGCAGAAATGTGCATCGCTGTGGGGAAGGTGTCATTAGAAGACTGGCTCATGTTGACATCGTCATTAGGATGCAGAATTTTTGCACCGGCAATCTGGTTGCCGCGGTTTGCAATAACCTCATTGGCATTCATGTTAGACTGAGTGCCGGAGCCGGTCTGCCACACAACCAAGGGGAAGTGGTCATTTAGCGCGCCGCTTGCCACCTCGTCACAAGCCTGACTGATAGCTGCAAGCTTTTCATCTGTCATTTTTTCAGGCTTTAATGCGTTATTTGCCATAGCCGCCGCTTTCTTTAAAACACCGAAAGCATAAGTAATTTCACGGGGCATGGTTTCAATATCCACACCAATTTCAAAATTCTCATGGCTTCTTTGTGTCTGGGCTGCCCAAAGCTTGTCAGCAGGGACTAAAACCTCGCCCATTGAGTCGTGTTCTTTACGAAAATCCATTATTATGCACCCTCACATTCCAAAATTTTACTTACCAATAAAATGAGTTTAAACCCCTGCAAAAAGAAGGGGTTTAAAGAAAAGACAATATTAAATTTCCATCTGCTTAATCAGATTTTTCAAGGTATCTGCACTGTGGTGCAGGGCTTTAATTTCATCATCATTTAAGGGGAGTAACATCTTGCCTGTTGCTCCTCTGTCATCAATAATATTCAAAAGACTCAGGCAAACATCATCAATACCGTATTCACCATGAAGCATGGTAGAAACCGTCATGGTTGTGTTAATGCCGCCTAAGATACACCGGCAGATATGGCAAACTGAAACCGAAACCGCATAATAGGTTGCGCCTTTTCGTTCAATAACCCTGCCGCCGGACTTTTTAACGTAATTTTCAACCTCTTTATAATCAATTTCAGGCCACTGAACCCCTGAATTGTTGCCGCTTAAAATCAAAGAGGCACTACCGCCTAAAATGGGGATGTTTGAAATGTTGGCAATAGACCAGGGAACGAAAGAAGAATCACCGTGTTCACCCATAACATAGGCATGAACGTTTTGCTGGTTGATGGCATAATATTCTGACAATCTTGCCCGGAGACGGGAGGTGTCTAAAATTGTACCTGAACCGATAATCTGATTTTCAGGCAGGCCCGAGTGCTTCACAAAGGTATAGGTTAAAATATCAACCGGATTGCTGACGATTAAATAAATCGCCTCGGGCGCATAGCGCACAATCTCAGGAATAATTTTTTTGGTAATATCAACATTTGTCTGCGCCAGATCCAGTCGTGACTGACCGGGCTTTCTGGCAACACCGGAGGTTAAAATAACAATGTTTGAACCAACAGCATCCTGATAAGAACCTGCGTAAATGGAGACAGAAGAACAAAAGGGCGTACCCTGACGAATATCCATAGCCTCGCCGACTGCCTTTTCGTTGTTGACGTCAATTAACACAATTTCTGAGGCAAGCCCCATAACCGTTAATGTGTACGCAACGGTGGAACCTACGCTACCTGTACCGATAATAGTAATTTTGTTCATGATTTTCTTCCTTTCACGCTATTTAGTCAGCATTTCTGTAAAATATCAGGAACTATTTGTATACATGATACATCATAGCATATTTCGACACTAAAATCAATAGTTCTTGATATTTTTTTAACAATCTTTTTTAAACCTCTCCATAATTAATTTTGGAGAGGGTACCCTACAGAAATTTTTTCTGCAGGGCGTCTTCTTTTTTAGCTTAAATATTTATCAATGGCCTTTGCCGCAACCTTTCCGGCACCCATAGCCGAAATAACTGTGGCAGCACCCGTCACCGCGTCGCCGCCGGCATATACGCCTTCTCTTGAGGTTAACCCCTCTTCCGTGACGACAATGCCGCCCCGGGCATTCACGGTAAGGCCCTCTGTTGTATCCTTAATTAAAGGATTGGGCGAGGTACCGATTGACATAATCACCGTACCGGCGGGAATGTCATACTCTGAGCCGGCAATGGGAACAGGCTTTCTTCTGCCCTTTTCATCCGGCTCACCTAACTCCATTTTTATGCAGCGGATTGCCGAAACAAAACCGTTTTTCGGGTCTTTGGGGTCATCCGGATTCTGATAGCCTAAAATTTCAACCGGGTTTCTGAGCAGGTGGAACTCAATGCCCTCTTCTTTTGCATGCTCAACCTCTTCAGCACGGGCAGGCAACTCCTCTTCAGACCGTCGGTACACAATATAAACCTTTTCAGCACCTAAGCGAAGCGCCGTTCTTGCCGCATCCATCGCCACGTTGCCGCCACCCACGACCGCCACCTTGCCACCACGCATAATGGGGGTCTGGCTGTCGGTGCGATAAGCTTTCATCAGGTTGCTTCTGGTTAAAAACTCATTGGCTGAATAGACACCCTTTAAGGACTCACCGGGAATATTCATAAAGCTGGGGAGACCTGCCCCCGAGCCGATGAACACCGCCTCATAGCCCATGTCAAACAGTTCATCAATGGTCAGGGTTTTGCCAATAACAACATTTGTTTCAATGGTAACGCCCAAGGCTTTTAAGGTGTCAACCTCTTTTGCCACAATAGCCTTAGGCAGACGGAATTCAGGAATGCCGTAAACCAATACGCCGCCGGCTGTGTGCAAGGCTTCATACACCGTTACCTCATACCCTTTTTTCGCCAGATCGCCGGCACAGGTCAGACCCGACGGGCCGGAACCCACAACAGCAACTCTGTGACCGTTTGACCGGGGACGGGCAGGCTTTTCGGTTATGTTTTCATTGTGCCAGTCTGCCACAAACCGCTCTAAGCGCCCAATGCCCACCGGCTCAAACTTAATGCCCATAGTGCATTTTTGTTCACACTGGCTTTCCTGCGGGCAAACTCTGCCGCAAACCGCCGGCAGGGAGGATGATTTTAAGATTGACTGATACGCTTCCTCGAACTCACCTTTTTTTATATAAGAAATAAAGTCAGGAATATCAATATTAACGGGGCAACCGGCAACACAGGGCTTGTTTTTGCAGTCAAGGCACCGCTCTGCCTCGCCCATTGCCATCTGAACCGTATAGCCAAGGGCAACCTCATCAAAATTTTTAGCACGAACAGAGGGAAGCTGCGTCGGCATTTCGCATTTTTTAGGATTCAGTGCCATTGCTAAGCGCCCCCTTGCTCTTTTTTAAACAAATTACAGGATTCTGTATGGGCGTGTCGCTCAAAATCAGCATACATTCTGCCACGGGACATTGCCTCATCAAAATCAATTTCGTATGCGTTAAATTCCGGTCCGTCAACGCAGGCAAACTTGGTAACCTTTTCGCCGTTTTTATGTAAGGTCAGGCGGCAACCGCCACACATGCCTGTACCGTCAATCATAATAGGGTTCATAGACGCCGTTACCGGCACGCCGAAGGGCTTTGCCGTAAGGGTTACAAACTTCATCATAATCAGCGGACCGATGGTAATAATCATATCAAATTCTTTGCCGGCTTCAAGCATTTCTTTTAAAGGAATGGTTACATTCCCTTCTCTGCCATAGGAGCCGTCATCTGTCATTAAAACCAAAGTATCTGAACAAGCCTTAAATTCATCTTCTAAAATTACAAGATTTTTGTCACGAAAACCGATGATGCTGGTGACCTCAGCCCCCAGACGGTGAAACTCTTGCGCAACAGGCATTGCAATGGCGCAGCCAACGCCGCCGCCAACGATGCAAACCTTTTGAATGCCCTCCGTATGGGTTGCACGACCTAAGGGGCCAACAAAATCAGAGATAGAATCCCCCACTTCTTTATGGTTCAGCCTTTCGGTGGTTCCGCCCACAACCTGAAAAATAATCTTAACCGTGCCCTCATCAGGGTTTGTGCCGGCAACGGTTAAGGGGATGCGCTCACCTTCAGAATCAACGCGCAAAATAATAAACTGCCCCGGCTTTGCCTTTTTGGCAACCAGGGGAGCTTCAATTTCCATTTGTGTAACTGTGGGATTCAAAATCCTTTTACGTACAATCTTGTACATAAAATTTTTCTCCCTTCTAATTTCAAAATCCTATTTTTTAAAAAAACAAACTCGCAGTATACATTTTAGCACAAGTATTTGTTTTTGTCAATCGCAAAATTGCCGTAAAATCAAGGTTTTGTTGTAAAATCCTGCTTTATTTTATCTGTTTTACCATAAACGAAAGAGCTTCCATAGAAGATGCCTTTTTGATTCCTTTTAAAATTTTAGTTTCATTTTGCACATTTTTTGCCATATATCCCCACACCTCTTTCAGCTTTTGCAGAGTAAAGACCTCTGACCCCAAAGCGGCATAATAATTCTTCATCAAGGTTTCAGAAAAAGTCACCAGCTCGGACAGCGAAAGGGGTGCACCACCACGAATTTCTCTGAAGATGGCAGGATTTGTAATCGCCCCCCTGCCAATCATAATCCCCGAAAGGTCGGGGTAGGATTTACAAATATCTGCAAAGTCCTGAGCCATTTCTATATCACCGTTATAGCAAACCGGCATTTTTGCACAGTTATATGCCAAAGAAAATGCCACCATATCCGGTGTGCCTTTGTAAAACTCTTCTCTGGCTCTGGGGTGAATGGTGAGCTCCCTAATGGGATACTCATTATAAACCTCCATCAGTCGCGCCATTTCTTCGCCGCTGTAAAAGCCTGTGCGGGTTTTAATGGATACCGAAATGTCTGTAGAAGAAAAAATGCCGTCTAAAAACCGGTCCAGTGCCTCTGCGTCCTGCAGCATACCGGCGCCGCGCCCCTTTTGCACCACACGGGGAAAGGGGCAGCCTAAATTAATGTTAATTTCACGATAGCCAAGGGCTTTAACCTTTCTTGCAAACTTTAAAAACGAGTCTGAACGGCTGGTTAAAGCCTGCACGGTCAGGGTTGTGCCCTCATTTTTCTCCGGCACAACATCCCGAAGCCCCTTGCGGCTGACCCTTTCATTGTCGCTAGGGGTAATAAAGGGCGCAAAATATCTGTCGCAGCTGCCAAAAACAGCTGCGTGGGTGGTTCTGTAAACATTAGTGGTAATGCCCTCTAGGGGCGCGAAGTATAAATTCATAGCATCGTACCTTAAAATACATATTTTTCTGCAAAGCTCTCTTGTTTTTTGGGTGATAAACCGATACAATTATAGTATCATGAAAAAATTAGTTTGACAAGTTATTTAAGGAGGAGAATTATGAAACTGCGCGACAAATTCTGGCTTTGGGGACACCCCGAAGGACGGTATAACTTTGAATACGGCAACAATAAAGAATCCCGTATGACCCCTATGGAGGGTTGTTTGTACTTAGGTGTTCGCAACACCTTTATGGTGCCGGTTGGCTGGGATGTTGACCACCGCCAGTATAACAAATCCTTCACCACCCTCCGTCAGGTTGGCTGGGAGTGCTATGATGCCGGCTTTAACCCCGAGCTCATTGAACCCTATATTGAAGAAGCAAAAGACTTTTCCAACATCGGCTGTGTGGTTTTAGACGATTTTCAGCGTGGGGATGTTTACAAGAAGATGCCCGTTGAAAATCTTTGGAAAATCAGAGAACGCCTGCACAACAATGAGGTTCGTCCTCTTGATATGTGGATGGTGCTCTATACTCAGGAATTTGGCATCGACCCTGAAAAGGACCAGGACTTTATGCGCTATATTGAGCCCTTTGACGGCATTATTATGTGGACATGGTGCGAGCGTGACGTGCCGCTGATTCCTGAAAAGTTTGAAATCTTTAAAAAGCTGACCCCGGGTAACCGCCGTATGTTTGGCTGTTATTTATATAACTTTGGCGAGCGCAAGCAGGCAACGGGCGAGGCTGTTCCCTGGCAGCTTGACTGGTACCGTGAAAAGATTTTAGCCGGGGAAGCCGAGGGCGTTGTGCTGCACACCAACACCATGGCAGACCTTGACTACGAAGCTTATGACGCTGCCATCCGCTGGATGAATGAGCATGGGGATGAGGAAATCTAATGTGATGTAGCAAAAGGCACAGAACGCATAGCTTTGAACAACCCTCACCACTCGCTGTACCCTATGTACAGCTTCGGGATTCGGTTTGTCCAATCTGCGCTCTTTTGCGTCCATCACCTCAAAAAAAACAAAAGGCACAGAACGTGCAAAGCACGGATAAACAAAAAGGACGGTTTTTAACCGTCCTTTTCTTGTTTGGCGACAGGATCCATGCATCCGGCACATTAAAAATGCGCCGGCAGGAGCCGACGCATGAAAAATACGAGGCTCCGCTGTCGTCAAACAAAATCTATACATAGTTTAAAAAAGCATGCAAGAATAGAGCCTGTATTTTTGCCAATAGACAAAAAAACACATGCCTAGTTAAACTAATATTAAGATTTTGTTTGACATCTTCAGTATATCACAGACTTCCTTATTTTGCAAGAAAAATTTAGGGGTACATTTTTTGGAATGGCAAAGGATGCACATTGTAGGGGCGGGATTCTATCCCGCCCGTTTTTTTTGTAAAAATACAAAGACCCTTCCCTGCAAGAGACTATCATAATGCGACAGCCTCTTGTTTTTACCGCCACTTTGTGATATACTTTTTTGTATTGAAAGGATGATGATTGTGCTACAGACCTTTATTGCAACACTTGACCCGCTACTGATGCTGTTTCTATGCTTATTGCTGGGCTTTATTTTAAAAAAATATAACATTCTGCCGGAGAATGCCGGCACGGTTCTCTCCCGCCTTGAAACCTATCTTTTAGTTCCGGCGGTCAGCTTTGCAACCTTTACCCAGTATTGCACCCCTGCCTCTTTGAGCGAAAATGCACCCATTGTGCTGTATGCCTGTCTGGCAATTACCCTTGCCGTCATCATCGCTATCTGTCTTTCTTATGCCTTTCGCGTGAAGGACGATTATAAAAGAAATATCTACCGCTATGCTCTTACCTTTGGTAACTACGGCTTTGTGGGTAACGCCATTGTGCCGATGATTTTGGGCGGTGACGAATTTTTATATAAGTATCTTTTGTTTACATTGCCCCTTTCTTTTGTAACCTATCTTTGGGGCATTACCATTTTAACACCTAAAGAGCACCGCAGGGGAAGCATTTTTAAACAAATTCTAAATGTCCCTCTGGTAACTCTGTTTATCGGCGCCATACTGGGGCTGACCGGCATCGGGCAGAAACTGCCGGCCTTTGCGGTTAATACTGTTGACTCATTAAAAAACTGTATGGGACCTATTGCTATGATTCTTTGTGGCTTTGTGATTGCAAGCTATCCCTTTAAAAGCCTGTTATCAAATGTCAGGGTATACATCGCCACCCTGCTCCGCCTCTTTATTTTGCCGGCTGTGATCATGTTGGTTTTATACGCCTTTGGCGCACGGGAAAATGTTTTGGTCTATGCTCTCTTTGCCTTTGCAACGCCTTTGGGTATGAATACAGTTGTCTACCCCGCCGCCTTTGGCGGTGACCCGAAAACCGGCGCCGGTATGGCTCTCATCAGCCACACTTTGTGTGTGGTTTCCATTCCCATTATGTATGCGTTGTTTCAATTAGTGATGAAATTTATTTAATAAAATATAAAACCCCTCCGCTGGTGCGGAGGGGTTTTTCTTTTGCTTAAAATCTGAAATCCCGTCGGTTTGAGTTTTTAATGTCTGCAATGTTCTGTCTTGCAATCTCACGCACCTTTTCTTTGGGCACGTTGTTAAGCTCACGCTCAATCAAGGCATAACCAACCTTTTTGGTTTCCTCGGTGGCATAGTCCTCTAAGAACTCCGTCAGGGTCATAAGCGCATTGGGGTGACAGCAGTTAGCAATCTGCCCCGTTTTGCAAAGGCTCATAAACCGGTCGCCGGTTCTGCCCTCGCGGTAGCACGCCGTACAGAAGGATGGGATAAAGTTCATCTCCATCAGCCAGCGCACAACCTCATCTAAGGTTCTCTGGTCAGACACGTCAAACTGCGTGGAGTCGTGGGGGCGTTCTTCTTCTGTATAGCCGCCTACAGAGGTACGGGATGCGCCACTGATCTGGGAGATACCCACCTCTAAGGCACGTTTTCTCACTTTTTCAGACTCACGGGTGGAAATAATCATACCGGTATAAGGCACCGCCATGCGGATGCAGGCAATGATTTTTGTAAAGATTTCATCAGAGATGCCGTTATCAAACTGGTCGGGGTCAATATCATCGGCACGTTTTAATCGGGGCACGCTAATGGTGTGAGGCCCAACGCCGTGAACTGCCTCTAAGTGCTCTGCGTGCATCAAGAGCCCTGCAAATTCATATTTATAAAGCTCTAAGCCAAAGAGAACGCCCAGACCCACGTCGTCAATGCCGCCCTCCATAGCGCGGTCCATAGCTTCGGTGTGATAAGCGTAGTTATGCTTGGGGCCGGTGGGGTGCAGGTATTCATAGCTTTCCTTATGATAGGTTTCCTGAAACAGAATGTAGGTACCGATGCCGGCTTCCTTTAACTTTCTGTAATTTTCCACAGTGGTTGCCGCAATGTTCACATTCACGCGGCGGATGTCACCGTTTTTGTGGTGCACGCTGTAAATGGTTTTAATACAATCTAAAATATATTCAATGGGGTTATTCACCGGGTCCTCACCGGCTTCAATGGCAAGGCGCTTGTGGCCCATATCCTGCAGGGCGATAACCTCTGCCCGAACCTCTTCCTGGGTCAGCTTTTTACGAGGAATGGTCTTGTTTTTTGCGTGATAGGGGCAATATAAGCATCCGTTCACGCAGTAGTTTGAAAGGTACAAGGGCGCAAACATAACGATGCGGTTGCCGTAAAACGCCTGCTTGATTTCTTCGGCGATTTCATACATCTTTTCAATCTTTTCAGGAATTTCGCAAGCTAAGAGAACAGACGCTTCTCTGTGAGAAAGCCCTGCACAGGTGTAGCCCGTCTCCGTCTTTTGAGGGCGTGCTTTTTCCAGCAGGCTGTCAATCAGTTCTACGTTGTCTTTATTTTTTTCAGCATAAGCGAGGGTATCTAAAATCTCCTCGTGGCTGATAAATTCCTCTGCCTTTAGTGATTTAGGGTTGTACTGTGCCATCATGCATCTTCCTTTCTATTTAAAAAGCCACATCCCCCGCTAAAACGAAGAATGTGGCAAATATGCAACCACAATCCACATCTTTCGCCTTAACGAAAGTTTCGGCGTCAGGGGGATTTTATTATTTACTTGTTATGCTTTGGAGTAAGTCGCTTTGGCGGTAATGCCTGAAAGCTTCCCCAATGAGCCGGTTAGGGCATTGATTTTATCCTGAGGTGCATCAATGGCAACGCTGATAATGTTTATATTTTTCACCCTATAGGGGATGCCCATACGGCCGATGATATATTCACTATACGTATGAAGCAGCTCATTTAACTTGCTGACAGATTCCGGCTCTTCAACCAAAATGCTGATGACTGCCACTCTTGTTTCCATTCGGCTCACCTCTTTTTTCTATTGTAACATAATAAGGAATGAAACGCAAGCTTTTTATTCCACAAACACCATACCGGCAACAGGAACAGCTATTGCCACAAGGGCTTCACCGATTGTGCCGGAGGAAAGCGTATCGCCCATACAATTAACCACACGGTAAGAAAAGCCCTTGGCACCCTTGATAATCAGTTCTTCTTCACCGCTGGCATTCACCGCAACTAAGGTCTTAGCGCCGGATAGCGCCACAACCGTGTCGTTATAGGCTACTACGATAGCGGCATCATCTTTTTGGCTGCGCGCCTGACTGTAAGAGCCCTCTGAGGCTTTTGCCGTCAGCTTGCCATCTAATAGTGTTTCCCTGTTCTCTTTCCAGAAGGACAGGTAGTATGCCAGCATCTTTTTATGGTCATCCGGTAGCTTTGCAAGCTTCATAGAAACTTGGGGGACGGCAAATAAAACGTTTGCAAGCTGCATTGCCGCCGCTTCTACAGGGGCGTTATAACCCCACATGAGCATATCAGAATGAACAGCCGTGTTACCGGAGGTCAGTCGCAGGTTAACAATCTCGTTCCGGTTAGTCAGGCAGCTGCCCGGGCAGTCCATAACCCTGAGCATATTGCCGTATTTGCGAATGGCAGGACCAACATAGGTCTGGCGGAACTCAAGCAAAATGTCAGGCTTGATGGCAGAAAGGGCTTTGGTAACGTCGGTCATTAAAACGTCCACAGCTTCTTCTAAGGACTCGTAATCCCGTCGCACGTCCGGCTCTAAGGATTTACCACGCAGCACAAAGGCATCAATAAAGTCAAGCTTAAAGCCGTCTAAATCCCAGTTTTTAAGAGCATCCGTATAAAGACCGATTAAAAATGCTCTGACCTCAGGGTATCGGGGGTCTAATGCCCAGAAGTTTCTGCCGTTACCCACCTCATCTAAAAACATAGTTTTAAAACGGTCATAGTTTTTGCTGTGAATGCCCACATAAGGCATAGAATACCACAGCATAGCCTTCATGCCGGTTTCGTGAATTTTAGCGATAAACTCTTTCATATCGGGGATTTTGGATGAGGCAACCTCCCAGTCACCGCAATAGCTGTAGCCGCGGTTGCTGTCTTCGGTCTGCCAGCCGTCGTCTATAATCACAACATCCATCCCCAAAGGTTTTGAAAGCTTGCACTCAGCAACAACCGCTTCAACATCAAGGTTCTGATGATAGCTGTACCACAAAGAGTTAACCGGCAGCTTTGCCCCATCGGGTACAGGTGCAGGTGTGTAGCCGCAAGCCATTTCCCACCAGGAAACAGCATCGTAAATACTGTCGTAATAAGGCACATCACGCAGGTCAATGCGGATGGTGGCTTTGTAGCTAGTCAGGGGAGCAACCTGCTGGGTGAAAAAGGTTACTCGAAAGTCAATACAGGCATCTTCTTCACACACGCCGCTTGCTATGCTGATGGGGTTTTTTGCATCAGAAACCGCAACCATAATCCGGTTCTGGCCGGATTTTGTGAGGCAACCGTGAAGAGGCATCCAGTTCCCCAAGCGGGAGGAAGTGGTTCTTTTTGACCAATTCATACCCAAAGCCCTGCCGTTTCGGATGTCAGGACTCCAAATGGAATAGCAATCGCCCATGGGGACTTTCCACTCTACCATAAACTTTTCAGGTACTCTGGGTTCCGGCTGGGTCATAGCTATATCTAAATATAAAGCACCGTCTTTTTCATACTGCTTTTCTATGGTGATGACGGCTTGTTCATTGCCGCCGCTAATTTTAAATTCCACGGTGTCCGTCCCCTTTTCTATAGTCTTTTTCGCCTTTATTGTAACATAGTCATCTTTAAAAATCAATCAGATTTTTGCTATCATACTAAACGTTCTTGCTGACTTTGACTTTTCGTCTGCTGTTTTATATATTCCAGTAAAAAGCTATAAAATTCTGTTACCACCGGAGGTGTAAACTGGTTCATATGCAAGCCGATGATGAGCTCTCTTTGGCAAATTGGATTTGCAATGGGGATTAAATTGATGTCCTCTGTGGGAAATTCGCTCCAGGAAAACTCAGGCCAAAAGCCCACCCCTGCCCCTGCTTTGATGATATTTTTTACCGTTGCCGGAGAATCGGACTCAAAAATGATATTAGGCACAAACCCAACTGATTCACAGAATGTATCACAAACCGCCCGAAAAAGTTTGGAGCCGGATAAAGTAACAAAGCCTTTTTCACTGACCTCTGCCAGATTAATAGACTTTTTCTCATTATATTCCTGTATTTTTGGTGCTGCCAGATAAACGTTCTCTTTAAAAATATATCGTTTTGTAAATTCGGGCAAATGAATAGGTTTGACAGAATCTATCGTGATAGAAATATCGCAGTTTGTTTCTTCGTTTTGGCTCAAATGAAAAATCGCATCCGTGTTAATTCGTTTATATTCCAAAACGGCATCTGTGACCATGGAAGTGGCAGCTAAAACATTTAACCGGATTGAACTTGCATTTTCTTTTTTTAACCTTTTTGTTTCGTGTAAAACACTGCTCCAAATTGCAAAAATTCTATCTGTCTGACTCTTCAAATATTCTCCAAATGCCGTCAGATAGATATGCTTTCCTTTTTTGTAAAAAAGCTGAAGACCAATGCTCTCTTCAAGGGTTTTAATCGATTTGGTAAGAGCAGGCTGAGATACGTAAAGCTCCTCTGCCGCCTTTGTAATGTTCTGATGTTTCGCTGTAATGTGAAAATAATATAATTTATTCAGTTCCATTTTTCCATAACCCCAAGTTATTAATTATATAATAATTATATATTTTACTTTATCTTTTGTCAATGCTACAATGTTAATGAAACAAGAAAGGAGTACATTATATGCAAACAATTTTTGAAAGTATTATGCTAATCTGCTTTGGTATTTCCTGGCCTATATCTGTGTATAAGAGCATTACCTCAAAATCAACAAAGGGAAAAAGCATCGTTTTCATCGTTGCTATCTTATTAGGCTATCTCGCCGGTATTGCCGGAAAGATTTTAGGAAATTGCACCAACTATGTTCTGATTATTTACATCGCTAATCTTGCATTTGTCAGCATTGACCTGATACTATTTTTTATAAATAGAAAAAACGAGTTAAAACAGACGGAGACTGCACGGTTTTAGTGCAGTCTCCGTTTTATATCATTTCTGGTTTAACTCGCTCATTATAACTTCATCAAGCCGTTTTTCACAATAGTTCAAAAACTCGCACCAGAGTTTTTCATCAATAAACCGATTTTCGCCGGTTTCTTTAAGCGCCTTAGCTTTAGCCTCAGTATCGTTGTTCCAGCTGTGGTTGCCGATGAACACATCCACCTTCTCGCCACGCAGGCGGTTAAGCGATGCTCTGTAATCCTCACGGCAGCCCTCATAGTCAAAGGAGCCTTTTGCCAGAGTATTAGCTCCTGCGCCGCCAAACATACCCACCCGATAGGTTTTGCCGGCATCTTTCGTATCAAAAAACAGCGAGATTGTGCCCTTTGTGTGACCCGGGGTTTCCATAAAGTGAATGGTGGTGTTCCCAAGCGTCAGCGTATCGCCATCTTCTACTGTGATGTCTGCATCAAAATACTGTTTTGCTTTTTCAGCATCCTTTTTACCAATCACGTTTTTTGCGCCGGAAAGGCTGGCCAAAGCACGGCTACCCTCTGTGTGGTCCCAATGCCAATGGGTGTTGATGATATATTTCACATCCTCAGGGCGATAGCCAAGCCTGTAGATAGCATCAATCACAAGATACAGGGTGTTTTCATAGCCGGTATCAATGACGATTAAACCATCGCCGGTATCAATTAAGTGCGAAGAGGCGTGATAGGCGCCAATAAAATACACATTGCCGATAATCTTAAACGGCTCAATTCTGCCCTCGGAGGGGTGAGCTATCCCACGTCTTGCAAACATAGGCTTCATCCTTTCTGACTACTGAACGTTTCTTTAACAAAGGCCTGAAAGCGGTGCATACTTTCACTCATATATACATCCTTTTTTCTGACCAGACTCACCGTAACAAAAATCGGTGGCACAAGGGGCACTGCCTGAATGCCGTTTTGATTTTCTATCAGCTGGCGGAACAAAAAACCCACTGCAACATTGCTTTTTATCATATTTTGCAGGGTGGACAGCTGGTCAGTCTGCAGCAAAATCTCAGGCGTTATTCCGGCCTGAGAAAACCGTCTTAAAATCTCTTCCGTTTGAAAAAAGCTGTTGTTTAACAGCACCAAAGGCACGCCGGCAAGCTCCGACAGAGAAACAGCCTGCTTTTCAGGCTCGACGCCCTCTGCCATACCGCAAACCACCTCAAACCGGCTGATTTCCATAGCACAAAGCTCTTTTTCAAGGGGCTTTGTATGAGGGATAAGCACCATGTCCAATGCGTCTTCTTTCAGTGCCTTTACAATTTTCTTTGTGCCGCCTTCGGCAACTTGCAAGGTGATGTCTTCATTATGTTTCAAAAAATCTTTATAAATTTGTGGCAAAAACAAGGAGCCAATCATAGGTGGAATTCCCACCTTTAATGCCTTTCTTTTCTTGCCAATATCCCATAATTTTTGCTCAACACTTTTAATTTCCTTTAAAAGGTGGCAACTCATTTCATATAGCTGTTCTCCGGCTTCGGTCAGCGTAACACCCCGATAATGCCGCTTAAAGAGCAGCACACCAAACTCTTTTTCAAGCTCACGAATGGCAACAGACAAAGACGGCTGAGAAATGTGTAAATGCTCCGCCGCCTCTGATATGCTTTGATACATACAAACTGCATGGAAATATTCCAGTTGTGTTAAGTTCATACAAACCCCTCAAAAATGCTTTTAACCCAGCTTTCTCAGCACCTCGTCGCCAACCTCTTTGGTTTTGGCACTGCCGCCAAGGTCCGCCGGCAGAACTTTTTTCTCAAGTAACATTTCTTCAATAATATCAATGAGCTTTTTGCCCCAATCTTCGTGGCCGAAAAAGTCAAGCATCTGTGATGCTGACCAGACGGTTGCCAGCGGATTTGCAATGCCCTTGCCTGCAATATCCGGCGCTGAGCCGTGAATGGGCTCAAACATAGAGGGGAACTCTCTTTCAGGATTCAGGTTCGCGCCGGCAGCAAGACCCATGCCCCCTGCAATAGCAGCACCAAGATCAGTTAAAATATCGCCAAACAGGTTAGAGGTTACCACAATTTCAAACCGCCCAGGGTCTTTAATCATAAACATGCTGGCGGCATCTACTAAGTAAGAATAGGTTTTAACCTCAGGATAATCTTTTGAAACCTCATTAAAAATCTGGTCCCAGAACACCATAGAATAGTTAAGTGCGTTGCCCTTGCTGATGCTGGTCAAGGTCTTTTTCTCAGCCTTAGCAAGCTCAAAGGCGTAGCGGATAACACGCTCACAGCCCTTTCTTGAGAAAACGCCGTCCTGAATCACAACTTCGTTGGGCTTATTCTTAAAGAGCCAGCTGCCGCTGCCTGCATATTCGCCCTCAGAATTTTCACGGACAAAGGTCATATTAACGTCTTTTACCGAAACATCTTTTAAGGGGCAAGGCGCACCCTTTAACAATTTAACCGGGCGCAGGTTGATATACTGGTCAAAGCTCTTTCTGATGATTAAGAGCAAATCCCACAGAGAAATGTGGTCAGGCACACCGGGAGCACCAACGGCACCTAAGAAAATGGCATCAAATTCTTTTAATTTGTTGATGCCGTCTTCATCCATCATCCTGCCGGTTTCTTTATAAAACTCGCAGCCCCAGGGGAAGTATGTAAATTCAAATTTAAAACCGCCGTCAAGCTCGGCAACCTTCTCTAAAACACGAACGCCCTCAGAGATAACCTCAGGACCAATGCCGTCACCGGTAATGACTGCTATTTTATGTGTTACCATAGTATCAATTCCTCTCTATTTCACTTTTCAACTATAGTATAGCATAAGGAGAAATATTTGTAAAATATATTTTTATGCTTGTGATATAGGTTTAAACTATAAAAGTAAAGGAGCAGTAGCAATTTGGCTTTATTTTGCTACTGCTCCTTTGGGCTGGACGAAAAATAGCGCGGATTGAACAAACTGAACCCGCAGGGGATACCCGAAGCTGTGCTTATGCACAGCGAGAGGTGAAGTTTGTTCAAAGCACAAGGCGCAAAACAGAAGGAATTCATCAAACGATGAATTCCTTCCTTTCTTTTTTCAATATTTTAATTTTTTATCTGAATAAAAGGCTTTACTTGGCATTCCTTTGCCCTTGTGCGCTGCGCGCATTTTACGACAGCCCTTTTACTTAGTTAAAAATTTCATCATACGAAACATTTAAAATTTCTTTAAGGGCTTTTATCTCATCAGGATACAAATGCCTTTGTCCCACCTCAATTTTTGCCAAGGCACTTCTGGTTACATCACAACCCGAAACCTGAAGCTTTGCCGCCAACTGTTCTTGTGTCAGTTTTCTTTTGGTTCTGAGACTACGAATGTTCTCCCCTATTTGTTTTTCATATTGTATATTCATTGTTTTGCACCTATATAAGCATATTTTTCTTGATTATATACTTATTTTGTGCTATAATTGCACTTATATAAGTGCAATTATTAATAAGGATGTGATTCTGTGGCTGAATTTTGTTTGGATTGCTTAAATAAAATTTGTAACACAAATGACGACGAACGAGATTATGTTATATCAAAAGAGTTATACTTGTGCGAAGAGTGTGGTGAGATGAAGCACGTTGTCATATGTTGCCGAGGAATCTCTTTTGGCGGTATTCTCCGACGTTTTACTTGTTGGATCGAGAGACTTATTGATAATTTAAAGAGGAGTCATCAGCACAAAAAACCTTAATACGCTATGTTTTTTAAGCAATACTATAAAAAAATCGGAACAAGCGTAACTTGTTCCGACGTGGAAGACCGAATGGTTTAGACACCACTTTTTTACATTCTATTCGAGCCACAAAATCATTTCAAGTAATCTCTTTACGCATATCGCAAGCTCATTTCTTGTATTTTTAACACAAATTGTATCTATATAGTTATGTTTCCAGTCATTTGATGAAGAAGGCATACGAATATCATTTCCTGATTTAACTTCGGCACTTTTTTCAGCAGTGTTCCACCAATCCGTTGTTACAAGTCCTTTGTATCCCCATTCACCTCTTAAAATTCCTATAATCAATTCTGCATTTTCGGATGCACGCACATTGTTAATAATGTTATATGCCGTCATAATAAGCTTAGGTTCGCTTTCTTTAACACAAATCTCAAATCCTTTAAGATAAATCTCACGCAGGGCTCTTTCCGATAAGATTGAATTCGATTCTTTGCGATTTGTTTCTTTGTTGTTGCAGGCAAAATGCTTTGGAGTTGCAACAATTCTTTGAGACTGGATGCCTCTTACCATTGCAGCAGCCATTTTGCCTGATACAAACGGATCCTCAGAATAGTATTCAAAGTTTCTTCCGCAAAGCGGACTTCTGTGAATATTAAGAGCCGGTGTAAGCCACATAGAGAGATTATTTTCCTTTGTTTCAAGAGCACCTGCAACGCCTATTCTTTCAAGAAGATCGGTATTCCATGTACAGGCAAGCATCGTTGCTACCGGGAATGCAGTTGTTCTGACTCCCGTGTTAGGACTAATGCGTACACCTGCAGGCCCGTCCACGGTCATTGGAGACGGAACACCGTATTCAGGCAGATTTCCCATACCGTCGGTGTTGGCAACTCCTGTATTCTTCTGTCCAACCAGTAAGCCCAAAAGCTCATAATCACTCAGTTGTGAAATAAAGTCATCAAGAGATACCTCTTCATTTACTACATCTATAAGTTGTTTTTTTACCTCTCCTTCAACAGGAATTTTCATATCACATTCATAAGTACACTCAAATGTTTTTGGAGTATACTCTCTATCTGGCACATTGATATATTCACCTGTTGCAGTCAGTCTTTTGCCAAGATTTGTTGGTTTACAGTATTCTGTAAGTTTTTGGCAGATCTTATTTTCTTCAAGCACATACTTAAATGCAAGCTCTTTTGCATCACGAACGCTTGTGCCTACGAATATTTTGTATTCGCCTTTTTCCATTACATAAGCAGACATTTCAACATTGCCCATATCATCATAGGATGCCATATCATCAATATCAAAACTCATTATCAATGTTTCACTTTCGCCGGGCGCTAACAGCCTTGTTTTTTTAAAGGCACAAAGCTCACGGGCAGGCTTTGTAAGTTTACCTGCAGGAGCACTGTAATAAACCTGTACAACCTCTTTGCCACAGTATTCCCCGATGTTTTTAACATCTACACTTACCAGTATCTTATTGTCAACTATATGTGCTAACGTGTTTTCAATTTCAAATTTCGTATAGGAAAGTCCGTATCCAAACGGATATACAACTCGCTCTTTCATTCCCGGCACAGTTTCAAAATATCTGTATCCAACAAAAATATCTTCGGTATATTTCACATAATCGTCAGATTCGTGAAAGCCTTCTGATGACGGATAATCAGTCAAAGAAATTGCACAAGTGTCAACCAGTTTGCCCGATGGGGTTGCTTCTCCTGTTAAGATATCAGCAACAGCAAGTCCGCCTTCCATACCTCCCTGCCAAATCATAACAGCCGCACCGATTTTGTCATTGTTTGCAAACCACGAAGTATCTATCATAGCACCCGTATTTAAAAGAACAATAACTTTATTAAAATTATCGCATACAGTATTTACTATATTTTTTTCCTGAACACTAAGTTCAAAATATGGATCTGTGCCGTCACCTTTTCTGTCCCACCCCTCGCCGGAATAGCGATTTATTGTAATAATTGCAGTATCAGTGAATTTTGCAGCAGATTTCACCAGCTCCTCAGGAATTTCTGTTTCTGTCAATCTGCCATTTTGCTCACCGTTTTTATATGCTGCTTCAACATAATCCTTATAATAAAGTGATAAGGAATCAAATATCTCTATATCAGTTTTTAGTTTCAAACCTTCATATATGTTACGCACATACTCGCAATATACAACACCTGATCCGCCGCCTCCTTTAACGTAGTCTATCTGCGCTTTACCAAATATTGCAACCTTTGTTCCTTTTTTCAAAGGCAAAATGTTGTCATTGTTTTTGAGCAATACCACACCCTCGCAGGCGGCCTCTCTTGAAAGTTGTATATGTTTTTCACACCCTGTTATTCTTGAGTTGTTATCTCCCAACGGCAGACAGGGTTGATAATTAATTCTCGCCCATTTTTCCATATCTTAAATCACTCCTTTTCTTCATTATATCACACACAGAATCCGTTACAAACCATAATACTATAAAATATTCACCAAAATATGCTATTACATTGCAATTATTCAACTATTTATGTTATAATCCTATTATAAAAAATTGGGAGGAATTATAATGTATCCATATTTTGAAAAAAATTCAAAAAACATTTTTATATCACATAAAAAAATAACTTATAACTTTCCTTCTCATTTTCATAACCATTTGGAAATAGCATTTTGTGTTTCGGGAATGCAAAATGTGAAGGTAGGAGAAAAAATTTACACATTAAAAAAAGGAGATGCTATTGTAATTTTTCCAAACACGGTTCATGAATATATAGAATATGACTCATTATGCGACGAACCTACAGAAATTGTAGCAATCATTTGCAACACCAAATTATTAGCCGAGAACCTACCGGATATTATTACAAAATATCCCCGAAATCCATTTATCGAAGCAAACTTGATTTCAGAAGGCACCGCCCTTGCCTTTCGAAAAATAATAACACGAATAAATGATATCGAACTGATTGGATGGACTTATATCATACTATCTGACCTTTTGAGCATTCTTGAACTGACACCGACAGATGAAAATTTAGAACTGCCGTCAAAAATCGTTGCTTATATAGATGCAAATTTCAAAGAAGATCTAACCATCAACCACATTTCTAAAGCTTTTGGCTATCATCCTTCATACATAACACATCTCTTTTGTGATCGGCTTAAAATTCCATTCAGAACATACTTAGGTTCCGTGCGTTCTGAATATGCTGCTTCTCAGATACGTGCAACAGAAAAAAGTCTTACAGAAATTGCATTTGAATCCGGCTATAATTCTCTTAACACATTTTGCCGGTGCTTTAAAAAGCATTTCTCACAAACACCATCACAATACAAAAAAGCTTGCCGAAGTAAAATGTAAAATTATTTATAAAAGTAAAACAAAAAAACACTAAAAAAACCACCCTAATGGGTGGTTCTTTTCTTAGCCGCAGACGTACTCGTAAAAAGGTGGTAGCGACAGTGAGCCGTCGTGAGTGCGCTTGCAAGCGAGCAGGCAAGCTAATGATTTGGATGACACTATTTATTTAACAAATTTGCATTGCCAATTCCCTGTTATGTGAAGCGGTGCATCTGCTTTTGCTAGTCCGTACATCTTTTCTATTATAAGTATGTATTCTTCACCTGATTCAATTTTTGTATCATTTAGCGAAAGATTAACTAATACCTTGTTATCAACAACAGTTCCTTTATCACCATCTTCTGCAGAGACCTTTGCTTTTACGACTTCTTTATTGTTGCTATCAACTATTTTGTATTCTGAAACTGCAACTTCCTGAATGTAAGGGAAAGGTGCTTCTGTTGGATTTTCAAAGGTTAAGTCTAATGGAATAATAATATTGCCATTATCAGTTGTTAATTCTGAAACATCTATCTTAATATCGTTGGTTGCGTTTTCATACTTCATTCCGGTTATAGCTCCATCAAAACGAATGATGTCGCTGAAAAAGCCCTTGATTGAATTTGCCAACGGTGTCATTGTAACGGTTATAATGCAAAGTGCTAATACTGCAGCGATTGCAAGAGTTCTTTTCATAGTGATTTTTGGTTTACTCATAGTGTGTACCTCCATATTCTTGATTTCTTCATTCAGGTTGAAAGGAGGCTGCACGACACTTTTTGTTATTTGGGCATGTTTTCTTAATTTGTTTTCCAATTCAGATATTCTCATTTTGCATCTCCTTCCAAAAGTGATTTTAATTCGATGATTGCCTTTTTAGTTTTGTATTTTACAGTTGAAACAGGCAATTTCAATGTGCGTGCAACTTCGTCATAAGTCATATCATTATAAAACCGAAGGGTTATGTAGATTGATGACTTTGGGTTAAGTTTGCATATACAATCTATTATGCCTATTTCATCGGTCGGCATATCGTAAAATACATTCAGATTATCTGTTAATTCCTCAGTGAATCTTTGTTTCTTTAAATAGTCCTTGCTCTTGTTAATTACTATCCTTGTAAGCCATGTTTTAAAAAATTCTTTATTATTAAGTGAGTTAAATGACTTTAGGGCAGACAAAACGGCTTCCTGAACACAATCCTTTGCATTTTCAGTATTGTGCAGATAACCTACCGCAACCAAGAACAAAGACTTTTCACATTCTTTATATTTCTGCTCGAACAGTTCGTACAAATTAAGTCCTCCTTTCGCCTTTGTAAAAGCTTTTACATCTATTAGACGATTCAGAAATGAAAAAAGTTAAAAATACTATAATAAAAACTGCTACAGTTATAGTAGCAGTTTTTATTTATCAATATTTTGTTTTGCGGTGTTGATTGAGGAAATCAATATTTTACGAATTGTACCACATTGATTATATAAATTTTTTGCAATTTCTCTATCCAACATTTCTGACTTCACAAAAAGTTCAAGCCAATATTCTGTTTCATAGCATTCTTTTAAAGCGATCTGTAACTTTGCAATAAAATCGTTCTTTCCGTGAGCATAATTTGCTTCGTGAATGTTTGCTCCGATTGATGTTGAACTTCTCTCTAACTGATTTACAAGTGAATAATGCCCCTTTATCGTTTCACATAACTTAATAATTTTTACTGCAAAATCCGTAGATAAATCTACAAGTTTGTTTTCCTTCATAATGTAACACCTCTGCTAATATTCTATCACAGAATAATTAACATGTAAACATTTAATGAAATATCAACTTCGTTGATATGAAATAATCCAGCGGATTATGAAATATTTTGCTAACGCAAAATGTGAAATGAAATTTACCTTTTTCATATGCCGTAAGGCATATTTCATACGCGTAGCGTATTTCATAGCGAAGCTATTTCACTTGCCGCGGGCAAATTTCATTGAAAAAAGCACCGACAAAGTCGATGCTTTTTTCTGGCTCCCCGAGTTGGACTCGAACCAACGACAACGCGGTTAACAGCCGCGGGCTCTACCGACTGAGCTATCGAGGAATATAAAGGCAGAGATTAAACTCTGCCTTGTTTGTTCCGGCGATGATCTATTTTCCCGGGCGGTCGCCCACCAAGTATCTTCGACGCTAAGGAGCTTAACTACCGTGTTCGGGATGGGAACGGGTGGAACCTCC
>SVJQ01000014.1 GCA_015068905.1 Oscillospiraceae bacterium | reverse complement strand
CGCCGGTCAAGCTCAGAGTCTTGGTGATAGCAGCGGTCAGAGTGGTCTTACCATGGTCAACGTGACCGATGGTACCAATGTTAACGTGCGGTTTGGTTCTTTCGAATTTAGCCTTAGCCATTATTGTTAGCCTCCTATTTTTTTTAATTTAATAATTTTTAAGATGCGATACATTTATTGTACCTTTTTTTATAGGAAAAATCAAGTATTTTCCTAAAAGTTTTCCATTAACCTTCGTTTTTGGTCTTGGAAGAGATAATCTGTTCCTGAATGCTCTTGGGAACTTCGTCATAGTGACTGGGCTGCATGGTGTACTGACCACGACCCTGAGTCTTAGAACGCAGGTCGGTCGCATAACCAAACATCTCAGACAGGGGAACGAAAGCAGAAATTGCCTGTGCACCAGGACGAGCCTCCATACCCTGAATCTGACCACGACGAGAGTTTAAGTCACCCATAACGTCGCCCATGTATTCTTCAGGAACGATAACATCAACCTGCATGATGGGCTCTTTCAGTACGGGGTCACCCTTACGGCAAGCGTCTTTAAATGCCATTGAACCGGCAATCTTAAACGCCATTTCAGAAGAGTCGACTTCGTGGTATGAACCATCATACAGAGTAACACGAACGTCTACTACATTGTAGCCTGCCAGTACACCGGACAGCATTGCGCCCTGAACACCGGCATCAACAGCGGGAATGTATTCCTTAGGAATAGCACCACCGACAATTTTGTTAACAAATTCGTAGCCGCTACCGGGTTCCAGAGGTTCTACAGTCATCTTAACGTGACCGTACTGACCCTTACCACCGGACTGCTTAGCATATTTGTTTTCAATATCAACCGTCTTGCGGATGGTTTCTTTGTAGGAAACCTGAGGCTTACCTACGTTAGCTTCAACCTTGAATTCACGCAGCAGTCTGTCAACGATGATTTCAAGATGCAGCTCACCCATACCTGCAATGATGGTCTGACCTGTTTCTTCATCAGAATATGTCTGGAATGTGGGATCTTCTTCAGCAAGTTTAGCCAGAGCGATACCCATCTTTTCCTGACCTTCTTTTGTCTTCGGCTCGATAGCAACACGGATAACAGGATCAGGGAATTCCATAGATTCCAGAATGATCGGATGATTGGGGTCACACAGGGTATCACCGGTTGTTGTGTTCTTAAGACCAACAGCAGCAGCGATGTCACCGGAGTAAACCTTGTCAATATCTTTTCTGTCATTTGCGTGCATCTGCAGGATACGACCGATACGTTCCTTGTTGTCCTTGGTGGAGTTTAAGATGTGAGAGCCTGCATCCAGAGTACCGGAGTACACACGGAAGAAGCAGAGCTTACCAACGAAGGGGTCAGTCATAATCTTGAAGGCGAGTGCTGCAAAGGGAGCCTCGTCAGAAGAAGGACTTTCAATCTCTTCGCCATTTTCATTCACACCGCGGATAGCAGGAATGTCAATGGGGGAGGGCATATAATCAACAACAGCATCGAGCAACTTCTGAACACCCTTGTTACGGTAAGAAGTACCGCAGAGTACGGGTACCATTTCGTTAGCGATGGTTGCTGTACGGATAGCCTTTTTAATTTCAGCTTCAGTCAGTTCTTCGCCCTCTAAATATTTTTCCATGAGTTCTTCGCTGGTTTCAGCAACGGACTCAAGTAGTGCACTTCTGTATTCTTCAGCCTTGTCAGCCATATCAGCAGGAATTTCTTCCTCGCGAATGTCTTTACCAAGGTCATCATAATACACATAAGCTTTCATGTTAACCAGGTCAATTAAGCCCTTAAAGGTATCTTCAGAGCCGATAGGCAGCTGAATGGGCACAGCGTTACAATGCAGACGGGTCTTCATCATGTCTAAAACGTTGTAGAAGTCAGCACCCATGATATCCATCTTATTTACATAAGCCATACGGGGTACTTTGTAGTTGTCTGCCTGACGCCAAACTGTTTCAGATTGCGGTTCAACACCACCCTTAGCACAGAAAACAGTTACGCTGCCGTCGAGGACACGAAGTGAACGCTCAACTTCAACAGTAAAGTCAACGTGACCGGGAGTGTCGATAATATTAATTCTATGGTTCTTCCACTGTGCGGTAGTAGCAGCAGAGGTAATGGTAATACCACGTTCTGCTTCCTGCTCCATCCAGTCCATCTGAGATGCACCTTCGTGAGTTTCACCAATCTTATGAATACGACCGGTGTAGAACAGAATACGCTCTGTTGTTGTTGTTTTACCGGCATCAATGTGAGCCATGATACCAATATTTCTTGTTTTTTCCAAAGAAAAATCTCTTGCCACAATCTTCCTCCTTTCTTCGAAAATCGAACTAAAATCTGTTTACAAACCAGATGACTACCATCTGTAATGTGCAAATGCTCTGTTAGCTTCTGCCATCTTGTGAGTGTCTTCACGTTTCTTAACAGAAGCACCGGTGCCGTTAATAGCGTCCATGATTTCAGCAGCTAAGCGTTCTTTCATGGTTTTTTCGCTTCTCTGACGGCTGTAGAGTGTCAACCATCTCAGACCCAGAGTCTGTTTACGTTCGGGACGAACTTCCATGGGGACCTGATAAGTTGCACCACCGACACGGCGAGCCTTAACTTCCAGTACGGGCATGATGTTGTCCATAGCCTCTTTGAAAGCATCCAGGGGCTCCTTGCCGGTTTTTTCTTTGACAATGTCGAAAGCACCGTATACAATTTTCTGAGCTACGCCTTTCTTACCGTCTAACATAACGTTATTGATCAGACGTGTTACAACTGTACTTCCGTACAGCGGATCGGGCAGTACCTCACGTTTTGCAATAAAACCTCTTCTTGGCACTTTTCTTCCCTCCTTCATTAATTTTAAATGAAATCACAGGTACTCGGCCGATTGGCCGTTTGTGCACAGTACATATTTAAAGAAACACAGTTCTTCCGGTACCAGCACAGATGTGATTTTACTGTGAAGCTAGATCCTATTATTTTTTAGGACGCTTCGCACCATACTTGGATCTACCCTGCATACGGTTAGCAACACCGGCGGTATCTAATGAACCACGGATGATGTGATAACGTACACCAGGAAGGTCCTTAACTCTGCCGCCACGGATTAAAACAACGCTGTGTTCCTGCAGATTGTGACCGATACCGGGGATATAAGCGGATACTTCGATACCGTTTGTCAGTCTAACTCTGGCGAGCTTACGCAGAGCAGAGTTCGGCTTTTTCGGTGTCATGGTCTTAACTGAAGTACAAACACCACGCTTTTGCGGCGCGCTAATGTCGGTAGTTTTCTTCTTTAAAGTGTTCAGACCCTTCAAAAGAGCAGGAGCTGTTGACTTTTTAACAGAAGTTTCTCTACCTTTTCTCACGAGCTGGTTAAAGGTTGGCATGAACTGGTTTCCTCCTTTCTGATTTCATTAGTTGTAAGAAACTCTTACAAATTATATCAAAACAACGACACAGGTTGCCCCCACGTCAATGCCGCAGGCACGACCCAGCTGTTGCTTTGTATCAAAATAATGAATCGGGAGCTGCTTTTCTTTGCATAAAGTCTCAAAGGGCTCACGGATAAAAGCCGCAGCATCCTGTGCAACATAAGCCTCTTTTGCTTTACCTTGATTGACGGCTTCTGTTGACTGTTTAATACCGATTAAAAGGCGTTTGCCTTTCAGATCGTTTTCCATTTGATTCACTCCGCTCAAGCAGTGCAGGAAAGACCTGACTGTAGTTGCATCAGCAAAAAAGTCCTACTGACACACACTAGACTATTATAACACGCATTTTGGAAAATGTCAACAAAAATTTTAAATACTTTTATATTTCCGAAGCAGGGGGGAGAGTAATCGTTTTTTTAAAACATTTTCAAGAAAAAAGCGTAGCTATTGTGAATTGAATAACGATTCACAATAGCTACGCCAGCTTTAACATATTAGGTTTTTCTATTCCTTATGCTTCCTGTTCAGCGTCAATCGCCTCGGGAACAACATTAGAACCGATATAGTCGCTGCTGTCTAAGACAAAGGAGCTATACCCTTCGTCAACCTCAGGTTTGAGAGCATTTTCAATATCAGTGTTCTGATATTTCGGCATACCGGTACCGGCGGGCACCAGTTTACCAATGATAACGTTTTCTTTAAGACCAACCAGCGGGTCAATCTTACCCTTGGTTGCAGCTTCTGTCAGGACACGTGTTGTTTCCTGGAAGGAAGCAGCAGACAAGAAGGAGTCTGTGGTTAAAGAAGCCTTGGTAATACCTAAGATGATTCTTGTGCAGGTTGCAGGTTCTAAGCCCTTAGCAACCATTTCTTCATTGGCGGTTTCAAACTCGTTAATGTCAACCAGTGAACCTGCCAGGAAGTTTGTATTACCGGGTTCTTCAATCTTAACACGTCTCAGCATCTGACGAACAATAACCTCGATATGACGGTCATTGATGTCAACACCCTGGAGACGGTAAACACGCTGTACTTCCTGAATTAAGTACTGCTGTACAGCAGTAATATCTTTGATACGCAGAATATCGTGGGGATTTACGCTACCTTCGGTCAGTTCATCACCCTTATTGACGACATCGCCTTCAGCTACCTTGATTCTGGAGCCGTAGGGGATGAGGTATGTCTTAGCATCGCCGGTTTCATCATCAGAAATAACGATTTCACGTTTTTTCTTGTTTTCTACGATGCTGACCTTACCGCCGATTTCAGCGATGATAGCAAGACCCTTCGGTTTTCTGGCTTCAAACAATTCCTCAACACGGGGCAGACCCTGTGTGATGTCATCAGCAGTCGCAACACCACCGGTGTGGAAGGTTCTCATTGTCAGCTGTGTACCCGGTTCACCGATGGACTGTGCTGCGATAATACCAACAGCTTCACCAACGGGAACTTTATCGCCACTTGCAAGGTTAGAACCGTAACATTTAGCACAGATACCAACCTTAGCTTTACAGGTGAGAACGGAGCGGATAACTGCACGTTTAACGCCTGCGTCAACAACCTTCTTAGCCAGCTTTTCGGTAATCAGCTCGTTTGCGGGAACGATAACCTCGCCGGTTTCGGGATGGCAGATATCCTCTAATGCATAACGACCGTTTAAGCGGTCAAACAGACCTTCAATCAGTTCCTTACCGTCACGGATATCGAATACTTCAATGCCGGCGGTTGTGCCACAGTCATCCTCACGGATGATAACTTCCTGGCTGACATCAACCAGACGACGGGTCAGATAACCGGAGTCAGCAGTACGCAGAGCGGTATCGGCAAGACCCTTTCTCGCACCGTGAGAGGAGATGAAGTACTCAAGGACATTCAGACCTTCACGGAAGTTAGCACGAATAGGAATTTCAATGGTTTTACCGGAGGTATCGTTCATCAAACCACGCATACCTGCCAGCTGACGAATCTGGTTCTGGCTACCACGGGCACCGGAGTGAGCCATCATGTAGATAGGATTGAATTTATCCAGATTATCCATCAGGGCTTTGGTGACCTTATCATTGGTTTCGTTCCAGGTTTTGATAACCATGTTATAACGTTCTTCGTCAGAAATCAAACCACGTTTAAACTTCTTGGTAATCTTGTCAACAGCTTCTTCAGCTTCTGCTAAGTACTGCTTTTTAGCTTCAGGCACCTTCATGTCGCTGACACTAACGGTTACAGCACCCTGAGTGGAGAACTTGTAGCCTAAGGACTTGATTCTGTCAAGCACTTCAGCAGTCTCGGTCAGACCGTGAACACGAATACATTTATCAACAATTTTACCCAGTTCTTTTTTAGTTGTTAAGAAATCAATTTCTAATTTCAGCTGATTTTCCGGCAGGCTTCTGTCAACAAAGCCAAGATCCTGGGGAACAGCTTCGTTAAAGATTAAGCGACCAACGGTTACATCAACCAGTTCCTGACGGAGCTCGCCGTCAATTTCCTTCTGTAAACGAACCTTAATCGGTGCGTGAATGCCAACAATACCATTGGTATAAGCCAGAATTGCTTCGTTGGGGCTAAAGAAGGTTTTGCCGGTTCCGGGTTCTTCCGGATTATCAATAGTCAGGTAGTATGCACCCAGGACCATATCCTGTGTGGGAACGGTTACAGGGCGACCATCCTGCGGCTTTAACAGGTTGTTAGCAGAGAGCATTAAGAAACGTGCTTCTGCCTGTGCTTCCGGTGACAGGGGAACGTGAACAGCCATCTGGTCACCGTCAAAGTCAGCGTTGTATGCAGTACATACTAAGGGATGCAGCTTCAGCGCACGACCTTCAACCAGTACAGGCTCAAATGCCTGAATACCTAATCTATGCAGCGTCGGTGCACGGTTTAAGAGTACGGGATGTTCTTTGATAACATCCTCTAAAACGTCCCAAACTTCGGGTTTAACACGTTCAACCATGCGTTTTGCACTTTTAATGTTATGCGCTAAACCGTCATTTACCAGCTTTTTCATAACGAAAGGCTTAAACAGTTCGATTGCCATTTCCTTCGGCAGACCGCATTGATAAATCTTCAGTTCAGGGCCAACAACGATAACGGAACGGCCGGAGTAGTCAACACGCTTACCCAACAGGTTCTGACGGAAACGACCCTGCTTACCCTTTAACATATCGGAAAGGGATTTTAAGGGACGGTTACCGGGGCCTGTAACAGGACGACCTCTGCGGCCGTTGTCAATCAACGCATCAACTGCTTCCTGCAGCATTCTTTTTTCGTTACGAACAATGATTTCCGGTGCGCCTAAATCGAGCAGTCTCTTTAAGCGGTTATTGCGGTTAATCACACGACGATATAAGTCATTTAAGTCAGAGGTTGCAAAACGACCGCCATCCAACTGCACCATGGGGCGCAGTTCGGGGGGGATAACCGGCACAACGTCCAGAATCATCCACTCAGGCTTGTTGCCGGAGAGACGGAAGGATTCTACAACTTCCAAACGTTTTAATAAACGGATTTTCTTCTGACCGGAAGCACCCTCTAAGTCGAGTTTTAACTCTTTAGACATTTCTTCCAGATCAATTTCCTGCAGCAACTCTTTGATAGCTTCCGCACCCATGCCGGCACGGAATCTGTCACCGTATTTTTCAGAAAAATCACGGTATTCTTTTTCAGAGAGAATTTGCTTTTTCTGCAGCTCAGTACGGGTACCGGGGTCGATAACAACATAAGCTGCGAAGTAGAGAACCTTTTCAAGCATTCTCGGGGTCATATCAAGGAGCAGGCCCATACGGGTGGGGATGCCCTTAAAGTACCAGATGTGAGAAACAGGGGCAGCCAGTTCAATGTGACCCATACGTTCACGACGAACGCGGGCACGGGTTACCTCAACGCCACAACGGTCACAAATGATGCCCTTATGACGGATTCTCTTATATTTACCGCAGTGACATTCCCAGTCCTTCTGCGGACCAAAGATACGCTCACAGAATAAACCGTCAGGCTCAGACTTAAGCGTTCTATAGTTGATGGTTTCCGGTTTTTTCACTTCGCCATGGGACCATTCACGGATCATTTCCGGTGATGCCAGGCCGATTTTAATTGCTTCAAATGAATTTTCAGACAACCGTTTCATCTCCATTCTGAATTTATTCGCCGCCAGCCGACAGCGGCTCGTCCGTTAAAAGGTAAGTCTTACAGCAGGTCGAGATCGTCAACGAAATCGCCTTTTTCATCGCCGAAGTCTTCCTCGAATTCATCTTCTAAAGAATCGTCGAAATCATCGCTGGGTTCTTCGTCCATTTCGTCTTCAATGAAATCATCAAGTTCAACATCGCCGCCCACTTCATCGTCATCGTCATTTAAGTCCATATCGATGAAAGCAGCATCGTTTTTAATGGTCAGACCCATTGAGGATTCTTCTTCCTCTTCAGAAGAATCTTTCAGATGGATTTCGTTCATGTTTTCGTCCAGAGCACGAATGTCAAGACACAGTGACTGCAGTTCCTTAATCAGGACCTTGAAGGATTCAGGGATGCCCGGTTTGGGAACACTGTCGCCCTTGACAATGGATTCGTAGGTCTTAACACGACCGACAATATCGTCAGACTTAACTGTCAGAATTTCCTGCAGGGTATAAGCTGCACCGTATGCTTCCAGTGCCCAAACTTCCATTTCACCGAAACGCTGACCGCCGAACTGAGCTTTACCACCCAGCGGCTGCTGCGTAACGAGGGAGTAGGGGCCGGTAGAACGTGCGTGAATCTTATCATCAACCAAGTGAGCAAGTTTTAAGATATACATGATACCAACGGTAACACGATTATCAAAGGGCTCACCGGTTCTACCATCATAAAGAACAGTTTTACCGTCGCGGTCAAGGCCGGCCTGGTCTAACGTATCCATAATGTCAAATTCGTTTGCACCGTCAAATACCGGAGTGGCAATCTTCCATCCAAGCTCACGGGCTGCACGGCCTAAGTGAACCTCTAAGACCTGACCGATATTCATACGGGAAGGTACGCCCAAGGGATTCAGTACGATTTCAAGAGGTGTACCATCCGGCAGGAAGGGCATATCCTCTTCCGGCAGAATACGGGAAATAACACCCTTGTTACCGTGACGACCTGCCATTTTGTCACCTACAGAAATCTTACGTTTCTGTGCAATGTAGCAACGTACTAACTGGTTAACACCCGGGGGCAGCTCGTCGCCCTTTTCGCGGTCAAAGACGATAACATCAACAATGATACCGGCTTCACCGTGGGGAACACGGAGAGAAGTATCACGAACCTCGCGGGCCTTTTCACCAAAGATGGCACGAAGCAGTCTTTCCTCAGCGGTCAGTTCGGTTTCACCCTTGGGTGTTACCTTACCAACTAAGATATCACCGGAGCGAACCTCAGCACCGATACGAATGATACCGCGCTCATCAAGGTCTTTCAGGGCATCTTCACCAACGTTGGGGATATCACGGGTAATTTCTTCTGCGCCCAGTTTTGTGTCACGGGCTTCGCATTCATATTCTTCAATGTGAATGGAGGTCAGGACATCATCACGAACCAGCTTTTCAGAAATCAGCATAGCATCCTCGTAGTTATAACCTTCCCAGGTCATAAAGCCGATGAGAATGTTCTTACCTAATGCGATTTCACCGTGGTCGGTTGAAGGACCATCAGCAATGATGTCGCCTTTCTTCACCTTGTCACCCTCAGCAACAATGGGTTTCTGGTTAATGCAGGTACCCTGATTGGAACGGGTGAATTTAATCAATTTATGTGTTTCGAGGTTTCCGTTTTTACCTTTGATGATGATTTCATCAGCACTAACCTTAGAAACAACGCCGTCTTCTTTTGCCAGCACAACAACACCGGAGTCTTTAGCGGCTTTATATTCCATACCGGTACCGATGATGGGGGACTGGGTTTTGAGGAGAGGCACAGCCTGACGCTGCATGTTTGCACCCATCAGAGCACGGTTCGCGTCATCGTTTTCCAGGAAGGGGATCATCGCTGTTGCGACAGATACCACCTGCTTGGGAGAAACGTCCATAAAGTCGACCTCGGAAGCTTCAACTTCCATAATGTCATCTTTAAAGCGGGCTGCAACCTTTTTGCTGACAAACTTGCCGTGTTCATCTAAAGGCTCGTTTGCCTGAGCGATAATATACTGGTCTTCAATATCAGCAGTCATGTAAATGATTTCATCGGTAGCAGTACCGGTTTCTTTATCAACACGACGGTAAGGCGCCTCAATAAAGCCGTATTCGTTGATTCTTGCATAGGTAGACAATGAAGAAATCAAACCGATGTTCGGACCTTCAGGTGTCTCAATAGGACACATTCTGGAATAGTGAGAATGGTGAACGTCACGAACTTCGAAGCCTGCACGGTCACGGGACAAACCGCCGGGACCTAAGGCAGACAATCTTCTTTTATGTGTCAGCTCAGACAGTGGGTTAAGCTGATCCATGAACTGTGAAAGCTGAGAAGAACCAAAGAATTCTTTAATGGTTGCAACAACAGGACGGATGTTAATCAGTGCCTGAGGTGTAACAACGTCTAAGTCCTGAATGGTCATACGTTCACGAACCACACGCTCCATACGGGAAAGACCGATGCGGAACTGGTTCTGCAACAGCTCACCAACGCAACGCAGACGACGGTTGCCCAAGTGGTCAATATCATCGGTAGAGCCGATGCCGTATAACAGACCAATCTGATAGTTAATAGAAGAGAAAATATCATCAATGGTGATGTGATGGGGAATCAGTTCATCAATCCGGCGACGGATTGCTTCACGGATGGATGCTTCATCTTCGTTTTCTTCTAAAATTTCATTTAAAACGCCAAGGCAGACTTTTTCGTGAATGCCCATATCAGAGCAGTCAAAGTCAACATATTCAGATAAGGTAACGGTATTATTGGAAAAGACTTTAATAGCTTTTCCGTTAATGTCCAGAATAACCTGGTTAACGCCGGCAAGTTCAGCTGCCTCTGCCACTTCTTTAGAAATGTAGCTGTCAGCTGCGAGCAGCACTTCACCGGTACGGGGATCTGCAATAGCTTCTTTTGCAGTAAAGCCGGTAATACGGCTGGCCAGACCTAGCTTCTTATTAAATTTATAACGGCCGACTTTGGCAAGGTCATACCGTTTGGGGTCAAATAAAAGACCCATTAAAAGTGAACGTGCACTTTCAACTGCCGGGGGTTCACCCGGACGCAGCTTTTTATAAATCTCAATCAGCGCGTCATCCTGTGACTGGATGGAAGCACTCTTTTCCAATGTGTTGAGTAGTGCTTCAGTTTCGCCGAAGAGTGTTAAAATCTGATCATCGGTAACAACACCTAAAGCGCGGATTAAAACGGTGATGGGGATTTTTCTGGTTCTGTCGATACGAACAGATAACACATCGTTAATATCATTTTCATACTCAAGCCATGCACCACGATAGGGGATGACGGTAGAGCTGTAAAGCTCTTTACCGGTCTTATCATGCTCCATTGCGTAATAGATACCGGGAGAACGAACCAACTGGCTGACGATAACACGCTCAGCACCGTTAATAATAAAGGTACCCTGGTCGGTCATCAGCGGGAAATCACCCATAAAGATTTCCTGTTCTTTGACTTCACCGGTTTCCTTATTGATTAAGCGAACACGGGCTTTTAAGGGAGAAGCATAGTTAGCATCTCTCGTTTTACATTCCTCCACGTCGTACTTAACCTTGTCCTCCAGCTTGTAATCAATGAATTCCAAAACCAGATTGCCGGTGTAATCTGTGATCGGGGAAATGTCATGAAAAACCTCTTTTAAGCCCTCGTCTAAAAACCACTGATAGGAGTCCTTCTGAACTTCAATCAGGTTTGGCATGTCCAGGACTTCGTCGATTTTCGCATAACTCATTCTGACGTTTTTGCCTAACTGGATTTGATGCACCATTACCTAGATCACCTCATTTATATTTTTCGAAGCATTATGTACTGTCTGTATATGGCAGAAAACCGAAGAAATGACAGGGGATTTCTGCCAATCGGTACGCACAATAACCCTAATTTTGACTTATAATGCAATTTATAATACTATCATAGTCAAGTAAAGATGTCAAGTATTTATTTGAAAAAAATTATAAATTTTTTTAATTTCTATAAGATTTGGCATCTTTTATTATAATAATGAAGAAAAACTTGATTTTTGTCCTTTATTTTACACTGATAATGTGTTACAATTAAAAAGGAAGAGAAAACCTTGGAGGTTTGTATGAAAAAAATATTTAGTATATTACTTATTTTAGTATTATGTATGTTGACTGGCTGTCAGCTTTTACTGGATATGCCTTCCCAAGTGGATTCTGCGATATCAACTGATGGCAAGCTTGTGGTATCCTTTATTGACGTAGGGCAGGGCGACAGCGCTTTTATTGAATTTCCCGGCGGCAAAACAGCTTTGATTGATGCCGGTGAGGCAGAAGCGGCTCAAGCGGTTGTTTCTTACCTGTCAAGCCGAGGGTGCGAAAAGATTGATTATGTTATTTGCACCCATCCCCATTCTGACCACATTGGCGGTATGGTTCAGGTTCTTTCAAGCTTTGCGGTAGGGGAGATTTATATGCCCCGTGCTGTGCACACCTCTAAAACCTATGAGAAATTACTTTTGGCAACTCAGGCTAAGGGGTTAAAGATTCACACGGCAAAGGCAGGGGTTACCATTCAGGCAGACCCTGCGGTGACGGTGGATGTAGTAGCACCGGTATCAGACGGATATGAGGAAATGAATGACTATTCGGCAGTGTTGCATATCACCTATGGCGAGCATAGCTTTTTGCTGACGGGTGATGCTGAAAAAGTTTCGGAAAAAGAAATGCTTGCAAGCGGCCAAAACCTGCAAGCAGATGTTTTAAAGGTTGGTCATCACGGGTCGTCTACATCCTCACACAAAAAGTTTTTAGAAGCGGTTGCGCCCACCTATGGTGTGATTTCCTGTGACGGCAATAATGAGTACGGGCATCCGCACGATAAAATTGTCAAACGTTTAGATGAGTATGGCGCCACCATTTACAGAACGGACCTGCACGGCACGGTCATGTTTGTATCGGATGGAGCAGAGCTTGAGATTATAACGGAGGAGGAAGAGTATGCTGTATATAGTTGATAAAATTGAGAGCGGTATGATTTTTTTAGAAGATGAAACAGAGGATTTATTTGCAGTGCCCTGTGACCTGATTCCCGAAGCGCGGGAAGGGGATTGTATTGAGATTAAAATTAATAAGGAAGAAACAGAAAAACGGCGTGACAATGTACGCCGTTTAGTGGAAGAATTGTTTCAGGATTAAGTTATTTATGAAAGGAAGCTTTCAGCTCATTCCAAAGCTCTACCAGTTTAAAGGATGGCTTGATGGCAATGGTGTCTGATTCGCAAATCATAGAAAAGCTTTCGGGACTGACGGCGCTTTTGAGTGATGCCAACGCTTTTTCATCAAGTCTGCCTGTTGAACTTTCTGTAAAGCATAGAGGCGGGTACATAACGCACCACCAGTTTTGCCCGTTGCCTTCGCCAATGACAATGCGGACAGCGTTATAGTCTCCTGCAGGCAGGGTCAGATTTTCGTAGTTTTTTTGAGGAAAGTAAAAGCGACCGCGCTCTATTTTGGCAGTATAGGAATAGCCGTTTTCTTTGATTTCTGCTTCGCAGACTTTTTGGATTTCGCTATCCGTTAACGGCTTGGAGGATTTTTTTGCTTCTGTTAAAAGCCTGTCACGGACCTTTAGCTTTAAGGCTTGGTCTTCGGCAGTGTCGCTGTTTGCAAGAATATGCAGCCGGACAATGCCATCAGATAAATCGCGGCTGATATCTTCAGAGGCGGATACCCATGTGAAGATGAGAAGCAATGCTGCAAGCAGAGAAAAAGCAAGGGTGTTTTTCATAATTATCAACTCCTGCTTACAGTATAGACAAAAAAATATGGTTTAAACACCAATATTTTAACAAATTTACTATTGCATTTTTATGCACTCTGTTGTATAATAATACAAAATGGTTCTAATGAGAAAGGAAGATTTTAATGATTCGGGTTGGAATTTTAGGTGCTACCGGTTATGCAGGCAGCGAGCTGGTACGCCTTTTGAAAGGTCACGGCGGCGTTGAACTGACAATGCTGACCTCTAAAAGCTATGAAGGGCAGAAGATGTCTGATGTATATCCTGCTTTAAAGGGTGTGTGTGACACAGTTTTATCTGCACCGGTTCCTGAAAAGGTGGCAGAAAACTGCGATCTGGTCTTTACCGCTCTGCCTCACGGTGCATCAAAGGAGGTTATTCCCAAGCTGTATGAGCTGGGTCTTAAGGTCATTGACCTGTCCGGCGACTATCGTTATAACGATAAAGAACTGTATGAAGAGTGGTACAAGCAGCCCCATTCTTCACCGGAACTGTTAGATGTGTCTGTTTACGGCTTGCCTGAACTCCACAGAGAAGATATTAAAAAGACAACGCTGGTTGGTAACCCCGGTTGCTATACCACTTGTTCTATCTTGGGCTTAGCACCCTTGTTAAAGTATGGTGCTATTGATACAAAGCATATCATTATTGATGCAAAATCCGGCGTTTCCGGTGCAGGGCGCGGCCTTTCTGTTGACATTCATTTCTGCGAATGCACAGAGAATATGAAGGCGTATAAGATTGCAACCCACCGTCACACTTCTGAGATTGAGCAAGAGCTTTCCTTAGTTGCCGGTGAAGATATCAAGCTTTCCTTCACGCCTCATCTGGTGCCTATGAAGCGTGGTATTTATGCAACCATTTATGCAGATTTGAAAGAAATGAAAACCAAAGAAGAACTGCTCAGCTACTATCATGAATGCTATGATAACGAGCCCTTTATCCGCATTTATGACGAGGGTATCCCTGAAAGCAACCATGTTGCAGGCTCTAACTTTGTGGATATCGGTGTTTGTGTAGATGAACGCTTAGGTCGTGTTATTATTACCAGCACCATTGATAACTTAGTCAAAGGTGCGGCAGGTCAGGCAGTTCAGAATATGAATCTTTTATGCGGCTTCCCTGAAACACAGGGCCTCACCGCACCGGGATTTTATCTGTAAAAAGCAGGAGGAAGACAAATGCAGGAACTGATTAAAAAGGCAGGCATATTGATTGAGGCTCTGCCTTATATACAAAAATTTTACAATAAAACAGTTGTCATCAAATATGGCGGCAACGCTATGATTAATGACGATTTAAAGCATACCGTTATGGAGGATGTCACCCTCTTAAAATATATCGGTATGCATCCCGTTGTGGTTCACGGCGGCGGACCGGATATTTCAGCGGCACTTAAAACCTATAATGTTGAGAGCAAATTTATAGGTGGCCTTCGTGTGACTGATAGCCAGACCATGCAAATTGCACAGATGGTTTTGGTGGGTAAAACCAACAAAGAGATTGTATCGCTTTTAAATCAGTTCGGTGGCAAGGCTGTAGGTATTTGCGGTATTGACGGCGGCCTCATTGAGTGCGAGCCTTTGGATGTTGATGGGGACGGTAACCCTGTTGATTTAGGTTTTGTGGGCAAAATCGTCAAAGTCAATACCGAACTGTTAACCAAGCTGACAAATGACGAGTTTATCCCTGTTATTGCACCTATTGGTATGGATAAAGCCGGTCAGAGCTATAACATCAATGCTGATACTGTAGCCGGGGCTATTGCCTCGGCGGTAGAAGCTGAAAAGCTTATGTTCTTAACCGATGTTGAAGGGGTAAAAGATAAAGAGGGTAACATCGTTCATGCTATGACACCTGAAAAGGCAAATGAATTGATTGAAGACGGCACCATCAGCGGTGGTATGATTCCGAAAGTCCGTGGCTGTCTTGAAGCGGTGGACGAAGGTGTTAAACGTGTGCATATCATCGACGGCAGAATTCTGCATTCCATTCTGCTTGAAATCTTTACTGATGACGGTATCGGTTCTATGTTCACCAAAGAAATATAAAACGGTTTATTCAAATTAAGTTTACATAATTACCATGGATTTACGCTTGTAATCCATGGTTTTTTTGTGTTATACTGTGGCGTGGATATTCGTTTGGATATAAGTCCGATGAAAAGGAGGAACGGATGTATGAAAAAACGGTGGATTTTGCTTATCATGTCATTTCTTTTGCTGGCAATCACACCGGCTGAAACTTCCGCAACGATTGACATAAACTTTGACACACCCATTACATTAGCAGTCAATAATACCCTCATTAAAACGGATTCAGAGCCGTTTTTGTATCGGGGTACAACCTTTGTACCCATCCGGTTCGTCAGTGAGGCGCTGGGGGCTGACAGCGTTGAGTGGAACAGCGCTAAAAACGAAGCAGTTATTGAATACAGCGGCAAAACCATTCGCCTGCCTAAGGGGAAAAACAGCGGATATGTAAACGGGCAATATGTTTCTATTCCGAACGGTGTTCAGCTTGTGAATAGCCGCATCTATGTGCCTGTGCGTTTTGTGTCAGAAGAGCTTGGCTGTCAGGTCAACTGGGTTTATGAAACCTATACGGTTGATATTGAAAAGGATGGAGTAGTCGTGCCGCCGTCTATGGTGGCTCATCGCAGTTACACCGACGATGAGATTTACTGGCTGTCTAAAATTATTCACGCAGAAAGTCAGGGTGAGCCTATGAAGGGGAAAATTGCGGTGGGTAACGTGGTTTTAAACCGTGTCAAAAGCAAGGACTATCCCAACACCATTTATGGCGTAATATTTGACCGAAACCACGGTGTTCAGTTCTCCCCGGTGCTGGATGGCAGTATTTATCAAAAACCGTTGGGGGACAGTATTATTGCTGCCAAACGTGCTCTTTCCGGTGAGAATCATGCAGGGCATAGCTTGTTCTTTTTAAATCCCACTATCTCAGAAAGCTTCTGGATCCCTAACAACCGCACCTATTTTACTACCATTGCTAACCACGATTTTTATTTATAAGCAGAAAAAAGGTTGTGATAAAATCACAACCTTTTTTCTTTGTTACTGTATTTGCTTTAATTCATCTAAGGTAATTACATCTTTAGGAACTTCAGTCTTTTTATCTTTGTAGCTGTTAAATTTTCGAATGGATGCACCGAAGTTTAACTTGTTGGTTTTCTGAACGGTCGGCATCTTGCCGGTGGATACGGTCGGGGCTATAGGTTCATCACCGGTTTCGTAAAAATCGGTAAATTCAACCTTGGCAGGTACATCGTTTTCCATCAAAACAGTAATGACGTTTTTAACCTTTGCACTGTCTAATTCTTTCTTTTGCTCAGCTAAAGCGCCTTCGTCTACCGGCTCTCCGGAGCTGATGGCGGTCAAGCGTGCCATATCCAATTTGAAATCTGTCATATCCTGCTGACTCACGTTCATACTCCAGAAATGCGTACCGTTATAGCGCTCGGTAATCTTTAAAGAATCGTTGCTGAATCGGTCAATATAGGTGTCAACCATATCATCCAGCAAAGCTGCACTCTGGGTGTAGAGCATATTGTCTGCCCGAACACTTGCGGCAAACACATCCCAATAGGTTTTGCAGGCAGACATATCCGGCAACTCGCCTTCTATCATATCATTCAGCGAAATTTTAATATAGCGGCTGCCGATGGCTTTTGCATAAGCCTCTTGTCCGGTTTTTTCCATAAGAGAGAGTAGACCGTTACTTTTTATATAAAGATTCCACTCTTCATCCATCAACATATCAAGGTCAATCTTGTGCTTTGTTGCTATTTCGTCAAAGGTGAAAATGTCTGCTTCACCTTTTGCGGCAGATAAGGTTTTTAATGCAGATAAATCAATATCTAAAACAGCATAGGCGGTAAAAATGTTTCCGTCATACACGTTTGTACCCGTCAGATTATAATCAAGGCAGGCTGTGGTTTTGGGCGCCAGACCCGTTTCTGCCGGCAGGTTTTTGAAAATATAACCAAGCTGCATAAGACCGCTGAAGTTACCGGCGTATGCCGTATCACTTGCAAAAGGCATATCAAGTAACACATTGAGCATTTTTGCCCTTGTTTCAATTTCTCGTTTCCATTCAGCCGGGTCAATTAAAACAACCTCATTTGCAAGAGCGTTCCAGTTTACGTTAATGTCTAAACACTCGCTGACGAAGCGAACAGGTACATAGGTGCGGCCGTTTATGATCGCCGGTGCTACATCCATTGTGACAGTGCGACTGTTTTCACCCTTGGTAATGGTCGCTTCAGGGTTGTCTATAGTCATGGTAATCGAAAGAGCGCCCTGCGTGGCAGTAATGGTCTTTGTTTCGCTGCTGTAGTCTACGTTCAGATTTGCACGCTCCATAATCGCACGGATGGGCACAAGGGTTCTGCTGTTTTGCATAATGGGGTGTGCATCCGGGAAAATTATGGGGTCACCGTTATAAGTAACAGTAATGTGCTTGGGTGTATATACATACATTTCGTCTTCGGCAAATACCCCTGTGCAGGTTACAAGCAACAAGGAGGTAATTAAGAGACTGATCAATTTTTTCATACCAAAACACTCCTTTCCGCATCAAAAACGAGCATAATTTCATATATTATATCATAAATTTCCTGAAAATTCAAGCAAAAGTACTTGCATTTTCCTGCCGGATGACGTATACTGTATATAGTTACATATAGTTAAATCTTCAGGGCAGGGTGAAAATCCCGACCGGCGGTAATAGAGCTTGCTCTTAGCCCGCGAGCCGAAAGGTTGATTTTGGTGTGATTCCAAAGCCGACAGTAAGCAAATGCGAGTCTGGATGGAAGAAGAGAAACATATTGTTTTGTCGTTTTCTGCCCTGCTGTATTTGGTGTGCTGCCAAAACTGCAGGCTATTTTTTTGCCCGAAGAGCGAAAAGGAGTTAAAGTTATGAAAAACAAACAATTACAATGGCTTACAAAAGTGGCAATCTTGGCGGCAATGGCATCGATTTTAATGCTGTTAGAATTTCCCCTTCCGTTTATTGCTCCAAGCTTTTATGAACTGGATTTTAGTGAAGTTCCGGTTTTAATCGGTGCTTTCTCTTTAGGTCCGATTGCCGGTGTTGTGATAGAAGCTATTAAAATTTTGCTGAATTTCATCATGAATGGCAGTATTACCGGTGGCGTAGGTGAGCTTTCTAATTTTGTGCTGGGCGTTGTTTTTGTGCTGCCGGCAGCACTGATTTATAAGCATAAAAAGACTAAACTGAGTGCCCTTTTGGGTCTTGTAGTCGGAGGATTGTCTATGGTAGTTTTAGGCTGCTTTATCAATGCTTATGTAATGCTGCCTCTATATAGCAATTTTATGCCGCTGGAGGCGATTTTAGCCCAGGCAGCAGCCATCTGGCCCGTTATTGATAACACCTTTAAGTTCGTGCTTTTGTGTGTGGCACCCTTTAATCTGATTAAGGTGATTTTAGTTTCAGCGGTGACGATGCTGTTGTATAAAAGACTCAGCCCGCTGTTAAAGGGCAAGAAAATGTAATTGCTATGATTATAAAAAACCCCGGTCTAGTGCAGACCGGGGTTTTGCTTTTGCAACAGTCATTTAGTTCTGGTGAGTATACAGCGAAAAAGGGGCTTCTTATTGGAAAACAATACTTTGCCAACAATGAATCTAATTTAGACTTATATCTTTTTTTGGAGATAAATCATATCAATAAGCTGAACACCGCATTCAAAAATCGGTTCTCTGTAATGATCTGTGAAAAAGTTTTTGACAGCGTGAGAGCGGACAAAACCGCATTTTTCGTAAAACGGGATGGTTAGTGGGCTATCACCTGTACCAACCTGCAAAACAGAATACAGACCCTTGTATTTTTCGGCAATAAAGTCAATCAGAGCTTTAGCATATCCTTTTCCCTGAGAGCCGGGTTCGGTGGCAATGTTTTTGATTTCAAGAATGCCGTTTTCTTCGTCTGTTACAACACACACGCTTTTTACACCGTTATCATCCAGTGCAAACATGGTTCCTCTATCCAGATATCGGTCAATCATATCTTCCTGTTCATCTGCCAAAAGCAGTAAGGAGATGTACTGTTTTTTGTTTTCTTTTATCTCTCGTATCACCATACAAATCACCTCAAAAATGGTTTGTTTGTTGATGTAATTATGTCACAGAAATGATAAAAAGTCAATATAACACAAAAAGTATTGGCTTGGTGAATCGTGGAAATGCCATTGACACGTTCTTTTTTTGGTGATATACTTTTTAATAAGTTGATGGATGTAATTTATCCGGTTTTTTATAGAAAAATCTATAGGAACAATTTAAGTAAGCGAGGAAAATAATATGAACAGAATCAATTTGTACAAAGAATTTTTTGTAGAAAAGGAAAGAACAGTTTTTTCCGGCGGCAGTCTGAAAGCAACTCTTTTTAAGTATGCTAACGGAATCGAAGCAGTCAAGCTTTCAAACGATAAGGGCTATGTAACCCTTTTGCCGTTTGTTGGTCAGCAGGTTTGGGATATGGAGTTTTTAGGCCATAATATGGTTATGAAATCAATTTATGATGAGCCCGAAGTTTGTTATGCTACCTACGGCGAAAGTTACGGCGCGTTTTTAATGCATTGCGGACTCACAGCTATGGGTAATCCTACTTCCGAAGATACCCATCTGCCCCACGGAGAGCTTCCCATTGCAAAATATAACGAAGCCTATATCATCATCGGTGAGGATGAAAAGGGCAAATACGTTTCTCTCAGCGGAAGTTATCTGTTTAAAAGAGCCTTTGAACATAATTATGAATTTATGCCCGAATGCAGATTGTATGAGAATGCTTCGACCATCCAGATGTTTATCACGTTGAAAAACCACAAAGACCTTCCCCTTGAGTATTTCTACCTTTGCCATATTAATTATCGCCCTGTTGATGGCGCAAAGCTTTACTATACGGCAAAACCTGAAAATATCACGCCTCATCACGAAGTACCTGAAGGCTATCCTGAGGCACTTGCGGCGAAAACAAATGACTATCTTGACAGACTGGATAAAGATACATCCATTATGGACACAATTGACCCTGAAACACAGAGCTATGCGCCCGAAATTGTGTTCACCTGTAAGTACGATGCAGATGAAAACGGCGATGCACATACAATGCAGCTTCTGCCGGATGGTTATGCCTGCTATGTGTCACATAAGCCGGGTGAATTGCCCTTTGGCTTAAGATGGATTGCAAGAACGGCAGATGAGGATGCTTTGGGTATGGTGCTTCCTGCAACTGCACAGCATATGGGCTATCTGTATTGCAAAGAACGGGGTCAGGAAAAATACCTTCAGCCCGGTGAAACATTGACCTATCACATTACAACCGGTATTCTTTCACCTGAAGAAAGCGATAAGATTAAAAATAAAATTATAGCTTTGAAGTAGGACTTTTCTTGATATAGCCAAAGGGACTTCAAAAGAAAAATAAGTAAAATGGCTCTAAAAAACAACAAGGCTTGAAACACCAGGTTTCAAGCCTTATTTGTTTGGTACACCTTCAGGGACACAGCCGCCTTTGGCGTCTTATCTGCTCGTCCACCCAAATGCTTCGCATTTTGGTACCGGACTCGCACCTTTTTGCTAAAAACAGTTCGCTGAACTGTTTTCCTAACGCAAAAACCCTCTCAGGGTTCTCGTCCCTTTGGTAAAACAAAAAACTCACACGCATAAGGCATGTGAGTTTTATTGGTACACCTTCAGGGACTCGAACCCTGGACACCCTGATTAAGAGTCAGGTGCTCTACCAGCTGAGCTAAAGGTGCTCATTATTTAGTTGTCCTCAACAGAAATATATTATAGCACAGGCTGGGGGCTTTGTCAAACCTTTTTTTGATAAGTTTTAAATTACAAGCAAATGAATGTAACGAGGTACTATTTTAGGCAGAAAAAGCTTGACTTGGTACATGATATAATGATACAATAAAATCACTCATACAGATGAGTGAACGAGAAGGCAAAAAGTAACATGCTAGTTTTGATTGTAGCGATGATTTTAAGAAGCATTATATAAGGAGGAGTATGTGACAATGATGATTATTTATGACAAACAATCAGAGTATGCTATTGTAATTCCAGCAATCCCTGCACCGGTAGAAGAAACAGCGGCAACGGAATTACAACAGTATTTGAAAAAGTCTTACACTGTAGAACTGCCTATTAAAAAAGAGAGTGAAGCAGCAACTAAGGCTTTCTATATCGGTCGTACCGAATATGCAAAGAAAGCGGGCGTTGCCGGCAAATCAGTTGAAAACTGGATTATTAAAGAAGATAACGGCAACATCATTTTAACCGGTGGTGAAAAGGAAAATGACCGCGGTATTTTGTATGCAGTGTATCATTTCTTAGAAGATATTGTGGGTGTTCGTTGGTGGTCAAACTGGGAAGAGTATATCCCAGACGTGACAGAGCTTTCTTTGGATGCTGATTTCTACAAAGAAGGTACCCCCGCATTCTATTATCGTAAGATTCTGGGCTATCGTCAAATTGAAGACTTTTCTTATGAAGCAAGAACCCGTACCAATGTTGTGGGTGACGATGGTCTCCCGGATGATGTTTATAACCCATCTGTCAAAAAGTTTGGCGGTGCGATGCCTATGGGTCGTCCATGGCACGTTCACACCATTAACAAATACTTCCCTGCGGCGGAATATTTTGAAGACCATCCCGATTGGTTTGCCTGGAGTGACGTTGAGGGCAAACGTATCCCTTACGCTCATTACTGCCTGAGTAATGACGAACTGGTGCAGGCTGTTACAGATAAGCTTTTGGGCTTTATTGAAGAGGATAAAAAACTGGCGGCAGAGCACGGCGTTGAAATGCCTTGTTTCTATGATATTTCCTTCCCTGACAGCATGGGTGGTCTTTGTCAGTGTGAAAAGTGTAAGAAGGCCATGGCAAAATCCGGCAACAGCGGTTATGCCATTCAGTTTGTGAATAAAATTGCCAAGGTTGTGGCAGAAAAGCACCCCGATGTGAAGCTTGAAACCTTAGCGTATGCTGTTTATACAGATCCACCGCTGGATGACACCCTGCCCGAGCCGAATGTTATCATCCGCTTGGCTCAGGTTTATTCTGACATTATTCACGACATTGATAACAAGGGTAACAAGCCTTATGCAAGACTTTTAAAACAGTGGTCTGAAATCTGTAAAAAATCCGGTAGTGATTTTTACATTTGGGAATATATGTTCCATCTGTTCTTTGATATGGCTTTGCCGGTTTCTAACCGTTTGTGCAACACCTTCCGTTCCTTCTATGAAAATGGTGTTACGGGCGTCTTTGCAGAAAACGAATGCCTGGCAACAGATATGTGGGAGCTGCAGCATTATATGATGTTGCACTTGTGCGAAGACCCCTATCTTGAGGCCGAGGATTTAATTAACGATTTTATGCCTCGTTTCTACGGTGCGGCAGGCTGCTATGTGAAAGCATACTTAGATGAACTGAGGCGTTCTGCAGCAGAAAACAATACGCTGGCTTGCTGTATCATTGAAAGCATGCACCACAATTATTTAGATTATAAAGCAGTTAAAAAGGGTATGGTGCTCTTAGAAAAAGCCCGCAAGGCTGTTGCCGGCAATCCGGTTTATTCACGCCGTGTTGACTATGTTCACACTCTGTTGGGATGCTCCTTGTTAGTTAAATACTTTGATTTAAAGAAAATGGCAGAAGCCGATGGTGAAACCTTTGAATATGATAGAGAAGCGGTTCGCAAGATGGTTATAAGCGGTCTTGAGACATATAAGAACCATCCGCGCTATTATGTTAAGGATTCATCTCCCGATAAACCGCAGTACAAGTCTGCTCGCATAGATAATGAGATTAAGTTTTATGCAAGCATGGTATTTACCGATGAACCTGACACAGCGCCCTTGCCGGCAGAACTTTCCGACGTAAACTCTGACGATGTGTATCAGTTCTTCTACAAAAATTCTATGCGCCATATCAACGATATGGAACTCTATGGCGTATCTTATGTGGATGACCCTGATTCCTGCCTGGGCCGTGTAGAAAAACTGTGCCGTGCTGATGCCTGTGACCCCCTTGAGGTTTCCGCACTGCTGGCTACCAGTCGTGATGCTGAAACCGCCGGCGGTGTACAGATTTACATCCAGCAGGACGGTGAGTATGTAACCGGCGTTGAGCTGTTTAAAGAAGATATTGTGCCGGATGTATATCATCTTTACAAAATCGGTTCTGTTGATGGCATTCGCCGGTCGGGTGACACCCGTGTTGACATCTTTGGCAACAACTTTAACTGGCTCAGCCTTTCAGGTATGGCTGTGACCTTCCCCATGGATGCCTGTGATGTGTATCTTTCTATCAAATTTGCCGGTGAAATTTACGGCGGCAGCAGGGATGTAGAAGAAGCTGTTTACTTAGACCGCGCGATTGTGGTTCGTAAATAATTTGTGTGGCAAAAAGCCGGAGCAAATTTTGCTCCGGCTTTTTTGCTTGAGTAGTAGATTTTCTTGAAAAAACACCTGAGTTGTTATATAATAAATTTAATAAAGATTACGTCAAGTGCTGAGAAAAGGCGGAATGTTTCAGCCCCTTACTTAACTACGCTGACAGTTTCCTTTGTCTGAGAGAGACTTACCTAAAACTGATTTGTAAGTGAGATGATTTTATGGCAGAAATTTATATTTATATGTTGTTGTGCTTTTTTGCTCCTATGGGTATATTTGGCTTGTTCTGGATTTTTAAAAAACCTTTTTGGAGTATAGCCGTTTATGTGCCTCTAGTGTTGTATTCGATAATAAAAAATGTATTTTTGATTGGCACTTATAAGGGGTTTTGGGAAGAGATAGAATCTTTTTTACATAGCGACGCTATGATAGCAGTATATTTTATGTGGCTACCAAGTATTATGGGTTTTGTGCTTATTAATATAATCTATTTGGTTGTTCAGAAAATTAAAGAACAAAAGCAGAAGCCGAGAAAAGATTAATTTATTATTTTTTTGTCCCTGACTTGACACGAGTAATTGCGTTGCATAGCAACGCAGCGATATAAATTTCTGACGGAATTTGCGATATATCCTTGCGGATGTGATATACCTAAAGGTGCGATATGTCCCTTCGGGACGAGAAAAGGGAATTTATATTATATCGCAACGGAGCAAAGCGGAGTTATATCGCATTTGAACAGAGTGAAAATATATCGCACGAACAGAGTGAGTATATCGCCAAAATAAGTTGCATCTAAACCATATGCCTCGAAATAGTTATAATAAAAATAATAAAAGGAAGTTGATTACAATGAACGTTTTATCGATAGGGAACAGTTTTTCGCAGGATGCGCAAAGATATTTACACAGAATTGCAAAAGCTGACGGGTTCTCTCTTAACACCTTTAACCTTTATATAGGTGGATGTCCTCTTTCCCTTCATTATAGAAATATGTTAAGCGAGGAAAGGGCATATACACTTGAAATGAACGGGGAAAGCACAGGCTTTCGTGTTTCGTTAAAAGAATCCCTTTTAAACCGTAATTGGGATGTTGTTACCATTCAGCAGGTAAGCCATGAGTCCCCTTATTATAATACATATCAACCGTATCTTAATAAAATTGTTGAGTATGTGCGGCATTGTGTGTCAAAGGCCAAGATAGCAATTCATCAGACGTGGGCGTATGAGAACGGCTGTCAGCGCCTGAAGGAGGAACTGGGCTATCAAAATGATATTGATATGTTCAATGACATCAAAGCATCCTATGAAAAAGCTGCTGAAGCAATCAATGCAGATTTGGTTATTCCATCCGGCGAGGTTTTTCAAAAACTCCTTGCATCGGGCATTGAAACAATACACAGAGATACCTATCATGCAGGTTATGGATTGGGCAGATATACCCTCGGATTGCTTTGGTATGTAATTCTAACGGGCAATGATATAACAAGTAACACATTCTCTGATTTTGATGAAGAAATCTCTAAAGCGGATATTGAAACAGCGAAACGTTGCGTTATGGAATTTTTAAAATAAAAAAGAAAATCGCCAATGCGATTTTCAACTGATACATAAGGACTGAAAACTATGTCAAAGAAAAACGAAAGAAACACAAAGGGTAAAATTATTAACGCCGCCTGGGATTTGTTTTATGAGCAGGGGTATGAAGACACAACGGTGGAGGAGATTATTGAGCAATCCGGCACGTCGAAGGGGTCTTTTTATCACTATTTTGAAGGTAAAGACGCACTTTTGGGCTCACTCTCGTACATATTTGATGAAGAGTATGCCAAATTGCAGGACAGTATGCCTGCGGCCATGTCTGCCTTTGACAGGCTTTTATATTTAAACAGCGAGCTGTTTTCTATGATTGAGGACAGAATTGATATTGACCTTTTGACAAGGCTGTATTCCACACAGCTTATTACAAAAGGCGAGAAGCACCTTTTAGACAATAAGCGCCTTTACTATAAGCTGCTCCGTAAAATTGTGGCTGACGGGCAAAAGAGTGGGGAGCTGACGAGCGAGATGACAGTCAGCGAGATTGTGAAGCTGTATGCTATGTGTGAACGGGCACTTTTGTACGACTGGTGTTTGTGCAATGGAGAATATTCACTCAAGCAATATGCAAAAAGAGTGATGCCAATGTTCCTCACTAAAATTAAGGTTTGTAAATAGTTAATATTTTTGTACAGTTTTTCGTTCAATATAAAATATTGATAGTAACTAAATAGGAGCTTTTTAACACAGAACTAAGTGTAGACTTTAGTCTATACTTAGTTCTGTGTTGCATTCTGGTAAATTTTGTGTTATAATGACAAATATGCAAAATTATAAAAAAGGAGAATGAGATTATGGATATTTTTGCATTCGTATTATACTTTGTAGCGATGATTTTCATCGGTGTTTTCTTTTTCTTTAAATCTAAAAGTGTTTCAGAAAAAGATTATTTTCTTGGCGGTCGTGCTATGGGCCCTTGGGTAACAGCAATGAGCGCACAAGCCTCTGACATGAGTGCGTGGCTTTTGATGGGGCTTCCCGGTAGCATTCTTGCCTTTGGCTTTGGACAGGCATGGATCGGCATCGGCCTTGCGGTCGGTACAGCAGCAAACTGGATTTTAGTTGCTAAAAGATTGCGTAAGTTTTCAAAGGCTGCAGGCGATTCAATCACCCTGCCGCAATATCTGTCCAATCGTTTTGCTACCAAAAGTCATGTTCTAAGCATTATTTGTGCGATTGTATTTTTGGTTTGCTTCACTATTTATGTTGCCTCTGCCTTTGTTGCAGGCTCAGACGTGTTTACCACATTGGTTCCTTCACTCACCAGAGAAACAGCAATGCTCATTTTTGCCATTATCGTTGTTGTGTATACCTTCCTTGGTGGCTTTAATGCGGTTTGTTGGACCGACTTTTTTCAGGGGCTTTTAATGATTGCAGCCCTTTTGATTGTTCCGGTTGTTGTAGGTTTTACTCGTGAGCTTGAGCCGGCTGCACTTACTACCGTATACAGCGGTCCGAATGGTGAGGCATTTAAGTTTGTGCCCAACTTCTTTAACGCCAGCTGGCAGGAAATTCTTTCCGGTTTCGGTTGGGGTCTTGGCTATTTCGGTATGCCTCATATTATTGTACGTTTTATGGCAATCGAAAAACCGTCTATGGTTAAAAAGTCTGCAACAGTTGCAATTATCTGGGTTGTTCTTTCTCTTGCAGCAACAATTATGATTGCATATCTTGGCAGAATGTTTGTGTATAATAACGGTACAGATCTTTCTGCTGTTCTTCTTGCTGAAGGCAAGCAGTCACTTATCTTTGTAGAATTGGCTCGTGATGTGTTTCCGGCATTTATTGCAGGGCTTTTGCTTGCAGCTATTATTGCTGCTTCTATGTCAACGGCAGACTCGCAGCTTCTGGTTGCGGCATCTTCCTTTTCGAGTGACCTTTATAAGCCCATCATTAGAAAAAATGCCACAAATAAAGAAATGCTTTGGGTAAGCCGCTTGGTCGTTCTGATAATTGCAGTGGTTGCATTTTTCATTGCAAGCAGTAAGGGCAAGGCAGCGCAGGCAATTATGGATCTTGTATCCAATGCATGGGGCATCTTTGGCGCAGCATTCGGTCCAGCAGTCCTGTTATCCCTTTTCTGGAAGCGCTTTACATACAAGGGCGCGGTAGCAGGTATCGTTGTGGGTGCACTTGTTGATATGCTGTGGCTGTGGTTGCCGGTTGCTAATGGTTCTACACTGACTGCTATCACCGGTGTATATGAAATTATTCCCGGTTTTATTCTTGGCGCTGTAGCGGCTGTTGTTGTCACTCTGCTTGACAAAAAGCCTGGTCAGGAAGTGGAAGAAATTTTTGCAAGAGCAACTGATAACAGTCTTGATGACTGATTTATGAAATATAAGATGGCAATTTATTGTTAAATTGCCATCTTTCTTTACTTTGAGCAATTATGATAAAGGGGAATGTTGCTGTATGGTAGTGCTGGGTATGATTCTTCTAATCTGGAATGTGTCTATGTTTATCCTTTATGGTGTCGATAAAGTATTTGCCAAAAAGAAGTGCCGGCGCATCCGTGAGAGCATACTTCTTTTATTACCGCTTTTTATGGGCAGTTTTGGGGCAATGTTCGGGATGGTAGTTTTTAACCATAAAACCTCGAAGCCAAGGTTTCGCGTTTGGATTCCGGCAGAGGTTGTCCTGCATATTGCGCTGATTGCTTTGCTTAACTACTTATTTTTCTAACAAAAAACACCCGCACATAGCGGGTGTTTTTTGTACTAGCAAAGGTATGGGTCTTCCCACAAGGTGAGGGTTTGTCCAAGACCAAGCTTTTTGGCGTTTTCATAAAGGTCAAAGCCCCAGCCCACATCCCAGACGGGCATACCGCCGGTAACAAAGCAGATGCGTTCTTCATCGTTCTTGCGGCCCTCTTTAGTTCCGCAGACAACATCGCCCAGACTGGTTTGCTGGATGACCGGGGGCAGCTTGCCCTCAAAGCACATACGATAAATCTGAACACCAATGCCGTTGATAAAGCGTTGGTCTTCGGGCAGTGCCATATGGTCATCATAATACACATCGTGCATTTTGGCGTTATCCCAAATGATTTTTGCAGAACTAAAGTATGCTTCATCAATATTGCAGCGACCGGTAAACATAATGAGTGAACCGGGCTTTAACCAGTCATTTTCAATGTTAACCGGCTTGACGGATGATGCGGCAACGCTGATGATATCTGCTGCACGGACAGCTTCTTCCATAGTGCCAGCAGCACGGCCGGAGATGCCGTATTTTTCAGCAGCCTCTTTTGCAAAGGCTTCAGCCTTTTCTTTTACAATGTCAAAAACGACAATTTCTTTTAAATTCTTGGCTTCCAGAACAATGGCGTCAAAGCAAGCCATGCTGACGGGACCGGCACCAATACAGGTGCAGACTTCGGCACTCTTTTTGGCCAAGTGGCGGGTTGCGACACCGGGCACACAGCCTGTGCGGACAGAGCTGATCAGATTGCCTGACATCAAACACAGGGGCTCACAGGTGTCAGCATCGTTTAACATAACCATTAAAATGGAACGGGGCAGACCGCGCTGGGGGTTGATAATGTTTGAGCCGTACCATTTCTGACCGGCAACATTAAAACGGCCACCGACATAGGCAGGCATTGCCATAAAACGACGGTCAGGAGCATCCAGCGGCATATTTGGGAAGGGACTCTCCTTTGGGAATTTAACATAAATGCCGTGAGAGTTTTGTTTGTCGCCACCCATCACATAATCGCCTGTACTCAAAAGCTTAAAAATTTCTTCTTCAACATCAATGCAACGTGCATAGTCTAAAGCACCTGCTTGTATGATGTCTTCTTCACTTAAGTAAAGAAATTCGGTTTTTTTCCCCATTGTCATTTCCTTCTTTCGTTAAAAATACTACAAAAAAATAAAAATTCGTATAATTTACTTTTTTATTATAACAGACACTAGCACCTAAGTCAAGGAAGAATGTTTATACGTTTCTCTCTGTTTTAACATTGCATTTCAGTCGAAAAACGTGTATAATAAAATGGTAAAATTTATTTTTGCCGAAAAATATCTTTTTAATTCAGAAGGGAAATTTTTATGAGAATTGGAATTATCGGGGCAATGACCGTTGAGGTTCAAATGCTCAAAGACATGATGCAAAATGTTAATGTGGCGAAGGTGAGCGGCATTGAATATTATGCAGGCACTATATCGGATGTCGAGGTTGTGGTTGCTCAGGCAGGGGTAGGCAAGGTTAATGCGGCGATATGTACGGAAGCCATGATTTTAAAATATGAGCCTTCTGCCATCATCAATATAGGTGTTGCCGGTGGACTTGCTACTGCCTTAAAAGTAGGGGATATTGCCATTGCGGACACAGTTGTGGAACACGATATGGATACATCAGCGCTGGGCGACCCGATTGGATTTATATCGGGTATTGACATAATCAATATTCCGTGCGGCGGATGGGTTACTGAGGCGCTTGGAGTGGCTGCTAAAAAAATTGACGGTATAAGCACCCTTTGCGGAACCATTGTTTCAGGGGACCAGTTTATCAGCTCAAAAGAAAAGAAAACAGAGCTTGTTAACCGGTTTGACGCCATTGCAACTGAAATGGAAGGGGCAAGCATTGGGCATGTGTGCTATATGAATGATGTTCCCTTTGGTGTGCTTCGTGCCATCAGCGACAGCGCCGATGATGAGGCGGATATGTCCTTTAATGAATTTTGTGAGATGGCGGCTAAAAATTCTTTGAAGGTTATCTTGAGCTTTTTAGAAACGGTTAAGGAGAATTAAATATGAAAAAAATAGAGAGCTTTTGTGTGGATCACAGAAAGTTGAATGAAGGCGTATACATTTCCCGTGTTGATGGCGATGTTGTCACATACGATATGCGAGTTTGCAAGCCTAATACAGGCGTTGTTTTAGACAATATTACCATGCACACAACGGAACACATGATAGCAACCTTTGTCAGAAATTCAGAGATTGCGGACAGTGTAATTTATTTTGGCCCTATGGGCTGCCAGACAGGGTTTTATTTGCTGGTACGAGATACCGTTAGTGCCGAAACTGTTTTAGATACAATCAAAAGTGTACTGATTAAGACAAAAAATCATACCGGCGAGGTTTTCGGGAAAAGTGAAATTGAATGCGGCAACTATAAAACCCTTGACATAGAAACTGCAAGAAAAATGTGTGCAGAATATTATGAGAAGATAAAAGACCTAAATAAAATTATGACATATAAAGAAGTAGAAGAAAACTAAGCAGCGAACATAAGAGCTTCGCTAAATAGTATGCTTTTTTGGAAGAAAGGGGAGAGCCTGTGAGCATTGCTGAAACAATTAAAAATAAGCTTGACGGAATGACAAAATCGGAATATCGTGTGGCAATGTATTGTCTGGGTAATTTGCAGACAGTTGCCTTTGATACACTGGAGAGCCTGGCAAACAAAGCTGCGACCAGTACCACCTCTGTGCTCAGGTTTTGCCGAAGGTTGGATTTTTGCGGCTTTAAAGACTTTCAGGATACTATGCGTGCTGAACTGGTGCATCAGCCGGGGTTACCGGAACGTTTCCAAAAAAGTAAAAAATATTCTTCCCCCAAACAGGCATTTCTACAGACGGTTGAGCAAAATATGCAGTGTATTGAAAAAACCTTTTTAGGTCTTTCCGGAGCAGTTATGAGTGACGCCGTCAATCGTTTGAAAAAGGCAAAGCGGATTTTCACCTTTGGAATGAAAGAATCCTTTGCTATGGCGCACTATGCCTATACGCGGTTTTTAACCATTCGTGAAAATGTGTCGGTGCTTAGTGCAGGGTACAACGGTGAGGTAGAGTCCCTACTCAGCCTGACGGAGGAGGATGTTTGTCTTGTTTTTCTGTTTCACCGTTATACAAGACAGACGGTGCAGGTTTTAAGTGTGTTAAAAGAAAGAAAAATCCCTGTTATTTTAATCACTTCACCGCCCTTTGACAGTGTTAAAGATGCAGCAACCGTTCTGCTGCCCTGTTATGTTGATGGCGGTATAAAAAATACTTCAGTAGCAGCGGCCTGCCTGATAGATTGCCTTTTTAACGCACTGGCCACAGAAAGCGGAGAAGAGACCCTCAGGTATATGAAGCAATCAGAGGCGCTATACCATGCGGTATCTGTTTTAGATGATTGAGGATTGAAAGGAGTCAGATATGAAAAAAGCAATTCTTTTGGTTTTGGTGATGCTATTTTGCGTTGGCACTGTGACCGGATGCAGCGGCGGCGAAACAGAGCATTCTTTTGTTATGCTCAGCTTAGAGCAGGGCGATATTGTGATTGAACTGTATCCGGAGACGGCACCCCAAACAGTTAAACATTTTTTAGACTGTGTTAAGTCCGGCTATTATGACGGCAAGGTATTTCACCGCACCATTCCCGGGCTGATTCAGGGCGGTTCAAAAGACGGCTTTGGTGTTGGCGGCAATGGCAAAACCGTGTTTGGTGAGTTTTCGGCAAACGGCTTTGAGAATAATCTGAAGCATGAGCGTGGAGTCGTATCCATGGCACGGGGTGAGGACTTTAATTCTGCCAGTGCGCAGTTTTTTATTATGACAGGCGTGCAGTCTTACTTAGACGGCCAGTATGCCACCTTTGGCAGAGTGGTAGAGGGCATTGAAATTGCAGACGAGATTGCCCAAATGCCAACCCGTGGATGGAGTAATGATGAGCTGGTCCAAAAACCGGTGATTAAAAAAGCTGTTGTGCTGAAAAATTATACCCCACCGGCAGCAAAAAAGTGACAAAATATCTAAATGTAACCCGTTAAATGCAGATTTTTCTGTCTGATAATGAAAATTTTAAAAAAATTGCAAATAATGCTTGCATATTTTGTTACAATATTGTAAAATGTATAGTGATAATTTATTAACAATATTTTTAGGAGGTTATATACTATGGCAGTAAAAGTAGGTATCAATGGTTTTGGTCGTATCGGCCGTCTGGCTTTCAGACAGATGTTCGGTGCAGAAGGATATGAGGTTGTTGCAATCAACGATTTAACCAGCCCCAAAATGCTGGCTCATCTTCTGAAGTATGACTCCGCTCAGGGTAAGTATGCTCTGGCTGACACCGTTTCCGCTAGTGATGATTCTATCACAGTTGACGGCAAGACCATCAAAATTTATGCAGAGAAAGACGCTGTAAACATTCCCTGGGGCGAACTGGATGTAGACGTTGTATTAGAATGCACCGGTTTCTACACCTCTAAGGAAAAGGCTTCTGCTCATCTGACTGCAGGCGCTAAGAAGGTTGTTATTTCCGCTCCCGCTGGTAATGACCTGCCCACCGTTGTTTACAACGTTAACCACAACATTTTAACTAAGGAAGACAAGGTTATCTCCGCTGCTTCCTGTACAACAAACTGCTTAGCTCCCATGGCTAAGGCTCTGAATGATTACATGCCCGTTGAAAGCGGTATCATGTCTACCATTCACGCTTACACCGGCGACCAGATGATCTTAGACGGTCCTCAGAGAAAGGGCGACCTGAGAAGATCCAGAGCAGGTGCGATCAACATCGTTCCCAACTCCACCGGTGCTGCTAAAGCTATCGGTCTGGTTATCCCCGAATTAAACGGCAAGCTGATCGGTTCTGCTCAGCGTGTTCCGACCCCGACCGGTTCTACTACTATTTTAGTAGCTGTTGTTAAGGGTCAGGCAACTGTTGAAGGCATCAACGCTGCTATGAAGGCTGCTGCTAACGAATCCTTTGCATACAACGAAGACGAAATCGTTTCTTCCGACATCATCGGTAGCCGTTTCGGTTCTATCTTCGACGCAACTCAGACCATGGTAACCAACATGGACAACGGTTACTCTCAGGTTCAGGTTGTTTCCTGGTATGACAACGAAAATTCTTACACCAGCCAGATGGTAAGAACAATCAAATACTTTGCTGAATTAGGCTAAGATATTTAAAAGAGCCGTGGCAAGTGCCACGGCTCTTTTTTTGTCTGCAAAAAGAAAACCGCACCGAAGGGTGCGGTTTGTTTTTACTGGTCTGTGTTTTTCTTTAATAAATCACGAATTTCTGCCAAAAGCTCTTCCTGAGTAGGAGCCTTGGGTGCTTCCGGTTCCGGTTCGGGTTCAGGCTTTTTCACAAGCTTATCCTTTGCCTTATTAAAGAAGTAAATCACCATGAAAATGGAGAAAGAGATGATTAAAAAGTCAATAATGTTCTGCAAAAAGTTACCGTATAAAATAGCGGCTTCAGCTTGTTTGACAACATCGCCTTCCATTACGGCAGGACTCAGTACCCATTTCATGGTTTTGATGTCCATTCCGGCTGTCAGGTAGCCGAAGAAGGGCATCACTACGTCATTAACCAAAGAGGTAACGATTTTTCCGAATGCACCGCCGACAATAACACCGACAGCCATGTCAATGACGTTGCCTTTTAAGGCAAACTCCTTGAATTCTTTTAACATATGTATTCTCCTTTTTTAAAATATCTCGCTGACGATAGCTTTCATTTCTGAAAGTGTCGAAGCGGAAAATGCTTTGTTTTTTAAGGCGGATGAGTGGGGCATGCCTTTTAAATACCAGGCAATATGCTTGCGGGACTCCAAAATACCCAGATGCTCGCCTTTATATTTCACCAAAAGCTCTAAATGCTTTTGAATGGTGCTGCCTTTTTCTTCAGAGGTAACCGGTGCATAACTGCCGGTTTTGATATATTCCTGAATTTGTCGGAAAATAAAGGGATTTCCCTCAGCACCGCGGCCGATCATCACGCTGTCACAGCCGGTTTGTTCTTTCATCAGAATGGCATCTTCAGGGGTAAAAATATCACCGTTACCAATGACAGAGATTTTTACGGCAGCCTTCACAGCACGGATATCTGACCAGTCTGCTTTGCCGGCATAAAACTGCTCCCGTGTGCGTGCGTGGAGTGTTACGGCAGAGACGCCCTCAGCCTCTGCGGCTTGTGCTAAGAGAACGCAATTTTTTGAAGCCTCATCCCAACCGGAGCGGAACTTAACACTCACCGGCACAGATGCCTCACGGCACACAGCACGCATGACGAGAGTTGCTTTATCAAGGTCGCGCCCTAAGGCAGCACCGTCACCGTTTGTGACAATTTTCGGCGTAGGGCAGCCCATATTAATGTCAATGGCTTTGGCACCCCCATTTTGTACATACAGGGCAGCACGTGCCATCACATCAGGCTCGTTACCAAAAATCTGTACAATCAGCGGTGCTTCGGCATCCAGCGTTTCAAGTAGCATATTTGTTTTTTTATCACGATATTCAATACCCCGAGAACTGACCATTTCGCTGACCACCAAGTCGGCGCCAAAATTTTTGCAAATCAGCCGAAAGGGTAAATCAGTAACACCTGCCATAGGGGCAAGAAAAAATTTGTTACAGTAATCCAAAATCAGGCTCCTGTTCTTTTTGTATATGTTTATTGTACCATAACTCGACAGAAATGCAATCTTTTTCAGAAAAATTTTACTGCAATTTGTGTAAATACTGTTGAGAATAACAAATTTTTGGAGTATAATCATATCTGGATGTTATGGAGATATTTTTTTGAAGGATCATCTTCAGCAATACTTTAATGTAAAAGAGGAAGATTATGAAAAAGGCGTATGTATATGCCGGCTTGGCCATTCTGTTTTGGTCAACCGTTGCAACAACCTGCAAGTTTTTGTTAGGCGAGTTGAGCAGCCTGCAACTTTTGTGGATGAATTCTTTGATTGCAAGTGTGTTTTTACTGATCACCAATCTGTGCAAAGGCAGTTTTAAGAAACAGAAGGGTTATAGAGTTAAGGATTATCTTTTAATGGCGGCTGTCGGCACACCGGGAACCTTTTTTTACTATTTGTTTTATTATGCGGGTACGGACCTGATGCCGGCGTCTCAGGCGTTTATTATTAACTATCTGTGGCCGATTATGAGTGTGCTGTTTGCTTGCATTATTTTAAAAGAGCGGTTGACGGTTAAAAAAGTTATAGCCATTCTCATCTCTTTTGCAGGCGTTATTGTTGTCATTGGCGGTGCCTTGAAAGCCTTTGATCAGAAAACTCTGCTTGGGGCACTGTTCTGCATAGCGGGTGCTGTTTCTTACGGCATTTTTACTGCGCTTAGCTCAAAAGTGCAATATGATAAAACAATGACGATGATGGTCAGCTATTTTGTGACCTTTTTTGCGACAACCATTATCAATCTTTGCAGCGGTGCCTTGTTTGTACCGCACCTTAATCAAATGGCAGGCTTTTTGTGGAACGGTATTTTTACCGTTGCGATTGCCAACGTCGTTTGGGTTATGGCACTTGAAAAAGGCAGCACGGCGAAAATATCAAACCTTGCATACATAACGCCCTTTCTTTCCAGTGTGTGGACTTGGATTTTTCTTGATGACCCCCTGACAAAAGCATCCTTTATCGGTCTTATGATTATTATGCTGGGTATTCTGATTCAACTGCTGGATAAGAAAAAGCCTGAGACGGTAGCTCGAAACATATAAGCTGGACGGGGATTTTAAAAAGCAACATCGGGGTGAAGAACCCCGATGCTTAGACAAAACTATTCTTCGAATTTATAGGTGTATTTCGATGGAGATACACCTATAATTTTTTTAAACTCAACTGAAAAATGCTTATAGTCACTATAACCGCAAAGTTCAGATATTTCCTGCAGAGAGTAGTAGCCTGCTATAATCAGCGAGGCGGCATATTTTATTCTGTGATTAATCACATACTGCTTGGGAGAAATGCCGAACTCCTGCCGAAAAAGCTTTCTGAAATATGTGTCACTGATATATGATTTTTCTGCCGCTAGTTGCAGAGAAAAGTCTTTTTTCAGATAGTTTTCTTCGATATATATGATTGACGAATCAATTTTTGAATTATGTATATATGTTTTTTTATTGTCTTTATAAAACTCAGAAAAGATGAGGTTTAAAAGCGAGGCGGCTTCGTGTTTGTAAGAGATATCTTTTTTGTTCCAGCAATCCAGCATTTTTTCAAACAGAGAGCGGTATTTCTTGTAATCAACAGGAAAGAAGCTCTCTATTTTATTTGTATGATAATTAAAGGCTTTGAAGTGAACCACTATCATTTTGTCGTGGTTGGCTATTCTTGTATAATCAACATCAGACGGAAAAAAACCAATGGAATTATCGGTAAAATGCAGTTGCTTATCTTTGTATTCGATGATCGTATCAGCCTCATATCTGAGCGAGAGAGCATCAAAATTACGTTTGAAGTTGTATTTTTTCACATCACTTTGGTCAAAGTCCAAAACATCTAAAATCTGAAAAACAATGGTATCTTGCTCGAAAATCACGAAAAACACCCCCAATATAGCTGAATTATACCATTTTTGTTTCGAAAAATCAACCTTTATGCTCGAATTTGAGGTGTAACAGCAATCCGCCGTATGCTATAATAAATTTGTAGAATTTTCGGTTAGGAAAAAGCTATCAACAAAAATGAGGTGTGAGAATATGAATAATTCAATCAAAGAAATGATTTCAGAAAACGTAAATCTCTGTTCCAATCCATCAGAACTAAAAATAACAGATATCCGTGTTGCAAACATTAACGGTGCGCCAAAGCATTGCCCGTTAATCAAAGTGTACACAAATCAGGGCTTGGTTGGCTATGGTGAAGTGCGGGATGCATCCAGCGCTACATACGCACTTATGCTTAAATCAAGACTCATTGGTGAAAACCCCTGCAACGTGGATAAAATTTTCAGAAGAATCAAGCAGTTTGGCGGCCATTCACGTCAGGGTGGCGGCGTTTCAGGCTTAGAGATTGCTATGTGGGATTTAGCAGGTAAGGCTTGGGGCGTTCCCCTTTGGCAGATGCTTGGCGGCAAGTTCCGTGACAAGGTAAGAATGTATTGTGATACCGATGTTGATGGCAAGCATACAGGTACCGATATGGGTCACGCCCTCAAGAAGAGAATGGAGCAGGGCTTTACCTTCCTCAAAATGGATTTGGGTATTGAGCTCATGCTTGACGAGCCCGGTTGCCTGAATGCGCCTATCGGATTTTTAGAGGATATTAAAAAATATTCTATGAAAGCCATCAATCACCAAAAGGGTTCCATTGATATGGATATGATGCTTGGCAAAAACTATGAAACATTTACCATTCCTCATCACGCAACGGGCATTCATTTAACTCAGAAGGGTATGGATTACCTTGAGGATTATGTGAAGCAGGTAAGAGATGTAATCGGCTATGAGGTTCCCCTTGCCATTGACCATTTCGGTCATATTGCAATTGAGGACTGCATTATGTTTGCAAAACGCCTTGAAAAGTATAATATTGCGTGGATTGAGGATATTGCACCGTGGCATTATACCAAGCACTATGAAAAAATTGCGCACGCTTGTAATGTGCCTATTTGTACCGGTGAAGATATTTTCCTTGCTGAAAACTTTGAACCGCTTATGAAATGTGGCGGTGTTTCTGTTGTTCATCCTGATATGCTGACCGTCGGCGGTGCAATGGAAATGAAAAAGCTTGGCAATATGTGTGATAAATATGGCGTTGCAATGGCAATTCATATGGCAGAAAGCCCCATCGCTTGTATGGCGGCAATTCACGCAGCGGCGGCAGTTCAGAACTGCTTGGCAGTTGAATTCCATTCTGTTGACATTCCGTGGTGGAACGATTTAGCGATTGGCATTGATAATCCGTTATTTAAAGATGGTTTTGTAAATGTTCCCAACAAGCCCGGCCTTGGTATTGATGCATTAAACGAAGAGCTTATTGCAGAGCATATGCATGAAAAATACCCCGGCCAGTGGGAGCCGACAACCCAGTGGGACAAAGAGTGGGCAAACGACAGGGAGTGGAGCTGATGCTAAAAGTCAAATGGATTGGTCAGAATGGATATATCCTTGCAGACGGTAAGAATACAATCTGCATTGACCCGTATCTGTCTGATGTTGTGAATCGTGTTGCAAACCGGCCAAGAATGGTTGAGGCACCCTTTAAACCTGAGGAATTACAATGTGATGCGGTTATATGCACACATAACCACATTGATCATGTTGATATTGATGCAATTCCGCTTATGGATAAGAGAATGCTTTTTCTGGCACCTTCTGATGCGGAACAGACACTGCAAGCGTGTGGGGTTAAAAAATATAAAGCTTTTGATGAGGGTAGCACTGTAGCCCTTGGCGATTTTGAGCTTTCGGCAGTATTTGCCGATCACAGTGCTCCTGCTATTGGTGTTGTGGTGAAACACAGCGGCGTTACCATGTATTTTACAGGCGATACAGAATATCATGAAAAGCTTGAAGAACTTAAGGAATATGATATTGACATTATGTTTATCTGTATCAACGGAAAACTTGGAAATATGAATGTAGATGAGGCAGTTAAGCTAACCAAAATAATAAATCCTAAAGTTGGTGTGCCGACTCATTACGGAATGTTTGAAAGTAACACGGAAGACCCGAGAAATTATACCTTGAAGCTTGATTGTGGATTTATAATGGAGTATAACAAGACCTATGGAGTTTTGGATGTTCTAAACCAATAATGTATAATGGAGATGTGGACATTGCGTTACGAAACAGGAGAATTTAAAGACTTACAGTATATAATCAGGTATCCAAGAGGATACAAAAGCGGTGAAAAATATCCCGTTATACTGTTTCTTCACGGAGCAGGAAGCCGTGGCACGGATATAAACGAGTTGTCCGGTAATCCGTTTTTTGTCATCACTGAAAAGCATATAGATTTTCCATTTGTAACAGTTGCACCTCAATGTAGCAAAGACAGCTGGTTTGAAGCCATGAATACCTTGCAGGAATTGACTACAGAAGTTACGCACGCCGGTTTTACAGATGCAAAGCGGTTGTATGCTGTCGGTGCAAGTATGGGCGGTTATGCGGTGTGGCAGATGGCAATGAATATGCCGAGAGCTTTTGCGGCAATCATCCCGATTTGCGGTGGCGGAATGTATTGGAATGCAAGAAGACTGACGGGAACGCCAATCTGGGCATTTCACGGTGATAGCGACGATGTGGTTTATACTGAAGAATCGGTTAAAATGGTTGACAGAGTAAATGCTTTAGGTGGCAATGCATCTCTTACAATCTATGAAAACACAGGCCACGATGCATGGAGCAAAACATATTCGGATTATAAGGTTTTCAGTTGGCTTCTCGATCATAAAAATACGTATACAGAACAAAACGGAAATCAGTTTAATAACGCAAAGGTGTATGGGTAAGGAGTGAATCAATGTTTGATTTAACCGGAAAAACAGCTCTTGTAACAGGTTCAACCCAAGGGATCGGTTTTGAGATAGCAAGTCTGCTTGCCAAACAAGGGGCAAAAGTTTTTGTATCGGGCGCGGCAAGTGATGAAAAGTGCAAGGCGGCGAGTGAAAAAATCCCCAATTCTGTACCGGTAAGGGCAAACCTTTTAAAGGCAGAAGAAATTGATGCATTGTATGAAAAAACAGGGGATGTGGATATTCTTGTTTTAAATGCATCCATTCAGTACAAGAGACAGTGGGACGAGTTTTCTATCGAGGAATATGACAATCAAATGAATTGCAACGTTAAAAGCTCGTATCTGCTGATAAAAAAATATACCGAAGGCATGAAGAAGAAGCGTTGGGGCAGAATTGTTGCAATAGGCAGTGTGAATCAGTATAACCAGCATCCTGAGTTATCAATTTATGGTGTGACTAAGGCAGCGCAGATGAAAATGGTTCAGAATTTTGCGCCCCTTTTTGCGCCCTTTGGTGTAACTATTAACAATGTTGCACCCGGGGCGATTGAAACCCCCAGAAATGAAGAAGCCCTTGGGGATGCAGCCATTAAGCAAGCGGTGGTCGATAAAATTCCTTGCGGATATGTAGGCAGTCCCTCAGACATCAGCCCCGCAGTACTTCTTCTGTGCTCAGAGGAAGGCAGATATATAACAGGTTCAGAAATTATGATAGACGGTGGTATGCACCTATAAAATAAGGAGGTACAAATTATGCATTTTAATGACAGAGATGAAATCATAGCTTTAACACCACAATGGAAGGGCGAAAGATTCGATGACGGACGCCCTAAAGTAGATGAAAAGTACTTAAAGGCACTCAAGACCTTAACCCTTGAGGAAGTCTGGAAACCGATTTTTGTCAAAGGCTATGAAAGTCAGTTTGAGGGCAGACTACACACCCTGCACGACGATGGTAGAAAGCTGATCGGCCGTGCCGTTACCGCTACATATTGCCCCTTTAGACCTGACCTTGATGCAGTTGTGAAAGATATTGGAAGAAGCGAAAACAGATCCGGCACCTATAACCAATGGGTCATTGATAACCTGCAGGAGTATGACGTCCCTGTAATTGATATGTATGATAAAATCTATAAAGGAACGTTTTTGGGCGGCAATCTGACCACGGCTCTTAAGAATAAGACCAAAAATGAAAATGGTGGTGCAGTCATCTGGGGTGGCATTCGTGACACAGAGCAGATGAAAAAGGTTGAAGATACTCAGGTTTATTACAGAGGCATTGACCCGACCCCTATTCGTGATTTTATTATGACAGGATATAATACCATCACAAGAATCGGCAATGCGGTGTGCCTGCCCGGTGATGTGGTCTTTGGTGCAGGCGGCGGCGTGCTGTTTATCCCCAGCCACTTGGTTGAAGAAGTTGTTGGCGGCGCTGCTAAAACACAGGTTAAAGACCTTTTTGGCTTCGAGATGATCACATTAAACAAGTTCACAACCGCACAGATAGATAAAAATACATGGACAAAAGATATGCTTGATTTGCTCATGGATTTCATTGAGACAGATGACCGTGCAGCAGAATACAGAGGGCTTGACTGGTCGCTGGAGTATGACCTTGCCATTAATGGCGACCCGACTGACACCCAGTCTGCTTTATAATAAAAAACCGATAAATCTCACGCGAGATTTATCGGTTTTTTATTACGGCATAGTTGATATATGTAAAAAAATATGGTACTATGGTAAGTAGAAATTTTTTGTTCTGATTTGATACGAACTATATGGATATGTCGAATATTGTCGAGAACGAAAAGCCTCCCTTGCCTAAAGGGAGGGGGACCACCGAAGGTGGTGGAGGGATATATGGAAAGAAAGCATAATTCTGATTTAACAACAAATGCAAGAACTTTGCGTAAAAATATGA
>SVJQ01000013.1 GCA_015068905.1 Oscillospiraceae bacterium | reverse complement strand
TCCTTGCTTCTCCTCCTTCGCAAAAAGTCACGCTCGGCTTACCTGTTCGGTTGTAAACGCCCTCACAACGGTTCGCTGTCGCTATCAACTTTTTGCGAGTTTAGTTTTGACACGTTATGAACACCCGACCACGTCGGAACAAGTTTTGCTTGTTCCGATTTTTTTTGCAAAAAAATCAGTCGCCTGCTACACTGTTCCTCCTCTTTCCCGAAAAGTCAAAGGCTTTTCGGGAGCCCTGTACCTTCGGTACTTGTGAGTTATACCGCAAGGTATGGCTCGTTTTTTTATTTGGTATGCGTTTTTGAGTCAAGACCTCTTGACCCTATGCTCATTAGTTATCTGCAAAAAGCGACAAGCCTTGACAAGTTATTCTCTTTGGCGGTATAATAACAAAAGGCAATCAGACAAAAAATCCGGAGGTCTTAAAATGAAAAAGCTGTTATCAATCTTACTGACTTTAGCGCTTGCGCTTTCACTGAGTGCTTGCTCATCATACGAAAAATTCGGCGTTGGCGACTATGAAAAAAACTATGCCAATGATGAAGAACGAGAGGTCTGCGAGGTTGCTGAATCCTTTTTAGAATCCTGGCAGGACTGGAATTTTGCCACACTCAAAAATTATATTACCAGACCTGAAAAACTGATAGGCTATACATGGGATATACATCTAAATACAATGATAGAAGAACAGCTTGGCGGAATCCCTCCTGAGTATATCGCACATAGCCGTGACTTAAAAGAAGCCTATACCAACCTGCTCGTCCGCGGTCGAAATGAAATGACCTACGAAATTAAGCAAATTGAAAAAAACAGCGATGATGCATATACCCTTACCATTACTGTGACAGAAGCTGATGTAGTCACCGCTTTTCGCGAACAGCATGAAAAAGATCAGAAAACTTTGCTAGAAGATTTGAAAAACGCCGGTACAATTACCGATGATATGACAGAAACTGAGCAAAACAGAATCTTTGTATCGGAAAACGTAAAGCTTTTTATGAAAATAGCCGATACGATTGAGTTTGAGTCATACACAACAGATAAAAAACTGATTGTTGTGAAAAAAGACGGCAAATGGTTAATTGATTTTAATGCCAGCGACTTTGCTTTGGTTTGACCATATTGTCAAAAAGCGACTTGCTTATGCAAGTCGCTTTTTTTGTATCTGTATTTTCATTGTCTACTGCTGCCTAAGGGTTGCAATGTCTCCAGATTTTTCCATGCCATAAAGCTGACGCTATCATTTGTGCCGGAGTTTTCAAAAGAATACGTTTTGCCCGGCAAAATGGTCTGCATAGTCATAACCGGTGCACTACTGAGCCCGTTTTGTCCGTAGCTTGCAAAGATACACCAGGCTGTTACGCTGTCACTTGTGTTATTATAAAAAACAGCACTTGTGCCGGATGCCGTCTTGTCAATGGGTGAAATATAAACCTGTTCACCAGCCATCAGCTTTTTCGCTGCCGCTTCACAGTCAATCAAGCCATAGCCGTAATAATCGTCACGACCCTCGACACCTAAATCTATTGAAGTATCCATTAAAAGAGTTTTAAATTCAGCAGTTGTTATCTTGGGGTTCATTGACTTTGCAATAGCTGCCAGCGCTGAAACATGAGGTGCCGCAAAGGATGTGCCGGAATCTGATGTATAGCCGTTGATAGCCGTACTGACAACAGCCCGCCCCGGTGCCACAACAAAAACGCTGTCATTATACTGGGAGAAGGAGCAATGGGCATTTTCCGCATCAACAGCACCTACACCCACGGCATCTAAACACCCTGCCGGATAATGCATTGCCGCTGTGCTGTCATTACCCACAGCGCAAACCACAAGAACACCTGCATCGGATGCATTGGTGACATACTGATTAAACACATCAATAATCTGCGCCATTTGTTCATCAGTAACACCCTCGGCATTTTCGCTGAAGCTGACACTCATGTTGATGACGTCTACCTCATAAGTGACAACAGCGTGATAAATAGCATTTAGAATATAGCCCAGGTCTGTGGTGTCGGCATCAAAGCATTTTAAAGGAATAATTTTGCATTTATCTGCACCGGCAGCAATAATGCCACTGACAAATGTACCGTGACCCACCGTATCCGTCACATCGGTGGTGCCGCTCAGCAAATTCATTCCCGGCAAAACCCGCCCCTGCAAAACGCCAATTTCCTGCACACCGGAGTCAATCACCGCCACGGTTACATCATTCCCACGGCAACCGATGCTTTGAGGAAAGTCTACGTTGATTGCCTGCTGATTCCAGTCAAGGTCGCACAATTTCACAGGAATATTGGGGATGTAACGCTCTACAATCCCGGCATCTAAGCACTCTGCAAGGTCAGCCTCACCCATGGTTATAAAACCGTCACCCTGTGCTTGATTTTCTACGCTAAAAAGCTGTATAGAGTCATCCAACCACACAAGGTAACTGTCATCAGCACAAACCTTAATACCCAAAATCATAAAACAGAGGATACCGAAAAGCAAAACCTTTTTCATGCAAACCACCTCATTTTTTTATTTGAATCAATCTGAAAATCTGCTCCACCGTGTCTGCCATATTACGGTACGCACGGTCTTTATCCATCGCCTCGTCAAGCGAACAAACACCTCTCACAATGGGGAAAAAGGTGTCAATCCCATGGTCGTTACACGCCTTTGCCTCGTCAGTCACCCCACCTGCAAGGGCAATCACGGGGATGTTATATTTTTTTGCAAGACCGGCAACCCCTGCCGGTGCTTTGCCCATAACTGTCTGCCCGTCAAGCCTGCCTTCACCGGTCAGCACATAATCTGCCCCGCAAATTGTTTGCTCTACTCGTGTCGCCTCTAAAATCAATTCAATACCCTTTTGAAGGCGACCGCCTAAAAAGGTCATAAACGCAAAGCCCAGACCACCGGCAGCACCGGATCCAGGCACATTGGGGTCTGCCTCAGAGTTCACATTTTTCGCAAGCTCAGCATAATGGCTGAGCCAAGTGTCCATATCGGCAACCATACTTGGGGTTGCGCCCTTTTGCGGACCGTAAACAGCGCTGCAACCCCGCTCTCCGCACAAAGGATTATCTACATCACAGGCGATGCGGAAGGTGCATTCTGACAGAGCCGGCAAAGCATTTATATTTGTTATATGATGAAGTTCTGAAAGTCCCAATGCGCCGGGGGCAATCGGCTCACCATTTTCTTTAAGAAAGCCAAAGCCAAGCGCCTGCAGCATGCCTGCACCCCCGTCATTGGTGGCACTGCCACCGATGCCGATGATGAAATCACGGCACCCTTTTTCTATGGCATCGCAAATCAACTCGCCCACACCGTAGGTTGTGGTGTAAAGCGGATTTCTCTTCTCCGGCGATACAAGGGTAATACCTGCGGCTTCTGCCATTTCGATAACAGCCGTGGTTTGATTCACAATACCGTACTTAGCTTCTACCTTACTGTCCAGCGGACCTGTCACCACAACTCTTTCCATTGTGCCGCCAAGTCCTGAAACAAGAGCCTCTACTGTGCCCTCTCCGCCGTCAGCAATGGGGCAAACGGACACTTTGGCATCAGGATACACACGCGTGATGCCCTCTTTAGCGGCACGACCGGCTTCCGGTGAGCTTAGGCTTCCCTTAAAGGAATCAATCGCAATTACTACGTTCATAAACTGACCACCTCAAGCTTTAACCGATATATTTATCGAAGTTTCCGTATTCATCCAATAGGGCCATAATAATGTACAACCTGGGAATATGGAAGGGGCCTTTGAAAATATTTCCTTTTAATGTGGTTGATACGGTGTTATCATAATGCAGATAGCCGTACCACTCGCCGTTTTCTGTATCACAGAAGTTGTCTTCACAGTATTTTTTAACCAGCTCATATTTTTCTTTATAAGATTCATCGTCGAATAAAATATAAGCCATTCTGAGCGCAATCATAGTTTCACACTGGGGCCACCAAAGCTTCATATCCCATTCAAGCTGCTGAGGGGGCATACCCAAAACGTCTGTAAAGGCAATGATGCCACCGTGCTCTTTATCCCAACCCAAAGGCCAGGTGATATCAATGATCTTTTTGCCGATTTCAATCGCTTCCTGATTTTTTGTAATGATACCTTCCATCATAATGAACCAGGCAGCCTCCATTGAGTGGCCGGGGTTTACGATTCTGCCCGTGGGAGAGCTCATAAACTCACCTTCTGCGCTGACACCTTCCATCAACGCTTTTTCAGTTAAAAAGCCACCATTTATAACATCATTCAGGCATTTTTTTGCAATGGCATCATACTTTTCACAGGGGTTGGCGCTTCTCATCACCTGCACGGTAGAAAGCATAATCATCACAGGTGACAGCGCCTTCATTGCCTGATTGTCAGGGTTGATTTTCGGCGTGTTTTTGCGAACACCGGTATAGCATTCATAAGCAACATCAAAATAGCGCTCAGCTGTTTCTAAAACGCTCTTATCGCCTGTTGCTTTATAGTATTCTGCACAGCCAATGGCTGCAAAGGTCTCAGAAAAATAGTAACGGCGTTTCTGCAGCTCACGCCCATCTTCTGTCACGGTGAAAAACATTCTGCCGTCAGTGTCTGTGCACTTAGGCAAAAAGCTGTAAATGGTTTTTGCCGCTTCTAAATATTCCGGCTTCTTCTCAATGGTATTATAAGCTTTGCAAAAGCTCCAGAGTGCCCGCCCCTGAAACCACACACTTTTATCTGTGCCGTATACCTTTCCCTCTTTATCAACGCAGGTATAAATACCCCCGTTTTTGGTATCAATAGAGCTTTTCAGCCAAAAAGCTAAAATGTTCTCTGTTAAATCCTTTTTAAAATTCATTAAATCCTCTCCTTTTCAGTCTTCTTATCATGTATTTTATCACAATCATCCTGACTTTTCAAGATAAACCGCAACAAGTCTTTTTTGCTGACAAAGATTTATCTTGTATTTTGTCGAATCTTATGGTACAATATATTGTGTAGAGGAAAGTGGGGGATTTTTGTGGGAAAAAAAGTAGGCAGAAGAATTAAAAGCGACAGTCCGATGAATGCCGTTGTGCCATTCATTATGCCAAACCGCACCGGTGCTGCTAACACCTTTGAAACATCTGTTAACATCAGTAAATGCGAAGAACTTTTGCGACAGAAAAAAGCTGACGGCTATCGTGGCATTGGTATGATTCATATTTTTATGGCAGCCTATGTCAGAGTCGTTTCTGAGCTTCCCGGTATCAACCGTTTTATTCAGGGACAACGTGTATATGCAAGAAACAATATTGAAATTTGCATGGCAATTAAAAAAGAGTTAAAGCTCAACGCCCCGGAAACGGTTATTAAAATCACACCGTCTCCTACAGATACGATAGACGATATTTATCATTTATTAAATGAAGCCGTGGTGGAAAATAAAGCCGAAGGCGACCAGAACAGTATGGATACTGTTGCCCGTATTTTGACCCATTTACCCCGCGTGCTTTTAAAGTTTGTTGTCTGGGCACTTAAAACTATGGACTATTTTGGCTTACTGCCCCGTTTTTTAACAAGCCTGAGCCCGTTCCACGGTTCCTTGTTTATCACCAATATGGGGTCCCTCGGTATGCCGCCTATTTGTCATCATTTATATGATTTTGGCAACCTGCCTGTGTTTGTTGCCATGGGCGCAAAGCGCACAGAACAGTATATAACAGAGGAAGGCGAAACCCTAAAACGCAGAATGATTGACTTTTCTGTTGTTTGTGATGAGCGTATTTGCGACGGTCACTATTATGCCACCGCCTTTAAAAAGTTCAAGCGGCTGTTAGAAAACCCTGAAAAACTGCTTGTGCCGCCTGAAACCGTAACAGAAGATATTAAATAGAAAAAAGCACTTGCCGCGGCAAGTGCTTTTTTGATACATCATCTTGTAGAATTATTTGTTTTTTTATCAATATAATGGGTATTTTGCACTAAAATCTATTGACAAATGTCTCTTTTTAGGGTATATTTTTACATAGATAAAATATTTAATTTTTATCATAATTTATTATTGGAGGGGTAAAAAAAATGAAATTAGTTTACAACGTAAACGACAAACCCAAACTCGGACAGCTGATTGTCTTTGCAATCCAGCAGCTTCTGTCCATTATGACAGCAACCTTGGTTGTGCCGGTTATTATTAATGGTGCAATTGACGGTGCAAACATGAGTTCTGCAGCAGCACTACTCGGTGCCGGTCTCGGAACACTTGTGTATGTTGCTTTCACCAAAGCAAAATCTCCGGTATTCTTAGGTTCATCCTTTGCTTTCATCAATTCTATGATTGCAGCATTTGCCGGTGCAGCATCCATTTCTCTTGGCTTTGTTGGTCTGATTATCGGTGCCATTTTTGCCGGCCTTGTGTATGTTGTGATTGCCATCTTAGTAAAACTCGTTGGCGTTAACTGGCTGAACAAAATTATGCCGCCGGTTGTTATCGGCCCCACCGTTGCTATCATCGGTATGAGCCTGGCAGGTAACGCTGTTGGTGATTTATCCAAAGGCAGTATCGAAGGCGTTGCAACATCTCCCTTAATCGCTGTTTTATGCGGTCTGGTTACCCTGATCATTACCATCATCTGCTCTACCTACGGTAAGAAAACCTTAAAACTGATCCCCTTCATTATGGGTATTTTAGGTGGCTATGCTTTCTCCGGCATTCTCACCATTATCGGTTATGCAGCAAACATTGATGCTATTAAAGTGTTAAACGTTGCTCCGTTCTTAGCATTAGTTGAAAACGGCGTAAACTTAAACACCTTCTTGGCAGTGCCTGACTTTACTTTTATGAACGCACTGACCGGCGTTGGTGAAATTAATGCCGCTTACATCGGCACCGTTGCCGTTGCATACATCCCCGTTGCATTTGTTGTTTTTGCTGAGCACATTGCTGACCACAAAAACATTTCTTCCATTATTGAAGCAGACCTGTTAGAAGAGCCCGGTCTCCACAGAACCCTGTTAGGTGACGGTGTTGGTTCTATGGTCGGTGCTTTCTTCGGCGGTTGCCCCAACACCACTTACGGCGAGTCCGTTGGTTGTGTGGCTATTACAAGAAATGCATCTATCAGAACCATTATTACAGCTGCAATACTGGCTATTTTAATCGCTTTTGTATCTCCCTTTATCGCATTTGTTAACACCATTCCTTCTTGCGTAATGGGTGGTGTTTGTATGGCTCTTTATGGCTTTATTGCTGTATCCGGTCTGAAAATGGTACAGAAGGTTGACTTAAACCAGAACAAGAACCTGTTTGTTGTTTCTGTTATCTTAATTTCCGGCATCGGTGGTTTGACCTTAACATTCGGTCAGATTACTATTACATCCATTGCTTGTGCGCTGATTCTTGGTATCATCACAAACCTGATTGTATCCAAGGCAAAAGAAGAATAGGAGAAAATTATGAATAACGTTATTGTATTTGATCATCCCTTAATTCAGCACAAAACAACTATTCTGCGTCAGACCTCAACCACAAACAAAGAGTTCCGCGAGCTGGTAGAAGAAATCACCATGCTGATGTGTTATGAGGCACTCCGCGACTTACCTTTGGAAGAGGTTGAGATTGAAACACCGATTCAAAAGACAACACAGAAAATGATTAAGGGTAAAAAGATGGCTGTTGTGCCCATCCTCCGTGCCGGTCTTGGTATGGTAAATGGTATGGTAAACCTTGTGCCTTCTGCCAAAGTGGGCCACATTGGTATGTATCGTGACGAAGTCACTATGCAGCCTCACGAATATTACTGCAAGCTGCCGGCAGACATCGACAAGCGCCTGATTGTTGTGGTTGACCCGATGCTGGCAACAGGCGGTTCCGCTATTGACGCCATTAACCAGATTAAATCTTACGGCGGCAAGCAGATTAAGTTCCTTTGCCTGATTGCAGCGCCTGAGGGCATTAAGGCTCTGTCTGAAGCCCATCCTGACATCACCATCTACTGTGCAAACGTAGATGAAGGGTTAAATGAGCATTGCTACATTGTTCCCGGTCTGGGCGATGCAGGAGACAGAATTTTCGGTACCAAATAAATGGGGCTGTGATAAAACAGCAACAAACCTATATAAATAAAAGAGGCTGTAGCCAAGTGCTACAGCCTCTTTTATTTATATAATTTTTCATCCAGTGGATTATCATTATCCAAAAGCTCGCCAAACTGATTGTTCTGATAAATCTGCTCCACGACCTCTTTCATCTTTCTGGCACTACATAACTGTACCGGTGCATTCCCTATCCTGCCGTCTATGATCGCGCCATGATATCGAAAGGCAGGCTCAAACTTATCGAAAAAGACTGATGCATCACAAAAATTTTCTTCGTCAAAGCAATATATGTTTTTAATTTCTTTTCTCCCATCAGGGCGAATCACGGTGTGTGCTATTGTTTCCTTTGTTAATCTGTTTGGCACACACAGCATCTCTTCCACACAATGCAGGAAGGTGTTTTTATTTTGCCCTACACCGATTAAAAGCACATACCCGTCCTCATCATACAACCTCCCCATGCAGCCTGAGGGACTTGCCGGGGTGATGGAATGTTCTTCGATTCTAACAATTTCTTCCACCTTTTGACGCTCGCCAAATATTGCTACTGAATGGGTGGGGTGTGCCGTTCTTTTGCCGGCAGGATGACCTGCCGCCAGCCGCGATAATACCCCTGTGCAGCTTTCTGCCTTTCGCATATCATAAACATTGCTGTCCCATGTATGGGTCGGAATGCAAAGCACGCCATCTTTTGCTGTAAAAAATTCTATCAGCGCAGAAAGCAGGGTTTCGCCGCCGTCCTCTATGTCGCCTACCGCTTTTAATGAGGTGTGCACCGAAACGATTTTGCCTTGTGCAACCTGAAAGGTTTGTAAGTCTTTTTCTATATCAGCCTTGGAAAGCATTGGTTTCTCCTTGTTTAGTATTATACTCGCTCACTCACACAATTTTTGTGCTCCAGTCTGAAACATCCCAGACCTCGTCCACAACGCCGCTGTAAAATTCACTTTCATGGCACACCAAAAGCACCGTACCGCGGAACTGGCGAATGGCTTTGGCAAGCTCTTCTTTCGCCACAACGTCAAGGTGGTTGGTAGGCTCGTCAAGAACCAGAACATTTGCAGGCTTTTGCATAATTTTGCAAAGCCGCACCTTGGCGTTTTCACCACCGGAGAGAACACGCATCTGGGTGGTAATGTGCTCCGTTGTCAGTCCGCATTTTGCCAACGCACCGCGAACCTCGGCATTTGTCAGGGCGGGGAATTCGTCCCAGAACTCCTGCAGAGCTGTTTTATCTGAGTTACTTTCCTCCTGCTCAAAATAGCCAACGTTCATAAACTGGTCATGATGAATCTCACCCTCTAAGGGAGGGATAATTTTGAGCAAGGTCTTTAACAGTGTAGATTTTCCTAAGCCGTTGACGCCTTTTATGGCAATTTTTTGGTTGCGTTCAATGACAATATCCACCTTTTTCGTCAGCGGCGCATCATAGCCTATCACAAGGCCTTTAGCCTCAATCACCACTCTGCCCGGTGCACGGTCGGTCTGGAAAGAAAAGACAGGCTTTAGCTTTTCCGGTGCCAGCGTGATTCTGTCCATTTTATCAAGCTCTTTTTGCCGTGAACGTGCAAGGGTTGCCGTGGCGGCTCTTGCCTTGTTACGCGCTACAAAATCCTCTAAGTCGGCAATCTTTTTCTGCTGCTTTTTATACGCCTGCTCAATCTGCTGTTTTTTTAAATCATGCATTCTTAAAAAGTCTTCATACGTTCCCTTATAACGGGTCAATATGGTATTTTCCAGATGATAAATCACGTTTGTGACCTTGGTCAAAAAAGGCATATCGTGGGAAACCAAAATAAAAGCATTTTCATAGTTCTGCAAAAAGTTTGTCAGCCAGTTAATGTGGTTTTCATCCAAAAAGTTAGTGGGCTCGTCTAAAATTAAAATCATAGGGTTTTCAAGCAATACTTTGGCCAGCAAAACCTTTGCCCTCTGCCCGCCGGAAAGCTCAGATACATCCTTTTCAAGACCAATATCACCCAAACCCAAGCCATTGGCATACTCTGAAATTTTTGTGTCAATGGTGTAATAGCCGGAGGAATCCAAAATCTCCTGCATCTCCCCTACTTCTTCCATCATTTCGGCAATTTCCTCGTCCGTCGCCTCTGCCATTTTGTCATACATAGAAAGCATTTCTGCTTCAAGGTCAGAAAGATGTGCAAAAGCATCCCGCAAGACATCCATAATGGTTTTGCCTTTTTCCAAAGAAGAATACTGGTCTAAATAACCATAGGTAATGTGCCGACACCACTCAACTGTGCCGTTTTCAGGCGTCAGTTCGCCGGTGATAATCTTTAAAAAAGTGGATTTTCCCTCACCGTTGGCACCGATTAACCCGATGTGCTCACCCTTTAAAAGGCGAAAGCTGGCATCTTCTAAAATCTGTCTGCCACCAAAGCTGTGGGATATATTTTCTGCATTTAAAATACTCATTCCTGTGCTCCTGAAAAGTTGTTGATTTTTATATTTTATAACTAAGAGGTGTCCTGCTGCAGAAAAAGTCATTGACTGTCCATTTGACATCTGCTGTGAAAGTACCCTATTTTCTAAGAAAACTATACCATAAACCGCCCAAAAAAGCAAGAAAGGAATTCATCCCTTGATGAATTCCTTTCTTGCTTTACACATTGTGCTTTGAGCACTTATTAAAATTCCAGTTCGTCTCTGAAAAATCCCCGAGTGTCAGCTGCCCGTCCGCACTCATCAACAATCGACACACGAACAAACTTTGCCCCGTCGTCAATTTCAAAATCGGCAGAGGTAATGGAACCGCCAACGGGTGCAAACTTTCGCTTTGGTGCCTTGCTGCCGGTAAAGACCATAATGCGCTCTACATCCGAGCACTCAATATGAATCTTGTTACCCTCCATAGAAACCTCATAAAGCAAAGGCCCCATAGAAGAATACATTTCACCGGTTTCCATGGCAGAAATCACGCCGTCATAGGTAAATTCCTCCGGCATAATCATGGTAAAGCCACCAAAGGAATCAAAGGCCAATGAATCTTCCGGCTCTGCGTTGTGGTTATCATCCGCGCTGTGACAGAAGATTCGCTTGCCGGCAAGAAGCATTTTATCATACAGGACTCCGTTATACTCTAAATGCCCTAAAAGATAACTGCTGTAGTTGCACATTTCAACGCTGAAGAAGCCCTCATAAGAAAGGATAGCTGCTTCGTCCTCCATTGACCACCAGGGGTGGTTATAAGAAACCAAATAACCGTTTTCATTTGCGGTTTTAACAAACTCATTGACATATTCTGTCGTCAGGTCTCTTGTTTTCTGTGAGCCTACTTTTGTCAGCATTTCCTTTTGTTCTGCGGTAATATATTTGCAGAAATTGGGGTTATAACAAACAATGGCTACGTTTTCAGGGTCACGGGCAAACAAATTAAGATGCACTTCTTTGCCGTATCGGTCATATTTGCTGGCGCCGCCCGGTCGGATGTACGCCTCATACCCCGTGATGGTGAGAAAATCCTCATCGTTCAGGTAAGAATGGTTCCCCGGCACTTCGTGGTCAGTGATGGAAAGAATCGAATACCCGTTTGCCTTATACATGGCTTTTAATTCCTCAGGGGTTTTCTTACCGTCAGAAATCACGGTATGGGAATGGAGGTTTGCCTTATATTGCTTCTTTTTGGGTGAGATTAAATACATTTGCTTCGCTCCTTATCTGTAGCATTTCGGTTCTGTAATGTCCTGCTCCGTAATCTCCTCAAAGGGATACAGAGGCACAGGGCGTTTTTTAAAGGGTAGCTCGGTTAAAACTGTTCCCGCTGCACCCGGGGTGGATGTGTTGCATATTTCCGCTGAAACAGGCTCATACCCTGCTCTGAAAGACGTGCAGGCTTTGATGTTGACTAGTTGCTGTGCTAAGGGGTCAATACCAAACCCTCTGTAAAAATTCAAATCTCCGTTTGCCTGGGCTTTAGCAGATACATGAATCAAAAGCTTACCCACTTCCAAAACTGCCGTTTTGCCAATGTGACAAACATTCCCCTTAGCCTGAGGGCCGAACCGTTCAAAGCTACCTTCGTGCAGGCTTTTAACCTTTGCGTTTTTAACCAGCACCGGTTTTGAAAGTGCCGGTGCAAGGGTTGCCCCAAGGGTAAAGTCAGCCACCGCACCAACCCCAAGGCTGAACGCCTTTTCTGTAGCCGGTGCATCTTTTACGTCAACTGCCGCCTTCAGCACGCTTTTATACGGTAGTAGTGCCTCAATCACCGCCGCACTGTCACCGCAGGCACCGGCATTGCTTGAGTCAGCTGAATCCACCAGCACAATCGGCTTACCGCTTTTATTTACAAGGGCTTTTTGGATGACTTCCTCTATCGATAACAACTTCTGCCCCTGCAGTTCTTTTCTGAGCTTAAATTCTTCCATAGCCAAATCAAACGCCACGGTTTTCGCTTTTTCTGCATCTTCTGCTATAACCAGAACGCTGGATGCAACATCCGGGCTGTCAAGCCATGGCTGTACCTGAAAAATTGAAAAATCAAAAATGGTGCCATCATTCTTCAGCCCGAAGCCTTTTTCCATCAATTTTTTTAAATTGCCGGCAGTTGTGGTATAGCCGTGGGCAGGTGCAATAACCGGCAGACTCACCCGTGCCATTTTCAGATTTTTGCCACTCATTTTAGCGCAAAGAGCATCTGCCGCACGCTTGCCTGTTTCATAAAGGTCAATGTGGGGATAGGCTTGAAAACCGGATATGAAGTCCGCATTTTTTACCATTTTTTCCGTTACCTTGGCGTGAAGATCGCAGGATGCAGAAATAATAACACCTTCGCCTACCAAATTTCTGATTGACTCTAAAATGTCACCACAAACATCATCTGATTGATTCGATAAGGTTGCACCATGTAGTTCAACTAATACTCCGTCAAGCTTACCTGCTTTTTTAATATCAACAATGGTATTACTGATAAAATTTTCATAAACAGCAGCATCAATAGGCCCTCCGCTGCCGGCGTTTAAAAAGCTGCCGCAAAGAGGGGTGATGCCGTGGGCACGAAGCCCCTCCACCATACCGAAAATTGTATATCCGGCATCTTTACCAAGGGTGATGAGCTCCTCTCCCCGTAGATGCCTGAAATACGCATAAGTTGTCAAAACAGGATTAAAGGAATTAGACTCCTGATGCAAACCGCATAAAAAAACCTTTTTATTCATAATCTGCCTCTTTATTTCATGGTTTTTGTCGCTACTATATCAACACCTGTACCGCAAATATTCTCCACAATCACATCATACTGACAAACGGGAAGGCCTGCAGTAGCTTTTTTAATGACTTCCATACATTCCATAATTTTGTCCTTTGGCAGAGGGCTACTTGAACGAACAGGCAAAAGGTCACCGTCTTTGTCTGCAATTTTAACGGTGGTGGTCAAAATTCTGACAGGGCTTGTAAATTCAGCCGTGGCATAGTCCTGCCCTCTCTTACAGCCAAAGCCTGATATAGAGCTGATAGCACCTGCATCACCTTCAACGGTAACGGTACAGCCCTTAGGGCAAATGGTACAAATAATTTCCTTTTTCATGGCATTAGTCCTCCTTCAGCACTTCAACAGTCAAGTCGCCGGTAATATCTTTCGTATCAACTGTCAGATGGCACATTTCACCGGGGTTTACCTTAATTTCTTTTTTCCGTGTGAGCTCTTTATCGCCGCATTTTGCCACTAACGTAGCACCAAATTCAGGCGTCAGCACTCGAAAATAAAGGTTCACCGTTTCATTTTCAGCGGATAAAGAGATTTTTTGAGGACAAACATACCGGACATTTCTGCCGGTCTGGCAAGTAATTTCTTTCACCACAGAAGGCAAATTGCCCATTGCGAACCGGGCAGCAAATCTGCCTGCCGTTTCACTTTCGGCGCTTACGTTATCTACAAGGTCGTTAACGTGCACCACGTTACCGCAAGCAAAAATGCCGGCTTTAGAGGTTTGCATCTGCTGGTTCACCACCGGACCATTGGTCACAGGTGAAATAGCAATCTCTGCTTTTTTAGAAAGCTCGTTTTCAGGAATCAAGCCAACAGAGAACAGAACCGTATCACAGGGTACATATTCTTCTTTTTCTAAAATTGGTTTTTTGTTTTCGTCAACCGGTGCTACATAGACCCCGGTCACACGCTCGTTACCCTCAATTTTTGTAATGGTATGAGCCAGCTTTAAAGGGATGCCAAAATCGTCTAAGCATTGCACACGGTTACGGGTTAAACCGGCTAAATAATCCATCAGTTCAACCACCATAACAACTTCTGCACCCTCTAAGGTCATACGGCGTGCCATAATCATACCAATGTCGCCGGAGCCTAAAATAACCACCTTTTTACCTACCATAATGTTCTGGCGGTTCACTAAGCGTTGTGCAGAGCCTGCTGTATAAAGACCTGCCGGGCGAGTGCCGGGCACCACAATGTTGGCTCTTGTTCTTTCACGGCAACCCATAGAAAGCACAATGCTTTTTGCCTGTACACAAACCATGCCATATTCGCTGTTGGTGCAAAGCACCTGCTTTGCCTCGTCGTTAACTTCTAAAACCATAGCGTTTAACAAAACGTCAACACCCAGTTCCGCTACCTTTTTAGTAAACCGGCTATAATACTCAGGGCCGGTCAGTTCTTCTTTAAAACGTGTCAGGCCAAAGCCGGGATGAATGCACTGCTGCAAAATGCCGCCTAAGGCGTTGTCACGTTCAATAATGAGGACCTTGTCTGCCCCCTCTTCCTTTGCTGAAACGGCAGCAGCAAGACCTGCCGGACCGCCACCGATCACTACAACATCATATTCCATAGTATACATATCGCTCTCTCCTCCCTAGTCCCGGCTTCTGCCCGTTACCATATAGGAACCGGGGTTGTGCTTGTTGATTTCTTCCGGCGCGCAGCCAAGTTCACGAGCTAAAATCTCAATGACCTTAGGACCGCAAAAGCCGCCCTGACAGCGACCCATACCGGCACGCACACGGCGTTTAACCGCATCCACACTTTTAGCACCCAAGGGGCGGTGAATTGCCTGCATAATTTCAGCCTCGGTAATGGTTTCACAACGGCAAATCACATTGCCGTATAAGGGATTTTCACGAATGAGTGCATCCTGCACATCAAGGGGCTGTTCGCTGAACTTCACTATTCCTTTTCTTTCCTTAATAAAGTTATCTTTTAAAACAAAACCTGCGCCGTGCATCAGCATTTGCTGCACAACATACTTACCCATGGCAACAGACAGGGTCAGACCTGTAGAGCGCACGCCGGACAGGTTAATATACCCTGCAAGATCATCATACATATTAAAGTTAAGCCCCTCAGGGTTACGGTTGGGACGTAGACCGCAGTACTGAGTAATAGTATCACGAAGATTCACATTCGGAATCAGGTTTCTCACATCTTTTTCAATGCTCAAAAGCCCCTCAGCCGTTGTAGATTTATCCACCTTAGACTCCTGATCCTCTGCCGTGGGGCCCACCAGCATATTACCGTGAATGGTGGGGCACATCAGCTTACCCTTGGTAATTTTTGTGGGAATGGGCAATACAATATGGTTAACCTGACAGGATGTGTTTTTATCCAATATGTAAAACTGGCCTTTTCTTGCCACAACCTTATAGTCAGCCTTGCCCACCATAGCCGCAATTTCATCGCAGTAAAGTCCTGCGCTGTTGATAACATATTGCGTCTCAATTTCGCCTTTTTCGGTTACGACACTCTTGATTTTCCCATTCTCTGTTTTAATGTCGGTAACCTTTGCGCCCAGCAAAAACTCAGCGCCGTTAGCTGCGGCGTTTTCTGCCATTGCCTGCACCAAAATAAAGGGGTCGATAATGCTTTCTCTGGGAATGTATAAACCGCCCTTAACCTCAGGATTCAGGTTCGGCTCCATTTCAAGCAGTTCCGCACCGGATTTATACTCAACATCATACACATGATTTTTAAATGCTTTTTCCTTGATGGCCGGCAGCTGTTCAAACTGCTCATCGGTAAAGGCCGGTAAAATGGCACCGATTCTTTTAAAGGGAACATCCAAATCCTTCACAATTTCATCATACATAGGGTTTGCCGCCACAACAAGCTGAGACTCAAGCGTCCCCGGAGAGGCATCATATCCTGTGTGAATGATGGCGCTGTTAGACTTAGACGCATCACCGCCAACATCTTCATTTTTATCTACAACAGTGACCTTTACGTGGTACTTGGAAAGCTCTCTTGCAATGGCGCAACCAACAGCACCGGCACCGATGATAACAACATCTGTTTTCATACTGTTAAAACCTCCTTATAGTTTTTAAAAACACTTCTAAAAATCATTTTACTACTTCGTCACAACATTGTCAAGATATTATCAAAATATTGTCAATAAAGAATTTAAAAAATACAGCAGAGCGAGATTGTTCTGCTGTATTTTATCTCTCTATATTTTTGCTACAATAACCTGAATGCCTTTTTTCTTCAGCATTTTTACCATATCCTTCGGTGCTTTTTCATCGGTGATTAGCACATCAATGGCATCTAATGAGCAAACCTTACACATAGCACGAACCCCAAACTTTTCAAAATCCGCCAGCACAACCACCTTGCCGGCATTAGCGATGGCACGGGCTCTAAGACCTGCCTCATCTGCAATAAAATCTGAAATCCCGTCCTCTGTTACACCTGCCGCACCGATAATGGCTTTATCAATATTAAAATGAGCCAGATTTGCTTCCGCAAGAGAACCCGACAGAGAAAGCTCACCCCTGCGAACCTTGCCGCCGGTTAAGATAACCTCACAGTTCTTTTCTGACAGGGTAACAGCCGTTCTGATGGCATTAGTAAAAGCATGAATTTTTTTATTCTCTGCCAGCTTACCGGCAACCATTTGAACCGTTGTGCCAAGGTCAAAGAACACAATGTCACGGTCTTCAATCAACGCTTCCGCCGCCCCGGCAATGGCTTGTTTTTCGGCATTATTTTTTTCTTCACGGCTGACATAGAGGGGCTCCTCTCGCACCACTTCTTTTCTGACAGCACCGCCATAAACACGCTCTATAACGCCCTTTTGTTCTAAATATGCAAGGTCACGTCGCACGGTTTCAATCGAAATATCGAACCGCTCCATCAGCTCTGCATTGGTCACAGTTTTCTGTTTTTGCAGCATTTCCTCAATTTGTTCTCTACGTTTTTGGTTCATTCTATCACCTCATCCAAGCTTTACTATACCATCAATCCAAAAATCTTGTCAAGAGGCAGTCAAAAGTTTATCAAAAAAAGGCTGTGACTTTCGTCACAGCCTTCTCGCGCAAATTATAGCGGCATATAACCGCCAAACTGATAAACATACTTGCCTTCCAACGATTTTTGTTTAACGCCTCTGCGCATTGAGTTATCCTCAGGCAGGTCAGCCAAAACCACATCTGAAGCCTTAGGCGCTTCAATGCCGTAAACATACAAAAACGCATCTAGGGCATTATTTTCTATGGGATAAATCGTGTAATTTTTCTGGAATGCAATAATATTGGATTCCGGTGATAAAATATCTTTCAGTTCCGGCGAAAGCATCCAGCAGCCAATCTGAAAACCGGCAAACTGATAGTCCGGATAGCAATTTGCAAAAACTTCACGAGCCTTGCTGTATGACTCTTCGCACATTTCTTTGGTCATTTTGCCACCAAAGGGAATATGTACCTTAACCACCGTATCACCAGATGCAAAAACCTGTTTCCACTCGCTTTTTAACAGGCGAACACGTTTTTTTGTAAACAACCTTGTGGTTTCATCTACCGTATAGCCCTCATAGGCATCCTCGGTTTCTACAAAGTCTGCAGAATAGGCGCCGGCTTCATCCTCACAGGCAAAGGTGCCTAAGATGTGACCGCTTGCGTGAATCATAGCGTTATCAGCCAAGGGGCACAACTCGCCCTGCTGGTTTTGGAACATTCTCATAGGGCGGACAGAATTTTCGTGAATTTCAAACCGCAGTCTGCCGATATACAGGTTGTAAACATAAATGGCAAGACTATATAAAGGAAAGGAACTTTCAGCAAAAGCAACCTTCCCCGACTTACGGCTGGTGCCTTCAAAATAGTTGTCTACCCAACGCAAGCTGTCCCGGCAAATAGTATCTTCAATGCCACGCGCTTTCAACTCATCCCACGAAAAGGGCAAGTGGGCAAGAATCGGGAAGATAGAAAAGCAATCATAACCGATGGTATTTGTAACCGCACTCGGTGCTTTGGGGAACTCAAAACAGGTAAAGGCTTTGCTGTAGCTTTTCTTGTGCATCAGAATATGATACAAGGTTTTTGCCAAAAGGCAGAGCTCCGGCACCGATACAACATGAGGTAGTGCCTCTAAAAGCAAGTCAAAGCTTTTAGGAATCACATCATATTCATCATTCAGCTTGCGGATGAACCCCTCTGTGAGCCACTCCGGTATCTCCGGCTCAGAAAGTGCCTTTTTGTATGCTTCATCCCAATAAGTCGATTCAATTTTTATGTTTAGTACTTCACGAACATCTTGCATAAGAAAACTCCTTTTGTCAATTTGTTTTAGTATATCATAAAAAAAAGTTCAAGGCAATAAGCAAAATCCTGCAAATAGCCCTCTTTTCACATCAGAAAAAAACTATTGACATTTATCTTTAATTTTGGTAAAATAGTTAGGTACAATTTAGGGGCTTTTAGCTCAGTTGGTTAGAGCAACCGGCTCATAACCGGTCGGTCCGGGGTTCGAGTCCCTGAAGGCCCACCAAACGAAAGACCACCCGAAAGGGTGGTTTTTTGTTTGGTGCATTTATTAGAGGGACTCGAACCCTGAGAGGGTTTTTGCGTTAAGAAAACAGTTCAGCGAACTGTTTTTAGCAAAAAGGTGCGAGTCCGGTACCAAAATGCATAGCATTTGGGTGGACGAGCAGGTAAGACGCCAGAGGCGGCTGTGTCCCTGAAGGCCCACCACGTCGGAACAAGTTACGCTTGTTCCGATTTTTTTTGCGAAAAAAATCTGTCACTTGCTTCACTGTTCCTCCTTTTTCCCACGCGTGCCCTTTAGGGTAAAAAGCTATGCTTTTCGGGAACCCTGCACCTTCGGTGCTTAAAGCATCCGAAAGGATGTCTTTTTTCAACGAAATAAATCCTGCGGATTTGTGAAATACCCTTCGGGCGTGAAATATTGCTTCGCAATGTGAAATACGCCTACGGCGTGTGAGGATTTATTTCATTTCACTTGATGCAAAGCATCAAATTTTACAATTTCGATAGAAATTATTTCATATCGAGCAAAGCGAGATATTTCTCTAAATATTAAAAAATAAAATATCTCAATGGTTCTACTTTCCCAAAGTAAAAGAAATTCTCTTAAGTTTTTTAGTAGCTTTTATTCCCCCCTACTCTCACCTCCCACCGTCTTATCGAAAAAAACCGAAAAAAAGATTGACAACTTTTATAACCTATGGTACTATAATATAGTAGATAGAGGCGCGTTTTTAAATCAGTAACTGCGAAAGAGAATGCGGAAGTTTGCTTGATGTCGCAGCGAAAGGGAAAAACGCCGAAGGTTGTGCGGTTCCGCCCGCATTGTTCCTGGGGGTTCGGTTAACAGCCGCACCACTGTCATCCGCTCGCGGATGGAGAGCTATCGTTGCTTTTTAGCATACCTTTTATAGGTGCCTATGTGTTTGTATGCAAAAGCCAAACTCTCCACACGTGGAGGTTTGGCTTTTTTACTGTTTGTAAATCATACGAAAGATTTAAATAAAAAAGTGTCGGTTTCGGCACAGGAAATGGAGTTGGAAAACATGAAAAAATACAACATTGCGGTGGTAGGCGCTACCGGTATGGTAGGCAGAACCTTTTTAAAGGTTTTAGAAGAAATTAACCTGCCTGTTGAAAACTATTACTTAATGGCATCTGCCCGTTCAGCCGGCAAGACCATTAAATTTATGGGAAAAGATTATGTCATTGAAGAACTGACCGAACAGTCATTTGACAAGGATATTGACATTGCGCTGTTCTCTGCCGGCGGCAGTACCAGCGAAAAGTTCTCCCCCATTGCAGCTTCTAAAGGTGTTGTCGTTATTGATAACTCCAGCGCATGGAGAATGGACCCCAAGGTGCCCTTAGTTGTACCTGAAGTTAACCCTGAAGATATTAAATGGCACAACGGCATCATTGCTAACCCCAACTGCTCTACTATTCAGGCAATGGTTGCTCTGCGTCCCCTGCAGCTGGCTTATGGCATCAGCCGTATCATCTACTCAACCTATCAGGCTGTTTCCGGCGCTGGTATGGGCGGATATTCTGACCTTGAAAATGGCATTAAGGGTGAAGCTCCCAAAAAGTTTAATCACCCCATCTTTAACAACTGTCTGCCCCAGATTGATGTATTCTTAGACAACGGCTACACCAAAGAAGAAATGAAAATGGTAAACGAAACCAAGAAAATTTTGGGTGACGATTCTCTGCGCATCACCGCCACCACCGTTCGTGTGCCTGTGTTTGATTGCCATAGTGAATCCATTAACGTTGAACTGAAAAAGCCCTTTGATGTGGAAGAACTCAAAAAGGTTTTAGCTGACGCTCCCGGTCTTGTTCTGCAGGATGACCCGGCAAATGCTGTTTACCCCATGGCAATTACCGCTAAAGGCAAAAATGAAACCTTTGTGGGCAGAATTCGTCGTGATGAAAGTATTGAAAACGGTGTAAACCTTTGGGTTGTTGCTGATAACATCAGAAAAGGTGCAGCAACCAATGCTGTTCAGATTGCACAGAAATTGATTGAAATGTGGGAAAACGGTGAAGTGACCCGCTAAATTTGAAAGGAAGATAGCCATGAGTAAGAAAACAATTTTTACAGGCTCCGGCGTTGCTTTGGTGACACCCTTTAACGAAAACGGTGTAGATTTTGAAGCGCTGGGCAAGTTGATTGACTTCCAGATTGAAAATAAAACTGATGCGATTATTATCTGCGGCACCACCGGTGAAGCTTCCACCATGCCTGACAGTGAGCATCTTGAAGTGATTGGTTTTGCTGTGAAGCGTGTTGCCGGCAGAATTCCGGTAATTGCAGGCACCGGCAGTAATGATACAAAGCACGGTATTGAGCTTGCAAAAGATGCTGAAAAGCTCGGTGTTGACGGTTTGCTGCTTGTTACGCCCTACTACAACAAAGCAAGCCAGAAGGGCCTGATTATGCATTATGAGGCTATTGCAAAAGCCGTTAACATCCCGATTATTTTGTATAACGTACCCAGCCGTACCGGTTTAAAAATTGAGATTGCCACTGCAAAAGAGCTGGCAAAAATTGATAATATTGTGGGCTTTAAAGAAGCCAGCGGCGATATGTCTTACGCTATGCAGCTTGCGGCTGAATGTCCTGAGCTCGACATTTACTCCGGTAACGATGACATCAATGTTCCCCTGATGAGCATCGGCGGCAAGGGTTGCATTTCAGTACTCGCAAACGTTATGCCGAAAGAAACCCATGATATGTGTGCAAAATATTTAGAGGGTGACACAAAGACAGCCCTCAAGCTGCAGCTTGAGCTGTTAGACCTGATTAAGGCTCTCTTTATTGAAGTGAACCCCATCCCTGCTAAAACTGCACTGAATCTGATGGGTATGAACGCAGGTCTTTTGCGTATGCCTCTGTGCGAAATGACAGATGGCAACTTAGAAACCTTAAAGAAGGTTCTCAAAAAACATAACTTGATTTAATCCTCTAAAAGGAGCGATTACCAATGACAAAGATTTTACTCTGCGGTGCAAACGGCAGAATGGGCAAGGCCATCACCCGTTTGGTTTCTGAAACTGACGGGGCAGAAATTGTCTGCGGTGTTGATTTAAACACTGAAAGCTCTTCCGGCTTTCCCGTGTATGCTGACTTTCAGTCTGTGCCGGAAGCACCCGATGTAATTATTGATTTTTCCAATCCTGCAAATTTTGAAAATTTAATGGATTATGCAGAAAGCAAAAAGGTTCCCGTTGTGGTTGCCACCACAGGTCTTAACAAAGAGCAAAAGGAACGCCTTGCAAATGCTTCTGCAAACATTCCCGTGTTCTTCTCTGCTAATATGTCTTTAGGTGTTAACCTGATTTGTGAGCTTGCAAAAAAAGCCACCGCATTTTTGGGTGACAGTTTTGACATTGAAATTGTAGAACGGCATCACAATCAGAAGCTGGACGCCCCCAGCGGCACAGCCCTTGCCATTGCAGATGCTATTAACGAAGAACTGGACGGTGCCGGTCACTATGTGTATGACCGTCACAGTGTTCGCAAAAAGCGTGATAAAAACGAAATTGGTATTCACGCCATCCGCGGCGGCACCATTGTGGGTGAACACACCGTCATTTTTGCCGGTGATAACGAAGTGATTGAGCTTCACCACAGCGCAACCTCTCGTGAGGTTTTTGCTTCCGGCGCGGTAAAAGCCGCCATATTTATGGCAGGCAAGCCTGCAGGCTTTTATAATATGAAAAGCCTGATCGACGGCTAAATTTTATAGTAAGTTACAAAAAGGTCGCAGTGATTTTCACTGCGACCTTTCTTTATTATAAAAGCAATCCTTTTCCCACTTTATGACGTTTGTATCAATATACTCCCATATTTTCTGATAATCCTTATCATCACGAATAATGTGATCATGAAATGATGACTGAAATAAATGCGGCTCATCATATCCTTCTTTTTTGCACAATCGTGTTGTAACAGATTTAAAAGTACAAATTACCTCAGATATCGTAGGGCAGGGGCTTGCTCCTGCCGTAGTCTGGTAATTTGAAATCAATACATGTATATGATTGGGCATGATAACATACTTATCAATTTTAATGCCTGCATATCGATTTTCCAACATATCTATCTGCTCTTTTGCAATATAGCCATAAACAGATAATTGATTTTCGGCAGGAGCAAGCCCCTGCCCTACAACTATTTTAGACAACAGTTCTTTTCTTTCTTTTACACAGATTGTAATAAAATAAGCTCCCGGCGTTGCGTAATCATATCCTTTAAGCCTTTGCGATTTTCTTTGAGGGAAGTCACTTTTCATCTTTAAAACCGCTTCCAGGGGCTTGTTTCTCCCTCTGCAATCAACACTGTAAGCTTATCGCCAAAGGCTGTTTCCAGCCGCTTTTTCATCAAATTACAAAAACCTACCTCAGCATCATAATGGTCTATCTGAATGAGGCTTATATTATTTTCAACAGCAAACCGGGCATGGTGATGCTTAAAATCCCCGGAGATATACACCTGGGCGCCCAAACTATAGGCATCATACAGCATATCCCCGCCGCCGCCGTTACAAACGGCTACGGTTTCGACTACGCTATCCGGATTTCCTACATAGCAGATTTCATTTTCAGGTGAAAAGGCTTTCTTCCCCCTTACTAATAAATCACTCAGGGTGCAGGGTGCATCCAGCTTGCCGATTCTGCCAATGCCGTCAGCGGTACCGACAAAGGAAGTGCGCTCTGTAAAATCACCAAAGGCATCTAAAAACGCATCGCACAGGCCACCCTCTGCTGAATCAAAGTTCGTGTGCATCGCAAAAAGGCCGATGCCCTTTTGCAAAAGTCTGCGAATGGTCCGCTGTCCACCCTCTTCTTCCGTCAATTTATTCACGGGACGAAACATGATAGGGTGATGGGTTAAAATGAGCTGCGCTCCTGCTTTTTCTACCTCGCAAACGGTATGTTCGTCAGCATCCAGTGCCAGAACCAAGGTATCAATTTTGTCTGTCTCGCCCTCAACCAAAAGGCCTACATTATCATAGTCCTCTGCCAATGCCTTGGGGGCAACCGATTCAAAAAACGCAAGCAGTTCGCTAAGTGTTACCATGTTTGACACTCCTTTTTTAACCCCTGTAGGGATTCTATTAAAAGAGAATATTGCTTCTCTTTTTCTTTGGTTTCTTCTCTGTCAGACTTAAGCAGTCCGTCACAGGCGGTGGTATATTTGCGCAACAAGCTGTCAATCAGGTCCGGCACCAAGGGGTCGCGGCTTTTCATCAGGCTCTCACCCACCTGATAATACACAGGGTCTGTAACCTTCATTTTACCACGGCGCACGGTCATTACTGTGTAAATTTTTTCTTCCTCTTTGGCTAGAACCTCACGGCAAATCTGATAGCCATTTTCCTCCAGATACTGTCTGAGTTCAGCTGTTGCGGTCATAGGCTGAAGAACGTAGCAGCTAAGTTCAAAGGGCGCTGCCTCTAAAATTTCAGCAATTAAAAGCCCACCCATACCGGCAATCACCGCCGTATCTGCTTCTCCCTTTGAAAGCTCTAAAAGCCCGTTTGACAGACGGGTTTTTATTTTGTCCTCTAACCCGTAGCGCGTAATATTTTCTTCGGCGCGGTTTAAAGGCCCCGGCCGTAAATCCATGGCCAGGGCACTTTCAATCTTATTTTTTAAGCATAAATAAATAGGAATATAGCCGTGATCTGTCCCCACATCGGCAACCTTTGCGCCTTGCGGAACGCTTTCGCTGATAGCGAGCAGTCGCGGCGTCATAACAGTTTCTATGTTCATGCTTCGCTACTCTTTCTGATTTCTGCACGTTTGATTTTGCCGCCTAAGGTCTTCGGCAGTTCGTCCACAAATTCCACAATACGAGGATATTTATAGGGCGCTGTAACGTGTTTAACGTGGTTCTGCAGTTCTTTTACCAGTTCATCTGACGGGGTGTAGCCCTTTGCCAGCACAACCGTTGCCTTAACCACCTGACCGCGAACCGGATCGGGCGCTGCGGTAATGGCGCATTCTACAACAGAGGGGTGCTCTAAGAGTGCACTTTCAACCTCAAAGGGACCAATGCGGTAGCCGGAGCATTTAATAACGTCATCGTTTCTGCCCACGAACCAGTAGTAACCCTTAGAGTCACGCCAAGCCATATCACGCAGGTCATAGTTGCCGGTACCTAAGTTTTCTTCCGTCAGCTTTTCGTCACGGTAGTAACCGGTGAAAAGGCCAACCGGCGGATTTTTATCAATACCCATAATAACAATGCTGCCCTCGTCGCCGTCTTCGCAAACCTTGCCGTCAGCGTCTATAAGATGAATGTTATAAAGGGGTGAGGGTTTGCCCATGGAACCGGGCTGTGGCTCAAACCACGGGAAGTTTGCAATAAGAACTGAGCCTTCTGTCTGACCGAAGCCTTCGCAAAGCTTAAGGCCTGTTAAGTCGTACCATTTTTTAAACACCTCAGGGTTTAAGGGTTCACCTGCAATGCAGCAATGCTTGATGCAGGACAGGTCAAACTTAGTTACATCCTCCTGCAGCATAAACCGGAACATTGTTGGTGGTGCACAGAAGGTGGTAACCTTATATTCAGTAATTTTCTTTAACAGATTCAGGGGCACAAACTTGTCCATATCATAAGCAAAAATAACAGCACCACAAATCCACTGGCCGTAGATTTTGCCCCATCCGAATTTTGCCCAGCCGGAATCGGACACGCTCATGTGAAGCTTATCTTCCTGAACGCACTGCCAGTATTTTGCTGTTACAATGTGGCCTAAGGGATAAGAGAAGTTATGGCGAACCATTTTGGGCATACCCGTTGTGCCCGAGGTAAAATATACAAGCATCGTATCATCCCAACGGGTTCCCTCATCCCCTGTAGGACGGGGAAAGTCTTCGCTCTGATTCTGGATGCCCTCGGCAAAATCAAGCCAGCCCTCTTTTTTGGTACCGACTAAAATCTTATGCTTCAAGGTTTCCGCCTCAGGCTGTGCCAGCTCTGCCTGCTCGATAACAAAGGGGTCATCTACACAAACAATGGCAGAAATACCTGCAGCATTGGCGCGGTATGCAATATCCTTCTTGGTCAGCTGCAAAGATCCGGGAATTAAAATAGCACCCAGCTTATGCAGGGCGGTTGCACATACCCAATATTCCCAGCGGCGGCGCAACACCAAAAGGACAACATCGCCCTTTTTAATGCCAAGGCTTTTAAAATAGTTAGCTGTTTTGTTGGAAAGACGCTTGATGTCAGAAAAAGTCAGCTTTTTCTCTTCATCGTGGTCATTACACCAAACCAGCGCCACTTTGTTTTCGTCCTGCTCTGCCCAAGCATCTACAATATCGAAACCGAAGTTAAAATTCTCCGGAACGTTGACAGTATAATTTTCTTTAAAATCTTCATAAGAATCAAATTCGATTCTCGGTAAAAAACGATCAAGCAACATTTTACTCACCCTTTATCTATTCAGAAATTACAGTTAAGAACACAGCAGACCGGTTTCCGACACAGTACTGTGCGTGGGGAAGTTCCGGATTAAAGTAGATGGAATCGCCGGCACCAAGCACCAGCTCTTTGCCGTCAATTAAAACAGCAACAGTTCCTGACAACACATAGTTAAACTCTTGTCCGGGATGTCTCACCGGTGCGGCCTTTTCCTCAGACGGGTCAAGGGTTACTAAAAGAGGCTGCATAATTTTTCCGCTAAAGCGGAAAGCTAAGTCCTCAAAGCTGTAACCGGGATAACGGTCAATCGCGCGGCCCTGACCGCTTCTGACCACATGATAAGTGTTAAGCTTTGCCTTGACACCGGTCATGATTTCAGTAAAATCCACACCGCATTTGTTGGCAATTTCATACACCACGCTAATGGGGATGTTTTTTCCGTTTTCTTCGTACTCCTGATACACCGAAAGGTCAAGATTTAATGCCTGTGCCATTTCTTCTTGTGTATATCCGCAAGCATCCCGCAGACCGCTGATACGCTCGCCTAACTCTTTAAATACGTTATCCATCAAAAAGCCTCCTTCAGCCATGTCCGGCCATCAATAATTTCCTGCTTCGTTCGCTCCGGTGCAGGACCGCCTTTTAAATTTCTGTCGCCCACGCAGGTTTCCATACTGATTGCTTCGTAAATATCCTCTTCAATCAGGGGTGAGCATTCTTTAAATTCATCTAAAGTAAAGTCGTCTAAATTTTTATTTAAACCAATGGCTTTTGCCACCATCTGACCCACAATGCTGTGAGAATCACGGAAAGGCACGCCTTTTTTAACAAGATAATCTGCCACGTCGGTTGCATTGGCAAAGCCGCCCTTTGCACCCTTTAGCATTACATCTTTTTTCACCTTCATGGTTTTAATCATCTTTTCAAAAACCGGCATACAAAGCTTAGCTGTATCCACAGCATCAAACACCGCTTCCTTATCCTCTTGCATATCCTTGTTATAGGCAAGGGGCAAGCCTTTCATAGTTACAAGCAGTGCGTGTAGGTCGCCATACACACGACCGGTCTTACCGCGGATGAGCTCAGCCACATCCGGATTTTTCTTTTGTGGCATAATGGATGAACCGGTGGAATAAGCATCGTCCATTTCTACAAAAGAAAATTCGTGAGTTGACCATAAAATCAACTCTTCAGAAAAACGGGACAAGTGCATCATCAAAAGCGAAAGAACGCTGCACAGTTCAATGGCAAAGTCACGGTCGCTGACACCGTCTAGTGAGTTATTAGTCACAGCCTTAAAGCCTAATTCCTTAGCTACATACTCACGGTCCAGGGGATAGGTTGTGCCGGCTAAAGCCCCTGAGCCCAAGGGCATAACGTTAATACGCTCACGGCACTCAGAGAGCCTTGCTGCATCACGCTTTAACATTTCAAAGTATGCTAAAAGATGATGAGCAAAGGTCACCGGCTGTGCCTTTTGCATATGGGTATAACCCGGCATAATGGTCTCTGTATGCTCTTCTGCTAAGTCAAGCAGGGTGCCCATTAAAGAGCGGAGCATTTCTTCCATTGCATCACACTGCCGACGCAAATAAAGTCTTAAGTCAAGTGCCACCTGGTCATTACGGCTTCTGCCTGTGTGCAGGCGCTTGCCCACATCACCGATGCGACTAATGAGCATAGTTTCAACATTCATATGGATGTCTTCAGCATACACATCAAACTCTACGGTGCCGGACTCGATATCGTCACGGATTTCTTTTAAGGTTTTCTGAATCAGTGCAGCATCATCCTGAGGGATAATACCGCAACGACCCAGCATGCCGGCATGGGCAATTGAACCCTCAATATCCTCCCAATACATCCGGTTATCAAAACGGATGGAGGAGTTAAAATCATCGACCATTGCGTCAGTTTCCTTGGAAAATCTGCCGCCCCAAAGCTTTTTTTTCGTCATAGCGGGCGTCCTTTCTAACTTTTATAAAACGCAGATAAGAGCTGAGTGTAACTCGGCTCTTATCGCATTTTATGATATTGATTTTATGTAAGTCTGAATTTTAGTACAGCTTTTCGCCGTTCTTTTTCTTCATCATTGCACGAACCTTAACGGGCAGGCCGAACAGATTGATAAAGCCTTCTGCATCCTTCTGATCATACACTTCATCTTCGCTGAAGGTTGCAATTTCTTCATCATAGAGTGAATACGGTGAAGTTGTGCCGGCAGGTGTGCAGTTACCTTTGTAAAGCTTCATTCTGACAGTACCGGTTACGGTTTCCTGTGTTGAATCAACAAAAGCACTCATAGCCTCACGCAGAGGTGTGTACCACAGACCGTCATAAACGAGGTCTGCAAACTGATTTGCAAGGTTTAATTTATAGTGCAGAGTCTGCTTGTCGAGGCACAGATATTCAAGCTCTTTGTGAGCTGCATATAACAGTGTGCCGCCCGGGGTTTCATAAACGCCACGGCTCTTCATACCAACCAGTCTGTTTTCAACAATGTCATCAATGCCAACGCCGTTAGCTGCAGCCAGCTCGTTAGCTTTCTTTAAAAGTTCAACTGCGCTGTCGTAACGAACGCCGTCAATGGCAACGGGAACACCCTTTTCAAAGTCAACGGTTACATAGGTCGGGGTATCGGGTGCCTTTTCAGGAGAAACCATCAGTTTTAAGATTTTATCAAGCTGAGGTTCGTTAGCGGGATCTTCCAAATCCATACCCTCATGGCTTAAATGCCAGATGTTACGGTCCATGGAATAGTTATCTTCCTTGGTAACAGGTACGGGAATGCCGCGTGCTTCTGCATATTCAATTTCTTCTTCACGAGACTTGATGTCCCACATTCTCCAGGGAGCAATAATTTTAAGGTGCGGTGCCAGTGCCTTAATGGTCAGCTCAAAACGCACCTGGTCATTACCCTTACCGGTACAACCATGGCAAATTGCGGTTGCGCCTTCTTTTTCAGCAATTTCAACAATTCTCTTAGCGATGCAGGGACGAGCGTGAGAGGTACCTAAAAGATACTTGCCTTCATACATAGCACCGGCCTTTAAGGTGGGCCAGATGAAATCTCTTACATATTCTTCCTGCAGATTTTCAATATATAATTTGGAAGCACCGGTCTTGAGTGCTTTTTCTTCAAGGCCTTCAGTCTCTTTACCCTGACCCACATCACCGCAGACTGCGATAACTTCATAGTCAAAATTTTCTTTCAGCCAGGGGATGATGATGGATGTATCCAAACCGCCTGAATAAGCCAAAATAACTTTTTCTTTCGTTGCCATTTGCAATTCCTCCAAAACTATGATAAAATAATATTACTTACGGCGTATATTATAACATAAAGTCTAGAAAATCTCAACATTTTCTTGAAAAAAATACAAAAAAAGTGAATTTTAATACATATCGAGGTAAAACGTATGATTATTATGGGTATCGACCCCGGTATTGCCACCATTGGTTACGGCGTCATTGACTACACAGCCGGTCGTTTTTCAGTCATTGACTATGGTGCCGTCACCACCAAGGCAGGTATGAAGCTGTCTGACCGCCTCAGAAATATTTTTGAGGATATTAACATTTTAATTGAGCGGTTTCACCCTGATGCCTTTGCAGTGGAAGAGCTGTTTTTTAACACCAACATCACAACGGGTATTTCTGTCGCTCACGGCCGTGGTGTGATTGTTCTCGCGGCATCTGTCCAGAACGTACCGATTTTTGAATATACACCCCTGCAGGTCAAGCAAAGTGTTGCAGGCTACGGCAGAGCCGACAAGGCGCAGGTACAGCGAATGGTCAAGTCTCTTTTGGGGCTTTCTGCTGTTCCCAAGCCTGATGACACGGCAGATGCCCTCGCCATTGCCATTTGCCACGCCTATACATCAGGCTATCAGACGCTGACCCATCAGGAAGGGGTTTAGTCATCCGAACTCTGATTTTTACAGACGGATTTTCACTTTCGGTTAAGGAGGTTTTTTTGTGATTGCTTTTATTAACGGCACAGTAGAAGCGTTGGAAGAAAACGCTGTGATTATTGATACAGGTGCCATTGGCTATCGGGTGTATATGTCGCCTTATGGCTTGTCTGCCCTGTCAAAAGGCAGTACTGCAAAAATTCATACATACTTAAAAGTGGCAGAAGATGCTATGGATTTATACGGCTTTTTAACAAGCGAAGAGCTTTCTATGTTCCGCCGCATCATTTCTGTATCCGGTGCAGGGCCTAAAGCCGGGCTTGCAATTTTATCTGTGCTCCGCCCAGCGGAGTTTGCCCTAGCGGTTGTGACCGGTGATTTTAAAGCCATCACCCGTGCTCAGGGCGTTGGCCCCAAGCTTGCACAAAAAATTGTTTTAGAGCTCAAAGATAAGCTTGACAACGCTGACTTTATCAAAACCGCAGGTGAAGATACAAGCTTTAAACCCGTTACCACCTCTTTTGATAACGAAGCCATTGAAGCGCTGTGTGCTTTAGGTTATACCCAGTCAGAAGCCGCCCGCGCCGTCTCCGGTGCTGAGGGTGCAAACACCTCTGAAATCATCACAAGTGCCTTAAAGATTCTGGCAAAGAGTTTATAAAAGAAAACAAATTCCGAAAGGAATTTGTTCCAAAACTTTTTACTATTACCTATTCACTATTCACTGTAATCGCAAAATTCTAATTTTGCAATTACCCTAGGAAAGGAGCTAAACTATGCCCTTTGAAGAAACACACGAAGACAGAATCATTTCCTCCCGTACCTTAGGTGAAGATTCTGATGTAGAATACAGCCTGCGCCCCCGCAGACTCTCCGAATACATCGGTCAGAACAAGGTCAAGGATAATATGAAAATTTATATTTCTGCGGCAAAAGAGAGAAAAGACCCATTAGACCACGTTCTTCTCTATGGCCCGCCGGGACTTGGTAAAACCACCCTCGCCGGCATTATTGCCAACGAGATGGGGGTTAACATCCGCGTCACCTCCGGCCCCTCTATTGAGCGCGCCGGTGATTTGGCGGCAATCCTCACCGGCCTTTCTGAGCACGATATTTTGTTCATTGACGAAATCCACCGCTTAAGCCGCCACGTGGAAGAAGTGCTCTACCCCGCTATGGAAGATTTTTCTTTGGATATTATTCTGGGCAAGGGCCCCGGCGCACATTCTGTTCGCTTAGACCTGCCACGCTTCACCTTAATCGGTGCCACCACAAGAACAGGGCTCTTAAGTGCACCCCTCAGAGACCGTTTCGGTGTCATCAGCCGTTTAGAGCTTTACTCACCTGAAGAGCTTGACGAAATCATCCGCCGCTCGGCAGATATTTTAGGTACAAAAATTGACCCTGACGGTTCCCTTGAAATTGGCAGACGTTCCCGTGGGACACCAAGAATTGCCAACCGCCTGTTAAAACGCGTGCGTGACTTTGCGCAGATTAAAGGCAACGGCACTATCACTCGCGAAATAGCCGATATGGCACTCACCACTATGGAAATTGACCCCATTGGTTTAGACGCCATTGACCGCCGGATGATGCTCTTCATTATTGAAAATTTTGGCGGCGGGCCGGTTGGACTTGAAACCTTAGCCGCCTCCATCGGTGAAGATGCCGGCACCATTGAAGATGTTTATGAGCCATACCTACTCCAAATCGGCTTTTTAAACCGCACACCCAGAGGGCGTATGGCAACGGTGAAGGCATACGAGCATTTCAAAATTCCATATACAACAGAATTAAGATTTGATGTATAATATACAAAAAGGCGGTAGCAAACTGCTACCGCCTTTTTATATAGTTAAGCGGGCGGGGATGGAACCCCGCCCCTACAACCTATATTTAGGTCTGTGTTTTGCAACACCCCATCTTTGAGAGGGGATGGACGCAAAAGAGTGCAGATTGGATAAACTGAATCCCGACGGCGTACATCGTCGCAGTTTGCTTTCTTTTTATCGTAGTCGTTAAAAACGACTACTCTATTTAAACGCAACTGCTCCTCTTTCATCAAAAGACCATGGTCTTTTGATGAAAAAGGAAAAACCGTCCGTCCCTGTGAAGTTTTCCTTTTCAGGAAGGAAAACGAACCAAAGGACGTGTTTTGACGTGCCGAGAGGTGAGGTTTATTCAAAGCGCAAAGCAGTTTTTTAGAAATTCGTTATAACGAATTTCTCCCATAAAAATTTTTACCATAAGTTTTCTAAATGTAAATGCTCACGTCATAACTTTGCTTTGCGTGTTCTGTGCCTTTTGCTACATCCCACTAGTAATATATGGCTTTGTCAAAAGACCTGAGGGCATTCTGAACGCATCCAACATATTGCCTAAGGTGTTGCAAACAGAAAGGACAATTTCGTGCTTGCCGGCTTCAACACCCAGTTCTGCACGGTAGGGTGCATAAGGAATGTTCTTAACAAGCTTTCCGTCAACATACACTTTCACCGGGTCGTGCATGTTGGGAATGACCACCGTGGGGTTTTTGATGTTTTCCGGAAGCTCGACAGTAAATTTATAATCTGCTGTGCCGGAGTACATGGGCTGACCCTGCTCTGTCCAGGAAAGCCCGGTCTTTAAGGTTTTGCTTCTTTCCGTGAGAGAAACCATTGCAAACTCTGTGATATACTTGCCGCCGTTTGTGATATACTCGCCGGATATATCAACCTTGGCATCAAACTCACCACGAAGATAGGGCAAGCAGTTACTTTGAACAAAGTCAGAAAGTGAAAGTTCAATGCTGTGCTCGCCAATGCCCACACTAAAGCCATAGCTTCTGTACGCATCGTCAAAAATCATAGCCGACTTGTATGTCAGTTCCTTGCCGTCAACGCGGGCTGCGGTCACATACGCCATCATATCTTCAGGCAGCATCAGTTCTAAGCCATCCAGAGCCTTATCCGTCACAAAACGGAATGCGGGGTTCATGGTAGGCTCTGCCGGGATTGTTTCAAGCTGCGGTGCTACCCATCCACTTGCGACAACCCAGCTGACGTTGGTTTCAGGGTTTTGCAGGGTAATACCCTTGCCTTTTTCATTCTCCCAACGAACCAAAGGCAGTAAATTCGGCTTACCAAAGGTAACCTCGGCTGTATCGGGAAGCATCAACTTTTCAGTATCCTTTATCGGTGTGCGATATTTATCAAATCCACCGCCAAAGAACGCCATTTCGCCGGAGGCAAGCTCAATTTCATAGTCCTTGCCGTCAAAGGTCAGGGTGCCGGTTACAACATCATCACTTTCAATGTTGCCAACAACTAAAAGCTCCTTGCCGTCTGCCAGTTCGCGGCGCATAAACATCAGCTTGCCGTCACCCTGCCAGCTGATGCCGCAGGGAATGTCGCTCTCAATTTTGTCAACCTCTTCATATTCGTAAAGCTTAAGACCCAGCGCACGGATTTCATCCTTTTCAGCGTCAGTCAGGGGCAGACCGGGGTTCACCACAGCTTTGAGCTGGTTTGCCTTGCGGCGCACGCCCTTTAAGTCAGAAATCACAAAGCCATTGGGCAGGTTGTGGAACCGTTTTACAAGTTCAAGCTCTTTGGGGCTGTCACCTGTGCCCTCCCAGATGGCATCCGTTGCATCAAGGAGTGCAACATCCACCTTCAACTTGCCTTGCGCGCAGATATATGCTGTTTCTGCCACCCAATCATTAAATTCACGAATGGTAAAGTCAGTGTGGCTGTGGGGCGAAAAAGCAAGGGGTGCAAAATGCTTAGTCACACCCCAAAGGCGGTAGTGATACGCCTGATATACTACAAAATTGACACCCTGCATAAACTGCCAGGATGCAATGTTCCGCAGGTCTTTATAAGACGCATACCACTCTACGCCGGCATACATTTCACACATAACGCCGGCTTTGTCATACAAATATGCTGATGACTGCGCCTGCTTTGCACGAAGGTCAGCATAGGTATCATAAAAATTACGCGAACGTGCACGGCTGGCATCCCCGGCGTAGATCGTATAGGGATAGTCCCGCAAATCTCTACGCACCCAAGGTGCGCCGTTTAAGTTTAAGGTTTCGTGGTCTGTGCCCGGCCAGTCGCAATGCTGCCCTGCATCAATGGCCTTACCCTCAGCAAAGGCAGAGTTAAAATAGGTGGTGGTCACAGGGTACGGCGCAGTATCACTGGTGTGGAAGGTATACTCAAGACCATTTGCCTGACACCATTTGTAGTTTGAAGCAAACCAGTTCATATAAAGAACGTTGTTATGTTCCCAATAGTCACGGCTCTGTTTGGAAGGCTCTCTGCGGATGATAGAGGGCAGATAAGGGGTAATGTCATAGCCATAGGCTGCCTCAAAGGTTTCCTTAAACGTCTCTGTCCAAGGGAAATATTCCTTCATCTGGGTCCCTGTGGTATACACATCGCTGTTTACGCGGCGTGAGTCAGCGTCTGAGAACATACCGACAATGGTATTACCGAAATACTCACCAAAGCGGCGTTTGTATTCTTCATACACATATTTCTGAAAATAAATCGGGCTTTCAGGATGCTCATAGGCAGGGAAGCCCCAAGGCACTTCCTCTACCGTTACTTCCTCGCCCTTAAGACGCAGGCGCAGGGGCTTTAGGTGAGGTGCAATTTTCTCCAGTCTGCCGCCGATATCTCCCGGGGGTGCATCGTAGTCATCATTCATCCAAAGGCGAAGCCCTAAGTCGTGGCAGGCACGCACACAGTTACCCACCATAGAAAACCACTCTTCTGTAAAATAAAGGTCATAGGTAAAGCCACTGGGTGGGCGGTTAAATAAAACCACACCGCCATAGCCTTTTTCCTTCATATCGGATAAGTCTTCATAAAACTTTTCATAAGTTAATTCTTCAGGGTCGTGAGTGGTTATGTAATAAAAAGGAATCGGCCGCTTTTTTGCAAGCTCGGTTTCAGGAATCTGTTTCATAATGCGCCTCCTTTTATTCAGGCTTTTTCTCAAGCTTTAAGGGATAATCGCCCAATTTGTTCACTTTAAAGCCGTTCTTTTTATATTCTTCATAATCAAAGGCTTCCAGCTCGTCAATGGAAAGCTTGTGGAATTCATAAAAATTCTTCCACCATTCATAGCCTGTGCCAAGCTCTGCACCGAGGTAAGCATCAGCAATGTCACAGCCCATTGCAGGTGCTACATAAAAGGCACCCATAGCTAAAACGTTAACGCCGTTACCGGTGATGGCACGCAGAGCCGCCGGCACGCTTTCCACAACGCCCGCGTGAACGTGGGGGCATTTGCTTGCCGCAATGTGAATACCCATACCTGTGCCGCAGAACAGGAGAGCTCTTTCAAATTCACCCTCTGAAATCATAGCACCGGCTCTGAGGCCCACACGGTGGAACATCAGGTCAGTATCATCCGGGTCTGAATCAGCCTTCACACCGATGTCGGTGACGGTCCAGCCCTTTTCCTGCAGATGCGCTACAACAGCTTCTTTTAAGGGGAAACCTGCAAAGTCTGCACCTACTAAAATTTGTTTGTCTTTGATTGTTTTCATTTTCTTTTCTCCTTTTATTTTAATTTTCAAATATTGTTTCCACTAACATACCTGCAAACAGCCAATGCATTTCTCTTGCCGGGTGATTGATTTTGTTAGAAAGCAACTCGGTGACATTCACACCGCTTTCAGAAAGCAATTTCCATTTGGCATAGCAGTCACACACGGCAATACCCTTATCTTTGCAAATAGCTTTTGCCTCATCTAAAAACCGGTCAAAAATCCCCTCGTTCTGAATTTTCATTGTCCCTTCTGCATTGCCGGTTGCAAAGGCAGGGAAAATACCGGCACTAATGGATGTGTTCATCATGTTCGGCGTCATAAAAATAATTTCACTGCCGGTGTTTTTAATCTGGTCAAAAATGCTGGCCAAAGAATTACAGTAGTTTTCTAAATTATCCATACCAAAATAACTGTCATTCAGTCCAAAACAAACCACTGTCAAATCCGGCTTGTAGCAAAGAACATCACGTTCAATTCTCTTTAAAGCTTCTGTGGCATTATCTCCCGATACCCCTGCATTGATAATGTTAATCGGTGCATCCGGATATAAATAAGCCAAAATTTCTTTAACACGGTTATGATAAACATTTTTTGCGTCACATACTGTACCGAGCTGTCTGCCGGGCTTTTCATAAAGTTCAAAGCACCCTTGTGTAACGCTATCACCAAAGAAAGCAATGGTCGGTGCTTTTGTTTCTAAGGGGTGCTGTCCCTTTTCTATAATTTTTTTTATAATATCCATATAAACCCTCCATCCTATAATTCCATTATAAAGTCCTGCCCTTTTAATGAACATAAATTATTGAACATAAAAATATGTGTTTTTGTTCGCATTGGCTTGTATTTTTTAATAGAAAGTGATATGATATAAAAAAAGTCTGTGAGGTGAGCTATGGTGAGCTACGCAATAGAACTAAACCCTGCTTTATGTGACGAGGCAAACCGCTTGCAACTATCCCTGCATCATTTTGGTCACTCAATCCTTGGCACCTGGTGGAAAAGCGAGGGTGAGACCATACAGTGTTCTCAGCTTTACTATATTGTAAAAGGCTCTGCCAACGTTTTGTGTAATGACGAAACCCTGCTGACCATGACCGCAGGAAACTGGTATCTCCTCCCTACCGGCACGAAAGTTAAATACTCATGTGACAATTTTATGGAGGAATTCTATTTTCACTTTAAATTATGCGATATCGACCGCGTTGACCTGTTAGAAAACGGTTCCGGACCTTATACGTTACCCATTCGCGAAGATAAAACAAAATTATTTTTTAAGCTGTTAAAAAGCAATTCCCCCGTTGACGGAATTCGCCTGCAAAATGAACTGTTTACAAGCTTACTGAATATGATTGATGTATGTGGTATTATCTTAAAAAAAACTGAGCTCTCCCCTTGTGTGTCAAAGGCAATTTCTTACATCCACAGTCATCTTTCCATAGGGTTATCTGTGAGTGAAATTGTCAAGCACAGCTATGTTTCAAAAACGACTTTAGAGAAATATTTTAAGCGTGAGCTGGGGGTTTCTGTTCACGAATACCTCTATAACAGCGTTATGTTTGAGGCAAGTCAGATGCTTCTTAAAACCGATTTACCCATTGGCATTATCAGCGAACAATTTGGTTTTTGCGATCAGTTTTATTTTTCAAACCGCTTTAAGGAAACCTTTGGCAAATCGCCAAAAGACTTCCGCAATTCCGTACCTATGTAATTTTTAAAACAAAACTGCTGCTATGTCTTTTTTACACCTCCCTTTCATAGAATGAAAGCGGAGGTGTTTTTCTTGATAATAACCGCTGTGAAGAAAAAAACCATATTGCTCTCGCTTTTACTCGTGTTTATCTTTCTTGCTACCATCATCTCACCTGCCGCTATCTATACCGTGGCAAAAAAGGATGATGAAAAAAAGGATTATATCAAATGGGTAGACTTCTCCCCCACTTTTGAAGCGCTGGATGCTACCCTTTCTCTTGATATTAAAACCCACACAGAAGAGGGGCAAACACCTATCAGTTGGATAGATGTCCTTGCCTACCTTGCGGCAAAATACGGCGGTGATTTTTCGCACTTTAAAAAAAGTGACCTTGCAAAACTCACCGAAACCTTAGAAAAGCAAAACACCACCATTGACGAGCTTGGAAAAGATTTAAAAACCTACAATTATTTTAAAGAAGCTTACGGAGCTGTGCTAAACGGATTTGTGGGTGACTACACCATAGAGGTCCCTGACCCTGATAATCCTGAGCAAACTGTGATGGAAAAGCGCTACGGTCTCAGAGTGTTTTCGCCCATTGCCAAAGGCTATAGCTACAGTCATTTTGATGATTTTGGTGCCTCCCGTTCCTACGGCTATAAGCGCAAGCATTTAGGCCACGATATGATGGGTAGCGTGGGCACACCTATTATTGCCATTGAGTCTGGCATTGTGGAATGTATCGGTTGGAATCAATACGGCGGTTGGCGCATCGGCATCCGCAGTTTTGATAAAAAACGCTACTATTATTACGCACACCTGAGAAAGGACCACCCCTATAACGATATGTACGAGGGTAAAATCGTCACTGCCGGAGACGTTATCGGCTACCTCGGTATGACGGGCTACAGCACAAAGGAAAATGTAAATAACATAAACACCCCTCACCTTCACTATGGCCTACAGCTTATATTTAATGAAGAAACCCAAAAAGACGGTACCAACCAAATCTGGATTAACCTGTATGCCATCACAAAGCTGTTAGAGAAAAACAAGTCGGCGGTATACCGTGATGACAAAGAATATTATCGAAAGTATGAAATGTTTATTGATGAGACTGAGGAATGACGGAGGCTCTATGAATCAAAAAGAAATTGCCATCACAGTATCTGACGATGTGGTACGGGTTGATGTCAGCGGATTAGGCTTTGACATCACCACTGTTGCCGCTCTGTTTTCTGCCCTGACAAAAGCAGGGGTTTGCATTGACCTTTTATGCTTGGCACCAAGGGGCAACAAACCCGACAGTTTAATTTTCTCTGTTGACAGTCAGAATTTTTCAAAGGTTTTAAAGGCTGTCGCTCAATTTAAAAATAATACCGCCCTGCGGATTTCGGTGCAGGGCGGCTATTCAAAAATTACACTCACTGGCATCAATCTTCCGGAGGAGACCGGCACCACTGCTGCTTGTTTTAACGCCCTCAGTCAGGCAGGGGCAGAATCGGTTTTGGTCTCAGCTTCCGGCACGACCCTGTCAGTTTTGGTGCAGACAGAGGCTTTAGACAGAACTCTTGCTTGTTTTGAAAACCGTTTCTGTCAGGAAATATAGGCGTCAATGTCAGAAAAGGTGATGTTTTTATGAAGAGCTAAGTTAATGCCGTTTGCTACCACCTTTGAAACCCGCTCAATTAAAAGGTCAACCTCTTTTGGGGTGACCATAAAGCCTGCTAAGGTGTCCGGCAGGGCATTCTTCAGAATTTCATACTGCTCATCAAGGTCAAGGTCTGACAGTGCTTCATATAGCTTGCTGTCTGTCTTGGCCTTTTCTGTATCCGCAGCAAGCTTTAAGGTGTCTGCCGTGATGGTCGCCGCATCAATCACCGTGGGGACGCCAATGGCAATCACCGGCACACCCAAAGTACTTTTATCCAGTGCCTTGCGCTTATTCCCCACACCGGCACCGGGACTGATACCCGTATCACAAATTTGAATGGTGGTGCTGATTCTGTCCATACTTCGCGCCGCCAAGGCATCAATCACTACCACCGCCTCAGGCCTGATTTTATCGGTCACACCCCGGACAATTTCGCCGGTTTCCATCCCCGTTGTGCCAAGCACCCCGGGGGAAATGGCGCACACCGGACGGATGCCCTCATCAATCTGGTCGGGGATATATTCTAAAAGATGCCTTGTGACCATGAGCTTTGAAACCACCTGAGGACCTAGTGCATCCGGCGTGATATTTTGATTTCCAAGCCCCACCACAAGTACATTGCTTTTTTCTTTTAAGGAAAGAAGCCCGCTGAGCTCCTTTGCCACCACGCGGCACAGGGCTTCATAATCTTCGCCCTCTGCTATGTTTACACCCTGAAACTCTACCGTTATATAATGGCCAATAGGCTTTCCCATTTTTCGCTGTGCCGCTAAACTTTCAATGCTGATTCTTGAAATATGAACATTGTCTTTTTGTTCCTGTCTGACCGTTACCCCTGAAAGCTCATCCGCTGCCTCCATGAGCATCTCGTGCATTTCAATGGCTAAATCTGTCCGAACGTTTTGCATAACTGCCTCCTGTTTTTCTGTTTTTTTTAGTATCACAAAAAATTTTTTAAAATATGCGGAACTTTTTTGAAACCTTTGCGTCTAAACAGTGTAAACAAAATACATAAAGGAGGATTTTCACATGAAAATTCAAAAATCAATCAGAATTTTAGCAGCCGTTTTGGCAATCGCAATGATCAGTATGTTCTCTTTATCTGTTTTCGCAGATGACGTTATGCTGATTGCAGAAAACCCCACTGAAGAAGATATTATGTTAATCGACGACTCTTCAGAAGAAGTTTCCCCCGAAGCTATGCCCTCTTCTGTTACCGTGGTAGCAGACATTGCAGAAGTTAACACTGATGCAGAAGTTCCCTACATACTGGTAAATGTAGACGGCGAAGAAGCAAACCAGCTTCACCTCCACATTTCTGAAGAAACTGCTCTGATTAAAGCAGACGGAACACCCATCGCACTGACTGACCTTACCAAAGAAAGCATCATCGTCGCTTATCACTCCACCATGGTAACAAGAAGCCTGCCCCCGCAGAGCACAGCTTTTGCAGTTGTTTTACTGGAAAGCGAAGAAGATTTCTTCCCCATCTACATGGTTGCAGGCGACAGAACCGAAGATGGCGGCATTGTTACCGAAGACGGTAACTACGAGTTATACCCTGCAGAAGGTTGCGAAATCGTTCCCTACAAGACAAGAAACATCGTTACCTTGCAGGATATTAATGCAGGCACCAAACTGTTAGTTTGGGCAGACACTATGACCATGAGCATCCCTGCACTTGTGAACCCCACCAAAATTATGGTTCTGCCGGCAGCTGTTTCCGGTACTCCTGCAGCCAGCGGTGCTATTGAATTTATACCCAGCGAATGGGCAAAAGCAGAAGTAGCTAAAGCTGATGAATTCGGTCTGTTAGAAGGCTTAGCTTTAAACTATCAGAAGAACATCACAAGAGCAGAATTTGCAAAGCTGATTGTAAACTGCGTAACACCGGTTTTAGGTTTATCCGCTGAAGAAATTGTTGGCGATAACGAAGCACAGTTTACTGATGCTGACGATGTTGCGATTGATGCAGCCGCTCTGCTCGGCATTGTAAACGGCGTTGGTGACAAGCAGTTTGCACCTGAAAAGGAAATTACCCGTCAGGAAATCGCTGTTATGATGCACAGAGCCATTAACACAGTTTCCATCCTGCTGGAAAAAAATTATATTAAAACTGCTACCGATGATTTAAGTGCTTACACCGATGCAGCATCTGTTGCTGACTGGGCAAAAGCAGGCGTTGCAACTCTGGCTGCAAACAACGTTATGAAGGGCACAGGCGAAGGCGTACTGTCTCCCCTGTCTCAGACAACTGTTGAACAGGCTATTCTCTTAGCTGCCAGAATCTTTGATTTAATGAAATAATCGGGATGTAGCAAAATGCACAGACCGCGCAAAGCAAGAAAATGCTTTTCTAAAACCACTTTTTAAAACAAAATATTATATGTTTTAAGCAAAATATGATAGAAACTCACTTCTTAAGTGAGTTTCTATATTTTTAAAAAGCTTTGCGCTTTGAATAAACTTCACCGCTTGGCGTACCAACGTACGCCGTCGGGGTTCAGTTTATCCAATCTGCACTATTTTGCGTCCACCCCTCAAAAACCGTAGTAAGATGAAAAATTTTTTTCACACCCTCTTTTATGCACAAAAAAAGCAGATGCAATATGCATCTGCTTTTTAATATGTTTTAATTTTTAATTAGCCAACGATTTCGTCGCCGTGTTCTTTCATCCAGGCTACGCCTGCTTCAACAGCTTCGTAAGGCTCTTCGCCTTCTTTTGCAACAACAGCGTTGGTGTGCATGATAACACCGCCAATAATGCCCTTGTTGATCATTTCCTGAGCTCTTTCCAGCTGATAAACAACAGCCTTACCGGTTGCCGGGCTAGCTGCACCAAAGTCATACAGATAGCAACCAACCAGACGTTTTTTACCTTCGGTTACGCTCAGATAAATATCAATATACTTATCATAGTCTTCCAGAACTTCTTTTTCGTTCCAGAACCAGAGGGAAACACCATCGAATTCATTTAAGAAGCTCTTGATGATTTCCATATCGGTCTGACGGAAGTTTTCGGTATATAATACAACCCACAGTTCAAGACCTGCAGCGTGCAGCTCTTCACGATATTTTGCAATCAGTTCGGGGGTGTAGTTTGTATAGTTGTTGGTGGGGTTTGAGGGGCTGAAGAAGTCATCAAAAATACCTCTGCAGATATTTTTATAAGTTTTAGACAGCTCACAAACCTCAGTTACATGTTCAGGATGCTCCCAAGCATAATTGATGGACCAGCCAACGTTTGCAACGTCTTTTGCCAGTTCAGATTCATGCTTTCTGTCGCAGGGCAGGTCCATAGGAACTAAAAAGGTGTTGGTTGCGCCTAAGTAGTATGTACCTTCAACCGGCGGCATAGCAGATTCTTTTTTAATGCCGAATTTTTCATACAGGCTGTTTGTGGGATGACCCCAAATCCAAAAATGATCTCTTAATTTTGCCATGTTCGTTTTCTCCTTTTTAAAATAGTACAGAATACGCTGACTATATTGTATCATATATGTTGCAAAAAACAAGGTAAATATGCATATAAAATATGTTCTTTTGCGTAACTGTTTTACTAAAAGTCTACATATTGCTTTCTGTAAAACTACATAAATTTCTTATAAATAAAATCTGTAAAATTCCTTGATTTTTAAGACTTTTTTTGTTATGATGAACGTATAACAAATACATAAAAAGAGGGAGATTTCAGATGCCGATGCTCAACCCAACTTTATGTGAAAATTTAAATCGCATTCGTTTGACCCTTCTCTATTTCGGTCACGCCAATGTGGATACAAACTGGAAAGGTAAAAACCCCAGCCCCGATTGCTCGCTTTTGTACTATATTGTCAGCGGCAGTGCTGAGATTTATCACGGCAAAAACCAGACATTAACACTAGAGCCGGGTCACTGGTACCTGCTCCCTGCAGGGTTTTCCTTTGAATATGCCTGCCATGACCACTTAGAGCATATCTATTTTCATTTAAAGCTCTCCAGTGTTGACCGTATGGATCTGCTCCGTAACTGCAACATCCCGTGCCGCCTGACGCCGGAGGAAGATCCCGTTCCCTTTTTTACCCATTGCCTGCAAAGCCACGATATTATTGACGGGCTTAAAATGCAGCAGGCAGTTTATGCCCTGCTGCTGAACTTTATTGCAGACAATAACATCAAAATCATTAACTATGAATATTCTTCCTGTGTCTCTGCCGCTATCCGGTACATCAATCAGAACTTATCTGTCCGGCTGACGGTTTCAGAAATTGCGGAAAATGCGTTTGTTTCAAAAAGTACCTTGGAAAAGCGTTTTAAGAAAGAGCTTGCCACCTCGGTGCACGATTATATTAACGACACGGTTATGTTTGAAGCGGGACAGCTACTCTCTAAAACTAAGCTGTCAGTCCTTGCCGTCAGCGAAAAATTTGGTTTTTGCGACCAGTTTTATTTTTCAAAGCGGTTCAAACACAAGTTCGGTATGACTCCCAGAGATTACCGGAAGGCTTCACCCATGTAAATAAAAAAAGACGCTGCACTCTGCAGCGTCTTTTTTATTTATTAGCCGATGACTTCGTCACCGTTTTCATTCATCCATTTAACACAAGCCTGAACGGCTTCATAAGGCTCGCCCTCTTTTGCAACAACTGCATTGGTGTGGAGGATGACACCTTCAATGGTGCCGTCTTTAACCATTCCTTTTAAGCGGTCAAGCTGCTGCACAACCACTTTGCCGGTTGCCG
>SVJQ01000002.1 GCA_015068905.1 Oscillospiraceae bacterium | reverse complement strand
CAGCTTTACAAATGAAAAATTATATGCTATTATGGGACTATCAGGATGCGGGATTTACTCATTACTGTCTGCTCACAGGGGGAGAAAACTGTGATGATTGCAACAGTTTAGAGGGCCAAGTTTTTTCCATTAGCGAGGCGCGGGTGGGTGAGAATTTTGCACCGATGCATCCTAACTGTAATTGTCATGTTGGTATTTTAGATGATGCAGGACAAGTGGCTTACATTATCAGTGAGGGTAAGGCAGAAAAGAAGGGCGAAGAAACAAATTGGTTTATAAATTGGATTCGTAATATGTATAATGCAAGTTATGAAGCGGAGATGGCGAAATATAAAGCTGTCGATGCAATGCAAAAAAATATACAGCGAGAGTTTTGGAGATTTGGTGCACAACATCTTCTAAGAGAAAAATGGGGCTATTTAACATCTGCCTGGATGTTAGAACACTCATTGCAAGATAATCCAAGTGACATATGGCGTGGGAACGATTCGAGAATTGCCAATTTAATAAACAATGATACTGCCTATTTATCAAAATTGGATGCAGCAATTAAATCATCAACAAATGGAAAAATAGATCAAGACTTAGAAGGCGTAAACTTTAAAACTGGTGATTTGTATTATTCGATTCATAAATCTACAATACACGTTGATGGTTATTTACAAAATAATGGTAAATGGATTGTGCATGCTAAAATGTCAGATATCTATGATTTTACGGAAATACAATCATTTATGGATGACAATGGCGGATGGTCAACACAAGCGGGAATAGGTACAGTGGCAAATGATGCGGCGACAGTTTCTCAATTATTAGGTGCTATTAACCCTTATAAGATTACGGTAGAATTTTATACGACAAGGTGATGGTTTTGTTGAAAAATAAGTCTTTGATTCTTATACTGCTTTGCGCCATGATTATAATGAGTATAACGTTTATCTATAGAGATACGATTGGTAATCAAATATCAATATGGATAGACAACAGATTGGATTATGAGCGTACAATGGATGTTGGTGATAAGTTTAATAAAGTGGTATGGGGCGATTTTACGATACAAATTAATCATTATAAGTCAGGAAATAAATTAGAGTATGTTAAAAATGAAGAAAAAACTTCGTTGTTAGAAACGGTTAAAAACTACAAGATATTAGAAAATAAATTGTATGTTGTTGCTGGTGATGGCTACGCTGTTGTGGACGAAAATAATATTGTTAAAATATACCTTACTTCAGGAAACGAATTTATTCTTGATAATGTGATATACCTAACTTCGCTTGATGACTTTGAAGAAAATGAACAAAGGATATTAAAGAAATTATGAAAAGAAGATAGGGATAATAGTCAGAAACTGTTCAATAATCCAAAATTGATATTGCAAAATAACTTGTTTTGATACACCAAAAGCAAACGGCATGGATTTATTCCGTGCCGTTTATGCGTTATTTTGAGGTTTCGCTTTCGCTTTTTCTGCTGCAATCTCTGCTTTCATTTTTCTAATCAGTTCAGCCAGCTTTTCTTCGCATTCTGTTTCTGTTTGGGCGTAGACGTTTTTGGAGATACGTTTTCCGTCTGCGCCTTTGGGTGAATATCTGCCCTCGTAGAGGTGGTCATTTATTTTTGTGATGCACCCTGTCCCGGGCTTTCTGTATTTGCCCCTTTTTGGCTCAAATTTGGCTTGTGCCGGCTTTCCTTGCTCCTTAGGTGTTACTTCTTTGCCTGAACCTTTATTCTTGCTAAATCGTGCGTTTATTTTCGCTGCGGCTTGTTGCTTCATCTCCTCGGTGGTGTGGAGGTAGATATCCATTTCGAGAATTTGCAGTCATTTTTATACTTTGATTTCTTTAACGGAATCAGGCATAACTACATTCCAAACCAATGCAAAAATTGTGGAAAATACTTTTTAATAAAAGGTGGAAAATATTTCAGCTATTGTGACAGAAAATTAAAAGAAGACCGGACCAAAACCTGCCGTGATGTAGGCTCCAGAAGAAGATATGGGGATAAGTGTAAGAACGACCCAATCTGGCAAACTTATAACAGAGCATATAAGACTCATTATGCAAGATATATGAAAAAGAAAATGACCATCTCCGAATTCGAAGAGTGGTCACGGTTTGCATCTGGAATTAGGGATAAAGCTATTGCCGGAGAAATTCTGTTTGATGAGTATTACACAGAAATTCGAAAATAGCCTATCTCTTTGTTTACAGCGGGTCAGATTTTGATATGGGTATGAAATAAAAAGCGAAAATTATAACTGTCATAGATATGTGAGATGTCTTATGAGTGCACACCTTGATTACCTATTAGCCAAAATTAAAAATATGTTGTTTTTGGCGCGCGTTTATAGTATAATATTATTGTGAGGTGTTTTTTTATGAAATTGATTGAGAGAAAACAATATCTAGATAAAATGATAAATGTTATTGGCACTCCCGATATAAAAGTTATTACCGGTGTTCGCCGTTCAGGTAAATCTAAGTTGCTTGATGCTTTTAAGGAATACATTGTGGAAAACATTCCAAACAATAATATTATTCACATTAATTTCAACCTCCCTGAATATGAACATTTACTTGAATACCGTCCTTTGTATGATTATATCAAATCCCAGCATGTTAAGGGCAAGGAGAACTTTGTATTTATAGACGAGGTGCAAATGTGCCAGGATTTCGAAAAAGCAATCAATGGCCTGCATGCTATGGAAAAGTATGATATTTATATAACGGGTTCTAATGCGTTTCTTTTGAGTTCGGACCTTGCAACGTTATTTACCGGAAGAACATTTGAAATTAAAGTATATCCGTTTTCTTTTGGGGAGTATTTACAGTATTTCGGTTATACTGACAAATACAACGCATTTGATAAGTTTATGCTTGAAGGCGGTATGTCCGGTTCTTATCTTTATAAGGAGCAAGAAGCAAAGTATGACTACATTGCCGAAGTATTTGATACTCTGATCGTAAGAGATATTCGCAGAAAATATAAAATCCGCAATCCCCAGTTGATGGATAGAATTGTAGATTTCTTAATGGACAACATCTCTAACCTTTCATCCGCAAGAAACATAACAAGTACATTGAGCGTGGCTATGGAAAAGATACACCACACAACTGTTGGATCGTATATGCAGTATCTTTGTAATGCATTTGTTTTTTATAAAGTACGAAGATATGACATTAAAGGGAAAAAGTATTTATCTAGTAATGATAAGTATTATTTGAGTGACCATACTTTCCGCTATGCCAAGCTTGGCACAAAGAATATGGATTATGGTAGGGTTCTTGAAAATATTGTTGCTATGGAGTTATTACGTAGAGGATATGAGGTTTATGCCGGTGTTCTTTATAAAAAAGAAATCGACTTTGTAGCCATTAAGCGTAATGAAAAAATCTATATTCAGGTGTCTGACAACATATCTGATGAAAAGACCTTTGAACGAGAGGTTTCACCTTTACTCAAAATTAAGGATGCTTATCCGAAAATGATTGTTGCCCGTACTCGTCACGAAGAATATCAGTACGAAGGCGTAAGGATTATGGATATAGCAGATTGGCTGACAACTTTATAAAAATCTGTTGAAGAGCTATTGACAAAGCCATCGACAATGTAGTCATATACCCACTGCTAAAATTTCAAGCCTTTAACAAAATTCCATTCAAGTCAATTTTGTCTTTGAACATTATAACGAGGGTAGAAGTATTTTTTTCAGTATCTATGTCAAATGATACGGGAATATGAATATTGTTGCTTGCTAAGGAGAAGATGGTAATACTTTCTTCTGAAATGAGCGAGTATTCGTTTTTGCCAAGATAAAATGACAAAAATTCTCAGTGAAAAATCTTATCATAATCGGCTCTTCGGAATTAGTTGTTTTATTATAGACCGAATACTTAAACATTTTTCCACATAAATTTTTTTGTGTAATTCACAAACAATGTTTTTAGATTCACTTTAACCATTGTACAAATCTCTCCTAAAAGAAACGGGTTGCAGACACTATCTGCAACCCGTTTTTGAATAGCTATTGGTTTTCACTACCCCAATCGGTCAACTTCGTTGTATATTTAAATTCCCCAAGAAAGGATGGTACGGCTATTTGTACGTACCGATATTGATTGACTCAGAAACCAACGACATACCTATTTTTCTCATCCCAATTACATATGTACGAAATTTTTTGTTTGTCAACACTTTTCACTAGAAATTCATATCTTTAATGATATATGCTTGGTCTTTTATTTATTGTTTATAGAAGTATTTTTTTCAGTATCTATGTCAAATGATACAGGAATATGAATATTGTTGCTTATTATTAAGAAACAACATGTCTGCATTACAGCAAAAAAAGGTAATTTATCATGAGGAGAGTGGAATGCAGACATGTTGTAGTTGGCATAATTCATTATACAAAAATATTCTTTTTAAAGCGTTTGCGAAATTAATTCTTACTGCGGCTTAATAGTAAAACAGCTATCAAAATGAGAGAAATGCCGCAAAGAGATGGTATTGATAATGATTCACCCAATAAGACTATGCTGAAAATCGTAGCAGACATAGGCTCAACAATGCCCAGCGCGGCAGCCGTGCCAACGGGCAGATCTTTTAGTGCAAGGGTGTACAAAAAATAAGGCAATACACAGGTACATATTCCAAGCCCCAGACTCAAGGGCAAAATAACAGCTACATTTTGCGTCATAATGGATACAATTTCCGGAGGATTGGAAAAACAAAGAGCTACAAGAGCCATAAAAATCAGACAAAACAGTGTGGCAGACTTTGGATTACAAAGCCGTCTCATTTGTATTTTTGTAAAAACATTATAGGCACTATAGGCAAGGCTGGCAGCCAGACCCATGATTATACCCAAAACGTTTAACTCCATACCGCCAATAATGCCTGATACCAACGCACAGCCTGCCAACATGCAAATTACAGAAAAGATTTTTAAACGATTTATTTTTTCTCCAAAGAAGAAGACCGAAAAAGCCATGACAATAACAGGTGAAGTATACATCAAGATGACGGCAGTAGAAACAGAGGAGGCCTGCATGGCTATGTAGTAGCAGCTAGACGTGCCGAACAGAAAAAAACCGCTGCATGCAAACAGTAATAGGTCAATAATCCTTATCTTAAAAGCTTGCCGGTTAGTAAAGAATACATAAACTGACATGGCAATAGCAGCCACCGTACCGCGAATCGCTGTCATTTGCAGTGATGAAAAGCCGAATGGAGACAGAAAATGGACAAAAATTCCTGCGGTTCCCCACAAAATTCCTGCAATCACAATATATATAAAGGCTTTAATTTTCATACAGGCACTCCTTGCAATGAATACAATTCAAAAGTTAATTCGGGGATGCTTCCTACAACGCAGTCAAGACATCCTTCCATATTATAGCATTATAAAAAATATGAGAAAACTACACAAAATATAAAAAATATCGCTATCTGATTTTCTTTTAGATTTCTTTTTTCTTCTATTTTAATATACCATGACACAAAGCGAAGTCTGCTTTTTTACTTTTAAGTATATTAAAAAATAGTCATATTGCAATAAAAAAGAATCAAAAAACGATATTTTTTATAAATTGTGTAGTTTTTTTGAACAAATCTTAATGTTACAATGTTATAAAAGGAAAAGTGTTTTAATTAATATATTGAAAGGTGTGAATGGTATTGAAAAGTAAACGAATGGTCAGATTGATTTCCCTTGCTTTATGCTTGGGGATGATGTTGGCAAGCTTGCCTGTTGCAGGCGTAACGGCAGAGGACATTGCCTCTCAAATTCCCACAAAAGAAACTGCAGGTGCAACCTTCCGCTTGGGTGTTATCTCTGACTCTCATCTTGATCCGGTAGTTGCCGAAACAAAGCTGACAGCCAAAAACATGACTTTGGCGTTGCAGACAATGCAGGCTTTAGAGGTTGACGCTTTAGCTATGAATGGTGATATGGTTTATGCACCATCAGGTGAGGTGCCTGAAAATTTATACGATGCACTTAAAGGGTTCATTGATGCGAATGAAACCTTTACGCTTGCAGGCACAATGAATGCAGATGGTGTGACGTTTGAAGCTGACACAACAAGCGGCAAAAAGCCTATCATTTATTCTATGGGTAACCATGAATTTCCACTGAATGCATCTGTTTCAACAGCAAGTGCATTAGTTACTGAATCCAAAGAACGCTTTGCTACAGAAACCGGCAGACAACCGGGTCATGTTATGAAAGTAAATGGCTATACTTTTATTGTTGGTGAACCGGCTGACTACCTTCTTGATTATACTGATGCAGAAGAGTTTGTAATGGCTCAGATTTTAGAAGCAGAAAAAGACGGAACAAACAAACCTATTTTCTATCTTCAGCATGAGGCGGTTTATGGCACGGTTATTGAAAGTCCGTCTGCAGCTTCAGACAATACAGAAACATTTAAGAACTTCTTAAAAGAGCATCCCCGCGTAGTTGTTTTCAGCGGTCATAGTCATGCTATCATCGAAGACCCCAGAAGCATTTGGCAGGATGGATTCACGGCAATCGCTACCTCACAGGTTGGTGGTGGTAGCGTTTCCGGCGGTAGCGCTAAGTATTCTATGGGAGCAGCCAATACCGGTTCACAGTGTATCATGCTTGATATGACTGAAAAGGCTGATGCAACAGATGTATCCGCTTACCGTTTAAATCTTTTAACCGGTCAGGTTATTGGAACGCCTTTTACCTTTACTATTAATGGTACATCCGATAATTCTACCCCTGCAAATGAAACCTTTAAATATACAGAAGCTCGTTATGATGCCGATATTTCTATCGCAAACTTCAGTAATGACGCTGCAATTACAGTGACCAGAGATAGCCGTCAGTCTTTTGCGTTTAAGTATAACACAACAGATGCATCCGTTACGTCAGGTGACGATGCTGCATGGCTTCAGGATGCTTATGTGCATGCTTATCAAGTGGTTTTAAAGAATACAGATAAAAACGTTATAGAGCAGAACTTTAAGGTGTTCGGTGATATTTATGAAGAAGAAAGCTCTCGGGCTGCAAGTTGTAGTGTAACACTTCCAAATGCGCTTAATCTTGATACAAATTATGCGGTTTCGGTTTATGCTTTAACACCTTTTACTACAAATCTTTCCGTGAGTGCTTTAGAAGCAAAAGGTATTACCCCTGTTACAAAGACCTTTAAAACAGCAGCAGATTTAACTGATGCTGAAAAAGCATCTATTGCGGAAAATGGCGGTATCAATGTTGCTTTAAATAAAACAGTGTATTCATCGGTGCCGAACTACTCATCGAAAACGTTGGTTAACGGGCAATACAATGATAAAGTTAACCCGTTAAGCAGTTACCCTGCAGACAGCGAGGTAAGTCTGCCTTCTGGCGAGACAATCGCAGGAGCTAAAAACAACGGAGAAGACTGGTACATGATTGACCTTGGCAGACGTTATAATTTGGCAAAGATTAAAGTTTGGCCAAATAATACAGTAAGTGGTCATTTACAGAAATTTGCTGTCCAGGTTTCCAACACAGAAGATTTCTCAAGCTATGTATCTCTTGGAACCATTACAGTAGACACAGATAATACCAAACCCTTTGTGTTTAACGGAGACAGCAATGCATGGCGTTATGTCAGACTGGCAAAAACAGCAGTAGCTTACTACACCGTTAGTGAGTTGGAAGTATTTGCAGCTGTAAAAACAGCGGATGACCTGATTGGTCCTAAGGTTATGAATGCAACGCGTGTGAATGATAATACCATTAGTGTGTCCTTTGCACATAAAATGGATGCTGATACCGTTACCGCAGTTGGTGCATTGAAAGTGGTGCAGGATGGTGGCGCTACTATCACACCTTCTTCTGTAACACTGTCTGGTGCTGATGAGTGGGATGGCGGTTATGATGCAACCCTTACCTTTGCGACGGCACTTCCTGCAAACGGCTTAACATTAGTTGTTGATGGTGATGTGGGCACAATGGATGGTACAACATTCGTTGATGACTTAAACGTTCCCATTGCGGGCAAAGCTCTCACAATTAACAAAAGCTATAGTAAGACAAGAGAAAACGTAAATGTTGCTTTGAATAAACCGATTTATGCCAGCAATACAGGTTGTCCCACAACAGGTAACTATGCTGTTTCTAAATTGGTTGATGGTAGCACAACCGGTTTTGTTGCACCGGCTGATGCATATAACACAGATAAGGTTACGTTGCCTTCCGGTGCTAAGGCTGACCCATCTACCTCTCAGGCAAATGACTGGTATATGATTGACCTTGGCAGACGTTATGAGGTTTCTTCTGTGGTGGTACATCCTGCTGCAGATAAACCTGCGGCAAACTATTGGGGCTTTGTAATTGAAGGCTCTAATGATGAGACGTTTGCAAATAGTGTTCCTCTTGGGGAAGTGAAGGTTAACGATGCAAATATTGACGGCAGCACAGCGGTTACCTTTAATGGTGATGGTGGAGCATATCGTTACATCAGACTCAGAAAGACAGCAAACACCTATTATTTATATAGTGAAATCGAAGTGTTTGCCAATATGACAATTACAGATGTTGCAAGAGGAAAAGCCACGGAATGGGGAGATGCTTATTCAACCCTGACCGGTGACAAAGCTGTTGATGGCAGCACCAGTACGGCTTGGAGATTGTCCGGTTTAACCTCAAGTGTTACCAACCTTGTTGTTGACCTAGGTGCAGAATATCCGGTGGAAATGGCTCAGATGTATAGAGCAAGCTCCTATACGGATAAAGCATATACAAAGTTTAATGTCTATGGCTATTCGGCTGCTGCAGGTAAACCGGCTAAAACTGGTACACCTGCGAATCCTACAGCGACGCTGTTTACAACAGCCGGCTTAAGTGCTTCTTCACAATATTTTGACTTTGTACAAGGCAACTATCAGTATCTTGCTTTGTCCAAACCGAATAAAACAGCCCTTGCATTGGCAGAATTTAAAGCCTTTGTTGTGAACCCGGTTGCTTACGGCGCAGAAGCAAAGAATGGTAAGTTGACCGTAAGCTTCACCGATAAAATGGAGACTTCAACCTTAGTTGCATCAAACTTCAGTATTGATGGTGTAACTCTTTCTGACCCGGTTGTTTCAACCGGCTGGGATGGCGGTTATGACGTAACCTTTAACTATACCGGCACCATTGCTGATGGTGCGGAATTGACTATCAGCGATAAAGTCAGAAATCAGAATGGTATTGAGATGGCAGCTGAAAAAACATTGACCGTTAAGGCCGACCTTTACACCATTGAGCAGGATGGCGCTAATGTGGCAGCACCTGTAGCAGGCACTGCTTGCAGTATTACTGCAAACTTTATTCCTAAGGCCAATGCTACTGTTATTATGTATGTAGCCGTTAAGACAACAGATGGCGTGCTGGTAAGCTGCACTCCCAGTCTGGCAACACCTGTTACTCTTGGTGAACTGGCAACGGTGACAATTGAAAATGTCACTCCAAAAACCGGTGAAAAGCTTTGCCTCTTCCTGTGGGAGAATGGCGCGCTGAAGCCACTATATGAAAGTCAAGAAATTAACGCAAAATAAATACATCTCAGGGCTGTGACTTCGCGTCACAGCCCTTTGTCACAAAACTGTGGTGGATTCAGGGAATTTGACAATTGTTACAAAATAACGAAAAAGTTGAATAAATAACGATATTTTTTATAAATTGTGTAGTTTTTTCACCAAAAGAAATATGGTACTATATTGTTGCAGAAATATATCTAATACAGTTCTGTGATCAAAAAAGGTTGGGAGCGATTCGTTTGAACAATTTATCTAGAAAGTTAGCAGCGCCGACACAAGACAATTATTGGCGACAGCTAGGAAAGCGGTTTGCCCGGTATAAATTTATGTATATTTTAATTTTGCCGGCTGTTTTGTGTACATTGATTTTTCATTACCTCCCTATGGGTGGTTTGATTATGGCTTTTCAGGAGTATGACATCATAGGCGGTATCGGCAAAAGTCCCTTTGTGGGATTTGAAAATTTTATAGAAATTCTGAGTATGCCGAAATTCCTTGGTGCAATTAAAAATACATTGATTTACAGTGGTGTTACCATTTTTCTGGGAACGCCTTTTCCTATTATATTAGCGATATTGTTCAATGAACTCAAACAGCAGAAACTGAAAAAAATTGTTCAGACAGTCAGCTATCTGCCTCATTTTATTTCCTGGATTTCTGTTATTGGTATGTTCTATGCGATGTTTGCAATTAACGGAACCTACAACGACATTATGGCGGCAATTTTTGGTTCGTCTTACGAGAGAACCAATATTTTATGCGACCCGGACAGCTTTTTGGGCATCATCTTCTGGTCTGGCCAATGGAAAAACATCGGCTGGAACTCAGTCATCTATCTGGCAGCGATTGCGGGCATTGACCCGACGATGTATGAGGCGGCAAGGGTTGATGGCTGCAGCCGTTTTAAGCAGGTTTTATACATAACCATTCCCAGCATTATGCCCACAATTGTTATTTGTTTTATTATGGGTATGTCAAGCCTTGTTAATTCGAACTTTGAGCAAGTCTATGGCTTTCAGAATATTTATACACAGGAAGCGACAGAAGTTATCAATACCTTAACGTATCGTCAGGGTATTTTAAATGGTGATTATTCTATGGCAACAGCTTTTGGTATGATGCAGGGTATCGTATCGTTTTTACTGGTTGTTGTATCGAATGCGGTTGTTAAAAAAGGCACCGGCATGGGTATTTGGTAAGGGGGTAGAGTACAATGAAGAGAAGTCTTGGCGAAAAAGTTTTTGATATTTTTAATATTACATTGATGCTTTTTCTTTGTGTTATTATGATATATCCTTACCTCAATCAGCTGGCGATAGCTTTGAACGACGGCAATAATACAATGCTTGGTGGTATTACTATTTACCCCAGAAAGTTTACGTTAGTTAATTTTGAGGCAATTTTATCCAATAAGGATATCTGGAAGGCAGCAGGCGTTACAGCCGCCAGCTCAATTTGTTCTACAGTTTTGATCTTGATTACTTGCGTTGGCGCAGCTTATGCTATGACAAAAAAGGATATGCCTCTCAGAAATTTCTTTATTTGGTTTTTAATGATACCCAGCTATATTTCAGCCGGTATTATCCCCACATTTATTTTGTATCGTTATCTTCATCTTTTAAATAGCTGGTGGGTATATGTTTTGCCGGGAGCGTTTGTGTTTTATAATACAATTATTATCCGTACCTACTTAAGTTCACTGCCTACGGCACTTGAAGAGGCGGCCTATATTGAGGGCGCAAATGAAGTTCAGATTCTATATAAAATTATTCTCCCTCTCTGCAAGCCGATTTTGGCAACCATTGCCTTGTGGTCTGTTGTAGCAGCGTGGAATAGTTGGACTCCTACTCTTTACTATGTAAATGATAGTAATCTTTACACCTTGCAGTATGTGGTTATGCAGCTGATAAAGCAGAGTGAGGCAATCAGTAAAATGACTACAGAGGCAGCAATGACCGGGTCAGATATGTCTCATGTACAGCCTACCTCAGAGGCAATCAAATCTGCTGCAATTATTTGTTCGACGTTGCCTATTATTTTAAGTTATCCTTTCCTGCAAAAATATTTTGTTCAGGGCGTTACGATTGGTGCGGTAAAGGATTGATATAAAAACAATTTCTATTTTATAAGGAGGAGTTTTCATGAAAACCTTTAAAAAATTAGTATCAATGGCAATGGTGCTTTGTCTGTCAGCTGCCATACTGGCAGGATGTGGCGGAGATAAGCCCAGTAATGTTTCAGAGGATGGAACATTTTCAAAACGGCTGGATCTCACCGTGTGGAGCACGCAGGGCAGTGATTTTGTTGCACCTGTAACTGCAAAAGATAATTTGGTTGAAAAATGGTTGATTGATAAAACAAATGTGCGGATTAAAAACGCATATGGTAACGGCGGCGGACAGTGGGAAAGTGTACTGGCACGTCTCATTGCCGGCGATAATTTCCCCGAATTGGTTGCCTGCGGCGGCGGCCAGGGCCCTGTTCATTTCGGTAAAATTGCCGAGGCAGATAAGATTTGGGAATTAACACCGGAAATGCTGAAAACCTATGCGCCGGACATCTGGGAAAAGGTTCCTGCTGAAATGTGGGAACGCATTAAGGTAAACGGTAAAATTTATGGTATTCCTTACAACTTCCCCAAAACAGCAGATGAAGAATTTGCAGACCATCTTTCTGCATATCAGAGAGAAGATGCAGCTATGAGTGAGGCTGTAAGTGTTGGTACAGATTTATGGATTCGTGATGATATCTTAAAAATGCTGTATCCCGAGGCTAAAACCTGGGATGAGCTGGTTGCTCTTTTAAATGAGAAAAATGAACCGATTGGCGACGAAATCTATGATGTGCCCATTGAAAGCACAGAAGATTTAGTTAAATTATTCAGAGATATTAAGGACCTGAACTTAAAGGTTGGCGAAAGACCGGTTTATGCTTTTGGTTATTCCAGTGTTGACTGTTGGGTTCCTTATACACAGCTTGGTGCACAGATGGCGGGTTATGTAGGTCGTAACTATATCACCACATGGGATACAGAGAAAAAAGAAATTGTCCTGCCTTTGCTTGGTGACACAATTAAGGAAGTAGCTTTAACTCAGAACAGACTGATCAGAGAAAAGGTTTTTGACCCTGAAAGCTTGGTAATTCCTACCGCACAGTTTAAGGAAAAGCTGTTAAACGGTGAATACGCAGTTGCGGTTTTATCTTCTGTTGACCATCCGCCTTACATAAATGAAACACTGGAAAAAGCAGGTAAACCCTACCGCTACAGACCGCTTTACACCAACGTACCCGCAATGAAAGGTTACGGTCCTGTTAAAACACCGACAACCTGGGGTTCAGCAGTTGGTATTTTAAAGACGGTGAAAGAAGAAGATATTCCCCAGGTTTTAAACTGGATGAATATACAGTTTACAGATGAATGGGAAGAAGTACGTTATTGGGGTCCCAAGGAAGCTGGTTTATATAAGGATAACGAAGATGGTACACGCGAATTTTTGAATGATGAACTTAACAAAAAGTATATTCGTGGTGAATCTCACAGTTTAAATGAAGAGGATTGCTATGGCTTATATGGCAATGCAGGCCTGTTCTCTATGTCCTTTATGGTAACCGGCAAGTATGAACCCAAGGCATATAACGATGTCAGAACATTCGTTCTCGTTCCCTCTGCCGGCGGTCGTCTTTCCGCAGACAGCCCGCTGCGTCAAAAAGCAGTGGAAGCACCTCCGTTTGATGCATGGTCTGCTGAATATGCTGAACTGGAAACCGTTTCTGATTTCTGGTCTTCACGTTCTCAGTGGGAAGATCCGTTCAAACTGGTTTTAGCAGCTGAATCTGATGAAGAGTTTGAAAAGAAATGGAATAGTGCGGTAGAAAACCTGAAGAAGACTACTGACCTTGATAAGATGGCGAAGGAAATGACAGAAATCGCCAGAGGATTAATGAAATAAGGTATGTAACGGGAAGAGAGGAGAACTATGAAGACAATCAAGAAAATGATAATTGTTTCAACGCTGGCAATCTTTCTGCTTTCCTTATTTAGTTTGCAGGGTGCGGCAATAACAGCGGTTCCGGCTGTTGATAAAAATGTAAATCTGGCAGAACGGGCAACTGTTGTCAGCAGCAGCTCAAACAGTGATGCAGCCAACTTGACAGATGGACTTTTAAGTAGTGCTGTTTCCGGTACAGCAGTTTTAGATGAAACATTTACTGTTGATTTAAAGCGGTATTCAAAAATAACCGATATCAAACTTTGGCCGGCTTCTGATAGTACAACTGTGGGTGCTGACCTTTCAAATGTTGCGCTGGAAATCAGTAATGATGGTGTTGAATTTACCTTATTGGATAGCCAGGGTGATATGAGTGGCGAAACCCTGACAACAGATGATGCTTTTACTGTTAATGCAGATGCAGGCACAATTTGCCGTTATGTTCGTGTCAGAAAAACGGCAGCCGGCAGCTATAAATTTGGCGAATTACAGGTGTTTGCCGATGTAAAGGCAATTGAGGTATCAAGAGAAGCAACAGCAGAGGTAACGGAGACCAGTAACTCTTTGCCGGTACTGGCTGCAACGAATGTAGTAGACGGCTACATGTGGTCGGCTTGGCGTCTTACTGACGTATCTCATACAACACCTGTTAATCTAGTGCTGGATTTGGAACAGGAGTATCCTTTGTCGTTAGTGGAACTGTATCAGGCAGATCCCTTTGTTGATCCTGATTACACAGCGTTTGATATTTACGGTGCTTCAGAATTAGCCGGCAAACCTAGCGTTGACGGAATACCTACGGCCAACTTACTTCTTTCAACAAGTGGCATTAGTGAGTCAACAAAGGCTTTTACCATTCCAACGGGCAATTATCGGTATATCGTTCTTTCAAAAGCTGCCAGAAAGGCGCTTGCAATTGCAGAATTTAAAGCCTATACGTTTAAGCCTGAATTTGCATATTCAGAGCTTTCGGGTCAAACCCTGACGATTCGTTTTTCTGATGAAATGGACCCGATCACCTTCGGCGATATTGTTGTTAAGGTAGATGGGATAGAAAAGGGCATTCCTGCCAGCGCACCGGATAATTATACTGCACAGTTCACCTTGGATGCTATGTATTATGGCTCTACCATTACGGCAGAGATTCCGGCAACGGTAACAAACAGTGCGGGTATTGCTGTGGAAGCTACAGTTGCAACTGAGTTTGCACCGGCGGCAGTTGAAATGCAGAATTTTAAATTCTTAAACGGAATGCTTGAAACCAGTACAGAAATTGATGGTTTAAGCGGTGAAACTTCTGCAGCTGCAAGTGTTACTTTTACCAATAATCAGCCTGAGACAACAGAAACGGTTATTGTTTTAGCGGCATTGTATGATGCAAACAATACCTTGATTCGAATTGATGAAGCAAGAGCAACACTAGCACCCAGCAGCGCACCGACAACCTTAAAGGCAGGCTTTAATTTGCCGACGGATACGACCGGATGCACAATGTCTGTGTTTATCTGGAAAGATTATGAATTAATGAAGCCGTGGACACTCCATCAAACACTTGCAAATTGATATAAGTGTGAGTGAGCACTCTATATAGGGAGGCTTTTATGAAGAAAATATTATCTCTTTTACTTGGAATAGTAATTCTGACTGCAGCGCTTCCGTGCTTTGCGCAAGGCAGTGTGCCGGAACCCTGGAAAACCTTTTATGTTTCTACAGAAGGAAACGATGATGGCACAGGGACAGAAAACGATCCGTTTTTAACCATTACGCGAGCCAGAGATGAAGTCAGAAAATTTAATCAGGATATGCAAGGCGACATCTGTGTATACCTGAGAGGCGGCGTTTACCGTCAGGCAGATACCTTGACTTTTGCACCGGAAGACAGCGGCTCTAACGGCTATTATATCCGTTATATGTCTTATCCCGGTGAAAAAGCAACAATATCCGGCGGTAAGCCTGTTACGGGCTGGAAGAAAACAGAAAATGGTATTTGGAGTGCACCGCTAGAGGGTGTTGATTATGTCCGCACTTTGGATGTTAACGGCAGAGCCGGTCGTCGCGCTCAAACAGAGGAAATGGTGCCGCTGGATGAAATTTTTGCGGTTGAAGATTCCGGAAATAAGAGTGACGGTATTATAACTAAAGGCGGCGCTAAATATGCCAAATACACCAACCCGCAGGATATTCAACTCTTTTTCAGTCGTGCTTGGAAAGCGTTTTTACTCAATGTAGAAAAAATAGAAGCAACCGGAGAAAGTTGTCGATTTTATATGGAGCAGCCTTTCTTTGAAGAGGCTACTACACCGGGTCCTACTCATTACGTTAATCCGGGAAACCGCTTTATTATGATTAATGCTTTTGAAGAATTAGACACCCCGGGGGAATTCTACTATAACAGAACAACGAAAACCTTGTACTATATGCCTCGTGAAGATGAGAATATGGCATCGGCAGAGGTGGAAGTACCTGTTATTCAGACCTTGATTTCAGTTGACGGTGAGCATTCCGGTAATAAGGTAAAGAATTTAGTTTTTGATTCTTTAACCCTTGCACATACAACATGGAATCGTGGTGCTGCGCACAGTATTGTAGGTGACCAGGCACAGTGGTATACCCCTCATAAGGATGATATAAAGCAAAATCCGGGATATTATCAGGTGCCCGCCAATATTATTTTAGACCGTGCAGAAAAGATTTTCTTTACCAATAATGTAATTCGTGATATGGGGGCTGTAGGTATCGGTTTGGTAGAGGGTGTTTATAACTGTCAGTTTACCGGAAATGTCTTTTGCGATATTGGTGACAGCGCTATGACTGTCGGAACCATGGATCAGCCCTATCAGGATAAAGTATACAAGGGCAGAGATTTAGCGCATGGTAAATTTGCTTCCGCAGCTAATGATTGGACTCATAAGCAAACCTATATCTCAACAGCAGCTGTCGACGGTAATATCAAAACCGGTTATTCAGCGGAAGGTATTGGCCCCCATTGGTGGCAGGTTGACTTAGGCCAGCCCTGGCGGATTCATCGAATTGAAATTGATGACCGAATTGATATTGATAACCAGGTGGCACGAAGCAACTTTGAAATTTTAGGTTCAAACGACCCGAATTTTGGGACCTATACTATTTTGGGAAAACAGGGTGCAGAGCCCTATACCCGTAATGCAACAGCTACATATTATGTAGAAAGTGAAGAAGAATTCCGTTATGTGCGGATTCGTAAAACTGATGTTTCTTACTTATATCTGGCAGAAGTTCGCGTTATTAACGAAGATGAGGAATATGCACCGGCAACAGACCAGTGCACAGATAATTTAATTCGTAATAACTATATTACCAGAATTGGTTTAATTAACACCGGAGCTCCCGGTATTCAGGCTTATTACACAAGAGGCCTGGATATGAGTCATAACACCATTTATGACGTGCCTTATTCCGGCTTGTGTTGCGGATGGGGTTGGGGTCATTATGCTGACGCAGTAGACGGAAGAGATAACAGCATTAACTATAATCATATTGAGAAGGTTATGCAGGTCTCCGTTGATGGCGGCGGTATCTATACCTTAGGTTCTCAGCCAAACTCCACACAAATTGGTAACTACATAAAGAATATGCCGAATCCTTATGGTGCGCTTTACGGCGATAACTCAACATCGTATTATAGTTATATTAATAATGTTATAGAGGATGTTAATATTTTTGCACTTTGTGCAGAAAACGGACAGGGCACTCGTTGGCAGGACAACTGGACAACTGCCACAAAAGATATGATTGATACAACCGTCAATCAATATGTTGAAAAACCGGATTATTTTATTCCCGGTAATCCGCCTGTAGAGGCAATGGAAGTCATTGTTAATGCAGGCCTTGAGGATGGCTATAAGGATATTGTGGAAAAAGCAGGAACAAACTGGTGGCCAAGGACAACAGGAAGCCAGTTTAACAACCTGCGTTATGACCCGGTCTTTATGGTAGATAATAACCTTTTGGTTTATGTTTTGCGTTATTACATTGCCGATTGCCGTATGTGGCTCTCTATTGCCGAGGCAGGCGATGAAGTAGGTCAATATCCTCAGGAAGCGTTGGATGCTTTTTCTGCAGCAATTGAAAAAGCAGCAGCTGCCTTAAAAATGAATCCTATTGATCGTGATAAGGTAGTGGAGACGCGCCTTGCTCTGATTGAAGATGTAGAAGCATTTGTTAACAGTCGCATCAGCTACCCGTCGGAGAGACTTATTCAAGAGGCGGAGCATGAATTAAAGGTAACAAAAATCGGTACAAGCCTTGGAACGATTAACCGGAGTTATTACAATAAACTCCAAAGTATTTTAGAGGCATATAAGAAGAATACAGCAGATAGCAGCCAACACCTGTATTTAGAGCAATATCTGCAGCATTTCAAAGAGTCTAAAATTGATTTGAAAATCTCTTCTTTCTCCTTATTCAATCAAACCATGGGCGTTGAAATTGACCACGAAAACAGCATTATTAAAGTGCCTGTACAGTTTGCCGCGAAACTGAATGATTTAGTGCCGACGATTGACTACAGAAAAGAGGGGATTACGATTTCTCCCGATCCCTCTCTGCCGCAGGACTTTAATAAAGATGTGTACTACACATTAAAAACACTTGATGGCAGTGCATCGAAAACCTATACTGTCCGTGCTGTTAAACCGACACCGATTCATTCGGAAAGCGTATATAGCCTTAAGACAGCGTTGGCTGATACAGAGGGCTGGAATAGTTTTGGTCTGTATAATAACAGCTGTTACACCGGCGAACTTTTTGGCAATGTAGAGCTTTCCTTTAAAATGAAGGTTGCATCAAGAGATACCTATGACTGGCCGAGCCTTGTCTTCCGTTCTGAGAGCTACGACAAGAGTTTTGATGATATGGCAAATCAGGCATATATCCTTTGCTTTAATCCGGGAGCTATTGAATTGCACAGATTTAATAATGGCGTCAGAACGCAGTTCTGGGGACCGGTTGCCAGCGCTAAAACCATTTTTGGCGGTAGCTTGCAAACAGATGCGTTTAAATATGATGAAGAAAATGATGTCAAACTCATAACACGGAACGAGGCAGATGGTGTCAGAATTACCATTATCATTAACGGTGAAACAGTTATTGACTTTTTGGATAATTATGAAGGCGCAATCACAAGCCCGGGTTACTTTGGAACTGTTTCACCGGGTTCTGCAGTGGTTCTGGGTGCAGAATAAAGTTTAACGAAATGGAGGGACTGTTTTGAAAAAAAGATTGCTTTTACTTTTTGTCATGGCTTTATTTTGCATAAGCACCATGACCGTTTATGCCGGTGATGAAACCGTTAATGTTGCGTTATATCAACCTGCAACAGCATCCTCTGTCATGGATACGGCGCATCCGGCAGATTTAGCCAATGATGGAATCAACGATAACGAAACCTACACATGGTGGATGAGCAAAAGTGACGACGTGGCTGCTTGGTGGCAGGTTGACTTAGGACTTACTCATAAAATTTTCAGCATTGAGGTAGTTCCCAAAATAGGGGGAGGCGCTACTGAGCGCAAGAATTTTCGTATTTTAGCTTCTAATAGTGCTGATTTTGGAGAAAGTGTTGAACTTGCAACTGTTACAGAAGATTACAAGGAATTATATTCTTTAGAAGTTAATAAAAAAGAAAAATTCCGTTATGTCAGAATTGAGAAAACAGACACATCAGCACTCTCTATTGGTGAATTTAGAGTGCTCGTAAGAAAGTCTGATATTGCTCAGGGTGCTGAGGCGGTTTCGCTGACAGGTCAGATTCCGGCAACAGATGAGGCAGGACGCTATGTCCTGCCCCCGGATGTTGTTGGAACACCTTATGAAAAGTCAGTTCAGCTTTTATCTGCCCTCAACCTGATGAGAGGCTATCCTGACGGCGACTTTATGCCGGATGAATCCATTACCCGTGCTGAATTTTCAACAGTTGTTGCCAGACTTTTAGGCGGAGAGCATACACTTACCACACGCAGCTTTGTGGATGTTAAGCCGGAACACTGGGCATATAACGCCATTGAAACTGTTGCGGCGATGAAAATTGTTAACGGTGTAGATGAGGGAATTTTTGAGCCGGATAGCACCGTTACCACATCGCAGGTCATTAAAATGCTGGTTTCAGCCTTGGGATATAAGGATGCCGCAGAACTATCCGGTGGCTATCCGGATGGATATCAGAAAACCGCAAACAGAATAGGGTTACTTGACGATATTTCCTTAAAAAATGGAGAGAATATTAGCCGCGGCGAAATCGCTATGCTGGTTTGCAACGCATTAGAATGTGATATCCTCCAGGCTGTTGGCGTTGGCGAATATTTAGAAAGTGCAGCATTTAAAGGACAAACAGTTTTAACAGAATATCTGCATTTAAATAAAGCAACAGGCATTGTAACCGGTGTAAGAGGAACATCTTTAACAGATGTTAATGCCAAGAAACCGGACACTCATCTGGAAATAGACGGCATTCTCTATTACTCAGAAATTCCTAATTTGAGTCAGTATTTAGGTTATCAGGTTGAGTACTACTATGACAATCAGGCCACAACGAGACCGGAGGTTGTTGCAGTCGTTATTTCTTCCAACAACACAACCCTGACCATTGATGCTGAAGATTTATTGGAGATTAACAGCCGTTCTTTGACCTATGGTCAGGATAAAGAAGAAACGGCTCGACTTTCCGGTGAAATGGATGTTATCTTTAACGGGGCAGCCCTTCGTGTTTATGATTATGAAGATTTGCTTCCGTCCAGCGGTCAGGTAACCTTAATTGACAATGACGGCGATTTGGAATATGATGTATATATCGTCTTAGACATTAAAAATTATGTTGTCAGCTGGGTTAATCTTAACAAAAAGACGGTATATACAAAGGATGCAGCAGGCAGTCTCCCGCTGGATGCAGACGAGAGCCGTGTGAGCATCACACGGAAGTCAACCGGTGAAGAAGTTGCACTGGATGTTCTTAAAGAATGGAATATTCTGTCTGTTATGGAGAGCATCAACACAGAAGGTGAAAAATGCTACAAAGTCATTGTGTCTGATGAATTTGTTCGTGGACAGTTAGAGGAAAAAGGCAATGATTATCTGACAATTGCCGGAAGAAAATTTGGCATAGCTGATAATTTCGTAGTTTCTTCTGTAGAACTTGGCGCAAAAGGATTTTTCTATTTGGATGCTTTAGGTAAAGTTGCGGCATTTAATGGGGATACAACTCCGGGTGAACAGTATGGTTTCCTGCGGGATGCAGGTTACCCTGACAATGGATTAGACCGAAAACTTCAGTTCAGAGTCTTTACAAAAAAGGGTATATTTGAAACCTTGATTGCTGCCGATAAGTTTTATTTAAACGGTGCTTTGGTAACAGACAAATCCACTGTTAAAGCTCAGCTTGAAACCACCGGTATGAACGGCACGGCAGGTCAGCCAATTTACTATGTCGTGAATGCCTCCGGCCTGGTGACCTCCATGGAGACAACAAACGGTGCGTTGGAGCTTTGTTATGACGCAGAAACCGGTGTTGGTGCAGCGCCCATTGCTTCTGATCAGGCTGGCTACTATCTGAGTGTGGCAGAAACCTTTGACTCCGTTTTTGCCTATGACGAGGAGACAGTTATGGTTGAATTGCCGCCGGGCAATGTACTTTCTTCTGAAAAGGACTATAATCTTTTGACTTCCGGTGATCTTAAGAAGTCAACGTATTATAAAGTTCAGGCGTATGATGTCAGCGATGAACAAATTGCGAATATGCTCGTATTTCTTGGTGGTGCAAGCTCAGATGCCGGAGATTCAGAGAAACTGTTCTTAGTTGACGAATTGTCTAAAGCAGCGGATGAAGATGGAGCTATATTATATAAGGTTTCCGGCCTTTACAGAGGAAACGAGGTCTCCTATTTTATTGGAGAAGATGTTTCTGTGACAGCTAGCGACTTTAAACAGGGTACGGTTATGACTCTTGCTTTTAAGGGCGATGAAATTTCAGATTATGAAATTAAATTCTTCCCGACGGCAAAACCGACTGACCCGCCTGCTTTCTCTGTTTCACCACTTCCGTCTGAGTGCCAGACTGCAAGAAATATTCGTGGTATTTTAGGCGGAGGCTTTATGGGATATGGCAAGGTTACTGCTAAAGAAAACGGGCTTATGACAGTAACATTTAGCGGTACAACCGGAGAAGAAGGCACAAGCTATACCCATCTTGTTGTAAGGCTTTCTTCCTTGGAGCAACTTTATCGCTATGATAGTGAAGAAGAAAAGATTACGATTGCAAATGCTAACGATGTTTTAGATGCAAAAACAGTTGGCGACACTGATGCATCATATGTTATTATTACAGCAGATTCCGGTCTTTTCCGCGAATGTATTATCTTAGATTAAGGAAGAGGGGTATAGAGAATGAAAATAAAAATTTTGTCTTTATGTATGGCTATGCTTCTGTGTGTATTTCCTTTAAGTGTTTTTGCGGAAACAGAGCCGGAAGCACCTGCTTTTAGGGACGTGGTAATTAACTACACACGTGCGGATGGTACAATCACAGTTACCGGTAAGGCTCCGTTTGCTCTCAATATGGCAGAACCGGTTCGCCTCATGCTTTTAAAGCCTGATTCTGTGGGCGGCGATACCAATCTGACCAAACTGATAAATGGTACAGCTACTTTTGTTGAGGTGGGCGTTCACGTTGATGAAACAATGCTTTTAGGAGATAAAAGTTTTGCTTTTACAACTTTTACCTTGTCTGATTCGCTGGCGGCTGGAGATTACACCCTTCGTATGGTATCAGAAAATATTTCTTATACAGCTGTGATTGGTGTTGCAAGTATTGCACAAACCGTTACGGCGATGAACCAGGTTACGGAAGTTGAAGATATTCGGTCTAATATCGAGAAGTACAATGATGTGTATCAGTTGGAGGTTGGAGCAGAGAGTGCCTACAGCAAGCTGTCCGAGACCGGTAAATCGAAGGTTTTAAGCGGTTTATGTAACACAACCTTTGCAGATGAAACGGAAATCAAAAATACCTTTGATGCATTGGTACAGTTAAGCCGGGTTTCTGCAGGCCCATGGGGCGTGTTAGAAGAAATCATTGAAAATTATTCTACTCTTTTAGAACTGACACCCTATATGGATGATTTTAATGCCTTAAACAGTACGAGAAAAGATTTAGTTTATAAGGCGTTGGTTGGAAAATCCTATCAGAGCATATCAGCATTTGCAGAGACTTTTGATGGTGCCGTTACGGATGCAGAAAACGCAATTTTATACCCGAATAGTGAGCCGAGTTCAGACCGGGGTTCCGGCGGGGTTTCATCGGCAGTTCGAGTACCGGTAGTTTCTGAACCGGATGATAACAAGCAGCCGGAACAGACGAATAAAATATTCCGCGATTTGGGAAATTATGCATGGGCAGAAGAAAGTGTTTTAGAACTTTACAACAAAGGTATTATTTCCGGAAAGGCTGAGGGGCTTTTCGCACCGGCAGATTCTGTAACACGTGGTGAAGCCATTAAAATGATTGTGCTGGCATTTAGTCAGATTGATCCATCTGCAACGTGCAGTTTTACCGATGTTCCAAAAGATTCCTGGGTGTATCCTTATGTTGCGACAGCGCTCAAGGCACAGATTGTTCACGGATATAATGACAGTCTGGCTGGCGCAGGCGATACCATTACCCGTGAAGACTTTGCCACAATGATTCTGCGGGCTATACAGGCATCAAACAAGAGCCTTACAGAGGCAACAGAGGCAGCAGACTTTAGTGATGATGGTGCAATTGCATCGTATGCAAAAGAGGCTGTGTATAAGCTGCAGCGTGCAGGCGTTATCCATGGTGCAGGAAACAACAGTTTTTTGCCGAAAAACGCAACAACACGTGCTGAAGCAGCAAAAATTATAGCCGCATTACTTGATTAACAACAAGGAGGCCGAATGATGAACAAGCTTTTAATTGTGGATGATAATTTTTACGACAGAGAAGGCTTAATGGGACTTCCTGAGTGGACCCATCTTAATTTTAGTGAAATTCATTCGGCTAAAGACGGCGAAGAAGGACTGGCAAAGGCTCTTGAAATTGAGCCTTTGCTGGTTCTGGCTGATATTTCTATGCCCGGGATGGACGGACTCACCATGGCAAAGAAAATTTTAGAGAAGAAACCGGACACAAAGTTTATTTTTATCAGTTGCTTTGATGATAGTCAAATCATCAGAGAATCTCTTCAATTGAATGTGTTCGGATACATTTTAAAACCTATCAACATAGAGGAACTGATGCAGGCTGTTAAAAAAGTTTTAAATGTTGCTGATATAGAAAATAGCCGGCATGAAGAACTGCATAAATTACAGTCACAGATCAAGGAGCAATTACCTTTTGTGCAGGAGCAATTTATCCGTGATTTAATCCGCTGCAATCTGTCTGAAGCAGACTACAAGCGATTGTCACAATTTAACATGGAACTAATTCGTTACTATGCTCTTGCTATCATCCGTTTAGATGACAGAGATGAGACAACCGGGGTTATGGACCGGGCAATGATTAACTTTAAAGCCAATCAAATCAGGGAGCATTTTAAGGAAAATGTTGCAGAAGGCATTCGGGCATATCCGATTGTGCAAAACAATGGTGATGTGGTTGTGCTGTTATATTTAGATACCTTTGATGATATTGTGGCAGCAGAAGACTTTTGTTTCAGGTATTTGAGTGAGTTTAAAGAGACAGCCGGCAGGAAGATAGAAGTGGGGATATCTATCTGCTTCAGCGGCATCTCTGATAAGTATGAAGATATGTATGAATTGCATACCAGAGCAGAGCATGCTTTGAATGTGAATATTTACAGACGCTCAAATGTTATTATTTTAGCGGATAAAATTAAAGATTTTAATATCTTCTTAGAGTGTGATTTTGATGAACTCAGAAGTGAACTTAAAAATCTGTTTGAAACCAGAGATTTAACGAAATGTGAGACTTTGGTGGATAAATATTATGGACATATAAACGCAGTTAATGAAACTGTCATTAAAGAATTTACGCTGACATTTATCAGCATCATTCAGATTCTCTTATTTGAGATGAATTTGAATATGAAGGATATTTTTAATGATGGTGGTTTGATTTGGGAAAAACTGTCGAAATTCAATAGCATTTTTGATATCAGGCAGTGGATATATAATATTTTAAGAAGCATTGTTGAATATTGCAGTCAAAGTGTTGGCGACAGGGATGCTGCCCTTGTGCAACGCATTAAGGCAATCATTATAGAGCAGTACAGAGAAATTGATAATGTGAATCAGATTTCAGAGCAGGTTCATGTCAGCTCTGTCCATGCCAACAAGATTTTTAAAAAGTGTGTTGGCTGCACAATTTTTGATTATCTGACAAAAATCAAGATTGACAAAGCCAAGGAACTTTTAACACAGTCTGATTACAAGATATATGAAATAGCTGAATACTTAGGATATAAAAGTAAAACGTATTTTACTTCGTTGTTTCGGGAATATACAGGAAAAACACCAAAAGAGTACAGAATGCTTAAGGAGCAACAATGATGAGAAGAAAGAGCGGTTTACAGAGAAAATTTATGTCCGTTTTGTTTTATACAACAGTTGTGCTACTGTTGCTGATTCTTGTTATTATAAACTTGGCTTTGCTTAATCAGGAGATTCGTTCCTATCAGGAAGACGTCACCATACGTATGTCGGTTTTAGCGGATGGTATCAATGATAATTTTGATTCTATGCTGGATAAAAGCAATAATATTGCCCAGAATCAGTTTGTGATTGATCTTTTAAAGGATGGACCGAAAGACAACATGCATGGGATTATGGAAGATTATGTCTTTCTGAAAAAACTGTTTGGTGCTTATGTCGAATATGGCAACAATGCCAGTAACTATATTAAATTATATCCTGTAGACGAGCGCTTTCCTTTGGGTCAATATGTTTCAAAGCTCTACCAGCTACAGGCAAAGCCTGTCTGGGAAAAAGTCAGTCGTATGCAAACCTATGAAGCAGTGTGGGTATATACAGCGAATGAAAATGGTTATGTTATTTCTCTCTATAGAAAAATCAGTTCTTATAATGAAGTTTTGGGCTATTTAGAGCTCAGTATTCCTTTTTATCATGTTGAGAATAATTTAAGAGACCTTTCCTTAAAAAAAGGAGAGCAGATTTCTTATATCAGCTTTGAAGGAGAGGTTTTATATCAAAATACAGACTGTAAAAATGTTGACGGTCTGTTTCACGAAGAAAAATTGTTCAGTAATGATACTGTTGTATTAAAAGTTGCCTGGCACCATGTTTTATATTGGTATTTTTTGTATAGCGGTATTTGCATTTTAATTTTTGTTCTCTTGCTATGTGGCGTGTATGCTATTTATAAATGCGTTGTTGCAAACGTTATGAAGGAAATGCAGGAGCTTATTACCCTGCTTCGCAATGATGAAAACCTTTTGCTCTCTTTAAAACCTTCAGATGTAACAGATGAGGAGGATATTCAATTTATCAAAAATAAGTTTAAGGACTTGATTTTGGAGATACAGCGGATGTATCAGGACTTAGAGCAAAGCAATCAGGAAAAGCGAAAAATTGAGATGGAATATCTGCAAATGAGCTTTAATCCCCATTTATTATATAATACGTTGTCTGCGCTAAATTGGAGCTTTTATCAGAACGGCACGGAAGAAATGCGTAATCTGGTAGCGGATTTATCTTCGTACTATCGGGCTGTTTTATCCGGCGGCTCCAACATTATAACACTTCGGGAAGAAATACAGTTAATTCAGCAATACTTAAGAATTGTTGAAGTTTCATATAGACGCAAAATCACCTTTAATCTGGAAAGTGATGAAAGGCTGCTTGATTGCTTTGTTATTAAACAATTATTGCAACCCATTGTAGAAAATGCCGTCCTGCACGGAATCAATGATAAGGAAGAGGTTAATATCCGGATACAGATTGAACGTGAGGCAGGCGACATAATCTTTAGAATTTTTAATGACGGTCGATGCATGACCGATGAGGAAATTGAAGCTGTTATCAGTGGAACAAAAGAAACTTCCGTTAAACGAGGTTATGGTATTTTCAATACAATCAGTAGAATTAAAACTTATTACGGAGACCAATACGGATTAGATATTGTCAGTGTCCCCGAAGGGGGTACTGAGGTCGTGATTCGCATTGAGTGTTTAGAGGAAGAAGAATTATCATTAAGGATGTGAGAAAATGAAAATCCGGAAAATAGTCAGCACCATATTAGCAGTTGTGATATGCATGTCGGCAAGCAGTGGAATGTTTGTTGAGCAGGCGGTATATGCTGCAGAGGAAGTATTAATCGAAGATGTTCAATTTTATGCCTCTAAAGACGGCACCGGAGAAATTCTGCCGGATTTGGCCGGCGCATCATCTGCGTCTGTTTGCGTTCAGGTATCCAATCAGACAACAGAAAAAAAAGAACTTGGCGTATTCTTGGCATGCTATGATGCCGAAAGCACACTTTTAAAGGTTGAAGATGGGGTAAAGGAGTTTCAGGCAGGACAGACGGATACTGTTACTGTTGGTATAGAATTTACTTCAGCAACAGTGGGGCAATATGTCCGGGCGTTTGTTTGGGATATGACCGATAATGCTCAAAAGCCTCTTATGAATGATACAACTTTAAAAGCCACTCAGAATATATATGTGTCACCTGCTGGTAACGATGAGGCAGCCGGTACATTTTCAGCTCCCGTTCAAACACTGTCAGCGGCGCAAAGCCTTGCACGGGAACGAAATAACAACATGACTGAGGATTTGTTTGTTAATCTTCGCAGTGGTACATATAATCTTTCCTCAACTTTATCTTTTGGTACAGAGGATAGCGGTACAAATGGTAACGCAGTACATTATCGTTCTTATGGCGATGAAACGGCAGTCTTGTCCGGCGGCAAAAAGGTGGACGGATGGTCAACGTATGATGCAGAGAAGAGAATCTTCTATGCTAAGGCGACAGGGCTTGAATCGGTCAGAGAACTTTTTGTAAACGGCAAAAAAGCACAGTTGGCAAAAAGCAATAATCGTATTTATCCTTTGGGTTTTTATAAAGAAACGATCAACGGTATTGAAACCATACGAGGTCACATTGTTTCTGATGAGGATATAGACTTGTATCAAAATGCAGATAACATTCAACTGCGTTATACGAGAGTATGGAAAAATACTCTGTGTAACGTCAGCGAGATTGTGGCTGGTGAACCGGGGACTTATGTCATTAAAATGGACCCGAAAGCCTTTTCTCTTGCGGTAGATAGTGATGCATATTTGCCTTTGACAGAAGATATTTCTTTTTATGTAGAGAACGCCTATGAACTTTTAGATGAAGCGAATGAGTTCTACTATGACGGAACATATATTTATTATAAGGCAGAAGCCGACGAAACCGTGGAAAATGCGTATGTGCCTGTGCTCGATACCTTGATGGAAGTCAAGGGCGAGGATTTGTATCACAAAGCAAAAAATCTTTCTTTTGAGGGATTAACCTTTGCTCATGCAACCCGTAGCGATCTAGACGAAGGTTACCTGGGTGACCAGGCACAACTCAAAACCCCCATTGACGAACTGGAATCCTCTTATCCATTGGACAACACAATCGTCGGCGGTAATATCAGAGTCTATACCGCAGAGAATATTCATTTTACTGGTAATACATTTACCGGTCTTTCAGCTGTAGGGCTGGGATTATATGACGGGACAGATCGCATTAACATTGTCGGAAACCGATTTTATAATTTAGGCGATTCTGCTGTTACGGTTGGTCAGCCGTCTGATGCTTATATGGATGAAGAATATTCAGCAGGATGGAATGTGGCATTGCACAAGCCTGTTACCTCTTGTGGGCAGGTAAAGACAGATGCAACCTATGCCAACGATGGCGATCGTACAACCATCTGGTCAACACCGAATAATCTTGCTTCTGATTATTGGCAGGTAGACTTGGGTAAGCCTTACACGATTAACGAAATTCGCATAAAATCCCGATTAGGTACAACAGAGGAGTCTACAGAAATCTATCGTGGTCAGACGGCGCACAGACAGGAGTTTGCCGTATTGGGTTCAAATGCCCCGGCCTTTTCAGACAAAGGATCACTTCTGACTACACTGGGCAGAGCGCCGTTTGATTATGATGCGGGCTTCGTTGGTGTTGTTGCCAATAAAACAAAATTCCGGTATATACGTTTTCGTCCGACAAAGGACAAGTATTTCCCCTTGGCAGAAATTGAAGTCATCAGTTCTGATGATGGAATGCCAATAAAAGAGGTTTGCAAAAATTCGCTGATTGCTAATAACTACATCACAGAAATCGGCGAAGTTAACTGGGGCGCACCGGGTATTCAGCTTTACTACACAGAGGGTATTGAGGTTTCTCACAATCTTCTTCGCAATATGCCTTATTCCGGTATTTGCGTAGGTTGGGGCTGGACCAATACTACAGATTCTGTAACGGCGAAAAATAACGTTGTTAGTCACAATGAAATTGATGGCTTTGCGCAGAAAATGTATGATGCCGGCGGTGTGTATCTGCTGGGAACACAGCAAAATACCCGTGTGACAGGCAACTATATTAAAAATCAGTCAAACTTGTATTACGCTTTCTATGCTGACAGCGGTTCAGAGAATTTTACAGTGACGGATAATGTTTTTGAAGATATAGATATGGTTTTTGCATTGGGCAGAGAGGGCAACCCCACAAGCAAAATGGGGATGACAGTAACCAATAACTATGCAACAAATGCTTGCTATACCTTTAGTCTTTCAGTGGGAAACAACAGCGTTGTCCAGGCACCCTTGTTCTATCTGAAAGGTAAAGAGCCGGCGGCAGCAAGTGCTATTATAGAGTCAGCAGGTCTTGAGGCGCCATATACTTATTTGACAGAGGGCGTTCCGGTAACAAACGCACTTTCTGTTGAGGAAATGTACGGAAATATTATTGACCGTCATCTGGAAGCGACGACAGATACAATTGGCTCATTATCTGATGTCAACCTGATTCATTATTACTTAAATAACAAAATTGAGGAAGCAGAAAGCATACTTGCAGCGGGTACTCCTTATGCTTCTGCGGCTGCAAAAGGAGATTTTGAAACGGCTATTGCAACAGCGAAAAGCAAGTGGCAAACATATCTCAACCAAACTAAAAACGATTCTGGTGTTATCGTTCATACCACAAAAAATGTTAATCGAAAAAGCGTATTGGAAACACGAGAAACACTGATTGCAGCTATAGAAACTTTTGTCAGCTCCCTTTCGGAGTGAAAAAGATAAAATAACGACATTTTTTATAAATTGTGTAGTTTTTTTTGAAAAATAGCCGTGCTATAATGTGCTTGAAAATCAAATAGTATGAGGTGATTTAAGTGATGAGATGCGGGTTCTATGAATCTGAAATTACACCACCTTTAGGTTGTAACATGAAAGGCTATTTCCGCACAAGATTAGCCGATGGCGTAATTGAAAAGTTATATGTTAAAGCTGTTGCTGTTGAAATGGACGGCGAATGTGGCATTGTTATTTCAGTTGAATCTGAATTTATGCCGCAAATTGTTCACGATGTGGCAGTGGAGAGAATCGCGGCTTATACCGGTATTCCTTCCGACAGAGTGCTGATTAACGCGACACATACTCATACAGGTGGCGGCTTAGGTGACATACATGATAAGTCAGGGGCAGATTCCCTTGTTTACACACCGGATGAAGCATATAACGATGTATTGAGCCGCTTGGTCGGCGATTGTGGCATTTTGGCTTATCATCGCATGCAACCGGCAAGTGCTAAAATGGCAAAAACAGATGTACACGGCATTTCGTTTATCCGTAACTATGTTATGAAAGACGGTCGTATCCTTATGAATCCCGGATGGCAGAATCCGGATGTGGTTGAGCCGTTTGGCACATTGGACCCTGAACTTGGCGTTGTGTTCTTCTGCGACGAAGAAGATAACCCCATTGGCGCGATGGTAAACTACTCATTACATCATGACTGCGTTTCATCCTGGCCTCCTTGTACTTCCTATTGCAGTGATTATTCAGGCGTTATGGCCAAGGAACTTAAAAAAACCTATGGCGAGAACTTTGTAACGGTATTTGTCAATGGTTGTTGCGGTAATATCAACCATTTTGATATCAGCAGAACCTTTGATGATTTCTTTGCAGATCCGCCCTACATAAGAATCGGTCAACGCTTAGCCGATGAGGTGCGTGCCTTGTATGATGAGGCTGAGCCTTTGGGAGCTACCGGTGTTAGCGGTAAAAAAGAGCTTCTTTACATTGAAAGAAGACAGCTTTCTCCTGAGGAAGTTCAGGAATATAGGGATTTGATTAAAAAATATCCTGAACGAACCGGCTCAGAGGGTAGCGTTCATGATCCTAATGGTGAAGGATATAAGCGCAGAAGAGCAGAAGCTATTTTGGACTTCCACGAACTGCCGCCGGAACTGCCCATGGTTGTACAGGCACTGAAAATTGGTGATTGTATGCTGTTTGCCGTGAGCGGTGAGGTGTATTCTGAATTTGGCATTTATATGAAAGAACATTCACCTGCCAAATTTAGCATGGTTGCTGAAATGGCAAACGGAGGTAATGAAAATTACATTCCCACCAGACAGGCTTTCGGAACAGATTTATACGAGGCGCAAATTTCGTCTTCAAGTTTGATTCCTGATGCCGGATATATAATGGCCGATCATGCAGTTGAACTGGCAAAAGAACTTTGTAAATAGTTAAAAACGATATAGGAGGAATTATATCATGAGTAAAAAATTACGTTTGGGTGTCATTGGTACAGGTGCTTTCTCCCTCTACCATTTAGATGGTATCCAAAAAGCTAAGAATGCAGAACTGATCGCTATTTGCGACAAGGACAGCGAAAGATTGGCAGCTAAAGCTGAACAGTTTGGTGTTGAAACTACATATACCGACTATCATGAGCTGTTAGCAAGAGAAGACATTGACGCTGTAACCCTGCCGTTGCCTGACCAGGTACATGCTGAAATTGCAATTGCTGCAATGCGTGCCGGCAAACACGTTCTATGTGAAAAGCCCATGGCATTAGACCTTGACGAATGTAAAGAAATGATTAAGGTTGCAAGAGAAACCGGAAAAGAACTGATGGTAGGTCAGATTGGTCGTTATACCCCTGCTTTTGTAAAGGCTAAGCAGCTTTTAGATGCCGGCGTTATCGGTGAACTTTTCATGGTAGAATCTGAATATGCACATGACTATACCGGTAAGTTTGGTACAGACGGTTGGAGAAAACAGCCTGAACGTGAAGCTATTATCGGTGGCGGTTGTCACGCTGTTGACCTTATCAGAATGATGGCAGGTAACCCTGAAGAAGTATTTGCTTATGCAAATAATTTCTGCCAGAAGGATTGGCCGATTCATGACTGTAGCTTAGCTATCATGAAATTCCCCACAGGTGTTATCGGTAAGGTAATGAACTCACACGGCTGTAAGCGTGCTTACACAATGCGTTCAGCACTGTATGGTACAAAGGGTACAATTATTTTTGATAATACTTCTCCTTATATCTCCCTTTTCTTAGAGAGATTTACAGAGAACGATACTGTAAAAGATATGCATCAGCAGTCTGCTGAAATCAGAATCCCCATTACGCTTGCTAACCACAACGCAACAGCAGAGGTTCAGGATTTTGTTGATTGTATCTTAGCAGGTAAGCCTGTTCCCACCGATGGTGTTGAAGGTGCTTCAACTGCTTCTGTATGTCTTGCCATTGTTGAATCCTTTAAAACCGGTAATAAGGTTACCGTTGATTACAATTTCTAATGTAAGGAAAATAGTCCCCTGTCTTGCAGGCAGGGGATTGTTTCACAATAATATGCTTAAATTTTTATAATTAAAATTTGTTTATGAAAGGATAGATAATTATGTTGAATTGTGCTGTTATTGGCTTAGGCGGGCTTGGTAAACTTCATTTAAACAATCTTTTATCTTTAGAAGACGATGTAAAGTTAGTTGCTCTTTGTGATGTTGAGCCTGATAAGCTTTCTAAGGCGCAGGACACCAATCAGGGTGTTCAGGAAACCAAGGTAGATTTAAGCCACATCAATTTCTATACAGATGCTGAAGAAATGCTCAAAAAAGAAGAGCTGGATCTCGTTGTTGTTGCTCTGCCTACATATCTTCATGCAAAGTATGCCATTATGGCACTGGAAGCAGGCGCTCACGTTTTTTCTGAAAAGCCGATGGCACGTACCTCTGAAGAAGCTGCGAAAATGATTGAAACAGCAAACCGCCTCGGCAAAAAGCTTATGATTGGTCAGTGCCTGCGTTTCAACAAAGCCTGCGGAGCTTTAAAGCATTTTTATGAAAACGGTGAACTTGGTAAGTTTGTCCGTGCAGACTTCCATCGCTTCAGCTTAGTACCTGTTTGGGGCTGGGATCATTGGTATGAAGATTTTGAAAAAAGCGGTTGTGCAGCACTTGATTTACATGTTCACGATGTTGACTTGATTAACTGGGTATTTGGTCTGCCTGAATATGTTTCATCTGTTGCCGGTCACAGAAGAACCCCGTTTGAATCCATTTCTACAAGATATTTTTATAAAGATGGTACGTTAGTAACTGCATCCTGTGACTGGAGTTTTGGTAACAGCTTTGGTTTCAGACGTGGCTACTATGCAGAATTTGAAAATGCAACATTAGAAATGAAAGAAAATGGTGAAGTTAAGGTACATCCCATTGAAGGCGAAACCTATGATTTCAAGGTTGATGTTGTCAATCCGTATTTAGAGGAAATGAAGGAACTCATCAGCGCAATTAAAGAAGACAGACCGGTTAAGGTTCTGGTTCCGGAAAGCACTAAGCAGACTCTGGATTTAGCACTGGCCGAAATTAAATCTGCTCAGACCGATGAACCTGTTTATCTGTAAGAAATAAAATTCATAAGGACGGAGTTGTATAAAATGTATCAGTTCCCTATTGGTGCAATGCTTGATTCCTTTCGTTTAGACACCAAAAGTGCTGTGAAGAAAGCGGCAGAAATCGGTGCAAAGGGTCTGCAGATGTATTCCACCAGCGGCGAAAATTCTCCCGAAAACTTAAAGGGCGAAAAGCGCAAAGAACTTTTGGATTATGTAAAATCCCACGGGTTGGTTTTCTCTGCAATTTGTGGTGATTTGGGTATGGGATTTTGGCAGAAAGAGTTAAATCCTGAACTCATTGAAAAATCCAAGCGGATTATGGATCTTGCAAAAGACCTGGAAACCGATGTGGTAACAACCCACATTGGCGTTGTTCCTGAAGATAAAAATCATGACAGATATAAAATCATGCAGGAGGCCTGTGTGGAACTGGCCCGTTATGCTGATTCCATTGGTTCTCACTTTGCCATTGAAACAGGACCGGAAACCTCTATGGTTTTAAAGGAATTTTTAGATTCTTTAGGTTCAACAGGCGTTGCTGTGAACTTTGACCCTGCTAACCTGATTATGATTACCGGTGACGACCCGGTGCAGGCTGTTTATAATCTGAAAGATTACATTGTGCATACCCATGCAAAGGACGGCAATCGCTTTGGGTATACCAATCCGGAGCAGATTTACGGTATTGTTTCCCGCGAGGGGCTCGTAAAGCAGTATAAGGAAATGCCCTTAGGTACAGGCAGCGTTCCTTTCCCTGCCTATATGAAAGCGTTGGAGGATATTGGCTATAAAGGCTTTTTGACCATTGAAAGAGAAGTGGGCGATGACCCTGCAGCTGATATTCAAACTGCGGTAAACTACTTAAACAATATTATTAAAACTTATTAAATATAAGGAGGTGGCAGTGATGATTCTGTCAGGCGGTTTTGTTGTTGACGGCGATTTTAGCCTGAAACAGCTGGATGTAGAGATTCAGGACGGAAAAATTTCGAACCTGAAAATGGGTATTTGCGGAGAGGAAAAACGTGATGTGAGCGGATGCTATGTTCTTCCCGGTTTTATTGATACTCACATCCACGGCGCTTATGGCACCCGAATTAGCGACAGCGAGCCTAAGCTGGAGGCTATGTGTCGTTTTGAAGCAACACAGGGTGTTACAGGTCTGGCAATTACCACTGCTGCCTCTGCTTTTCCGGATTTGCTTCGCCAACTCAGGCTTGCAGCGGAGATTGCAGAGATGGGCGTGCAAAACGGAGCAAAAATTTTAGGCATTCATGGTGAAGGTCCTTTTATCAGCAAAAATCGTAAGGGCGCTATGAATGGCGATAATATTTTAGATCCTGATATAGAAAAGTTAAATGCAATGATTAAGATAAGCAGAGGCCTGCTTAAAATTTTGACTGTAGCACCGGAAAGCAAAGGCGCACCGGAGCTCATACAGTATGCTGTGGACCAGGGTATTACCGTGTCATTAGGGCATACAGTAGCGACCTATGAAGAAGCCCTTTCAGGTATCCGTGCGGGTGCTACGCAGTTAACCCATATCTTTAATGCAATGGTGGGGCTGAATCACAGAGAACCGGGTGTTTTAGGTGCAGGACTGACGAATCCTGACGTTGTTTGTGAAATGATTTGCGATTATGTTCATTTGCATCCGGCGGTTGTACAAATGATATATAAGTTAAAAGGCTCTGATAAGGTAAATATTATCAGTGACTCCGGCCATGCAGCCGGTATGAACGTGACAGAGTTTACTGTTGATGGGCTGACGCGTTATGTAAAAGACGGCGTTGTGAGACTTGCTGACGGCACTATTGCCGGCAGCGCAAAAACAATGCTGGATGGCGTTAAAAATCTGCTGGCAAGTGGAATTCCTCTTGAGGAGGTTTCTAAAATGGCATCACTGAATCCTGCAAAAACCTTGAAGCTTGATGCAGTAACAGGTAGTCTTGTGCCCGGCAAAACGGCAGATATTGTAGTTTTAGACAGAGAATATAATCTTGTTTGTACCTATGTAGATGGCGTTTGCGTCTACGATGCAACCAAGTGATATAAAAGAGGAGATAATATGATTTTAGGTGTTGATATCGGCGGCACGAATATTAAGTTCGGTGTTGTGGATGAAGAGTATAACATCATAGAAAAGTTAAAAATCCCGACTGCAAAAGATGGTCGTGCAGAAACAATTATAGAGGATATCGTTGCTGTTATACAGAATTTAAGGGAGACATTTCCGATTGAAAAAATCGGCATTGGCACGCCGGGGACGGTAGATTATGAAAAGGGCATTTGCGTTCGCTCTGCCAATCTTCCTTACAAAAATACGCCCATGGTTGCGATGATTGAAGAAGTAGTAAAATTGCCGGTTTTTCTAGCAAATGACGCAACGAGTGCTGTTTGTGGCGAGCTCTATGCAGGAAGTGGACAAACATATTCTAATTTAATTATGGTAACACTCGGCACAGGCGTTGGCGGTGGTATTATCATTGATAAAAAACCTTATTATGGCAGCCGTGGCGGTGCCGGTGAGTTTGGTCATATTATCATTGAGCAAAACGGCATACCCTGCCGTTGTGGCCAAAAAGGGTGTCTTGAAAAGTATGCTTCTATTACTGCTTTAATTGAGCAGACAGAGGCTGCTGCATTGGCGAATCCCCAAAGTCTTCTGGCTCAAATGTGCCGTGAGGAAGTTACCGGACAAACTGCTTTTAATGCAAAAAAAGCAGGCTGCCCAATAGCTAGTAAGGTTTTGGATACATATTTTTCGTATATTGCCACAGGCATTACCAGTCTTGTGCGCGTGTTTCAGCCGGAGGCAGTGGTGCTTGGCGGCGCTGTAACCAATGAGGGCGATACTCTGCTCTTGCCTCTCAAGGAAAAAATTACACTTCCGGTTGAGGTGCTTATTTCTTCACTAAAAAATGATGCCGGTATCATTGGCGCAGCGGCAATGGCTGTTAACAGAGCATAATGTAAGAGGCGAGACGATGAGAAAAACGGAAAAAAATTATGCATTTAGAGAAAAAATGCTCCAGATTCATCAAAAAGACCTGCGAAATGCAAACCGACTTCGGGAAGCGGATGAGTTTGAAATTACCGACGGGCTGGTTGTGGATATTTCAAAAGTGTCCGGAGATGTTGTGCTGACGGCAGCAAAGGATTTTCAGGATTATCTACTAATTTCTATGAATGTGTCCATACTGCTTACTAAAAAAACGTCAGACCAACAATCAGGCATTTTGCGTGTTGAAATTGACTCTTCGGGAAATAGTTTAGGAACTGCAAACGGATATATGGGTTTTCGGATTAGTGTTTCTGGGGATATAACCATAACTGCGTTTGATGAGCGAGGCGTTGCCCAAGCATTTTACTATTTGGAAGATATAATGACCTTGCGCCGGGCACCATTTGTAAAAAGGGGAACAGTGGAACGAAAGCCTATGTTTTCACCACGAATGGTTCATTCCGGCTATGGGCTTGATCAGTTTCCTGACAGCCACTTGCGTAACATTGCACACGCCGGTATGGATGCTATTATGGTATTTACGGAAGCTGTTAATCTTACGCCGTGTGGTTTTTTGGATTTTAATGAACTGATTTATCGTGCATCCAAATATGGGATTGACGTTTATGCATATAGTTATTTAAAAAGCGAAAAGCATCCCGAAGATGAGGGGGCGGAAGCTTATTATGACAGTACATACGGAAAGTTGTTTGAGTCTTGCCCGGGGCTTCGTGGCGTTGTTTTAGTTGGTGAATCGGTGGCTTTTCCCAGTCGGGACCCCCATACAAGCGGGACGATAGAACAAACCTCTGCCGATGGCATTCCGAGTACAAAAATTCATCCTGGTTGGTGGCCGTGCGAGGATTATCCCGCATGGCTTGATTTGCTTAAAAAAGTAATTTATAAGCATAACGACCGGGCAGACATTGTTTTCTGGAGTTACAACTGGGGATGGGCATCGGAGGGGGCGCGTATCAAGCTGATTCACTCCCTTCCGAAAGATATTTCTCTGCTTGTGACCTATGAAATGCATGAGGTGTATGAACAAAACGGCATCAAGGAGCGAACCTCAGATTATACCTTGTCGAGAGCTCTGCCCGGTAAGTACTTCTTGTCTGAGGCTAAAGCCGCCAAGGAAAGTGGCATTCGTTTATATGCCATGACCAATACAGGGGGCCTCACCTGGGATTTCGGTATGATTCCCTATGAGCCATTTCCCCAGCAGTGGAAGAAACGCTATGATTCAATGATTTCGTGCCGGGAAGAGTATGGTCTTTGCGGATTGATGGAATCGCATCACTATGGGTTTTATCCTTCTTTTATCAGCGAATTTGCTAAGTGGAGCTTTGCGGAGGATAGCAATAAGAAAGAAAATATCCTTATGGATATTTTAGGCAGTTATTATGGAAAGGAAAATGCTCCGGCAGTTAATGATGCACTAGCATTGTGGAGTGAGAGTATTACATATTACAATGCCGTTGCGGCTGACCAGTATGGAGCGTTCAGGATTGGACCGGCGTATCCCATTTGTCTGAATCGCCGCCTAGTGCCGCCCTCGGCATCCTATGCTCACTTTGGCGCACAAATTGTTGAACCGAAATATGACCCATTTATCTGGCTGGACTATAGCGAAACCAGCATTCCGCAAATCAGGATACATCACGAAATTGGGCAGTTAATCAAGATGGCGGAGTGTCTTCAAGAGGGCATTAACATCATTGAAATGCTGGAAAATAAAAACGATGCCTTAGAGGAACTGTTGGATTTAGGAAAATATATTCTGTGCTCTGTTTGCACGGCACTGCACGTCAAACAATTTGTTGCAGCAAAAGCGAAACTTGATGCATCAGAGAACCCGCAAGATATGAAGCGGTTTATTGATAAGATGGAAGAAATTGCTCTTGAGGAGATTCAAAATGCTAAATCAGCTATTCCTCTGGTGCAAAAAAATTCTCGGTTGGGGTGGGAACCATCCATGGAGTATCTTGGTGATGAAGCGCATATTTTGTGGAAAATCCGTCAGGTGGAATATATGCTTGAAAATGAATTGAAAATTTTAAAGGATGGAATTAAACACAATTTGTAATATAAAGGAGAATTTGCGATGAAAAAAGGTATCACAATCTGGTCATTCCCGAAGCAATCATTAGAAGAAACTTTCAAACTGGCTAAGAAGGCCGGTTATGACGGCGTGGAGCTTTCTGTGGAAGACACAGGCGAAATTACAATGGAATCAACGCAAGCTGATATTGAAAAAATCAGAAAACAGGCAGAAGATAACGGAATAGAATTATACAGTGTGGCAACCAGTTTACATTGGGATTATTCATTGACCTCTGCTAATGAGAAAACAAGAGAACAGGCAAAAGCTATTGTCAGAAAGCAGATTGATGTAGCTTCCTGGTTGGGCTGTGATACAGTTTTGGTTGTTCCCGGTGCAGTAGGTGTAGATTTTATCCCCAACTGTGAATTAGTAGATTATGATGTTGCTTATGAGCGGGCACTTGCGGGAATTACAGAGCTTTCTATCTATGCTGAGGAAAAAAAGGTTTCTATTGGTCTTGAAAATGTCGGCAATAAATTACTTTTGTCTCCCTTAGAGCTTCGTGACTTTATTGATAAGACCGGGTCGGATTATGTTGGTGCATATTTTGATGTAGGTAATATTTTAAGAACCGGTTATCCCGATCAGTGGATTCGCATTTTAGGAAAGCGAATCAAGAAAATTCACCTAAAAGATTTTAAAAAGGCCTCTAACAGCTTTGTAAACCTGATGGAAGGAAATGTGGATTTTCCTGCTGTTATGGAAGCTCTGAAAAGCATTGGTTATGACGGTTGGCTTACCTCTGAAATGGGACCCCTTTATGCGTACTATCCGGATATGCTTTTATACACTACCTCTCTTGCAATGGATAAAATTATGGAAAACTACAGATAAAATTAGGAGCGTAAGGCTATGTACAACGTTGTCTTAATCGGTTGTGGACATATGGGTTCGGTGCATCTGGATGACATTTATTTGATGGAGAATGTCTGTATTTATGGTGTGGTGGATGTGGATATAGAAAGAGCAAAGTTTTTTGCTAAGAAATATCACGCTATGAGCTTTGATGTGTCCTATGAAAGATATCTACAGGACAAAAAAACGGATATTATTATCTGTGCTACCTATCCTGAAACACATTTAGAAATTTTAAAAGCCTGTGCACAGTACCATAAGCATTTGCTGTGTGAAAAGCCGATTACAACAAACCAAGAACAGGCAGAGGAATTTGTTAGGATTGTTCAATCTTCTGATATTAAAGTTCAGATTGGTTATATTCTGCGATTTAATGAAACATATAAAAGGGTAGCCCAAATGATTCAAAGAGGCGCTATTGGTTCTCCAATCATTATGCGTATGAATCAGAATCATCACGTTATGGATTGGAACAAATATGGTAAGCTTCTCCAGAATGCATCCCCCATTGTTGATTGCGGTGTGCATTATGTTGATGTTTGCCGCTGGTTTACAGGCAGTGAGGTCGCGGATATAAACGGCATTGCCCTAAGAACGGATGATGAGGTGCCGGAGGATACATATAATTATGGTTTAATCACCCTGCGCCTTGCCGATGGAAGCATTGCCTACTACGAGGCGGGTTGGGGTAACACAATTGCAGCGGAGAACCTGAAAGAATTCATCGGACCTTTAGGAAGAATCAAAATTACAGAAAAAAACAACAGACTAAGTAATCAGGAAGAAGGAGATTTAATTGAGTATTTCTCCTACCCGGAAAAGGAATATAAAAACATCAATGTGGACTGCAAAAGGCGACCAACAGGGGCACAACTGGCGCATTTAATAAAAATGATTGAGGAAGATGTTCCTGCGCAACCGTCAATTGATGAAGTGTATAAAAGCTTTATGACGGTTATAAAAGCAGACAGGATTTTAAAACAAAGTTTGAAATAATTACTATATAAATAGAATGTTGTCGTAAGAAAAGTGCTACAAGAAAGGATTGGAAAGTATGATATATGGCGTGGCGATTTTGTCTGCCTGCATGTTTATAGGAACATTTATTGGCAATCTGTTAGGGCTTGCTACCGGTCTTAACTCTGATGTCGGTGGCGTTGGTTTTGCAATGTTACTACTTTTAATCATCACAAACTCAAAAAAGGTGACAGAGAAATTACCTGCGAATTATGAAAAAGGGCTTAATTTCTGGAAAGAGATGTTTATTCCGGTAATTATTGCCATGGCCGCATCTCAGAACGTGTTTGGCGCTATTTCGGGGGGTGTTCTGGCAGCTGTTGCAGGCATCGCCTCAGTTGCGGTGGCGTTTTTAATGCTGCCTCTTTTAAATTCCCTTATTCCCAAAGCAAGTAAGAAAAAAGCAGAAGCGGAGGTAGAGCAATGAGAGCAATCACGGATATTATTGTTAAACTTTTTGTAGATAACGGATTTGTTATGTCTTTTTTGCTTGTGGGCATTATTTCCTTAATTGCAAACTTTGTTTCTTCAAAACTCACCCGTGGCAGAATCCATGCTTCAGCTATTGCTATTTTCTTTGGGTTGATTCTTGCCTATATCGGTGGCAAGGTGACCGGAGGTTCTAAAGGTATTTCAGATGTAGGTATGTTTGCTGGGCTTGGCATTTTAGGTAGCTCTGCCTTACGTGATTTTACCATTGTTGCTACATCCTTTGGTGCAAAACTATCTGAAATTAAAAAGTGCGGTTTAATAGGCATCGCCTCTCTTTTAGTGGGCGTTATCACAGGCTATCTATCTGGTGCCTTGGTTGCCATTGCCTTTGGTTACACCGATGCAATCAGCGTTTCTACTATTGCTGCCGGCACGGTTACCTTTGTGGTTGGTCCTGTTACCGGTGCGGCGCTGGGTGCTGAATCAACGGTGATTGCAATCTCTATTGCCTGTGGTTTGATTAAATCCGTTGCGGTTATGTTACTTACACCGATGGTAGCAAAAAAAATTGGGCTTAACAGTCCCAGAGCAGCCATGATTTTCGGTGGCCTTATGGGAACCACCAGCGGCACCACAGCAGGACTCGCTGCAACCGATGCAAGCCTTGTTCCCTATGGTGCTATGACATCTACCTTCTATACTGGACTTGGGTGTTTATTGTGCCCTTCGGTTTTGTATTCGCTGACACGGCTGCTTTTACCATAAACAATATGATTGTATAGAAAGAGACGGCTTTGCCGTCTCTTTCTTTGTTTATAGCGGCTCAAATTTTGACCTACCTTTACGACCACATGTTATCCCACAGTTAGGAATGGGACAGACGGAAACAGTGGAGAAAAGAGGGCTAAAGAGGATTTTTTCGGAACAGAAAGCGCCTAAAAAAGCCAAAAGCTCTGTGTGACATATTCTATCAGTTATTTGGGGCCCCTGTACCTTTGATGCTTTCGGCATTTATTGCATGCGGCACAGGAGCTATTTTTCTTGAAAACATATATAAGGAAGAAAAACGGCGAAAAACAAGCAAATTAATAGCATAGATATTGAAAAATGTCGGATAACGTAGTATAATGACTCTGTATGAATAAAAATTGAAAAGAATCAATACATATAAATTTAAGACTTGCGGAAGGAGGATAAGCTATGGCATCCATAAACCCTGTTCTGGTTTTACATGCTGAAGGGGAAAATCAGGCATTAGAGATTGTTGATATTGCCAGCGACAATATTCCCGAAATGCTAAACGGCGAAACGGGCTTTCATATCTATCACGTCAGAATGCTGACGGAGCTGATGCTTCGTGAGCTGAATCATGTAACAGACAAATATGCCTTATCTGAAGAAGATATACAGTCTATGTCAATTGCGTCCTCCCTGCATGATATAGGAAAGAGCAGAGTTCCTCAAAGCATACTCAATTTTCCGGGAAAGCTTTCTCCCATAGAGTATGATATTGTCAAAAAGCACACTGTTTTTGGTTATGACATGATTGAAGAGATATCCTCCGATATTGATGAAAGAATCATCAGCCACGCCAAAGATATTGCTAAATATCACCACGAGAGAATTGACGGCACAGGGTACCCTGAGGGGTTAAAGGGGGAGAACATTCCCATTTCTGCCCGTGTGGTTGCCATTGCTGACTCTTTTGATGCCCTGACAAGTGCCAGAAGCTATAAAGCCGCCTTCTCGCAGGATGTTGCCATTGAAATGATCGCAAACGGCATGAGTGGCGTGTTTGACGACTTTTTGGTTGCCTGCCTTTTAAACGTTGTCAACAACAATGAGCTGTTAGAGATCAGAGAGCAGTTTTCCCGTAATAACCGTGTGGTTGTAGACCCGAACACCCTTGTGGCGAAGCGCATTTTGCTTGCCGGTAACACCGGTTATGTCACAGAAAAATTCATTGAAGATACATTTGAAAATAATAATGTGCTGATTGCAGGACCGACGCACCTGAAATCTCAGGGTAAAATTAAGGTGTATAACGGTAAGCGCATTCCCTATGAAAGTATCTTTGAAACATACGATTTTGATGTGGTTATGTTCTTTGCAAGAGAGCTTACATACCGTTCTCAGGCTGAGCCTGATGCCGAAGTGTTGAGAGAGATTTTAAGCCTGACGGCAAAATATCAGAAAGAGGCTAAGGTTATTTATTTTTCATCCTTAGACGGTGCCTATTCCAATAAAAAGGATACAAGTGTCATTACCCTTTCTAAAGAAAACCTGTGTGAGTTTTATACCAAGCATTACGAAATTGACATAAAAATTGTCAGAATCCCCCACCTTTACAGCGGAAGCCTTGAAGGTGACTTTCTGCATAATATTTTTGAACAGGCAGAAAGTGGGATGGTCACCTTAAAAGAGATTGAGGGTTCAAGAGCCTTCTTTATTTCTATGCACGATGTATCGCGTCTTGTATCCCGCTTCCTTGAAAACTGGCAGGAGGGTATTGGAACCCTAAATGTAAATGACGATTTTAATATCACTTTTGGAGATATTATGAATGGCACACGGGTCATGCTGCCAAACCTTAAGGTTAATTATACCGGCGAAGACAGCGGCGACCTTCTGGAAATTAAAAACACCGCACTTCGAAACGAATATGGCTGGTTTTCTACAGTTTCTGTTTTAGACGATCTTGAAGAGGAATATGAGAAGTATCTGACAGATAAACAGCTTAAGGCGACAGACCTTATGAGTCGTATCAGAAAATGGATGAAAGAGCATACCCCTGCAGTCAAAGCCTTGGAAATTGGGCTGATGTTCATTATTACTGAGATTTTGAACATTATAACCGGCTCGTCGGTTATGTTTTCGGTTGTTGATTTCAGAATGGCGTTTATTGTCATTGTTGCTCTTGTTCATGGCCTGAATATGGGTCTGTTTGCGGCGGCACTTGCGTCGCTGGCGTGGTTTGTTGCAAAAATTACTACCGGCACAGGCTGGCTGACCATATTTTATGAGCCGACAAATTGGTTTGCCTTTGTTTATTACTTCCTCGTGGGTGCTGTTTCCGGCTATGTGCGCCTGACTAAGGATGATAAGATAAAGTATGGCGAAGAGCAGGTTGAACTGTTAGAGGAAAAGCTGGAGTTTACCCGTGAGCTTTATCAGGATACCTTTAATGAAAAGCGTGACCTTAAAAAGCAGATTATCGGTTCAAAAGACAGCTTTGGTAAAATTTTTGACGTGACTAAAAACTTAGACACCGTTGAGCCCCATAAGCTGTATCTGAAAATTATGGATACCTTTGAGGACACTCTTGAAAACAAGACCCTCAGCGTGTATTCTGTCAATGATAAAAGTGTCTTTGGCAGACTGGAGGTATCGTCAAGAGACATTATAAACGAAGTGTCACGTTCCATTTCTCTTGAAACGTATCGCCCGATTTTAGATGTGATACAAAAAGATGAGATCTGGAAGAATACAGACTTTTTGCCCAACCTGCCTATGTATGCATCCGGCGTCTGGCGTAGGGATAAGCTTGAGCTGTTAATCTTTGTATGGCATGTAAAGCCGGAGCAAAACTCCCTTTACTACGTCAATTTGTTCAAGATTCTTTGCGACCTGGCAGAAATATCATTGCTTCGCGCTTATGACTATAATCAGCAACTGTATGAAAGCAGGTATCTGCAGGGTACCCATATCGTGTGCCATGACGAGTTTGAAAGGATTTACAAGAACTTTAAAGATATGGCTGAGCGCAAAGTTTTCTCTTATGAATTTATGGAAATTGACGTATGTGGTCATTCTTATCAAGAGGTTGACCGGATGCTAGTTGGCAAAATTCGTGCCAATGATATTTTGGGTGAGCTTGAAAACGGCAAGCTGGGCTTACTTTTATCTCAGGCGACTAAAAATGACTTACAATATATTTTGCCCAGATTTGAAAATCTGGATATAACCGTCACCGTTAAATAAAAAAGGAGGGGTATGTATGAACATTTTTGCGATTATTTTAATTGTCATACATATCCTTTTGTCTGTTTTTACATTTTTAGGGGCACAATTTAAGTTTTTGCACGTACACAAATATATGTTTTTTGTGGTGTTGTGCCTTCCCTTTTGGGGCTTTCTGGCGGTTATGTTTCTGCATTTTGAAGTGGTGCTTAAGCAGGATGACACCATAGCGGTTGGGGTGCAGAAAATGAAGCTTGACTCTGTGCTTTATAAAGGTATCACGGTTGAAGAAAAGAAAAACGACGATTCTCTGGTGGCGATTGAAGAAGCGCTACTCATCAACTCTCCCAAAGAGCGGCGCGAGATTATTATGGATGTTTTGAATGATAACCCCAAGGAGTATATTGAATTTTTGCAGAAGGCAGGGAACAATGAAGACCCTGAGGTTGTTCACTATGCCGTAACAGCCATGGTAGAAATTTCGAAAGAGAATGACTATGTTTTGCAAAAGCTGGGGAGAGAATATGCCAAAAACCCTGATGATATAGATGTTTTAACTCGCTATTGCGACTTTTTGTGGATTATATTAGAGCAAAATCTTTTATCCGGTCAGGTTGAGCTTATGAACAGAAACCTGTATTCTCAGCTTGTTTCCAAAAAACTTGCCGCCGGAGACAATATGGAAGATTACATCCGCTATTTTGAAAATGAATTCGCCTTGGGTAATTACACCATAGCCGGCGAGGTGCTGTCAAAGGCAGATGCACTCTATGACGACAGTGAAGACATTATATTGCTTAAGCTTAAGTATTATGCTCAGCTTAAGCAGGGTGATAAAATCAAAGAACTGCTCAAGGACATACAGTCTAAAAAAATGTTTGTTTCCAGACGGGTGAAGGAGGCGATAGCATTTTGGAAGTCTTAACCGAACTGAAAACCCGATTTTTTAAATTTCGTTTCAGCGGCATGCTTGTGGTTATGCTGGTGTTTGCGCTCATTAGTTTGATTTTGTTTTTAGAGCGAAGCGGCATAAGCTATAATTACAATAAGCCGTCTTTAGGCTTTCTGCCAGAAGAAAACATTGTTACCAAGGCAGAGGCTTTAGCACCCCTCTCTAAAAACACCGTGGTGCTGTGGGACAGTGCTCAGGCAGACAGCGTCGCGGCAATGGAAGAAATTGAAAATACCCTTTCAGATATGAAGGTGGGATATGATGCTGTTGATTTATCAAACAGCCCCTTTCCTGATTTGAACCGGTATGATACGGCGGTTATTGTGATCAGCAACCTGTTTCCCGTGGGGCAAAATGTTATCACGTTAAATGATTGGGTCTATGATGGCGGAAGAGCCTTGTTTGCCCTGAGCATGCAAAAAAACATATATGTCTCTGTCCTTGAAAGTGCATTGGGAATTGAGGAATCCTCCTGGGACTATGCTCATCTTGAAAGCATTTATGTTGACGAGAACTTTATGGTTGGTGGCGGCAGAAGCTTTGTCGTAGAAGACGGCTATGATTCTGTGTGGGCGGTGCAGCTGGACGGACAGAAAACCAAAGTTCACGCTTGGATAGACAACGAAAGCAAAACCCCGCTGATATGGGAAACCAATCACGGCAAAGGAAAATATGTGGTGTATAATCTGGGGCTTTGTGAAAAAGTGGTGCGTGGTTTTTATGCCGCAGCCTACAGCCTGCTTGAGGATGTCTGTGTGTATCCCGTTATCAATGCATCAACCTTTTACTTAGATGACTTTCCCTCTCAGATTCCGCAAGGAAGTAGTGAATACATAACCAGAGATTACGGTGCGTCCATCCGTGATTTTTATGTGAACATCTGGTGGCCGGCTATGATGAACCATGCCGATCAGTACGGCATTAAATATACCGGTCTTGCCATTACCGGCTATGATGATAATGTGGATGGTACAACGCCAACCAAGCCGGATGAAGGAACGTTTTTAAACTTTGGTAATATGTTGCTTCGGCAGGGCGGTGAGATTGGTTATCACGGTTATAACCACCAGCCTCTTTGTATGGGCGAGTGCGATTATGAGGGTTTTTATGACTATAAAACCTGGGACAGCAAAGCAGCTATGAAAGGCGCCTTTGACTCTTTGGTTGATGTTTGTGATGAGCTTTTTCCGGGTGTTGATATGTCTTTGTACGTTCCCCCGTCAAACATTATGTCAAGCGTGGGTGAGGACTTTTTATTTGATACATATCCCCACATCAAGACCATATCGGGTATCTACTTCCCCGACGGTGATTTTAAATTTAACTGCACTCAGGAGTTTGACGTTCTGCCGGATGGCAGGGTGTATCAGCCGCGAATTATCTCAAGCTGTGTTTTAACGCCATTTATGGAGCTGGCGTTAGTATCAGAGCTGAATATGCACTATGTAAATTGTCACTTTACTCACCCTGACGATGCCCTTGACCCCGAACGTGGCGCAGAGCTAGGTTGGGAAACGCTTTCAAAGCATTTTGGGGAGTATCTTGATTATTTATACACCTCTGCACCATCTATCCGCAACTTTACGGGTTCTGAAACCTCAGCAGCAGTTCAGCGGTATGCGGCGCTCAATGTCAAAAAGGAAGATGCCGGGGATAAGCTTGTGCTTCATATCGGCAACTTCTATGACGAGGGCTATTTCTTCATTCGCTTTAACGCGGATAGCTATGAAAGCGTAAAAGGCGGCAGCCTGACTCAGCTGGCGGGCAATTTATATTTATTAAAAGCCGATAAAGAAACAGTAACAATTAACTTAAAATAATTTTCACGGAGAACTTTCATGAGAATTTGTATGGTTTTAGAAGGGTGTTATCCCTATGTAAATGGTGGTGTGTCTACCTGGGCACACCAGTATATAACGGAAATGCCTGAGCACGAATTTGTCCTTTGGGTTATTGGCGCCAAAGCTGAGGATAAGGATAAATTTGTCTACACGCTTCCCAAAAACGTTGTGGAGGTGCATCAGGTATTTTTGGATGATGCCCTAAGGGTAAAACCCAATAAAGTGTTTGACCACAGCTTTACCGAGGCGGAAAATGAGGCATTGAAGCGTCTTGTGTTTTCTGATAAGCCCGATTGGGAGTTGCTTTTTGATATGTATCACACCAAAAAAATCAACCCCATGAGCTATTTAAAAAGTGAACATTTTTTAACCATTCTGACGGAAATCTGTCAGACAGAGTTCCCCTATACTGCCTTTTCAGATGCGTTTCACTCCGTGCGCTCCCGTCTGCTTCCGGTTTTATACCTGATGGGCAGCAAGGTGCCCAAGGCGGATTGCTATCACGCCATTTCAACGGGATATGGCGGTTTGCTTGCCTGTCTGGGTGGCTATGTGAACAAAAAAGCGGTTCTGTTGACAGAACACGGCATCTATACCCGTGAAAGAGAAGAAGAAATTATCAGAGCTAAGTGGGTTGAAAGAGCCTTTAAAGGGCAATGGATTAAATTTTTCTATATGCTCTCTGACCTGATTTATGCTCGCGCCTTTCGCGTGACCTCGCTCTTTACCCGCGCTAAGGCGACGCAGGTTGAAATGGGCTGTGACGAAAATAAGTGCTATGTGATTGAAAACGGCATCAGCTATGAACGATTTTGTGATATTCCCATCAAAGAAGATGACGGGTATGTGGATATTGGCGCCGTTGTGCGGTTTGCACCCATTAAGGATATTAAGACCATGATTTATGCTTTCTTTGAGCTTTCGACCCGTATGGACAATGTCAGACTTCATATTATGGGTGGCGTGGATGATGAAGAATATGCCGAAGAGTGCAGACAGCTTATTACCCAGCTTGGCATTAATGATAAGGTGATTATGCCCGGACGAGTCAATGTTGTTGAATATTTTGAAAAGCTTGACTTTACCATTCTCACCAGCATTTCTGAGGGTCAGCCCCTGTCCGTTCTTGAATCCTTTGCCGCAGGCAGACCCTGTGTAACGACAGATGTTGGTTGCTGTCGTGAGCTGTTAGAAGGTAGCCCCGGTGATACCTTTGGCATAGCAGGCTATTGCGTTCCACCCATGCAGAGAGAAAAACTTGCAGACAGAATGGAAGTCATGTGCGAGTCGAGAGAGTTAAGGCTTACCATGGGTGAAATTGCAAAGAAAAGAACCTACGAATATTATCGGTATATTATTATGCTTACAAAATACAGAAATCTTTATAAGGAGGTAGAAGAGAGTTGGCAGGTATAGGCTTTGAACTGAAAAAGCTCTTTGATAAAAAAGGCATCTTAAACTCAGTTAAGGCATACAGCTATGCGACGGTTATTTGCTCAGGGCCCATGCTTTTGGGCGTTATTTTGCTGCTTGGCATTATGTTTTTGTGTGGCCGTGCCGGCGTCGGTATGCAGACCCGTGAGCTTTTGATTTGTATGATAACCTATACGCTACTTGCTTCTATTTTAGTGACCTCCCTTTTCTCAATGGTGATTACCAGATTCACAGCAGATATGCTGTATGAAGAGAAAAAGAGCGCTGTTCTCCCGTCCTTTTGGGGCAGCACTGCCCTTATGATGACCATCGGCAGCCTGCTGTGGGGTATCTTTTTGATTTTCTCAGGCGCTAATTTAATGTGCGCCTTTTTGATGTTCATATTTTTTAATGAAATGATTATTGTATGGAACGCCATGAGCTACCTGACAGCCATTAAGGACTATAAGGGTATTTTTCTTTCTTATCTTGCAGCGATTTTGGTAACGTTTATATTAGGCTTTGTGTTGACGTTTCTATTTAAAGCCTATGTCATAGAAATGCTCCTGTTATCCATCACCGTTGGGTATGGTGTTATGGTTATATGGAATCTGACGCTTTTGCATAAATATTTCCCCAAGTCAGATGTGGGTGCCTTTGTTTTTCTTGATTGGTTAGAAGATTATTTATACCTTGCTCTGGCAGGATTTTTTATCAACTTAGGTATGTTTATCCACCTTGTTATTATGTGGTTCAGTCAGGTGGGGGTCAGGGTTCACGGGCTTTTCTTCGGGGCACCTGAACACGATGTGCCGGCACTGCTTGCCTTTTTGACAACCTTGATTACAACGGTCAATTTTGTTGTTTCGGTTGAGGTTAACTTTTACGGCAAGTACAGAAACCATTATAGCTTATATAACGATAAAGGCACCATAAAAGATATTCTGCAGGCTGAAAAAGAGATGCTTGATACCTTAAAAACCGAGATGCTTTACACTGCCATAAAGCAACTTTTGTGTACTGCATTTTTTATTGCGGCAGGCGGTTTTGTAATGGATGTTCTGCCTCTTGGCCTGAGCGAAATGGCAAGAGGGTATTTCAGAACCCTGTGCGTGGGCTATGGCATTTATGCCGTTGCCAATATGACCATGCTCATTCTTTTGTATTTTACCGATTACAAAGGTGCATTTATCGCATCCGGTATATTTGCGGCAGGGTCAACGGTGCTTTCGTTGATATCCTTGCTTTTCCCACGAGTGTATTACGGGTTTGGCTTTTTGATAGCCTCAATCATCTTTTTGGCTGTGGCGATTATCAGGCTTGACTATTTTACCAAGCGCCTGCCATATTACATTCTGGCGGTTCAGCCCCTTGTCAGTGAGGATAAATCCGGCACATTCAGAAAAATGAAGGTGTTTCTTGAAGATACATTGGAGGTGGAAAACATTGAAAAATAACTTTAAAATCATCTCTTTAATTATGATACTCAGCATCCTTTTATCCGGTTGCGGTACTATGCAATCAAAAGAGATAAGTCCCCAAGGCACGGCGTTGCCTGCAGAAACAGAATACAAGCTTCGTGATAAAAAGGATTTATACACAATGTATGAGCCGGAAGATATTGTCACAATGTACCTGACTGTTTCAACCGGCAATGAGGGTGAAAAAACAGATCACACCTGGAGCGAAATCAATACATATTCTGTATATGATTACGAGGCGATGGGCGTAGACCGGTACAAGGTTGAAGGGCTTTTGCAGATTGGTGATGAGTCAGGTCCCTTGCCCGGTGAAGTGGGCTACGGTCAGGTGTCCCCTAACTGTACGGTGCAGATTCGTGGGCAGTCATCCTCAAGACAGTCTGTTAAAAACTATAAAATCAGCCTGAAGGATAACAAGGGTATGTGGATGGGCAATACCTCCATCCCCCTTAACAAGCATGTCAATGAAGGCCTCAGATTCAGAAACAAGATGGCATACGACCTGATGGCAGGCATTGATGAAATGATGGGCCTCAGAACCCGGTTTGTCCGCCTGTATGTAAAGGATACCACAGTCGGCGGTAATAACACCTTTACCGATTATGGCATTTATACCTTTGTTGAGCAATTAAACAAAAAGACCTTAAAAGCTCATGGTCTTGATGCAAACGGACATCTTTACAAAATCAATGAGTTCGAGTTTTATCGGTATGATGATGTTATTAAACTCAAAGATGACCCTGATTTTAATGAAGCTGCATTTGAAGAGCGTATTGAAACCAAGGGCAGTGATGACCATCAGAAACTGATCAACATGTTAGAGGATGTGAATGATTTTTCAAAACCCATTGATGATGTTCTGGCAGAGCATTTTGATATAGAGAACATGAGCTATTGGATGGCGTTTCACATTCTGATGGGTAACGCCGATACCCAGAGCCGAAACGTATTTATATACAGCCCGCTGCATCTTGATAAATGGTACTTTATTTCCTGGGATAATGACGGTAGCTTAAACAAAACAGAATACGCCGCTATGAACCGTGTCTCTTATGCCGGTTGGGAAGTGGGCGTCAGCAACTATTGGGGTAACGTTCTGTTCCAGCGCGCGTTGAAAAGCGAAACCTACCGAAAGGCGCTGGACGCAGCCATCGAGGACTTAAAAGGCTATCTTTCAAAGGAAAGAATTGACACTATGGCAAAACGGTATGCCTCGATCGTTAAGCCCTATGTATACCGTCAGCCGGATGTGCTGAACCTGCCCCTGACCTCGGCGCAGTATGACAGGGTTGTGAGCGGCCTGTCATCTGAAATTGACTTAAACTATAACCTCTATAAAGAATCATTTACAAAGCCAATGCCGTTTTTCATAGACACACCCCAGAAAAAAGGTGACAAGCTGGTCATCTCCTGTCAGAACTCTTATGACTTTAATGGAGAGCCCGTTACTTATGACTTGCAGCTGGCGCGGGATATGAATTTTAATAATCTTATCCTGAATCAGGAGAATATGACCCTGCCCGTTGCTGAGGTTGATATGCTCCCCAAAGGACAGTATTTTATCAAGATGGCAGCCACAAACCAAAGCGGCAAAACCCAGACAGCCTTTGACTACTACTATTCTGACGGCGGCAAAAAGTATGGCGTACGGTGCTTCTATATAGATGCTAAAGGCAATGTTCTGGAGGATGTATATGAAGACTGAACGGTACAGAAACGAGTGGAAGTATCTGATTGATACAGCTCAGAAGGAATTGATTTGCAAACGCCTTTCGCCTTATCTTCAGCTTGACAAGCACGCCAAAGACGGCGGTTATATGATACGAAGCCTATATTTTGATGATTATTTTCAGTCAGCCTATGAAGAAAAGGACGCCGGCGTTTTAAAAAGAAAAAAATACCGCATCCGCATTTATAACTGTTCTGATTCCAGCATCAAGCTGGAGCGCAAGAAAAAATACGGCAGTTACATTTTTAAAGAAGCAGCAAAGCTGACCCGTGACGAGGTATATAAAATTTTAGACGGGGATTATGACTTTCTGCTTCACAGCGATCAGAATCTTTTAAAAGAGTTTTATTATGAATGCACATCCAATGTGATGCGCCCACGGGTCATTGTTGACTATGACCGCGAGCCGTGGATTGCAGATGAAGGCACGGTCAGAATCACCTTTGATATGGATGTAAGAGCGGCGGTTGGCAGCTTTGATATTTTTGATGCGGCCCTGCCGACCCTTCCTGTTTTAGAGCCGGGGAAATGTGTTATGGAGGTTAAATACACAGAGTTTCTCCCTCAGGGTCTAAGGTCAATACTGCCGGACAGAGCCTCAGAGTTCACCGCAGTATCAAAATATGTTCTGTGCTACGAAAAAACAGAGTATATGAACAGTTTTACAAAATATTGGTATGATAACTAAAAGGAGATAAAAAAATGAGTGTTCAAGACGTTATAAAAAAATCAATACTCGAATCGGGCGCGTTTGACGGGCTTAATTTGACAAATATTTTCCTTGGCCTTGTGACGGCAATGATCATTGGCGCCATTATTTACTTCACTTATCAGAAGTTTTACACAGGCGTTATTTATTCACGAAGCTTTGCAGTGACTTTGGTTGGTATGACCCTTTTAACAGCGGTTATCACCCTTGCCATCAGCACAAACATTGTTATCTCTCTTGGTATGGTCGGTGCCCTTTCAATCGTTCGTTTCAGAACCGCAGTTAAGGACCCCCTTGACCTTTTATACCTATTCTGGGCGATTACATCGGGCATCGCCTCGGGAGCTAATATGTATCTTTTGGTGCTGATTGCTGCTGTTGTTATGGTGCTTATTATCATTCTGTTCAACAAGCATCAGCTCAAAGGCAGAATTTATATAGCGGTGATTCACTACCGGACAGATGAAGCAGGGGACAACATCATTCGTTCCTTTGGTAAGATGAAGTATTTTATCAAATCCAAAACTGTCAGAAAAGAAGTTGTTGAAATGGCAGTTGAGGTTTATTGCAGAAACAACGACACCTTCTTTATGGAAAGAATCAGAGAGATTGAAGGCGTTGAAGATGTAACACTGATTCAGTATAACGGAGAATATCACGGGTAATTTCAGACGCAAAAATGCTGTTTTATGAAGGAGTATAAAAGATGAAGACCGAAAAAAATATTCTCATTGCATTTATTTTGAATTTGGCATTTTCAATTTTTGAATTTGTAGGTGGGGCGCTGACAGGCAGTGTTGCCATTCTGTCAGACGCTGTGCACGACATTGGTGATGCTGCAAGCATAGGCATCTCTTACTTTTTAGAGCGCAAAAGCAAAAAGCAGCCCGATGAAATTTATACATACGGCTACAGCCGTTTTTCAGTGGTCGGCAGCTTAATTACAACGGTTATTTTGTTGTTTGGCTCGACGATGGTCACCTATAATGCGGTAGTGAGACTGTTTCATCCGGTTCCCATTGACTATAGCGGTATGATTGTATTTGCCCTGATTGGTGTCGGTGTTAATTTTTTGGCGGCACTTTTAACAAGAGACGGCGACTCGCTGAACCAGAAAGCAGTTAACCTGCATATGCTTGAAGATGTGCTTGGCTGGCTGGTTGTTTTAATCGGTGCGGTCGTCATGCGCTTTACAGATTTTGCAATCTTAGACCCGATTTTATCCATTTGCGTTTCTGTTTTTATCTTCATTAATGCGGTTAAAAATTTAAAGCAAATTGAAAATCTGTTTTTAGAAAAAATCCCTGCGGATATCAATCTGCAAGAGATTAAAGAGCATCTTTGTGAGATTGACGGTGTTTTAGATGTTCATCACATTCACATTTGGAGTTTGGATGAATCCAGCCACTATGCAACCATGCACGTTGTGGCAGAGAACGGCGGTCACGAACTGAAAGACAAAATCAGAAAAGAGCTTAAACACCACAACATCTGCCATGTGACGCTTGAGTTTGAAGCTTCCGGCGAGCATTGCCACAGCGAAATCTGCCATGTGGAACGGAGCGGTGGCTGTGGTCATGGTCATCACCATCATCACCATCACCACCATTAAAATGTATCTGTTTTATGATTTAACCCGAAGCAAGCCAGCCTTGCTTCGGGTTCTTTATAGGCAAAAATAAGATGTTTTGTCCTACGAAGTGGATTTTGTCTATTTATATATCCACGAAAAATTGGTATAATTTTTATATACTACATAAGGGGAGTCAGACTATGAAAGAAAAGGTTCTTAGCTTTTTGGATGAACATAAAGACGAAATGTTTGAACTTTTGTCAGACCTTTTGAAGATAGATACGCAGAACTATATTTCATACGGTAACGAGGAAGCCGGCCAACGCTTTTTTGCTGAATACTGCAAGCAAAAGGGCTTTGAAGCTGAACTGTATTACCCGGACGACATCCCCGGCTTTACAGAACACGCAGGGTATCTTGCAGGCCGTGGCACAGACAAGCGCCCCAATGTTACGGCGGTTTTTGCCGGCAAGGGCGGTGGCAAAAAAATTACGTTGGCTGCTCATATGGACACGATGCCCGTTGGCTCAGAAGATGACTGGTCAGTACCGGGTCTGGGCGGCGTTATGAAGGATAACCGCATTTATGGTCGCGGTTCAAGCGATGATAAATTCGGGGTGGCGGCATCCCTGTTTGCGGCTATGGCACTTCGTGAAAGCGGCTTTACACCGGAGGGGGATGTTTATATTACCTCTTATTGTGATGAGGAAATGGGTGGCGGTAACGGAGCGCTGGCTACCTGCCTTAAATACCCCTCTGATATCTACATCAATTTAGACGGTGGCGGTATGCAGGTTTTGCCCTATGGCGTCGGCGGACTTTCCGGTATGGCTTCGCTGCATACAGATGAAACTCTTTCTTCCTGCTCACGCGTTTTTGAGGGGTTAAAAATTATGGTTGACGAGTTTGAAAAGTTTGGCGAGGAGCGTTTTCGTGAGCTTGGCAACCATCCGGTTTTTGCCGGCACGCAAAATCATAAGGACGCCTATCGCTTGTTGGGGACAACCTGCGGCGATAAGGGGCTTGATTTAAACAGTGCAAAAATGTCTTTCACTTATTATACCTTAAAGCCGCAGGAGGAGATTGAAAAAGAAGTAAAAGCTCTTGCAGACCGGATTTCTGAAAAGGTGTCAGCGCTTGGTCTGATTTTTGACGGTATTCAACCCGTGTCAAGATTTTTCCATCCCATTTGTCCCGACACCGTGCCGGAGGAAGCAATCTGTTTTCAAAACAAGCTGCAAGAGACCTTTAAAAAGCCTGTCTCTCTTGCCGGCGGCTGCTTGTCTGACCTTTCGGTTATTCATAAATACGGCGGCGGGATTTCGTTCAATACAGGTCTTTATAAGGGCTTTAATGAATATGGCGGTCCCCATCAGGTAGATGAATATGTCGATTGTGATGAATTTTTGGCGATTGCAAAAGCACTTGCCTTGTATGTATTAGAACTAAACAGTAAAGGAGAATGAAAATGAGAGAATTTGAGTTTATGCCCGCAAAGTGGCTACCTTGCAGTGACGATGTGGAAATGCTGGAACGTGTTAGAAACATCAAACGCGAGGACATGGAGTATACCAACGAAAACGGATATTCTGTCAAGGTGGTTATTGACCCCGTGCAGCATCTTGTGGTGGATTTGTTCCACAGAATTGCAGAAAGTGACAGAAATGACACGCCCCTTACCATTGTTTGCCCCAATCAGTGGCCCGGCACCTATTCAGCCGTTGCCAATATGATTAACAAATATCGCATCAACTGCCGTAACTTAAACGCCTTTGCTATGGATGAATGGGCAGATGAAGACGGCAATGTGGCACCCCTTACCTATGGTGCCGGTCTGGGTTATTCTTTTATGAATCATTTTTATATGAACATTGATCCTGACCTGCGTCCGCCGGTAGAGCAGTGGCACGTTTTCACCAATGACAATATTTATGATTATTCTAATATTATTGAAGAAGTCGGTGGCGGCGGCGCAGACGTTGTATATTCTGCAACAGGCTGGCCCGGACATACCGCATTTATTGACCCGAGAACTGAGGAATTTCATGCAGATTCCTTAGAAGAATTCTTAAAGCTTGGCTCACGTTTGGTGACTGAAACACCCCTGACCATTTGCGAAAACTCTCTGTTTTCACCTATGGGCGCCTCCGGCGATGTGTGGGCAGTACCCCCGAAAGCTGCTACCATCGGCCCTCGTGATATTGCCAATGCAAGAGACCATTTTGAGGTACACAGCTTTGTGAATCCGGGTGGCGATTCCTGGCAGAGAATGATTTCAAGAATCCAGCTCTACGGACCGATTTCTATGGAATGCCCCGCATCCATCACCCGTCTGTTTAAGGGCGAATGCTACGTCAGTGAAGCCATTGCAAAACCCTTTGGCTCATGGACCTGTGGTATTAAAAATGCTGATTTATAAAAAATTAAAAAAGGCGATGTAAAAAAATTATTTTTACATCGCCTTTTTGTTAGGGGATAGGAAAAAATGCTTCAGAATGGACAAACTGAGTTCCGACGGCGTACATTGGTACGCCAAGAGGTGAAGTTTGTTCATAGCAAAAAAGAATAAAATTTTAAAAAACTAAAAATTTTGAGTTTTTCTTTTATTATTACAGAATACTATTTGTTTTTCTGTTCTATTTTAATCTACATTTCGTTTCTTTTTTGTGTTCTGGACTTTTTTTACATCCCCTTTTTTTAATCAATTTTAATTTTATTATGATCATTCAGAGAGAAGGTATAGTCCACAGAATTGGCTTTGAAGTCTGAAATGGTCATTCCCATCTTAGCCTTAAACAGTCTGGAAAGATAACTGGTATCCGTAATGCCGACTTCAAAAGCAACTTCTTTTAAGGTGAGTTTTTCGCTGGCAAGCAGAGCGGCTACTTTTTTCATTTTAACCAGATTGACATAAGAAATGATTGACATATTGTTTTTCTTCTTAAACACCTGATTTAAATAGTTGGCATTTTTCCCGATAGCGTCAGCCACATCAGACAGCGTGATTCTCTGGCTCACATTTTTTTGAATATAGAGTTTAATACGGTTGTCTAACACGTCCTGCATCCGGCTTACTTTTGCTGCTTTTGCCGGAACGGAACACCGTGCCAGCTCACAGAGCAGTTCAGCATACAGAATCCCACATTTCTGACGGCTTATGCTGTCCGGGTCCTGATATTCTGAAATTGCTTTGTTCAAAAGTGCGACAAGTTCTTCTGTTTTGTCACAAGTATCTACGCACATAGGCAGGCAGATTTCATCCGGGGCAAGGTTTTCAGGAATTTTGCTAACGACTCTTGCATCCGGGTCCACCATTGCCGAAATGGTATAGTGAATGTGGGTTTCATTTTCCGGCGTCTTTGCGTGAAACCGATACTTGTGAGGGGTAATAAGAAAGCTTCCCTCTTTGGCAACAATGGTCTCACCCAGAATCTTTATGGTCATATCACCGGACTTGATATAAAGAATTTCGTGGTTTGGAACCGCCTCTTTAAACTGACATTCATACCCGGGACAGGTATATGTATGAGCAAACACGGGGTCAGGAATCATTTTTAATTTTAAAATATGATATAACATACCGCATCACCTGAACTTGTAAGATATTGATATATTTTCTTTACAGAGTATAGTTCATTTCAGCAAGAAGGCGTTTTGCATTGCCGTAGAGGATGTCTTCAACCTGCTCATCTGTCAGCTTCAGATCAGCCGCAACGCGTTTTAATGCGCGCAACTGCTCGTAGTACATAATGGTAATATCTGTTTCGTCAGATTCACGCATATGGGGTTCGCCATCAACGTTACCGTAAAGACCGCGGGGAACCACGTTATAGTATACGCCGTTTTCCGTAATGCGATACATTCTCATAATAGCAATGGGCAGGTCAGAACCAAAGATCAGGCGCTTGGTGCCAACGGCTTCAATGCAGGCACGAATGGCATCGTCACTGACATTTGCTGTAAAGTCAAAGTACATATTCTTGGTTTTGCCAAGAAGGTCAAAGGCGTTCCCAATGTCCTCTTTGGAATAAGCTCTGCCGATATGCGCCACAACCAGCTTCAGGTTGGGGTAATTTTCTTCAATTTCTAAAAGCTGTGCTAAATTCACAGGGTCTTTTAAACGACCGTCACGGGGGATATGCAGCATTACAATCCAGCCGTTTTTATTGGCAACCTCTAAATGCTCCTTCGGCAAAAAGTCATAAATGCGGACTTCTTTTGAAGGCAGGTACGGCGGGCAGTTGCTGAGGTACGGCTTTAAGCCTAAAAAGCCACCGGCTTTTACCTGCTCCTCCAGCCAGTCTGCCGGCATATCATAAGAGGTTCGAAACAGGGTGGGGAAGCTGAGCCTCTTTCCGGCTTCACAGGTGTAGTCATTCACGGCATTGATGTCACAAAGACAGCCGCCGAACACCAAAGGTGTCACATTGTTTTCGGGTAATAACTGTTTCAGGACAACCATTAAGTCATCGGCGTCCATCTCTTTTGCCACTAAATCTGTCCAGGCAGAGCCACCGTTGTGGTCGCCCCAGCTTTCAAATTCAGCACGGTTCACGTGAATGTGAAAGTCAATGATATTTTTCGGTAAAAAATCCTTCAGTTCAGTTTCATAAACCTTGCGGTCATAATCGTTTAAGTTTAGTTTAAATGTAGACATATTTATCCCCCTTTATTTATTAAAAACTCGGTTTGCATCGACTTCGTCTTTAAAAAGACCAATGCCGATGCCTGCCATCATAGCGGCACCGACGCTGCCAGCGTGGGCGCCGTGCAGCACGCGCACTGAAATGCCGCAAATATCGGCAATCAGCTTGTGCCACATAGGGTCAACAGACGGCCCGCCAACCATCACAGCAGCGGTAAGGTCAATACCCATTTTTCTTATGCTGTCCAGCTTATCCTGTAACAGGGCAACAGTACCTTCCATAATTGCGCGGGCAATATCTTCTTTTGAATAGCCTTCCACCTTTTTGTCGTCAGGCTCTTCATTAGGACGCAGAGTCAATCCACCGGCACCGGGTGTACTTTTTGCGGCCAGGGATGATAAAACGCTGTAAGCCTTATCGGAATCATCAATATAGCGATGTACATATCGCTGAAGCTGTTCTGATACAGAGGCTACTGACACCATTGTGCCCCAGGGACCACCTTGGGGTGATAAGAAGGGGTCAATTAAAACCCCTGCATCTGCCGCCTTGTTTCTGTCTTCTATGGGCGCAAAACCAACCCATGAGGTGCCGCAGGATAAAAGCACTTCACCCTCTTTTAAAACACCCACACCACGGGCGGCAGAGGGATGGTCAAAGGTGCCCAGCACAATGGGTGTGCCTGCAGGGAGACCGCACAGTTCTTCCATCTCAGGCAGAACGCCGCCGAGTACACTGCAGCAGGGCATCACCGGTGGCACTTTGTCTTCGCTGATTCCCAGCTTTTCCAAAAGCTCAGGCACATACTTGCCGGTTTGCTGTTCCATTAAATAAAAGGTTGTACCGGCGGAGGTTGTAATGCCCCATTTGCCGGTCAGAAGATAATACAGATATTCTGTGCTCATGCAGACCTTGCCACAGTTTTTTAGCACCTCAGGCTTATGTACTTTTAAATAACACAAGAGCGACAGGGGAAAGGAGTGGGGCAGGAAGGGCCAACCGTTCTGACGGTAAAATGCATCCATATCGACATCGCCCAAAACGTCAGTTGCTTCGGTGGTGGTGCGCTTATCCTGCCAGTTATAAATGGGTGTGGCAGGTTGATTGTTCTTATCTAAAACAAGCAGATTGCCGCTGGCAGAAGCGGCGCAAACACCGCAAATCTCACCGTCAGCACTCTGTGCCAGTTCTTTTATAGCGGCGAGGCAAACAGAAGCAAAGTCGTTTGCTCCGATTTCTATGCCGCCACCGTCTAAGATAGTGTATGTAAAACCGCCGCGAGCGGTTTTGACCACTTCACCTTCTGTTGTCATTAAGACAGCTTTAATAGAAGAGGTGCCGATATCTAAACCAATTAAGTATTTCATTCTCATTCACCCATAACCATAACCTGAACGGTTCTCTGTCTTGCGCGGGTGTTGTCAAAGTCGATAAAGTGAATAAAACCAAATTCACCTAAGTCCATTTCACCATCTTCAATGACGATGGTTTCGCTTCTGCCAATGATGGAAGAACGCAGGTGTGCATCGGTATTGTGGCAACCCCATGCATCTTCATCATGCTCTTCGGCAAACTTCAAAGCTTTCGGGCCCGGATGGAGATACATTCCCTCATACTTGCATTCGGGTACCATTTTATCCATCACGTTAACCAAGTCCTGCTGCAGGGTCTCTAAACCTGTCATAGACATATCAAAAGCGCATTCCTGTGTGATAACACAGCAGGTGGTGTGGTGAGAATATACCACACAAATGCCTTCTTTAATGCCGGACTTTTTCACGATTTCTCTTGCCTTGGCAGTTACATCGTGGAATGAAATCGCTCTGTCTCTTGACTGTACTTTAAAAGATTCTCTGTATACCATTTAATTCTCTCCTTATGCGTTCTTTTTCTTTAAATCGTCAGCAGCACGTCTTGTTGCTGCAATCATTTCGTCAATCATAGCAATGGGGTCTTCAGCATTCATAATGCCGGAAGCGGCACCGGCTGCTTCAGAACCTGCCATAATAAAGTCATACACCTGCTGACCGTTGGTAATGCCGGCAGCCTGTTCAATTAAAATGTTGGGGTCAATTTTTCTGATTTCACGGATAACTTCCATAACATAACCCATATCAGAAACACCACCGCCGGTACCACCGATGAGTTCGGAGGGTTCGGGGTTAATAATGTCGGGGTGCAGTTCTGCGATTGCCTTGGTTTCAGCAACAGAGTCAGCGCAGGCAAACACCAGCATATCAAGCTCGTTTGCTCTGTCAATGGTTGCCTTAATCTGGGGCAGGCTCATAGGCTTTTCGCAATGGTTCACAACAACGCCTTCAGCACCGGCTGCCTTTAACGCTTCAGGCAGAATATCTGCCATACCGCGACCGGGGCGCAGGGTGTCCATATAAGGTGCTAACACAATCAGGTTCTTTGTGTTTTCAACAACCCGGCGGATTTCAACAGCAGGGCAGATAAATAAAACATCAATGTCATACTTCTCTGCAGCCTTATCAGCGGCTAAGGCGTACTCTAAAACAGTATCGCCGTATATGTAGTTTTTGGTTCCGATTTCAAAATAGGGGGTTCTGATTTTTCTTTTCATATTCTTTCTCCTTATTTTTTATTAGAAAGTAAAATAAACATTTGTTTTCTATTAAAATCATATCAATTTCAACAGATGTTGTAAATGTATAAAACATATTTTTATGGATAAAATATATGTTTTGTGTTGCTCGTCAGGGTTGTTCAATCAATGCTGCCAACAACTCATCCGTACAAGTTGGTATATAAACATAATACCACACCTTTTGGCAGGTGTCAAGAAATTGGCGGCGCACATTAAATGGAAGAGCTGCTACGGAAGAAAATCAAAAAAGTCTTTCCGGCTTGACTTTTTTTCCGTTTTGGTTTATAATAAATGTTCACACTCGTGTGTGATAGATATAGGTGGTGAAGAAATGGAAAACAACAAACTTTTTCAGGAAACATTAGATAGCTTTCAGGAGATACTTTTAACAAATGCACAAATTCCTCCCGAAAAGGCGAAGAATGATAAGGTTAAGCGTGGTCTCAGAAACAGCGACGGTACCGGTGTTTTGGCAGGTCTGACCAATATTGGTAACGTTCACGGTTACAGCGTGTCTGACGATGAAAAGGTGGCAGATGAAGGTCGCCTCAGATATCGTGGCATTAACGTAACTGAAATTGTTGCTGCCTGTGAGCGTGAAAAGCGCTTTGGGTATGAAGAAGTTTGCTACTTGATTCTGTTTGGCAAGCTTCCTACCAAAGAGGAGCTTAAGCAGTTTAATGAGCTTTTGGCTGAACTTCGGCCGGTGCCTTTTGACTTCCGCGAGGATATCATTATGCGCTGCCCCAGCCCTGATATTATGAATAAGCTTGCCCGTGCGGTGCTGTCTACCTATTCTTATGATCCTAACCCGGACGATACAAGCCTTTCAAATATGATTCGTCAGGCAATGATTCTGGTGGCGCGTGTACCGACCATGGTTGCCTATGCGTATCAGTCAAAGCTTCATTTTTATGACGGCAAAAGCCTGTATATCCATCATCCGCAACCGGAGCTTTCCACGGCGGAGAACTTTTTGTATATGATTCGTCCGGATAATCAGTACACAGAGCTTGAGGCTGAGATTTTAGACCTGGCACTCATACTGCACGCGGAACATGGCGGCGGTAATAACTCTGCCTTTACAACCCGTGTTGTTTCCTCCTCCGGCAGTGATACCTATTCTGCCATTGCGGCGGCTATCGGCTCTTTAAAGGGTCCTCGTCACGGTGGTGCTAACCGCAAGGTCATGGGCATGATTGATGACTTTAAAGCAAATATTGAAGACATTCGTGATGCTGATCAGGTGGCGGCATACATAGAAAAGACCCTGAAGAAAGAAACCTATGACCACTCCGGTTTGATTTATGGTATGGGTCATGCCATTTATACAAAGTCAGACCCCCGTGCCGTTCTTTTGAAGAAAAAGGCAGCAGAGCTTGCTGCTGTTACCGGCAACGAGGACGAATTTGGTCTTTATTGCATGATTGAAGAGCTGACACCGGAGATTTTTGCAAGAGTCCGCGGTCCTAAGCTGATGTGTGCAAATGTGGATTTGTATTCCGGCTTTGTATACAAAATGCTGAACATTCCGCCGGAACTGTATACACCTATGTTTGCCATTGCCCGTATGGTAGGCTGGTGTGCACACCGAATTGAGGAAACTCTCTACGGCGGCAAAATTATCCGTCCGGCATATAAGAGTGTTTGTGAAAAACAGGGCTATACATCAATTGATGAAAGATAAAAAAAGACTGTGGTTTAAAACCACAGTCTTTTTTGTTATTACTTTGCAGGCTTTGTGCCAACAACGATGCCGTAGATAACAGAAATTAAGGCATAGGGAATTAAAAGCCAGAGGCAGAGGATGGTAAAAATCGGCGGCAGAAAAATGCTTATGATAAACAATAGCCCCATAACGACTGACTCATAGCCGATAAACCGGTTGATTTTTCTTGCCTTTTCGGCATCTATATTATAGTTTTTAATGTAGTCAAATTTGGGGAGATAGTTGCCAATGACTAAGAATATTGCACCCACAATTAATGCAACAACTTTCCTTATGTCTATCATCCAGCCAAGGCTGTAGCCTAAGGTTACAATTTGCAACAGAACGGACATAACAGGGATAATCCATTTAGTTGCCATTTCGAACTTTTTGCGGTTGCCGTGTTTGTAGGCGTTGACGTCATTGATTATACAGCAGATGATTTGTAACAGCGCCATGAGTGCAGGCGGGCCAAACACCGCAAAGCCTTTTGAGGCAAAGCCGTCAGGCTCGTTGTGAATGTTAAAATGAATGGCAATGGTGTCGGGCAGCCTATCCCACAGGGCAAGCCCCAGTAAGATTGGCAACAAACAAACCAGGCAGGTAATAATGAGTATTTTCCATTTCATAAATTTCATTTTTGATTTCCTCCTAAATTATAAATCCATGTGAGCACTTCTTCAAACACGGAAGCGTTCAGTTCATAGTAAATAAAATTTTTATATTTTTGCTCTGTAATCAGGTCTGCATTTTTTAGCTTTGTCAAATGGTACGAAACCGTGGCACCGGTTAAATTAAAGTGATCGGCGATTTCGCCGGCAGATTTTTTGCCGCTTTTAAGAAGTTGCAAAATTTCTCTGCGGGCAGGGTCAGAGATAGCCTTTAGTGTCTCATTCATTCCCATAATTGCTAAAAATCTCCTTTCTATTTAGATGTTTATCTAAATAGATTATAACAAACAATATTTTGTGTGTCAATAAGCATTTCTGATTTTTTTGAAAAATGCTTATATAAAAACACAACCCAACCTGACGGCTGAGTTGTTTTTTCTTTTTATTTATACATTAAGGCTTATCTGCCTTTGTACTCTGCTTTTAGTATAGCATCCATTTCTTCGGGGGTTTCTTTGCAGCCGCCGGCAAGCCACAATTTTATGATGGCGTTTAACCCGTTTCTGAAAAATTCAATATGATATTTCAGGTTTTTGTTTTCAAAATATTTTTCCGCTAAGTCAGTATCATAGGTAAGCACAGCATTTTTTTCTTCATATCCAAGCTTGAAATAGGTTTTATAAAAAATCTGGTTATTGTAAATGTGCCTGAACATGGCGAGAGAGTTTTGCTGTTCTTTTTCTTTAAAATGCTCGCTGAAATCACTTTCTAATTTTTCGCGGACTTTATCAGTCAAATCGTATATATCGAGAAAATTTGCATAAAATGTGCTTCTGTTAAGACCTGTATCCTTGCAGATATCGGTAACGGTAATCTGGCTGATTTCCTTAGTCTGAATCATATTAATAAAAGATTTTTCAATTTTTTCAATGGACTCCCGTTTTCTTCGGTTGTTTTTTATATTCATACAGTACCTCTTTTTATTATTCCAACACTTGTTGGAAAATTGGTGATTGAATTTCCGATTTTTGTATATTATACTATATTTGTATTAAAAAGACAAGTGTCGGTTTAATAAAATTAAAAAATGGAGGTATTATCTTATGAAAAAGAGTAGTTTTGTGGCAATGATGTTAGGAACGGTGTCGGCGGTATTTTTTGCTTTGGGTATGTGCATGGCACTACTTCCGGAGTGGAATGCCTTTAAGCCGGGGATTGTGCTTGGCGTCATTGGTATTGTTTTAGGGCTTATCACCCTGATTGTGTGGAGAAAAATGGAACACAAAGCTCCCATCAAGTTAAAGGGTAGAGTTGTAGGACTCACAATTTATGGCATTCTTGCCGCGCTGATTCTCGGTGCGGGTATGTGCCTGTGCATGGTTTGGGGTCAGTTTGTAATCGGAACCATTGTTGGCTTAGTGGGTATTTTGATGTTACTCTCCTTCATACCTATTATTAAAGGCATTAAGTAAGATGAACGCAGGACACAAAGAGGTTTTAAGGTTTTCTTTTAATCTGATATTTGCGGTCTATAACTGCATCCTTGGACTCACCTCCCACTCTATATGGTTTTTAACAATGGGTGGCTATTACATGATTTTAAGCATTATGCGTGTTTCTGTTATCACGTTTGCCAGAAAAGACAGGAAAAATGAGTTTTTTATTATGAAATTTATTGGTGCGATGATTTTTGTTCTGTCGCTTATTTTATGCTTTATTGTGCAACTAACGGTGGGGCAGGAAGGGGCAACAAAGTACCACGAAATTGTTATGATTACAATCGCTCTGTATGCTTTTACAAAGATAACTCTTGCGATTATCGGCTTTGTTAAATCAAGAAAAAGCCAAAGACCGTATAAAAAAACCTTACGGAGTATTGCCGTTACAGACAGCGTTGTTTCTATCTATTCTCTGCAAAGGTCAATGCTCGTGACCTTTGACGGCATGGCACCCGGGGATATCATGCTGATGAATACCTTAAGTGGCATCGGTATGTGTATTGTTGTGATTGGTATTGGTTTAAATTTAGTATTAGGAGGCAGAAAAAATGGCAAAATCAAAAGTGGTAAAGAGTGTTGAAAACGTTGCGGACAATGTAACCAAAGGATATGAGAAAATAGAAAATGCGGTTGTCGGCGGTTATAAAAAGGTTGAAAAGACCGTTGTAGAGGGATATGAAAGAATTGAAGACGCCTTTGTTGACCGGTATTTAACCCGCGATGGGGAAAGTGTTGAAGAAGCGAAAAAAAGATTGAAAAACAAGGAATAAATCGATAGGGAACTCTGTATTCTTGCGAAAAGACGGGCGTTCTCACTCCCACAGGCATAAAAAAACAACCCAACCTAACGGCTGAGTTGTTTTTTGGTGCGCCTGGAGAGATACTCTGCGTCGGCATTACAGTAAAGGGGTCCAGGGGCGAAGCCCCTGTGTCGTTTTAAGGGGGTATGGGGGAGAATCGAAACTCCCCCATGTTTTTGCTACTTTTGTCGCACAAAAGTAGGCTCGCCCGGCAGGGCATACAAAAAATATAAGGCGTAACAATCCCTCAACCGCTTCGTGTTAGCTCCCTTTTATTTTCTGGGATACGCGGCAAGGAACCCTCTGCACTTAAAAATTCTATTAAATTAACCTTTGTACTATACAATAAAGTTGTTTTAATTTTGTTTATCGGTTAACTTTTTTTGAACTGCGAGGCTATCGCATGATTTTGGTGCGCCGGCCGAGATACGCTGTGATACTTGATTTTTCGACTGCTGCGGGCAGTTGCGAAAAATCTTCGTTGCTCGCGCTTCACAGTTCCGCTTGCCTGACGCACTAATTAAGGAAGTTCTTTTTAAATTCTCGCTTCGCTCGTCTTAACAAAAAGAACAACTGGATTAAGCGCTTTCTGTCTTCGCTTTGCTTGACACAAAGCCTTACTCCATGTCCGACGAACTCCATCGGGAGTTCTCACCCTCACAGGCATAAAAAAACAACCCAACCTAACGGCTGAGTTGTTTTTTTGGTGCGCCTGGAGAGATACTCTGCGTCGGCATTGTTTCGACCGCTCTTAGCGGTACCCGAAACAATTTGCCGTACTCGAGCTCCGCAGACCCAATCGCTTTACTCTTGGGCTGCTCCGACGAACTCCATCGGGAGTTCTCACCCTCACAGGCATAAAAAAACAACCCAACCTAACGGCTGAGTTGTTTTTTTGGTGCGCCTGGAGAGATACTCTGCGTCGGCATTGTTTCGACCGCTCTTAGCGGTACCCGAAACAATTTGCCGTACTCGAGCTCCGCAGACCCAATCGCTTTACTCTTGGGCTGCTCCGACGAACTCCATCGGGAGTTCTCACCCTCACAGGCATAAAAAAACAACCCAACCTAACGGCTGAGTTGTTTTTTTGGTGCGCCTGGAGAGATACTCTGCGTCGGCATTGTTTCGACCGCTTCTGGCGGTACCCGAAACAATTTGCCGTACTCGAGCTCCGCAGCCCCAATCGCTTTACTCTTGGGCTGCTCCGACGAACTCCATCGGGAGTTCTCACTCCCACAGGCATAAAAAAACAACCCAACCTAACGGCTGAGTTGTTTTTTTGGTGCGCCTGGAGAGATTCGAACTCCCGACCTACTGGTTCGTAGCCAGGCACTCTATCCAGCTGAGCTACAGGCGCATATGTGCTATCTGCTGATTCACAACGCTAGTTATTATAGCACACAAAAAATAAAAAAGCAAGTGTTTTTTCTAAAAAAGTTAAAATCTTAGTGTGCGACGGTGACACCAGACGGAAATGACAAGACCCACAGCAATGAAATTGGTTAAAACACTGGAGCCGCCATAGCTTAAAAACGGCAGGGGAATACCGGTAACGGGCATCAGGCCGATGCACATAAAAATGTTTTCAAAGGTATGGAAGGCATACATAGCGGCGATACCGATGCAGATAAAACAGCCCATATCGTTTTTGGAACGCAGACCTACATAAATACAACGGAGAATGAGGGCAGCCAGGAGAATCAGAATCAGGGTGGTGCCGATAAAACCGAATTCCTCACCAATGACGCCGAAAATAAAGTCAGTTTCATTTTCAGGCAACATATTCAGCTGGTTTTGGGGCCCTTTCATATAACCTCTGCCTAAAAATTCACCGCTGCCTATGGCGATTTTGGACTGCAGAACCTGATAGCCGGCGCCTGCGGCATCCCGCTCGGGGTTTAAAAATACTAAGATTCGCTCTCTTTGATAGGGGCGCATCAGCACAAACCAGGCAAGGGGCAAAAACGCCACAAACGCACCGAGAGCTGTGAGGATATATTTATATGATAGACCGGCGGCGAACAGCATGCAAAAGAACATGAAAACGAAGACCAAAGCCGTTCCCGTATCGTTTTGCAAAACAACCAGACCGGTGGGGATCACAAAATGTAAAAACAGTTTTAAAAGAGTTTTAGGTTCGTTGACCGTTTCGCGGTCTTTGGCAAGGTGAACCGAAAACGTAATACAAAAAGCAATTTTAACAAGCTCTGAGGGCTGAATGCCGATGCTGCCGATACGAATCCAACTGTTTGCGCCGGTTTCGCTTTTACCCGTACCAAAAATCAACACCACAATCAGGACAAGCAAACTGCCGATGTATATATATTTTGCAAGGTCGGTATAATCTTCATAGTCAATGGCTGCCATAACAAACATGGCTACAATGCCCATACTCATAGCCAGAGTCTGAACTAAAATATCACGGTTACCCTCAGCTGAGTTTGTGGCGCTGGCAATCATCAAAAGCCCTAAAAGCCCCAGCAAAACTGAAATAATCAGCAACGAATAATCAAGCTGTTTAAAATAATCACGCAGATTTTTCATACTATATCCTCAATTCTGATGTTCCCTTTGAGGGAATTTATTTTATTTTATCACTTTTTTGGGGTGGCGTAAAGAGATTTTTCATTTTTTTATGGACTTTGTTCTTTTTGCATGTTATAATAATCTTAAAAAGCTGAAACCATACAAATAGGAGGAACAGGTATGCAGTCAGAACAGCTTCCTAAAGCGTGGAATGAGTTAAATGAAAAGCTTTCTTTTATGCCGGCGGTGATCAAGGCGATTGAGAAAATTCACGATACCAGCTGGAGCATGGATTTAAGCAGACATGACTATTATGAAATGGTCTATATAAAAAAAGGAACGGCAACCTTTATGATTGACGGCATAGATGTGAATATGACCGCCAATTCTTTAGTTATTATCAAACCGCAAAAGGCGCATAAATTTACTGTGCGTTCTGAAAACTGTGAGTTGATTGTGCTGTACTTTAAGCTCAGAGAGTCCGACGAGGGCACAAGCAGTCATGCATCGTTAAAGGACTTTGTGGAATATATTGAAGATGAGTCGGTTGGCTCTTATATTTATTTAAAGCTGGGCAAAAAAAATGACATTATCAATGTCATTAAGCGCATTTTAAGAGAGCGCATGAAGCCGCAGGTCTGGGGCGATTTTCTGTCCTGTCTGCTTGTTATGGAGCTGTTTGTTTTGCTTTCAAGAACTTTAAAACTGGAATGGGAGCAAAGCGTGAAAAACCGTAACCTGAAGCTTCACGAGCTACTTAATGTGGCAAAGGAATATATTGACCAGAACTATGCCAAAGAGCTGACTCTTTCTCAGGTGGCGAAATATATTTATCTGTCAGACAGTTATTTTGCACATTCTTTTAAAGATAAATTCGGCATCAGCCCCAAAAGCTATATTTTAAAAATCCGCATTGAAGAGGCGAAGGAGCTTTTGGAGAATACGGATATGAAAATTGCGGATGTTGCTCGCAGCGTTGGTTTTTCAAGTCAGCAACGGTTTAATGATATCTTCAGAAAATTTACGGAGATGACACCCCTTAAGTACCGGCAGATGAAGAAGAAAGAGAAAATCAATAAGGTATAATGGAATGTAGCAAAATGCACAGAGCGCACAAAGCAAGAGATGTGCTACGGGAAAAATGTATTTATAATAGAATTAAAGTAGCATTAAAAGAGGAAATTCGCGAAAGCGAATTTCTTTTTTTATGCTTTGTGCTTTGAATAACCTTCACCACTTGCTGTATTTGTATACAGCGTCGGGTTCAGTTTGTCCAATCTGCACTATTTTGCGTCCATCCCCTCAAAGACGGGCAGAAGCAAAATGTACAGAGTGCGTCTTTACAAGCCATATCCGATTTAAAAACTACAGGAAACTGTAGTTTTTTATCTTTTAGAATGTTAAATTTTTTTAACAAATAAAAAAAAGGATTGAAATAAGGAGTGTTTCATAGTATGATAATAGAGTACAGAACTATGCCTATGGGCAAAAATCAGGAGGTTGATAGCGATGAAACAGACAGTTTGCGTTCTGTTTGGCGGCAAATCATCTGAACATGAGATATCCCGTCTTTCTGCAAATAATGTACTTTCTTACATAGACCGCACTTTGTTTGATGTGATTACGGTTGGAATAGACAAAAGCGGTAACTGGTTTTTAACAGAGGCGTCTAATGAGGAGATAAAAACCGGTGCGTGGGAAAACTGCAACAACAAAGCCTGTGTTCTTTCGCCCAATCCGAAGCACCACGGTCTTTTGGTGTTTAACAAAAACGGTGATGTTTCTGTAACACGGATTGATGTTGCCTATCCGGTGCTTCACGGTAAAAACGGGGAAGACGGTACCGTGCAGGGGCTGTTTCAGCTGGCTGAAATTCCCTTTGTGGGTCCCGGTGTTTTGGCTTCTTCCTTGTGTATGGATAAGGTGCTCACCAAAGAGGTGCTACAGCAGGCAGGCATTCCTGTAACAGAAGGCTTTTTTGTGTGGAATGACAACTATGACGCAGAGAATGTACATAAAGAAATTGAAGAAACTTTTGGCTATCCTGTGGTTATTAAACCTTCCCGTGCTGGCTCATCCGTTGGGGTTGTGGCAGTAAACTGTCAGGCAGAGCTTGCAAAAGCTTTGGAAATTGCCGGTCAGGAAGATGAAAAAATTCTCATTGAGCGTAGTGTGGATGCCCGTGAGGTAGAGTGTGCCGTTTTAGGCACAACTCAGGACCCGGTGGCTTCTTGCGTGGGTGAGATTGTCAAAGAGGGCATGTATGACTATGCCACAAAGTATGAAAAAGACACAGCGCGGATTGAAATCCCCGCCAATTTAACAGAGGAAGAGCAGGCAACCATTCGCAGTATGGCGTGCCGCGCCTTTACAGCGGCAGACTGCTGTGGCCTTTCCCGCGTGGACTTTTTTATTGATAAAAATAACGGCAAAATTTTACTGAACGAAATTAACACATTGCCCGGCTTTACGGATATCAGCATGTATCCTATGCTGTGGAAAGAGTCGGGGCTTTCCGGCACAGCGCTTGTCACCCGGCTGATTTCTCTTGCAAAGTAAAATCGGAGGCAGAGTATGGATAACAGAAGGATTGGGGTTTTTGATTCCGGCTTAGGCGGTCTCACCGTTATGAAAGAGCTGATGGCGCTTTTGCCCAATGAGTCGCTGGTGTATTTCGGCGATACAGGGCGCATTCCCTACGGCACAAAGTCAGAAGAAACGGTTTTAAAATATACCCGAAGTGATATTAATTTTTTGCAAACCTTTCATTTAAAGGCGATTATCGCTGCCTGCGGAACAGCGAGCTCTATTGCGTTGCCGAAGCTTTCCGGGCAGTATGATATTCCCCTTTTGGGGGTTACAAAAGCTGCAAGCCGCAGAGCTGCCGCTGTTACCCGTAACGGTCGTGTGGGGGTTATTGGCACAACGGGGACAATTCGTTCCGGTGCTTATCGTTCTTTTTTGGAAGAAGAAAATCCGGAGATTCAGACTGTGAGTGTGGCTTGCCCCATGTTTGTGCCTTTGGTTGAATACGGCTATGCAGAAAAAGAAGCCGCTAAAATGATAGCCAAGGACTATCTGCAGGAGATTATCGAAAGTGGCGCTGATACCTTGATTTTAGGCTGTACCCATTATCCCCTTTTAAAAAAGGTAATCGGAGAGGTTTTGGGTGACAGCGTTACCCTGATTAATCCCGGTGAATGCGTTGCCGGGGATGTGAAAAAGCTTTTAGAAGAGAATGATTTGCTTTCGAAAGAAAAACAAACAGAACAGTATCAGTTTTATGTCAGTGACGATCCGGCTGAATTCATCCGCTTGGGTTCTATGTTTTTAGAGCGTCCCATTGACGGACTGGTTTCACGGATTGATATTGAAAAATATAATTAACGTATAGATGCCGCTTGCGGCAAGGTGGGGTTTTTATGGAAACAAATGCACTGATTACCTTAACGGGCAGACAGAGTATTGACGGCGAAAGCGACCAGTACGAATTGACAACTTTAGGTAAATATGTGAAAAAAGACGATAAATATTACATCAGCTACGAGGGTAGCGAGCTGACGGGTTATGAGGGCACAACCACAACCCTGAAAATTAAGGATGGTTGTGTGTCTATGATGCGCTTTGGTAATAGTGCAACCCAAATGGTTTTTGAAAAAGAGAAAAAATATGTGGGTCATTATGACACGCCTTACGGCACTCTGTCGGTCGGTGTAACCACTAACAGCATGGAGCTTAACATTGACGAAAACGGTGGCGAAATTGACCTTGACTATATGGTAGAGCTCAATAACAATTTACCCGTTCATAACGGCCTACATTTAACAATCAGGAAGGTGGAGAATCAGGCGTGACAATTTACGAACAGACAAAAGCATCAATCCGTAAGGCGATTGATGACGCATTAGAAAAAGCCAAGGCTCAGGGAGATTTAACCTTTGATACAGTCCCTGACTATGTCATTGAAGAACCCAGAGAAAAAGAACATGGTGACTTTGCAACAAATGCAGCCATGCTGCTCGCCAAGCAGGCAAGAAAGGCACCCCGTGCCATTGCAGATAGCATTGTGGCAAATATGACTACAGAGGGTACATATATCGAAAGTGCAGAGGTGGCAGGTGCCGGCTTTGTTAACTTCCGTTTGGATTCTGCTTACATTCGTCAGGTTTTATCTGTGATTGAAGCAGAGGGCGAAAACTTTGGCAGAGTGGATGCCGGTTGCGGCAAAAAGATTATGGTTGAGTTTGTCAGCGCTAACCCCACAGGACCGATGCACATGGGTAACGCCCGTGGTGGTGCTTTGGGTGACTGTCTGGCAAGTGTTTTGGACTGGGCTGGCTATGATGTAACCCGTGAGTTTTATGTGAACGATGCCGGCAATCAGATTGAAAAGTTCGGTAAGTCCTTGGAGGCTCGCTATATTCAGGAACTAAAAGGTGAAGACGCGGCTGAGTTCCCCGAAGATGGTTATCACGGTGAGGACATTCGTGTTCGTGCAAGAGAATATATTGAAGCTTTTGGCGACGGCTTGCTGACAGCGGATTCTGAAACCCGCAAAAAGGCTTTGGTTGACTTTTCCTTGGAAAAGAATGTGGACGATTTAAAATCTGACCTTGAGAAATACAGAATCATCTATGACGTTTGGTTCCGCGAAAGCGTTCTGCACGAAAACGGTGAAGCACGCAAGGTGGTTGATGAACTCTTAGAACGTGGCTATGCCTATGAAAACGAAGGTGCTATCTGGTTCCGCGCTACCGATTTTGGCGAAGAAAAGGATGAGGTTTTAGTCCGTCAGAACGGCTTTTTAACCTATTATGCTGTGGATATTGCTTATCATAAAAACAAATTTGTTGACCGCGGCTTTGATACGGTTATTAACATCTGGGGTGCTGACCATCACGGCCATGTGGCACGTTTAAAGGCGGCTTTAGCGGCTTTGGGTATTGAACCTGAGCGCTTAGAGATTGTGCTGATGCAGCTTGTGCGTCTGGTTTCCGGCGGCGAAGTTGTGAGAATGAGTAAGCGTACCGGTAAGTCCATTACCTTAAAGGATTTATTGGAAGATATCAGCATTGATGCGGCAAGATTTTTCTTCAATATGCGTCAGGCAAACAGCCACTTTGACTTTGACCTTGACTTAGCAGTTGAACAGTCTAACGAAAACCCTGTGTTTTATGTGCAGTATGCCCATGCCAGAGTGTGCAGCATTCTGCGGTTACTCTCTGAGCAGGGAACAACAGTTAAACCTGCAGCTGACGTAAATCTTGCAAGACTTATCGCACCGCAGGAAATTGACCTGATGAAAAAACTGGCAGACTTTCCTGAAACCATCCGTCAGGCGGCGGCTCTTCGTGAACCTAGCTTAATCACACGTTATGCGATGGATTTAGCAGCTGCTTTCCACGGCTTTTATGCGGCCTGCAAGGTTAACTCTGAGGATAAAGAATTAACCGATGCCCGTCTGAAGCTGACAGATTCTGTGAGAGTGACCTTGAAAAATGCTCTGACAGTTATGTCAATTTCAGCTCCGGAACAGATGTAAGAAGGTTTTGCCGAAGCAAAATGCGGAGGAAATGTTTATGAAACAGATTGCAAAAAAATTATTGCTTATTATGTTGGCAGTTATGATGACGCTTGGCTGTCCGGCGGTGTTTGCCGAAGAGGAAAGCTTAGAGACAGCATACTTTGATATGGTTCTTGCAAATGTTTTAAGCAATTATAAGTTTGAAGTTGATACAGCGGCAATGGCCAGCAGCTTTGCTCACAAGCTTTTGGAAAAACATCCGGAGATGCTGGAGGATTTAATCGAAATTGTGGGCGATCAGATGGATCAATACAGCGGTTATTTCACGCCGGAGGAACTGGTTGACTTTGCCAACCTGTTCAATGCCGCCTATGTGGGCATTGGTGTTACGGTTCAGCGTATGATTGGTTCTGTCGGGGTTGTATCGGTTATGCCGGGCAGTTCAGCAGAGGAAGCCGGCATTCTGGCAGGTGACCGCTTTATCAAGGTAGACGGTCAGGACGTGACGGGGCTTTCAGTCAATGAGATTGTTCCCCTGATTCAGGGCGAAGAGGGTACTACCGTGCAGGTTACCATGCTTCGTGACGGTAAAGAAATACCCCTGACGGTTACACGCCGTGCCATTAACGGCAACACAGTAGGCTACAGCGAGCTGGAAACCGGTGTGGGTTATTTGCAGATTGCCTCTTTTAACGGCTCAACCCCCGGTGGAATTGCAGAGGCAGATGCATACTTTAAAAAGAGTGGCATCAAAAAGTTGATTATTGACCTGCGTAACAATCCCGGCGGCGAACTCATCAGTGTGGTAAATTCCATCAGCTATTTTGTGCCTCGTGGCAAGAATGTTATCAGCATTGAATATGCCAACGAAAGCAGAAATACGACTTTAAGAAGCATTGGCGATGTAACGGGAAAACCGTATTACAACAAAATTGTGGTATTGGTTAACGGAGAAACCGCCAGTGGTGGTGAACTGTTTGCCGGTAACATCAGGGACCACGGTCTGGGCACCATTGTGGGCGTAACCACTTTGGGCAAGGGCACCGTGCAGGAATTTATGCACCTGCCTGAGATCGGGGAACTGAAGTTCGGTTCCATGAAACTGACAACGGCAGAGTATGTACTGCCCGGCGGCGAGCATATTAACGGCAAAGGCATCAAGCCGGATCATTGGGTTCCTAACCGTTATGTTCGTCTGGACACTTCTAATATGGAAGAGCTGGATTTGCTTCGCGATTATAAAGAAGGGGATCACGGTCCGGGTGTGCTTGCCATCAAGCAACGGTTTAATGCCGTGGGTTATTTTGTGGGTGAAGTGAACGATCAGTATGATCAGGAACTGACCATTACGGTGCGGCAATATCAAAGGGATGCCGGCCTTTCTCCCACCGGTGTGATGGATTATGAAACATTGATCCGCTTCAGGAGTGATGTTGAGGCAGTTCGTGTTGAAATTGACCAACAGTTTAACAAGGCTCTTGCCCTTGTAAAAGCTAAATAAGCTAAAACACAGACGGAGGAAAGTGTATGAATTCACTGATAAAGCGTACCGTTTCTGCAGTTATGGTTGCGGTGCTGGTGACGGCAACTGCGCCGATGCTGTATGAAAATGAGTCGGTATATGCTGAAACCGTGCAGGATAAAATTAATAAAGCAAGGAAGGAAAAGCAGGCGGCTCAGGCGGCGAAGACAGAAGCCAAGGGCAAAATGCAGGACGCTATGGCGCAAATCACAAAGCTTGACGATGAGGCTGATGTGATTCGGGCAGAGCTTTCTGCCATTGATGCCATCATCAGCGAGGCAGATGCAAAAATTGAGGCCAAGGAAGCTGAAATTGCTGAGCTTGAAGCACAGATAGCGGCAGAAGATGCTGAATTTTGCGAGCGCCTTCGTGCAATGGATGAGAATAATGCGGCAAGCTATATTGACCTTTTGCTGAACTCCCAAAGCCTTTCTGACTTTGTTGCAAGAGTTGAAACCATTCGTGAAATTACAGAGCACGATCAGGGTATTATTAACCGTATGGTTTCTTTAAGAGACAGCGTTGAGGCATCTAAAAATGAGGTTGTTGCATACCGCGCCGAACAGCAGGAAGCCCGTAATCTGGTTCAGGGAAAACAGGATGCATTGAATGCAAAGATTGCTGAAAAAACAAGCTATATGAAGGCCTTGGAGAAGGATGTTGCCAAATACGAACAGATGGAAAAGGCAGCAGCAGCTCAGGAGGAGAGCTTAAAAGCAAGTGTTTCGGCGGGCTCTTCAAGAGGTACGGTTTCATCCAGCGGCAGAATTATTTATGACGGCGGCGTGTTCTGTTGGCCTGCCCCCAGCTATACATATATATCCTCTGAATTTGGTTATCGTATTCATCCTGTTTATGGAACGAGAAAATATCATTCCGGTATGGATATGGCGGCGCCCGGCGGTTCACCTATTTTAGCAGCAGCTAACGGCACTGTGCGGTTTGCCGGCTGGAACGGCGGCTACGGCTACTGCGTTATCATTGACCATGGCAACGGTATTCAGACCCTGTACGGGCACTCTAGCAAGCTACTTGTCTCAAAAGGACAGACCGTTACCCGCGGTCAGAAAATTGCCTTGGTCGGCACAACAGGTACCTCGACCGGTAACCACCTGCATTTTGAGGTATTAAATAACGGTACACCTACCAACCCCCGTCCCTATTTATCATAGTTTTTGACGGCTGACAGGCCGAAGGGAGTGTATATACTTGATTCGCAAACGGCATTTGGTTTTAACAGCAGTCCTGACAGCGATTGTTGTCTGGGCTGTGACATCGGCATTTTTTGTTGGTATACGAATTTTTGATTCTGAAGATTCGCTGCTTCGTGCCAGACAAATTATTATTGATAATTATGTAGATCCCTTAACAGATGAACAGATCACAAAACTGAATGATGCGGCAATCAGCGCCATGGTTTACAGTCTGGGCGATCAGTACAGCAGTTATTTAAATGCTGAGGATTTTTCTTCTTATCAGGAGGACAAAAAGGAAAGCTATAAAGGCATCGGCGTCAGCGTGAATTTTAATTATGAGACCGGAGCTTTGACAGTTATTTCACCCTATGACGGGTCTCCGGCGCAAAAAGCCGGTGTTCTGCCGGGTGATGTTATTACAAAAGTTGGCGATCGTGTTGTAGACGCCACAACCTATGATGCCGTTATTGACTATATCAAAAACGGTGAGGATGAAGAGTTTACGTTATCCATTTTGCGCGGGGAAGAAACCCTGTCTGTTACCGTACACCGTGAGGTGGTAAAGCGGCAGTCTGTTGCATACAAGATGCTTGCAGAGGACGTAGGCTATGTTCGCGTATCTGAATTTATGCATAACACAAAAGAAGATTTTCAGAGTGCTCTTGACGACTTGAAAAGTCAGAATATGCAGGGGCTGATTATTGATTTGAGAAATAACCCCGGTGGCTATGCCGATACGGTTATTGATATGACGGATTCTCTTTTGCCAAAGGGTGTCATTGCGTATTTAGAGGACAGCCATGGTAGAAAACAGTATTTCCACTCTGATGATGAGGCGTTAGATCTTCCTATGGTGGTGCTGATTAATCAGGGCACAGCCAGTGCGTCAGAGCTTCTGGCAGGCAGCTTAAAGGCCCATGGTCTGGCAACCATTATCGGTGAAAAAAGCTATGGTAAGGCTGTTGGGCAGTCTGTTCATCCCCTTAGCGGTACCACAGCTATCTATTTAACGAATTCCCGCTACTTTACCCCGAATGGTGACTGTATTGACGGTATCGGCATTGAGCCGGATATCAAAGTGACATTAGCCGAAGAGCTGATGGGAAACCTTTCTCTTTTAGAACCGGAGGAAGATGCTCAGCTTACGAAAGCGCTTGAAGTTATCAGGGGAAAGATAGCGACGCAGGAATAAAAAATTTCCGGGCAGTCTTTAGCAAAGGCAAGGCGCAAGAATTATGCAAAAATTGATGCAGGCTCAAGTTGTTTGGGTCTGCTTCTTTTGCAAGGGGCTGCGCTATTGATGGCGTTCCGGCGGCCGGATAAGCACAAAGGAGAGTATGGTATGGAAAAGAAGCACGAGAAAGAAACAAAAATGATGATAGAAGGCAGAAACTCAGTTTACGAAGCTTTATCTTCCGGCAGACCCATTGATAAAATCTGGATCAGCGAAACGGTACGCCCCGGGGGCGTAAAAAAGCTGATGGATCTTGCGAAAGAAAAGCAGGTGCCGGTGCAATTTGTAAAGCCTCAGAAGATTAACAGTGTCAGTCAGACTGAGGCAAGTCAGGGCGTTGTGGCAGTCTGCGGTGCAACCTCGTATGCGAGTCTTGAGGAATTGTTCAGAAAAGCTGAGCAAAAGAACACACCGCCTTTTTTTGTTATTTGTGATGAGATTACCGACCCTCACAATTTAGGCGCCATTATCAGAAGCGCCAATGCTGCCGGCGCTGACGGGGTGATTATCCCCAAAAACCGTTCTGCAGGCCTTGATGCGGTGACAGCTAAAACCTCTGCCGGCGCTGTTCATTATACGCCGGTGGTGCGCGTGACCAATCTGGCTCAAACCATTGATGTATTGAAGGAAAGAGGTTTGTGGGTAGCCGGTGCGGATATGCACGGCGAAACCCTGTATGATGCGAATATGACAGGCCCAATCTGCCTGGTAGTTGGTTCTGAGGGTAAGGGCATTTCGCGCCTGATTCGCGAAAAGTGCGATTTTATGGTGAAAATACCTATGCTGGGCGAAACAGAATCACTGAATGCGTCTGTGGCGGCGGCGATTATGATGTATGAAATCGTCAGACAAAGAATGGACAGGCGAAAATAAAAATTTTAAACAAAAATATTTTTAGGTCTTTCTTTTTTGAAAAAACTATGATATACTATTAATACTATTTATACATACAGGTTCAAAGTGCCGGTAAAATGGCTCTTTGGGGAGTGACTATGAAAAAAAAGAAGAAAAAATGGCTGGTTATCACAGGTATTGTTCTGGTTGTGGCGGTTCTTGTTTCTTTTTTGGTTTATTTTGGCGTTAATACGCTTTTTTCAATGATTAGTGATTCTTTCTATGAATCCGGTGTCGTTATAACAGAACCGGGGACAACACCATCAGGTGAACCGTCCGGACCGGACGGCAACCAAGACGGTGCAGAAACATCTCCGGATGTGACGGCGCCTGATAGTCAGGGAACTGCGACACAGAACCCTGCAGGCAAAGACGCGAGCTCGGGGTCAAGAGCGATTCCTTTTGATAAACTGAACCTTACAATGGAGGAATTTAAAGTTTTACAACAGAAGGTTCCTTTCAGCGATAAGGTGGCAGCCTTGAGTATTTTAAGTGCCGGTTTATCTGCGTCTGATTATACAGAACTGTTCGGCATGCTTGGCGGCGGTATTACAAGTGATGAGGTCAGACGGGCATATAAAATTGTGAGTCGTGGATTATCTTCAGAGGATAAAGAAAAAATCTGGGGATATTATGATAAATATAAACATTTAATTCAATAAATGATAACAAAGGGAGTGTAGACATGAAGAAATTTATAAGTGTATTGCTGGCAACAGTTATGTTGACCCTGTGCCTTGGCACAACCGGCTTTGCGGCAGGTGATGTAAGCTTTAGTGATGCTACTATGGAAGACATCATTGACCTGTTAGACCGTAATATGCCCCTGACGCAGGCACAGCGTGTTGAGGTATTTAATTTGTTTGCGTTGTATGCACAGACAGCAGACAATATGGGCAGTCTGATTACCATATTGGATTCTGTAACAGGAACCGGTAGCACAGTCAGCGGTACCCTGAACGATGCAACCTTCAACAGCATTATTGCTAACATTGGTGATTCTCTGGCGGCAAACAAGGATGCAATTAAATTTATCCTGAGCGTATTCAGAGCACTGCCCAACACCGAAAGACAGGATGCGATTGCTGATTTCAGAGCTGCACAGGAAGCTGTTGACCAGGCATCTACCGGCGAATGGGTAACAGAGGCAGAAGCCGGTGTGTTGGTGAATGACAGTGCTGATTTCCAGACAGCATTAAAGAATGTTTATGATTACTTCGTTTATAACGAAGAGGAAGAACCGGGTAATGCTCAGCTGGCGACACACGGCGTTGGTCCTAACACAATCCTGCGTCTTTCTAAAAGCTTTCAGGGCAGCCTTGTATTGACAGACGCAGCTGTTGGTTCTAGCGAATTTGCAGTGAAGATCGCCAGTGATGAATTTAAAACTAACTTATATACCTATGTAACTGAGCGCTTTGACACCATTAACGGTGAAGCTATTACTGATGGTGATGTGATTCTGGATGCACTGGTAGCAGGTCTTAATGATTTAGGAGATGCTTCCTTAAAGGCAGATATTAAAACTGTTTTAGTTGCAGATGAAATTGCGCTGTACACACCGCTGGCTGATGATAGCGACGATGATAGCGGCAGCAGCCGTCCGAACCGTCCCGGTAGCAGCAGTAGCAGCAGCACAACAGATGTTTCCCAGCAAATCGGTAAGCTTCAGCCCACAGAATCTGAAGTTAGCCAGCCGCCGGTAGCAGATGCTGCTTATGTTTATGCTGATACAGCAGATCATTGGGCAAAAGACTACATTGCTGAGCTTTCCAAGCGTGGCATCTTCAATGGTTATGAAGATGGCTCCTTCAGACCGGATTTAGGCATCACCCGTGAAGAAATTGCAGTTGCAATGACCCGCGCTTTAGGCCTTGAGACAAAGGCAAAACGTGCTCCTTACTGCAACTTCAGCGATAGCTCATACATTTCCGAATGGGCAATCGAGGCTGTTAATATGATGGTTAAGGTAGGCATCTTTACCGGTTATGATGACGGCCTTTACAGACCGCAGCAGATTATCACAAGAGAACAGCTGGTTGCAGTTGTAATGCGTATGTTCTCTGACGATATTGACAGAACAACGCTGACATATAATGACCACCATGAAATCGGTGACTGGTCAAGAGTATATGTAAAACAGGCAACAGAACTGAACATCGTAGGTGGATATCCTGACGGTACATTCCGTCCGACAAATTCCATCACTCGTGCTGAAGCAGCTAAGATTCTGTACTCCTTCATGCACTATGCAGGTCTGTTATAATTGACAAATTAAGTTCTGACGAAAGCAAGGGGAGCTTGCAGTAAGCTTTCCCTTGCTTTCTTTTTAAAAACGGGAGGTCACAGGATGAAAAGAAATATTATGTGCAAGGTGATTGCTGTTTTTTCGGCACTGGTTATATTGTCTGTGTCTTGTGTGGCTTGTTCACCCAAGGCCTCTGCCCTTGAGACGGGTAAGGTAGAAAGATTGGTATCTGTTGTATCCTCTATGAGTCGCGATATGTTGATTTCGGCACTGCCGTTTGTCAGCAGCGATGTGGGTCTTGACATGCTGGATGAATCTTTGGCCAAGCAGCAAAACGGACAGGATGCCGGTCTTTTAGGCACTGCGATTGAAAAAATGCTGCAGTACACAGATGCGGTGACCCTGCAGAACGTTTTTGACAGCCTGCGGATTTTGGATGAAACCTTCCGTCAGGAGTGCCAAAGCATTTATCAGAACAAAGAAGGTCTTTCTCTTTCTGCAGTAGAAAAACGGGGTGTTCAGGCTCTGCTGAGTGCTTCGTCAATCCGGCAGTCGACCCTTGAGCGTTTGCTTACGAATCATCAGATTTCTGACGGTATGGTTGCAAGAATGCTGGAAGAAGCAGCAAACCTGTCAGAGGGTGGGGCTATGCTGGCTATGGACAACTCGGGCAATTTTACGGTTCGTAATTATCCCTCTGCTCTTTCTGCACAGATTGAGGCTGTCTGGCAGGCAGATGGTATGACTTTGTCTCTTTCAGATGAATTGCGCGACAGTATAGAAGAACTGAATGCCGGCTTATCTGCTGCAGAAAAAAGCAGCGTTGGTATGCTGTTTTACCGCGTTGGTCTGTTAGACAGCGCACCGACTTATCAACCCCCGGCTGAGGATGTGGAAAAGCTGCCCGGTGCAAGCGCAGGCCGCGTTGAAAAGAAGGATCCCGTTCAAGGGGAGGAGGCAAGTCAGCACTTTACAGTTACAGAAGAGGGTATAGTTTCTATCTCCGGTATCTATGAAAATCCGGTGGTATATCGGGTAGAGGGAAATGAACTTGTGCCGGTTAAAATGTCTCTGTATATTGACGGCGCGGTTGTGGCAGAACTGTCAAAAGGTGAATATGTGGTCAAGGAAGTAAGCTCACCCTTTACCGATTGTAACGGCTGGTCAAAGCCCTATATTGAAGCTTTGTATGCAAGAAACATTGTAGGCGGTAAAGCTGAAGGCATCTTTGCGCCGGAGGACAGTATTACCAGAGAAGAGTTTGTCAAGCTCATTGTTGAACTGTTTGATTTAAAGGATGAAAAAGCAGTGACAACCTTTGCCGATGTGCCGGAGGATGCCTGGTTCTATGCCTATGTAGCATCGGCACAAAAGTACGGTCTTGTGAACGGCGTAAGTAGCACGGAGTTTGGTGTGGGCGCCAAGATTAAAAGACAGGATATGGCAAAAATCATCAATAGTGTTCTGGAGAAAAAAGGTGTAACGGCAGCGAAAGCCGACCCGTCTGCCTTTGGTGACTTTTCTGCTATTTCTGAATATGCACAGTCTCACGTTCTGTCAGTATGCGGTATGGGCATTGTATCCGGTGACGACAAGGGTAACTTTAATCCGGTACAAAATGCTACCCGGGGTGAGGCCGCCAAGATGATTTATGGCGTGTTAAAAGCTGTTCTTACAAGGGGCTGATAACCCCTTTTGAATGGTGAATGTTGCACATAAAAATCTTTTTTATGCAATGTTACTAAATAAAAAAATTAAATTTTGGTTAAAAATAGTCTAACAATTTCGTATAAATTGTGTTATCATATTAGAGTAATGTGATATGATATGTAATCATGAGGAGGTAAAAACAATGGCAAGTCTTAATCTAAAAGGCATTTATAAGAAATATGCCGGCGGAGTTACTGCTGTTAGTGACTTCAACTTAGATATTGAGGATAAAGAATTTGTCGTTTTAGTTGGTCCTTCCGGTTGCGGTAAGTCTACAACTCTTAGAATGATCGCAGGTCTGGAAGAAATCAGCGAAGGTGAGCTTTACATTGGTGACAAGCTGGTTAACGATGTTGCTCCTAAGGACAGAGACATTGCAATGGTTTTCCAGAACTATGCTCTGTATCCCCATATGACAGTATTTGACAACATGGCATTCGGTCTGAAACTGAGAAAAATGCCGAAAGATGAAATCAAGAAGAGAGTTCATGAAGCTGCCAGAATTCTGGACATTGAACATCTGCTTGACAGAAAGCCGAAGGCTCTTTCCGGTGGTCAGAGACAGCGTGTTGCGCTGGGTCGTGCTATCGTGCGTGAACCGAAAGTGTTCCTGATGGACGAACCTCTGTCAAACTTGGATGCTAAGCTGAGAGGTCAGATGAGAACTGAGATCAGCAAACTGCATCAGAGACTGCAGACAACCTTTATCTATGTAACCCATGACCAGACAGAAGCTATGACAATGGGTACCAGAATCGTTGTTATGAAGGATGGTTTCATCCAGCAGATCGATTCTCCCCAGGTTCTGTACGAAAAGCCCTGCAACATCTTTGTTGCCGGCTTTATTGGCAGCCCGCCGATGAACTTCTTAGACGTTGAGCTGCAGAATGCAGAAGGCGGCGGCGTTCAGCTGGCATTTGGCAACACTGTTATTAAACTGCCTGATGCAAAAGGTAAGACCTTGGAAGGTTCTGAATACATCGGCAAGACTGTTGTTATGGGTATCCGTCCTGAAAACATCCATGATGAAGCTGTTATGATGGGCATCAGCCCCGAATGTATGGTTTCTGCTCATGTTGATGTAACAGAAATGATGGGTGCTGAAACTTACTTATATGTAACTGTTGAAGGCAACGCCCTCATCGCTCGTGTTAATCCCAGAACAACTGCTAAACCCGGTGATCAGATCAATCTGATTCTGGAAGGCAATAAGATTCAGCTGTTCGATAAGGAAACCGAGCAGGTTATCTTAAACTAATTGAATTTTAAAAGAACGGTATTTTTACCGTTCTTTTTTTATGCCCAAAGCAGACAACAGAAAAAACCTTGCATTTAGTGTGCGGTTATGATATAATAAAGCAGATTATGGAAACTTATTTTACAATCTGACAATTTGTGTATAAGGAGCATGATGATGAGTTATCAGGTTCATACTTGTAAGGTTCTTTCTCAAAAAGAGGTTGCACCGAATATTTATCAGGCCTGGATTTCTAATAAGGAATTAGCTGAGCAAGCAAAACCGGGTCAGTTTTTGCATATCCAGTGTGGAGATTCTATCTCTATGCCGCTGCGCCGTCCCATCAGCATTTGTGATGTAGAGGGCGAAAACCTTCGCTTTATTTATGAGGTGAAGGGTCGTGGCACAAAAGCGCTTAAGGAGCAGACCGACAGCCTTGACGTTTTAGGCCCTGTGGGCAATGGTTTTACCATTGCGCCGGATACTTATAAAAAACCTGCTGTTGTTGGTGGTGGTATTGGCGTGTATCCTATGCTGTACCTGACCAAACAGCTTTCCGGTGCTTCTGCATACTTGGGCTTTCGTAACAAAAGCCTTGTGACCTTAGAGGATGAGTTTAAGGAAGCGGCAAGCTATCTTTCTGTTTCAACCGACGATGGCAGCTATGGCAACCACGGCTTTGCGTTAGATATGCTCAAGCAGGATTTTGCAGAAAAACAGTTCGATATTATCTATGCCTGCGGCCCCAAGGGTATGCTCAAGGCAATTCAGGCCTTTGCTAAAGAAGCAGGCGTTCCCTGCCAGATTTCTCTGGAGGAGAGAATGGGCTGCGGCATTGGCGCGTGCCTGACCTGTAGCTGTGAAACCCACGAAGAGGGTGCAGGAAAATATAAACGTGTTTGCCGGAACGGTCCGGTCTTTTGGGCTGAGGAGGTTGTATTATGAACTTGAAAGTAAACATTTGCGGTGTTGAGCTTGAAAACCCCGTTATTGCTGCCTCCGGCACCTTTGGTTTTGGTCGGGAATATGCTGAGCTGTATGACCTGAGTGAGATTGGTGCAATTTCTGTCAAGGGCTTGACCAAAGCGCCCCGTGCAGGCAATCCGCCCACGCGTATCACTGAAACCTATGGCGGTATCTTAAACAGCGTGGGCCTGCAGAACCCCGGTGTGGATGCCTTTATTAAAGAAGAAATCCCCTTCCTGCGACAGTATCGGTGTAAAATTATTGCCAATATGGCAGGCAGTACCTTTGAAGATTATTGTGAAATGGCTGAAAAGCTTTCTAGTGCTGATGTAGATTTATTGGAAATGAACATATCCTGCCCCAATGTCAAAGCAGGCGGCGCAGCCTTCGGAACAAATCCTGATACTGTGTATGAAATTACCAAAACGGTGAGAAAATATGCTAAAAAACCCTTGATGGTTAAGCTTTCTCCCAATGTTTCTGACATTACTGAAACTGCCAAGGCGGCAGAAGCCGGCGGTGCTGATGCTTTGTCTTTGATTAACACCTTAACCGGTATGGCGATTGACATTAAAACCCGCCGCCCTATCTTAGCCAACGTGATTGGCGGTATGTCCGGTCCCTGTGTAAAGCCGGTTGCGGTTCGCATGGTGTATCAGGTGAAGAATGCCGTTAAATTGCCGATTATCGGTATGGGTGGTATCACAACCGGCGATGATGCTGTTGAATTTATGCTGGCAGGCAGTTCAGCCGTTATGGTTGGCACTGCCAATTTCACAGACCCCTATGCCTGTCCTAAAGTTCGAGATGGTATAGAAGCCTATATGAAGCAATATAATATAGAAGATGTCAACGATTTGGTTGGAAAGGTTATTGTTGGGTAATTTTAGGAGGTATAGTTTTGAAAAATATTACACTCGATTACAGCAAAACAAAACTTACACAAGACGAACTTGGCAGTATGGGTGCTGAAATTTGCGAAGCACATGAAAAGCTGATGAACGGAACCGGCGCCGGGAACGATTTTTTAGGCTGGGTCAACCTGCCAAATGATTATGATAAGGAAGAATATTCCCGTATCAAGGCAGCGGCAGAAAAAATCAGAAATACAGCCCAGGTGCTGATCGTGATTGGTATTGGCGGCTCATATCTTGGCGCAAAAGCCGCAATAGATATATTTACAAACAGCTTTTACAATCTGCAGAAGGATAGCGAGAGAAAAGCACCACAAATCTTTTTTGCAGGCAATTCTTGCAGTTCTACCTATCTTTCTGATTTAATCGAATTGGTGAAGGATAAGGATATTTGCTTAAACGTTATTTCCAAATCCGGTACCACCACAGAGCCGGCCATTGCTTTCCGTGTTTTTAAGGAACTGGTTGAGAAAAAGTATGGTAAAGCCGGCGCTAAGGAGAGAATTTTCGTTACAACCGATAAAGCCCGGGGTGCCCTCAAACAGTTATCCGACAGCGAGGGCTATGAAACCTTTGTGATTGCTGATAACATTGGCGGTCGCTATTCGGTGCTATCTGCGGTGGGGCTACTTCCCATTGCGGTATGTGGCGCTGACCTTGACGCTATTATGCAGGGTGCTCAAGACGCGTACACAGAATATAACGAACGTGATTTAGAAAAAAATACTTGTTATCAATATGCTGCCCTCAGAAATCTGCTTTACAGACAGGGCAAGACCATTGAAATTATGGTGAATTATGAGCCTAAGCTCCATTATTTTGCTGAATGGTGGAAGCAGCTTTACGGCGAAAGTGAGGGCAAAGACCAAAAGGGTATCTTCCCTGCGGCAGTAGATTTTTCTACAGACCTGCACTCTATGGGGCAGTACATTCAGGACGGTCGCAGAGAATTATTTGAAACCGTTTTGCATGTAGAAAGCCCTGACGCAGATGTTGACATCTTTGCAGATGCCGATAATGTTGACGGCTTGAACTTTTTAGCCGGCAAATCTGTGGGTTATGTGAATGAAAAAGCCTTTTTGGGCACCGTTATGGCACATTATGACGGCGGCGCGCCGAACATTATTTTAAACATTCCGGAGCTGAGTGAATATTACTTTGGAAAAATGGTTTATTTCTTTGAAAAAGCCTGCGGCATCAGCGGCTATTTGCTAGGGGTTAACCCCTTTGATCAGCCGGGTGTCGAAGCATACAAAAAGAACATGTTTGCCCTGTTGGGCAAGCCCGGCTTTGAAGCAGAAAAAGAAGCTTTAGAAGCACGGATGCGGTAAGGCTATACAGATAGCCTGAATAAGGAGGAACAATTCATGGAATACGCAAGCACCAGGGATAAAAATTTAGCAGTCAGTGCAGCCTATGCAATCAAAACAGGTCTGGCACCTGATGGCGGTTTGTTTGTCCCGAAGTCACTTCCCCGTGTATTTGGGGAGGAACTGTCAGAACTGGCGCAGATGTCCTATAGCGAGCGTGCAGTCAGAATTCTGGGAAAATTTTTAACCGATTTTTCTGCAGAAGAAATTACCGACTGTGCACAAAGCGCCTATAACAAAGAAAAATTTGAAACGGATGAAATTGCACCTTTATATAAGCTTTCAAACGGTGTTTATTTCTTAGAACTGTGGCATGGTCCCACCTGTGCATTTAAGGATATGGCGCTTCAGATTCTGCCTCACCTTCTGAAAAAATCTGTTGTTAAAACAGGTGAAACCAAAGAGGTTGTTATTCTGGTTGCCACCTCCGGCGATACCGGTAAGGCGGCACTTGAAGGCTTTAAAGATGTTAACGGCACACGCATTATCGTCTTTTATCCTGAAAAAGGTGTTTCTGACATTCAGAAACGACAGATGGTTACTCAGGAGGGTAACAATGTTGATGTTGCAGCTGTTAACGGTAACTTTGACGATGCACAAAGCGGCGTTAAAAAGATTTTCGGTGACAGTGAATATGCTGAGGTTTTAGAGAGAAACAACTTTATGCTCTCCAGCGCAAACTCCATTAACTGGGGTCGCTTGGTGCCGCAGATTGTGTACTATTTCTCCGCTTACTGTAATCTTCTAAAGTGTGATGAAATCAAGCTGGGCGAGCCGGTGAACTTTGTTGTTCCCACCGGTAATTTCGGCAATATTTTGGCGGCATATTATGCAAAAGAAATGGGTCTGCCTGTTGGCAAGCTGATTTGTGCATCTAATGAAAACAATATCTTAACCGACTTTATCAGAACCGGCGTTTATGATAAAAACCGTCTCTTTAAAACTACAAGCTCACCGTCTATGGATATTTTGATTTCCAGCAACTTAGAAAGACTGCTGTATCACGTTACCGGCTGTGACGATAAGCAGGTAGCTGCCTGGATGAAAGAGCTGGCTGAAACCGGTCGTTATGAGGTTTCTGCAGATGTCAAAGCGAAGATTCAGGAGCTGTTCTACGGTGGTTTCTGCGATGACACTCAGACAGAAAAAACCATTGCTGAAACAAACAGCGCGTATGGTTATGTGATTGATACTCATACTGCAGTAGCAAAATGCGTCTATGACGCATACTGCAAAGAAACCGGTGACGCAACCAAATCCGTCATCGTGTCAACAGCAAGCCCCTTTAAGTTCAGTAACCATGTTCTCTCAGCCGTGGCAGGTGCAGAAGCGCTTTCTGGCTTAGATGAATTTGCAATGCTGGACGCACTGGCTGAAAAAGCAGACCTGACCATTCCGGCACCCCTTGCAAATCTGAAAGCAAAACCGGTTATTTTCAATACAACCTGTGAGAAAACGGAAATGTATGAAGTGGTCAGCCATATGCTGAACCTTTTATAAGGCGGAGGGCGTTATGGGAACAAGTTGGATTCAGGCTGTTATTTACACAAGCGCTGAGGGAATAGAGCCCGTCAGCGGCAGGTTATATCAGCTAGGTATAAACGGCATTGAGATTGAAGACGAGGCTGATTTTAAAAGCTTTTTAGAGGAAAACCGATCTGCCTGGGACTATGTGGATGAAGAGCTTTTGCAGGCAAAGGCTTGCGAAACAAACGTTAAGTTCTATGTAACGGCAGACAGTGCCGGCAGAGAAACCATCGGCGAAGTAGAAAGAAGCCTTGCGCAGTTAAAAGCGATGGATGAAGATGGCGTTTTCGGGCGCTTGGAGCTTGCTTTTTCAAATGTAGATGAAGAAGACTGGGCAAATAACTGGAAGCAGTATTTTAAGCCCCTGACTGTTGGTGAAAAGATTTTAATCCTGCCGGAGTGGGAAACCTTAGAAAAAGAAACAGACAGAACTGTTTTTGTCATCAATCCGGGTATGAGCTTTGGTACAGGCTCGCACCACACTACAAGATTGTGTCTTGAACGGCTGGAAAAGTACATAAAACCCGGCATGAATGTGCTGGATTTAGGCTGCGGAAGCGGTATTTTATCACAGGTAGCACTGCTGCTTGGCGCTACATCTGCTACGGCGGTGGATATTGACCCCAATGCAGCAAAAATTGCAAGGGAAAACGCAGAACGAAACGGCATCAGCGAAGACCGGTACAGAATTTTTGCAGGCAACGTGTTAGAAGATGAAGAACTTGTGAAACAGTTGGCTGACAGAAAGTACGATTTGGTACTTGCCAATATCGTGGCAGATGTTATCATTGCCTTAGCGCCACAGATACCTGTTTACCTGAAAGAGAAGGGTGTTTACATCACGTCAGGCATTATCACAGACCGTGGTGACGAGGTGATGGAAACGTATAAAAAGCTGGGCATGACCCTTGAAAACAAGAGTCAAAGCGGTGACTGGTTGGCACTGGATTATAAGATATAATGTTTCTTCTACCGGCGGATTGAGTATCCGCCGGTAGAGTGCAAAGTTTTTAAGAAAAACCTTGCATTTTTGAGGCGGTTTTGGTATAATCACCTTGTTAATTGAATATGTGAGGGTATAGCTCAGTTGGTCAGAGCGCTTGCTTGACATGCAAGAGGTCGATGGTTCAAGTCCATTTATCCTCACCATATTGCGGCGAGCCTTTTAGCTCGCCGTATTTCATTAAATAGAGGCATAAAATCCGTGAGTTACACAAGAAACAGAGATATCTAAAATAGTGCGATAAAACGGGAGAAAAGTCCATATATAGCAGAAAAAACCAGACACATATATAGTGTGTGAACTTGTCATTTTGCATAAAGAATTGGCTTTTTTAACAAAGAAGTGTTTTGTCCTTTGTTCAAAGTGCCAAAAGCGAAAAAAAAGCTTTCTTTTTCACTTTTTTATATTGACAAACAATTTTTTTTGTAGTAAAATTTTTGTAGGATCATGATAAAAGAAATTTATTTAATGAAAAGTGGGTGTGAAGAATGAAAAAAGGGTTATTGAGAACATTGTCAGCCCTCATGGCAGTTTCAATGCTTCTTTGCATGAGCATGGTTGCATTTGCTGACGTGACAACAACTGCTGTTGTAACAACTTATTCGGGTGATAATGTTACCGTCAGAACTGACGTTACTGGTGCGGTTAACTCTGAACAGGTTGCTTTTTTAGTTGAAAAGACAACTAATGAAGGCACGAAGATTGTTTGGATTGACCAGACAGCTGCAGGCACAGATGGTAAAGCATCATCAACCTTTACTGCATTAGCAGCTGATGCTATTGATGCAACTGTAAAGGTTGGTACATCTTCTATTGCTGCTTCTGCAAGCTCAACTGATTCCATTGAGTGGGGTAGCTATACTGTTACTTGGTCCGCTAAGGATGCTGATGGTAATGATGTTGCTTCTAAGGTTGTAGCTTATGTTGGCGATGCTGAGAAGAGCGGTACTTCCACAAATGTTGCTCAGAACGATGCAAAGATTACATTCTATGTTATGGCTGCAGCAAATGAAGAGTTAGTGTCAATTAATGACAAAACTCCTACTCTTGCTGGCAATGCTTTTTCAGTGACAATTGACGCTGAAAGCGAAAAAGATTTCGATTTTGTTTTTGCAAGCAAAACAGTTGCAGCTGAAGTGCAGCCTTCTTCTGAAGTGAATGTAGCAAACGGTGTTACAACGTATAATGGTGAGTATGCAAGCGTTACTGCTAAAGCTATTGATGCTACACAATATGGTATCCTTGTTGCGTTAGACAAAGAAGATATTGTTGCTGTTGATACCATTGATGAGCTTAATGAATTGGCTGTTAATGGTGGCGAAGGCGTTTCTATCATCAAGTTGTATGCAATGGGGTCTAATGCAGACAACGTGTTTGTTATCAAGATTGATGATGAAAAAGGAAACTTCTTCACTGGTTCTAAGTATTGGGCAGCTGTTTATACAGCTAATGCTAATGGGGTTGACGTATCTAACCCCTTTGAATTGAATTAAGGAGGGTGCAGACGTGAAAGAATACATGAAACCCGAATTAGAAGTTCGCGAAATCCGCGTTTGTGAGAACTTAGCAGCAGCTAACTGGTCTTACAACAAAGATACCGGTGCTGTTACCATCCATACCGGCTTGGTTTCCTTAACTGACGCTGGTTCACCGAATGCAGTGTAACTTGTTAATTCAAAACTTAAAAGCATCTGACGAAAGTCAGATGCTTTTTTCTTTGTAAAAATTGATAGCTAAATTTTTGAAAGAACAAGGTAATTAATGAACAAGAGACCGCAGCGAAATTTTGCTGCGGTCTCTTGTTTATATGAAACTGCTGAACCAGCGTTTTTTGATGTAAAGAAATTATGGAATAATTGTAATCATATCTTCGGTCAGTCCGGTTATGGTTGCCTGATTCTTTTTTAACTCGTAAAGATATTCAAGTTTTTCCCTCGTGACAGTTTCGCCGGGAAGCAAAACAGGAATGCAGGGCGGAAAAGCTGAAACAGCCTGAGCGCAGATTTTTCCCTCAGCCTTTTGAAGAGAGACCAACTTGTGCGGAAGACGGGTTGCTTCTGCCGGCGTTATGACCGGAACGCTGACAGAGATTTCATTTTTTGCCTGATAGGTGATGGGATCTCCTTGCTGTGGCAAGGCGTCCAGATATGTCATAGCCTCACCCAATCGTCTTGTGTCATCTTCGGTATTGCCCCAGGAAGTCATACATAAAATTCGATGGGTATTGCAAAGCTCAATATATATACCAAATTTTTCACGCAAAATTTCTTCCGCCCGATAGCCACTGATGCCCTTTTCTGCCCAAGAAGGTAGCAGCTTAAAGGGGTCATCTAAGGTGGGGCAATTTAAGGCTTGCAGAAGCGGGAGTATTCGCTCTGTTTCTTTTTCGCCGTTTTTTTCAGCAAAGTGTAGTGCATACTCCATAGCAGCCAGCAATACATAAGATGGGCTACTGGTCTGAAACATACGGACAGCAGAACGAGCTCTGTCAACAGAGATGCTCTGCCCAATATTTAACAGTGCTGTCTGATTGGGGGCAGGCAGGGTTTTATGCAGGCTGACAACACTCATATCAGCGCCCTGACTGACAGCAGAATCAGGCAATGCTTTGCTAAAGGAAAAGTGTGCACCGTGTGCCTCGTCTACAAGTAAAAGGGCATCGCGCTTGTGCAGCAGCTTGGCAATCTCTTTTATGTTTGCCGTAGCACCATAATAGTTGGGTGAGGTTATCACAGCACCGCGGATGTCAGGCTGTTCTGTCAGTAGTGCCTCAATGTTTTTTGCGCTGACAGTACCGGGAACATCAGCAAGTGTTGTAGCTTCCGGCGCCAGATAAATGGGTGACAGCCCTGAAAGAATGATGCCGTTTAAAACCGATTGGTGACAGTTTCTATCAATGATTACTTTATCACCCGGTTGAAAAGCGCTGTAAATCATAGAGAGAATACCGCCGGTAGAACCATTCACTAAGAAAAAGCTGTGTTTTGCGCCGTATAGTGTGGCAGCGTGTTCTTCAGCTTTTAAAATGGCACCCTCCGGCGCAATCAGGGCATCTGTCCCCGGGAGTTCAGTTGTATCAAGGGAAAATATTTCACTGTTAAAAGGTGCACCACAAAAACCGGCACCCTTTTTGTGGCCCGGCATGTGGAAGGAAGCTTTTTCCTTTTCGTTATGCTGTTTTAGCATGTCAATTATCATAATTTTCTCCAAGTTATATGGTTACCTTATCTAAAATACCTGACATTTCTGCCAGAAAAATACCGTAGTTTGTAATGGGTACGCCCTGTTCAACAGCGCGCATCACACGGGCGAGTACCTGTCGGCGGTTAAACATACATCCACCGCAATGAATCACGAGTTTATAAGGCGATAAATCTTGCGGAAAGTCCTGACCGCTGACAACCTCAACTAAAATATCAGGATTGACTTTTTTATGAATCAAATTCGGGATTTTTACTCTGCCAATGTCCCCATCCTGCGGGTTGTGGCTGCAGGCTTCAGCAATCAGCACACGGTCGCCGGCCTTTAAATTCCACACGGTTTTCACGCCGTCAAGATAGGCATCAATATCGCCTTTATAACGGGCGAGTAAGACTGAGAACGAGGTGAGCTTTGCTCCTTCCGGTTTTTCGGCATAGACGAGGGGGAACACCTGTGAATCGGTGATGATTAAATCCGGCGTTTTGTCAGAGAGTGCCTCGGTCAGTTTATCCGCTGTGACGCAGGTCACAACAGCGTTATGGTCAAGCAGATCGCGAATCACTTGCACCTGAGGCAAAATCAACCGACCCTTTGGTGCCTGAATATCTTGGGGCATCACAAGAAGCACCCGATCATTTTCCTTCACCAGATGACCAATCACAGACTCGTTTTCAACGGTTTCGGGGGCAAGCTTTACCAAATGCTCACGAAGGGCGCTAAGTCCCGTTTTTTTTGTTGCACTGACCGGGATGGGGGAGATGCCCAAGGCATCCTTTACCTTCCGGATAGCTTCTTCATAATTGTCTAACCGGTCAATTTGGTTTAAAACCGCTACAGTTGGAGTTTTGCGTTTAGAAAGCTCATCCAGCAGTTTTTTTTCTTCAAAAAAATCCTTTGTATCCGTCAGCACCAAAACAGCAAGATGTGTTTTATCCATAGCCGAAAGGGTGCGTTCCATACGCAGCTGCCCCAGCTCGGTTTCGTCACCGACACCGGCAGTATCAAGCAGGATACAGGGTCCTAAGGGATAGATTTCTATAGGTTTTGAAACCGGGTCGGTTGTTGTGCCGGAGACGGGGGAGACTAATGATACCTCTTGCCCGGCGATGGCGTTAATCAGCGAAGATTTTCCGCTGTTGGTTCTGCCAAAAAAACCGATGGTCAACCGCAGCGCGCTGGGTGTATCGGATAATGAGTTTGCGTGCATAAAAACATCCCCTTTTGCGTGTGTTTACATAACAAAATTGTACCATAGCAGGTCTGCTTTGTCAAATGGGACGTTTGGTTATCTTCTTTCTTTATGGTTCATATATTATAAGGAAAGAGGTGTGACCTATGTTGCGGACAAAACGGTTTTTTATAAACGGCTTGGTGCTTGCCTGCACCTCCGTGTTCTTGCGTGGAGTGGGCGTTTCATTTAATGTGTATATTACCAACACCATCGGTGCAGAGGGCATAGGCCTTTTTGGCCTTATCATGTCTGTATATATGCTTGCCACAACCGTTGCTTCTTCCGGCGCTTCCCTTGCGGCAACGCGACTTGTGACGGAGGAGCTTTCTTTTGGGTGTGACCGCGGCATTCGGCGGAGCATGGCGGTTTGCCTGCGGTACACCTTGTTTTTTGGCTTGCTGTCATGCTTTCTTTTATTCTTTTTTGCCGAGCCTTTGGGGCGCTTCTGGCTGGGGGATGCGCGAACAGTACGCTCCCTTAGGATCCTTGCTGTCAGCATGCCCTGTATAGCGCTGTCTTCTGCCATGAACGGATATTTCACCGCTGTACGCCGTGTGACAAAGGGTGCGTTTGCTCAGGTCTTTGAGCTTGCGGTTAAAATTTCAGTAACGGTTTTTGCGCTTAAAATTTTTGTCAGCCGCGGGATTGAATACGCCTGTATGGCGGTGGTGGGCGGCGGCAGCGTGGCAGAGGTTGCTTCCTTTTTGATGATGTATCTGCTCTATCGGCTGGATGCAAAGCGCTATCAGGGTAAAAAAGAGGGTGAAAAGCAGTACACTATGCGTATGCTTCACATTGCCCTGCCGGTTGCCGTCAGCTCTTACTTACGCTCCGGCCTTGTGACACTAGAACACTTATTGGTGCCGCGGGGACTTAAAAAATTCGGAGCTTCAGCCTCGGCATCGTTGGCACAATACGGCGTGGTGCACGGTATGGTTATGCCGATTTTGTTGTTTCCGTCGGCGGTGCTTTCTGCCTTTGCCGGGCTTTTGGTGCCGGAACTGACGGAATTTCAAAAGCAGGAAAAGCTGACAGGGATAAACCGTGTGGTGAGTCGGGCTTTTCGTTTGACCCTCACTTTTGGTGTGGGCGCCGCCGGCATTTTTTTTGCTTTTGCTCAGGAGTTGGGCATAGCTATTTATAAAAGCGGTGATGCGGCTCTTTTTATGCGCTTTTTAGCGCCTTTAGTTGTCGTGATGTATACCGACAGCGTGACGGATGCTATGCTTAAGGGTCTCAATCAACAGGTATATTCCATGCGGTATAATATTATTGATTCAGCGGTGAGCGTAACGCTGATTTATTCTGTTTTGCCCAGATTTGGCGTGAACGGTTATGTGGCTATTATCTTTGTCACAGAGTTGCTCAACGCCTTTTTAAGCATTAACCGCCTGATTCAGATTACAGATTTTCGCATCTCTCTTTTCCGGCATATTTTTCTGCCGGTAATTTTGATTCTGCTATCAGCTTACGGTGTGCGGCTTGGTTTGATTGCGCGCCTTGGTTATGTCCCTGATAGCCCCGGCTTGCTTGCCCTTGCTATTAGCGCGGTGGCGGGTATGTACCTTGCTCTGATAGCTTTGGTACAAAAAAGGCAGAGGGTTTAAACCTCTGCCATAGAAATTGTAAAGCCTTTTTTTGTGATAGCATCCACCACCTGCGCCTCTGTTACCGGGCGCAGGTGGTTTTGATTTTCATCAACAATGTGAATGATGTAGTAACAGTCATAACTCAACATTTTCAGCACCTTTCCGGCAGGAAGTGAATCCACAGCACAGATGGAGCGGGAACGCATAAGCCCTCTTTTTCTAAGCTTGTCCTTTTCATATAAAAGCTCACGCATCAAAACGAATTCATTTTGCTTTTTCTCTTCTATCATATGAAGGACTAAAAACCCCGCCACAAGGAGCAAGCTGACATTCAGGCGACTGATGAGCAAAAGAAGAACTCCTAAAATCAACAAAATGACGGTTAGCAAGCGACTCATCCGACGCATGACAGAAGCAGCGGAGATATACCCCATATATCGAACAAGCAGCGCTTTCAGCACTCTGCCCCCATCCAGCGGAAGGCAGGGGAGCAGGTTGAGCGCCAACACCGACAAATTCAGAAAACGGAACACATACAGGCTGAGGGATGGTGCAGGGTAAAAGGGTTCTATGATATCAGATATCAGCAGCATTAAAATATTTGCAAAAGGGCCTGCTAAGGCAATGAAAATTTCCTTTCCGGTGTGCCTGATGATGCGACCGGAGAGCCGGAGGGTCATACCAAAGGGCATAATGATAACAGAACCCACCCGCTCATGCACCAAAAGAGCAGCAAACAGGTGGAAAATTTCGTGTACAAACACGACAGCATAGGCTGCTATCGTGGTATACAATCCACCACTCAGCCAAGCCAAAAACAGTAGGGGAAAGACCAGCAGATGGATGTAAAAAAATCGGGTGATTTTAATCATTTGCCGGCTCCTTTTGGTCAAAATCCAAAAACTTGGCAGGGTCAAGCCAGGTTTCCCCGTCGCGGATTTCAAAGTGCAGGTGCGGCCCTGTGGCATTGCCGGTGGCGCCGACTGTGGCAATGACCTGACCGGCGGTGACAATGTCTCCCGCCTGTGGCAAAAGCTCTTCGCAGTGTGCGTAGAGTGTCGAGACAGTATCTGAGTGACGGATGATGATAAATTTTCCGTACTCGGCGTTTTCGCCCGCCTCTTCGACAGTTCCGTTTGCGGCACATTTAATTTTGTCGCCCTGAGGTGCACCAAGGTCAAGACCATAGTGAAAGGCTTCTTCTCCTTCGTTCGGGTCATTTCTTAACCCAAAGGGAGAGGTGATGGGCGCTTCGACCGGGTTTGTCAGGTGGGCGAGCAAGTCCTTATCATCTAATGAACGTTCATCTTCATCCGGCAGAAGCGACTGGACAAAGCCATGAAGCTGTGCAGGAATTTGCTTGAAATCTGTGGTGGTATTGACGACCGCCCCTATGACCTTTTGAGCCGGCACCAGCGCCGGGTTTTGTGAGGTTTTAATAAGCAGGCAAATGCACAGGACAAGCAGGCAAAAGGCAGACTGCTTAAGCAGTATTTTTTTAAAGGAGCTTGTTTCTTTGGTTTCATAACGCATACGGGAGGGAAACTCGGTGCGCTGTCTTCTATACATTGTTTCCATTATCTTGTCCCCTTTCTTTTGATGGTACAGTATATGTGTGCCGACTCAAAAAAATGATATAAGGGGAAGAAATTTATGTGTTTTTGATGTTGACTTTGTTGTAAATGTGTGGTATTATGTGTAAGTGTTTGGAGGTGAATGCAAATGTTTGCAGAAGAACGGCAGAAAAAAATTCAGACAATGATCAGAGAACAAGGAGCTGTCACAACCAAAAAGCTGGTTGATTTGTTTGGTGTTTCGGTTGAAACCATACGTCGTGATTTATTGTGTATGGAGGAAAGTGGCATACTGACCCGTGTTCACGGCGGCGCTGTTTCTACCGGCGGGATGAAGCCATACTATGAGCTTCCACGGCGGAATCTGGAGCATAGTGACAAAAAGCGGGAGTTGTCTTTGGTTGCTATGTCCTTCATCAACGAGGGGGACTACATCGGCATTGATGCCGGCAGTACGGCGGTTGTTTTTGCAGAGTTGCTTAAAACCCGGTTTAAAAAGCTGACAGTTGTCACTCATTCTGCAGATGTTTTTGATGTATTAAAGGATACATTTGAGGTCATTTTGTGCGGCGGACAATATCTTCGGTCTGAAAATGCTTTTTGCGGTGCATTGACAGTAGAGACAATGGAGCGTCTGCATGTGCAAAAGAGCTTTATTTTCCCTTCGGCAATATCCTTAAAATTCGGTATTTGTGATTATCAGCAGGATTTGTATCCACCGCAGAAAAAGCTGCTTGAAATTTGTGAGCAGGCCTATATTTTGGCAGACAGCTCAAAATTTGAAAGTCAGGCGCTTTTAAAGCTTGATGATATGAAACCGGATTATTGCTATATAACAGACGGCGGCTTGGCTCGTGATCTTGTGGCACTCTATCGTGAGAACGGGCTGCGTGTGTTGACGAAAGAGGAAGGAAAGGACTTATAATCATGGAATATATACAGGACAAGAAAAAAATCAATCAGATTATGCTTATTTTTGCATGCTGTTATATGGTCAGCTATATCACCCGCATCAACTTTGGCGCCGTTATCTTAGAGATGGCAACCAATACGGGTATTGACAGAGCGCTTTTATCCCTGTCAGTGACCGGTAGCTTTATTACCTATGGCACCGGGCAGATTGTCAGCGGTATTTGTGGGGATAAATTTTCACCCAAAAAACTGCTTCTTTTTGGCTTGGGTGTGACAAGTTTGATGAATCTGTTAATCCCCTTATGTCCTAACGCCTATTGGATGCTTGCGGTATGGTGTGTGAACGGATTTGCTCAGGCATTTATGTGGCCGCCCATGGTGCGGATGATGGCAACCTTTTTCACCCCTGAGGTGTACAGCCGTTCCATTGTCAGGGTGAACTGGGGCGCCTCTGTCGGCACAATTTTAGTATATCTCATTGCACCGGTGCTGATTTCTCTGCTTAGCTGGCGTGCTATGTTTGTTTTCTCAGCAATCTGTGGCATTATTATGATGTTTGTGTGGCATAAGGGCAGTCCTGATATTCCTGCCGATGCGGTGTTTGTGAAGCACAAGAGACCAACGGGTAACGCGTCGGGCCTGTTTTCACCTCTTATGCTTGTTATCATGCTGTCCATTGTTTTAATGGGTATGCTGCGTGACGGCGTGACAACATGGATGCCAACCTTTATCTCAGAAACCTGCAATCTTGGTAACAACATTTCAATTCTGACAGGGGTTGTTCTGCCGATTTTCACCATTCTCAGTACGAATGTTTCTGAGTGGTTATATGCAAAAAAATTCAGCAATCCCGTGCTTTGTTCCGGTGTTATTTTTGCTTTGGGTAGTGTGGCATCGCTAGTGCTTTACTTTTTGTCTGATAAAAACATTGCGGTGCTTTCTGTCTTGTTCACAGCACTTTTAACAGGCAGTATGCACGGTGTTAACCTGATCTTAATCGGTATGATTCCGCCTTACTTTGGCAAAAAAGGGAATGTTTCAACAGCGTCGGGGGTTTTGAATTCCTGCGTGTATATCGGCAGCGCCATTTCAACCTATGGTATTGCGGTATTGACGAAAAACGTGGGTTGGGAAAAGACCCTTCTTGTTTGGTTCGCTATTGCGGCCCTTGGCACAATTATTTGCTTTGCCTGCACAAAGCCATGGAACAAGCAAATGGAAACAGAAAAAGAAGCATAAAAAAACGCACCCGATGGGGTGCGTTTTTTATGTTTATATTTTTACTTTGATAACAGTTCAATACCCTTTTTCACACGGGCAATGGTTTCGTCTTTGCCTAAGAGCTCAGCCAACTCAACGCCGCCACCGGGGGTAAAGGACTTGCCGGAAACAGCAACACGCAGGGGCCAGAGGATGAGACCGTTCTTTACTTCAAGCTTTTCGATTAAAGCAAAGAGAGCAGCGTGGAGAGAATCGTAATTCCAATCAGAGATGCCCTCTAAAACAGGCAGAATCTCCTTGAGAGAGGTCAACGAATTTTCTTCGTTGGTCTTCATCTTCTTATGGCAGTAAAGTGTCGGGTCATACTCGGGCAGAGTGTCAATAAAGTCAAGCTGTTCGGGAATGTCAGACAACTTTTCTGTTCGGTCATGGAGAAGCTTTGCCGCTTTTTCAAGGTCAACATCTTCACGTTTGATAGCTTCTTTTAAGAAGGGTAGAGCCTTTTCGTAAAATGCTTCAGGGGACAGCATTCTGATGTATTCACCGTTTAACCAGTCAAGCTTTTGAGGGTCAAAGATGGCAGGTGATTTGCTGATACCCTTTATGTCAAAGGCTTCAATCATTTCTTCAAGAGTAAAGATTTCCTGTTCGCCACCCGGACTCCAGCCTAAAAGTGCGATGTAATTGAGGACTGCCTCTTTTAAGTAGCCCTTGTTGATAAAGTCCTCATAAGAAGCGTCACCGTCACGCTTGCTCAGCTTTTTATGAGCGTCACGCATAACGGGGGAAACGTGGATGTAAGTCGGAATTTCCCATCCGAAGGCTTCATATAATAAATTATATTTCGGGGTAGAGGACAAGTATTCACTACCACGGATGATGTGGGTAATATTCATCAGATGGTCATCAATAACGTTTGCAAAGTTATAAGTGGGGTAGCCGTCAGACTTTAAGAGGATGTTATCATCTAAGCTAGCGTTATCCACGGTAATTTTGCCGTAAATTTCATCAATAAAGCTGGTTGTGCCGTGATGTGGAATTTTCTGACGGATAACATAGGGTACACCGCTTGCAAGCTTTTCTTCAATTTCTTCTTTAGAAAGGCGGGCGCAGTGACCGTCATATTTGGGCATAAGCTTTGCCGCTTCCTGCTGCGCGCGCAGACTGTCTAAACGTTCTTTGTCACAGAAGCAGTAGTAAGCACCGCCCAGTTCAACCAGTTTTTTTGCATATTCCTGATACAGAGGCAGGCGCTCACTCTGAATGTAGGGACCATAATTACCGCCGATATCAGGCCCTTCGTCGTGGACAAGACCTGTTTCTGCCAAGGTTCTGTATATCAGGTCAACAGCGCCGTCAACATAGCGCTCCTGATCAGTATCTTCAATTCTTAAAATAAAATCGCCGCCTGCGTGCTTTGTGATGAGGTAAGCATACAGCGCCGTCCGCAGGTTGCCAATGTGCATATAGCCTGTGGGGCTGGGCGCAAAACGTGTTCTGATTTTCGTCATGTTTGCATCATCCTTTCATTAGTTCTAGTATAACGCATTTTGATTGGAAAATCAAGGATTTTGTTGCGAAATCCCTTTACCTTATTACAATTTTATGGTACAATATAATATATAATGGTGTTTTATATGTTTACAAAAAGTTTATACCATAATGTTCCTGTAATGTGGTATACTAATAGTATAGAATTTGCATAACTGTCATTCGGAAAGGAATGGATGAATAGATGAAAAAATTTTTAGAGAAAATTCTCGGCAAATACAGCGACCGTGAGCTTAAGCGTGTGCGCCCTATTGCCGATAAGGTTATGGCGCTTGAAGATGAATACAGTGCTCTGACCGATGAAGCATTAAAAGGCAAAACAGCAGAATTTAAAGAACGGCTTGCCGGTGGCGAAACGCTGGATGACTTGCTGCCTGAAGCCTTTGCAACTGTTCGTGAGGCAGCTTGGCGTGTGCTGGGTATGAAGCATTTTTATGTGCAGATTTTAGGTGGTATTGTGCTTCATCAGGGCAGAATTTCTGAAATGAGAACCGGTGAAGGTAAAACTCTGGTTTCTACCCTGCCTGCTTATTTAAATGCCTTAGAGGGCAAGGGTGTTCACATTGTAACGGTGAACGACTACTTAGCTAAGCGTGACAGCGAGTGGATGGGTAAGGTCTTTAAGTTTTTGGGCCTGACTGTGGGTTTGATTATTCACGATATTGCGCCGGAAGACCGCCGTGCAAATTATGAAGCAGACATTACCTATGGTACCAACAACGAATTTGGCTTTGACTATCTTCGTGACAACATGGTTATTTATAAAGAACAGATGGTTCAGCGCGGGCAGAACTATGCCATCGTGGATGAGGTTGACTCAATCTTGATTGACGAGGCAAGAACCCCTTTGATTATTTCAGGTGTGGGTGATAAGTCCACAGAGCTTTACCACCTTGCTGACCGTTTTGCCAGAAATCTGGTTTGCCATCGTGTGACAGAATCTAACGATAAAGAGCATGATGATGATATTCAGGCAGATTATATCGTTGATGAAAAGGCACACACCGCAACCCTCACCAAGCAGGGTGTTGAAAAGGCAGAAAAAGCCTTTAATTTAGAAAATTTGTCAGACCCTGAAAATATGACCCTGCAGCATCATATCAATCAGGCCATCCGTGCCCATGGCATTATGCACAGAGATAAGGATTATGTCAATAAAGACGGCGAAATCATTATTGTGGATGAGTTCACAGGCCGTCTGATGCTGGGTAGGCGTTATTCTGACGGCCTACATCAGGCAATCGAAGCCAAAGAAGGTGTTAAGGTTGAGCGCGAGAGCAAGACTCTGGCAACCATTACCTTCCAGAACTACTTCCGTCTTTACAACAAGCTTTCCGGTATGACCGGTACGGCTCTTACCGAGGAAGAGGAATTTCAGGATATTTACAGTCTTGACGTGATTGAAATCCCCACGAATCGTGAGATGATCAGAAAGGATTTGCCGGACTCTGTTTATAAAACCGAGCGGGGCAAGCTTGCTGCTGTGGTGCAGCAGGTAATGGAATGCCACGAAAAGGGTCAGCCGGTGCTGGTTGGTACGGTTACAATTGAAAAGTCTGAGCAGATTTCCGGTATGCTGAAGCGCTGCGGCATCCGTCATGAGGTGTTAAACGCCAAGTATCACGAAAAAGAAGCTGAAATTATTGCTCAGGCAGGCAAGCTGGGTGCTGTGACCATTGCCACCAACATGGCGGGTCGTGGTACTGATATTATGCTGGGCGGTAATGCAGAATTTTTAGCAAAGCACGAAATGAAACGTCAGGGGCTTTCTGATGAACTGATTTCAGAAGCAATGGGCTTTTCTGATACAGATGATGAAGAAATTAAGGCGGCAAGAGAGCTGTATTCTTCCCTGATTGAAAAGTATAAAGAAGAAATTGCACCCGAGGCAGAAAAGGTGCGTGAGGCGGGCGGTCTTTTCATTATCGGTACAGAGCGCCACGAGTCACGCCGTATTGATAACCAGCTGCGCGGTCGTGCCGGTCGTCAGGGTGACCCCGGTTCTTCACGATTCTTTATCTCTCTGCAGGATGATTTGATGCGTCTTTTCGGCTCTGACCGCATTGCCGGTATGGTCAGCGCTTTAGGCCTTGAGGAGGATCAGCCCATTGAGCACAAAATGCTCACCGGTGCCATTGAAAATGCACAGAAGCGGGTTGAGGGCAAGAACTTCCAGATCAGAAAACACGTTTTGCAATATGATGATGTTATGAACCAGCAGCGTGAAATTATTTATGGTCAGCGTCAGGACGTGTTAAACGGTCAAAGCGTGAAAGACAACATCTTAAAGATGCTGAAAGATCTGATTAACGATGCAGTTGACCGGTATACCGGTAGTGCTGAGGGAGCGGATGAATGGAACCTTTCCGGTCTTTTTGAATATTTAGAGAGCATCTATCTGCCGGCAGGTACAGTTACCTTCACCCAGGAAGATTTAGAGTATCTGGAGAAGGATGAACTCAAAGAAAAGCTATATGAAGCAGGCGTTTCGCTCTATGAGCAAAAAGAGGCTGAGTTTGGCTCAGAGCAGATGCGTGAGCTGGAACGAGTGGTACTGCTCAGAAGTGTTGACAGCAAGTGGATGGACCACATTGATGCTATGGATCAGCTGAGAAACGGCATCAACCTTCGTGCTTATGCACAACACGACCCCGTGGTTGAATATAAGTATGAAGGCTATAATATGTTTGAAGAAATGATAGCCTCCATTTGTGAAGATACTGTCAAGTTCCTGTTCCACATGCGGTTTGAAGCACCGCCGGAACGGAAAATGGTAGCAGAACCTGTAGAGGCAGGTCTTGTCGGAGAGGGAGAAAAGAAGCCGGCAAAGAAGGCGGAGAAGGTGGGCAGAAATGACCTGTGCCCCTGCGGATCCGGTAAAAAGTATAAAAAGTGCTGCGGCGCTGATGAATAATAAACAAAAAATGTTTTTGCGAAAGGACTGAAAATATGATAGAGTACGATCAGTATCGTCTTGACCTTCATGCTATGAAGGATGTTATTTTAGAACTGAGGGATTCACTTTGAAGTCCCCAAGACGGAACAGGAAATAGAAGCCCTGGAGGCACAGTCCTCTGATGCGGATTTTTGGAATGATATGGATGCCTCGCAAAAGGTACTTCAGAAGCTGAAACAGCTTAAAGCCAAGGTTGGGCGCTACAATAGCTTATACAGCGCTTGGGAGGATACCTTAACCCTTTGCGAGCTTGCCATTGAGGAAAATGATGACAGCCTGCTGGATGAACTTGCGGAAAGCTATAAGACCCTGTCTGAGGATTTGGAAAATTTGCGTCTTGATACGCTGCTTTCCGGCAAATATGACGCCAATAACGCCATTTTATCCCTGCATCCCGGTGCCGGTGGTACTGAGGCGCAGGATTGGGCAGAAATGTTACTGCGTATGTATCAGCATTGGGCTGAACGCCGCGGCTTCAGCGTTGAAACACTTGACTATTTAGCCGGTGATGAAGCAGGCGTGAAAAGCGTTACTATTCAGATAACGGGTGAAAATGCTTATGGCTATGCAAAGGCTGAAAAAGGGGTGCATCGCTTAGTGCGTATTTCGCCCTTTGATGCTTCCGGCAGACGGCATACATCCTTTGTGTCTGTTGATGTTATGCCTGAAATCAGCGATGACATTGAGGTCAACATTAACCCTGACGATTTGAAGATTGACACCTTCCGCGCAGGTGGTGCCGGTGGTCAGCACGTTAACAAGACTGACTCTGCTATCCGTATTACGCACATTCCCACCGGCGTTGTGGTTGCCTGTCAGAACGAGCGTTCTCAGCACCAGAACAAGGATACGGCTATGAAGATGCTGAAGGCAAAGCTGGTTGAAATGGCAGAGCGCGAGCATAAGGAAAAGATTGAAGACTTAAAGGGCGATATGAAGGACATTGCCTGGGGCAGTCAGATTCGTTCTTACGTCTTCCACCCCTACAGCATGGTGAAAGACCACAGAACCTCTTATGAGACCGGTAACACCGGCGCTGTGATGGATGGGGACTTAGATCCGTTTATTAATGCTTATTTAAAAGGGGCAAGTTTGGGAACTTTAAACTTAAAATAAGCATATTTTTGGACAAGTTTTCATAAGAATGTTATGGGAATACGTTTTCAGGAGGAGAAAAATGTTTAAAAAAATATTATTTCTTTCTTTCTTAGTAGTCATTTTTATTGCTATGAACACCACCGGAATTTTTGCCGGACCGGTAGAATTTGATGATGTGACAGACCGGCACGATTGGGCAAAAGAAGCCATTACTTACTTAGCATCTGAGGAGATTATCAACGGCATTGCAGAGGGAGAGTTTGCACCGGATGAACAGGTTACCAAAGAGCAGTTTGCTAAAATGTTGTCTTTGGCTTTATCCATTGAGCCGGATGAAAACGCGGCAGCAAGCTTTGTGGATGTGCCGGAAGATAGCTGGTCCTTCCCTTACATTGAGGCGACAAAAAATCACTTTCCTAAAGAGTTATATCTGCCGATTAATCAGTTTGTGCCGGCAAGAGCCTTTACCCGTCAGGAAGTGGCAGCAACCATTGTGAACGGCATGGGGCTTTCAGCTAAAAACAATCTGTTTAATACCGGGGTTTTAGAAGCAATGTTTACCGATAGCGGTGACGTGCGTAGTGATATTAAAACACAGGTGGGGATTGCTGTTGAACGTGGCATTCTGCGTGGCAGTGATAATCTGATTCGCCCAAACGACCCGGTTACCCGTGCTGAGGCGGCTGTGTTTATTCACAGAATGATGCTGATTCGTCAGGGTAAGGGCGAGCTTACCTTTGTAACAAACACACCCATTGTGGCAGAAAGTCAGGTTAGCTTAGAGCGCGCAAAGGAATGGGCGGCTGAGCGTGGTGCACATCAGCGCTTTATTGATATTGCAGATATTTATTGGAAATATGGTGAAATCACCGGCATCCGCCCTGAGGTTTTATATGCTCAGGCGGCAAAGGAAACAGGCTATGGTAAGTATGGCGGACGGGTTTTGCCTGAGCAGAATAACTGGGCAGGCATTAAAACCGCAACCGCTAAGGGTGACGAAACCTATGACCACGAAAGCTTTGAAACACCCGATGACGGCGTGCGTGCACACTTTAACCATATGTCGGCTTATTTAGGCAAAGAGCCTGTTGGCGAACCCCATGGCCGCTACCATGTGGCTTGCCGTACAGCGTGGGCAGGCACAGTTACCACAGTAGAAGAATTGGGTAACAAATGGGCGCCGGAGCATACTTATGGGTATAGCTTAGTGGCAAAGTATTTGCAGCCAATGATGGGAAATTAGGGGATGTAAAAAAAGTCCAGACAATAAAAAAAGGAATCGCAAAAGCGATTCCTTTTTTATTGTATCTCCCAACCCTTAACGCTATTTCGCATAGCGGTAAAGAGTCTTTGTTTGGCGCCGTGGCTTTCGTTCTCTAATTGTCTGAGCAGGGTTTTAATGTATTCCCGCTTTGTGTTTCCGTCTGCCGGGCAGTTGCTTTTTACAACCGGCAGGTTTGTGGTTTTTGCAAATTTTTTGATGTCCCGCTCCTCAACATAAATAAAGGGGCGGAGCAGGGTAACACCCATTCGGTCGAGGTAGGTTACAGGCAGAAAGCAGTTGACGCGACCCTCGTACAAAAGGCTTAGGAAAAAGGTTTCAACCACATCATCAAAATGATGCCCTAACATAATTTTATCAAGACCCCTATCCTTTGCGGCAGAGTTCAGCGCCCCACGGCGCAGGTTTGCACACAAAGAGCAGGGGTTTTTCTCTTTTCTCAGATCAAAGACAATCTCTTTAATCTGGGTTTTTTCTATATGATAGGGGACATCTAAGGATTTACACAGCTCAACCAAAGGTGCAAAGTCCATATCCATGCCCATATCAAGGGTAATAGCTTCTAAGTGGAATGATTTGGGGTAAAACCGCTTCAGGGCGTGTGCCGCCAGCAGTACGGCTAAAGAGTCTTTGCCGCCGGAGAGACCAACGGCAATGCGGTCGCCCTCTTCAATCATATTATAATCTTCAACTGCACGGCGCATATGGCTGAGTAAATGTTGCATAGGGTTCCTCTTTTCAAGGTTTATTTGTCAGTTTCAGAAACAACGCACCGTGCGGTGCCGTCTGAAACACGAAGGTCAAAGGCTGTGCCGGGCACGCATTGCTTTGTACTTCTTATGGGTGTGCCGTCATCAAGACTTGCATAGGCATACCCACGGGAAAGAGCAGACAAGGGGCTTAGGGCATCCAGCTTGCCGGCGCAGGCAGACAGCTGATGGGTCAGACTGTCAAATAGCTTTGAAAAGGCATAGCTGCTGCTTTTTTGCAGGTGGTCAACGGTAATCCGCTTTTCTGCGATTGTGTCCGGCATGCCTCTGAGCGCCGGATGATTTTTAAGATAGTCTAAGGATTTCTGCCGTGACAAAAGTCCGTGACGCATTTGGGCAATCAGCTCATTTTTCTGTGCCAATAGCCGTTGCGATAGCTCAAGTGCTGAGGGTACGGCAAGCTCTGCGGCAGCAGAGGGGGTTGGGGCCCTGAGGTCAGCCACAAAGTCTGCGATGGTAAAGTCCGTTTCGTGACCAACGGCAGAAATAATCGGAATGCTTGATGCAAAAATTGCCCGTGCGACAACTTCTTCATTAAAAGCCCATAAATCTTCAATGGAACCGCCGCCACGACCGGTAATAATCACATCACCCAAGCTGTGCTCGTTTATCAGCGAAATGGCAGTTGCAATTTCCTGTGCGGCTCCCTCGCCCTGAACAGCGACGGGGAAAACGCGGACATTTGCTAAGGGATAACGACGCCCAAGCACATTTAAAATATCCCGAATAGCGGCGCCGGAGGCGGCTGTTACCACACAGACGGTTTCAGGAAAGGTAGGGAGCGGTTTTTTGAACTGAGAATCAAAAAGCCCCTCTTCTTCTAATTTCTTTTTTAATTTCTCAAAGGCGGCATAAAGAGCACCCTCACCGTCAGGCTCCATAGATTCAATATAAAGCTGATATGCGCCACCGGGCTCGTAGACAGAGATTCTGCCCCGGGCGGTAACCTTCATACCGTCCTCGGGGTTAAAGCGAAGGGTGGAGGTAGCGGTGCGGAACATAACAGAGCGCAAAACGGAGCCCTCATCCTTCAAGGTCAGATATATATGACCGGAGGGATGGCGCTTGCAGTTTGAAATTTCACCTTTAATGCAAATATCTTTTAGATAGCTGTTATGGTCAATGACCCGGTGAACGTAGTGATTCAGTTGTGAGACCGTGACGGTCATAATCTGCTGTTCCATAAGTTCTCCTCGAAAAGAAAGGCGCCTCTAGTTGAGGCGCTTCTACTTACTGATTTGCTTTGTTGACAGAGGACAATACGCCATTTACGAAGGAAGAGGCTTTTTCGCCCTCATAATCTTTTGCAAGCTGAACCGCCTCATTAATAGCAACGCCGGCAGAAATTTCAGGATTGTAAAGCAGCTCACAGATACCAATGCGGAGGGTTGCCAGGCTCACCTTAGATAGGCGGGATAAAGCCCAGCCACGGATGTTTTTCTCGATCTGTTCATCAATTTCTGAAAGGTGAGAAAGGGTTGTGCGGACAAGGTTTTCCAGATATTCCTTTTGACCCTCTACCTCCTCGCGGTACTCATAGTACAGCTCCAAGAGAGAGTCAGCATCGAGCTTTTGGAATTCGTGCTCAAAAATAATAATAAATCCTGCCTCGCGGGCTTCTTTTCTGGTCATAATCATACTCCTGTCTTTGGTATTTTACAAAATATATCCTAACGCATCAGTCAGGTTTTTTGCAGGGAGAATTTTCATCCCCTGGGGAACTTTCAGATTTTTTGTGTTTGCCTGAGGGATCAGGCAGGCTTTAAAGCCAAGCTTTTTTGCCTCAGAGATGCGGCGCTCTATCTGATTGACCGCTCTGAGCTCGCCCGTAAGGCCCACCTCGCCGATTGCCACCACCGAGGTGTCAATGGGGCGGTTACGAAAGGCTGATGCAATGGCAAGTGCCAAGGCTAAATCCACCGCCGGTTCATCTAAACGAATGCCACCGACAATGTTAACGTATGTATCCTGATTTTGCATATTTAAGCCTACTCGTTTTTCCAGTACAGCAATCATCAGGTTCACACGGTTATAGTCAATGCCGGTCGCCATACGCCGTGGCACACCAAAGCTTGTGGGTGAAACCAAAGCCTGAATTTCAGCCAGCATGGGGCGCGTACCCTCCAGTGTGCAGACAACGGCAGAGCCGGGTGCTTCGTCAGGACGACCCTCGAGTAGCATCATTGACGGGTTTTCAACCTCGCAAAGACCGTGGTCTGTCATTTCAAAAACACCAATTTCATTGGTAGAGCCAAAACGGTTTTTCACAGCACGCAGAATGCGATAGCTGTGGTTCCGCTCACCTTCAAAGTATAACACGCAGTCTACCATGTGCTCTAAAACCTTAGGTCCTGCGATAGAACCGTCTTTTGTAACGTGCCCCACAATGAAAACAGCGGTACCGTTTTCTTTTGCGTAGCGCATCAGGGTCAGGGTTGCTTCCCGCACTTGACTGACGCTGCCGGGGGCAGAGGATATATCAGGGTGATACATAGTCTGAATGGAGTCTACAATTAAAATGTCCGGATGAATTTCGTTCAGTGCCGCACTGACTGCGGTAATATCGGTTTCTGACAAAACCATAAATTCCGGAGCTTCATCACTCAATCTGTCAGACCGCATTTTAAGCTGCTTTTCCGATTCCTCACCGGAAACATAAAATAAGGTTGCCTGTTTGTCAAGTTTAGTGGCAAGCTGAAGCAATAAGGTTGACTTACCGATGCCGGGGTCGCCGCCCACTAAAACCAACGAGCCGCGGACAACACCGCCGCCCAGCACCCTGTCAAGCTCGCTGATACCACAGGTTATGCGGCTGTAATCTGCCACATCTACTTGGGAAAGCGTGGTTGGCTTTGCACGCAAGGTAGAAACGGCACGCGTTGCTTTTTCGGTGCGGACAATCTCTTCTTCTAAAGTATTCCATCCATCACAGCCCGGGCATCTGCCCATCCACTTGGCGGACTCATAGCCGCAGGCTGTACAAACATATTTCGTCTTTGCTTTCACGGCTCTGTCCTTTCCAATCATAAAATCAGGGTTACTTACTGTTCGGGAGTAGGGGCGCCTGCAGCAGGATTAATCGGCACTATAGGGGATGTGCCGCCTGCATTCGGGCTTATGGGAGTATCGGACTCAGAAACTGAGGGGTTCTCTGTTCCTTCCGCTTCGGGGAGGTCAGCTTCTTCAGGAGGCATTGTACCGATCAGCTCAATGTGGTCGGTAGCAACATAGGTACTTTTGGTCAATAACTCTGTTTTTATAACCACACCGTTTTCTTTTGTGATTTTGTATGTATTATGAGAACTGCCGGCAGACCCGTGTTGCTCAACCTTAACAGTTTCGGCTGGCAGCGTCGGATCCTCCTTCTGCACCACGCGGCTGGGATATGTACCGGTGCATTCTGTGGTGATTTCAATAGTTTTGTTTTTATTTTCCTTTACGCCGTAGATGGTGACTGTGTTGGCGCCGCCCGTAGCGCTGGCAACAATCCGAATGGGATTATCGGTATTGTTTTTAAATTTAAAGTCAATACTGCCATAGGCGACAGTTGCGTCACGTCCCAAGGGTGCATAGGTAACAGGCAGAGAATGGTTTGTTCTGAACACAATCTCTAAATCTGATAAAACAACGGTATTAAACAGGGTAGTAGATACCTGACAGATACCGCCGCCGACGCCGGGCTCAACCTGGTTGCCGACGTAAACGTTTGCGATTTTAAATCCACGGTCAACGGTTCTGGGACCTACTGTGTCATTGTAAGAGAAAACGTCACCGGGGGCGAGGACAACCTCGTTAATTTTCTGAGAAGCCAGACTGACGTTATAAGAACGGGACACGTCTCTGGCGTTGTATCTTGTTGTGTAGGTGCCGAGTTTGTCGGGGAACAGCTGAGTTTGCAGGGACTCCCTTGTGACAGCTGCCCGGGTTAAGGTAATGGGAATGGTGATAGTATCACCGGTGGACTGGTCAATGACTGCCTGTGCCGCATCAATATCAAAGGAAACGCCGGGTTTATCATCAATAATAATCAGGCGCTGATTTTCAATTTTATAGCTGGCATCTACCGGTTGACCACTGATTTTATCATGAATAGCTTTTGCATTGGGTGCAGCAGGATTAATTTCATTTACAGCCAGAACCAAAGGCTTGCCGTCAAGGCTGTAAGCGTTTTTCTTAAATAAAAGAATTGCCTCAGAAATATCAATATAATTACCGGAAGTGCCACGGGTAACAGTCAGCTCGTTGTCGCCGACGGTAAGTTCCATTTCACGTCCTGCATTTTCAAGCTGACTTGCCATTTCTTTTAAAGTTGTTTCAAGCATAGCGTCATCACAGAAAATGTGAGGTGTAATTACGGCTTTATTTTTCTTGGCATTGTGTATGGCTTGCAGTTTTTCGAACATACTGCCGCTTCTGCCAATGCTGTAAGCTTCCTTGGCGGTGGCATCAATATCCAATCCGGCTGCGAAATCAGCCAGGTTAACTTCTTTTTTTACATTGTCACATTGTAATAAAACAGTACCTTCTACTGTACTATTAAAATGCTCATTAATTTTCGTTTTTGCTTCGTCAACTGTCAGGTTGCTGATGTCTAAATCGCCAACAAAAACGCCCTGATAGATTTTATCATAAGAAAGCGTTGATGAGGTTATGCAAGCGATAGTAATACCGAGGGCTAACGCCGCTGCAAGTGCAATGGTGCTTATCATAAACGGTCTTTTATGTAGCTGTATAAAGTCTCTGATTTTTTGCATAATGCAATACACCCCCACTATTTATTATAAATGGAAATATGGTATTTGTAAAGCTATTTTATTACATTTTCCGCCTGTTTTAGGCAGAAAAACAAAAAAAGGAAGCTGCTCGCTTTTGTGTAACGAAGCAGCTTCCGGCAAAATCTCAAAAGACAGTTAGCGATTTAAGAGCCAAACGGCTAAATTCAGATATCCTGCAAAGGTGATCCACAACCAATAGGGTAGCATCAGGTAACCGGCCCAATGGTTGATGCGATAGAATTTGGCAGCGGCAATGCCGGTAAAGAGCCACAACAGAAGCAGCACCCAGAAAGCACCGAACAAAAACTGAAAACGAAAGAACACCAAAGGCCAGATAAAGCTGAATAGCAGAGAGATGGCGTAAAATTTAAGTGCATCACGGACATAGGGTTTTGAAACACCCTGTTTATAGACAAGGTAGCTTGCGATGCCGATTAAAATATACAGAACAGTCCAGATAATGGGGAAAAGAAAACCCGGTGGTGATAAAAACGGTTTTTGCAGGGCAGCATAAAATTCCCGACTGTTTTGTGTTAAAAATCCGGCAAGAGCACCGACGGCAAGAGGAATTAAAACCAAAATGACAAAACGGATTATGTTTCTTGCGTTGACAACTTTAAATGTATTTCCCATTCGAACACCCCTTCTTACTGCCATTTTAAAGCGGCATATACATCAAAATTATATGCAGGTGGGGCGGGGAATATACAACATTAGTCTAAGGGAACGACAATTTCCTGTCCGATTTCAAGGCAGGAATTTGTGATGCCGTTTTCGTATTTCACCTTGTCAATGAATAATCTTACATCCATGCCCTCGGGGCAATAGGGCTCGCAAATACTCCACAATGTATCGCCTGCGTCTGCGGTAATGGTTACCTCGTGTACACCGGTATCGGCAAGAGGCGCGATTGAGCAGGTGAACAGGATAGCAAGGGCTGCCAAGATAATATATAACTTCATTCTCTGCTGCTTTGCACGGTTTGCATAAGAGATTCTTCTTCTTTTTCTGATTAGCATAAGTAACAACTCCTTCCAGAACAAATGTTCATAGAACTAATGTTCGTATTTTCATTTTAACAGAACAAATGTACGGTGTCAATAGAAAAATGTAAAAAATTTTAAATACAACCAAAAAGGTGTAAATAATGATGTGCTGTTTTTTTATTTGCCCATTTATCACCGGTGTGATATAATTAAAGAAAGTATTACGATTTATCAGAAAATCAGAAAAGGGTGTTGCAAATGGAGCGCAGAAAAACCAGACAAATTAAGGTCGGCGGTGTGGGTATCGGCAGTGATTATCCCATATCCATTCAGTCTATGCTTTGTTCACCGAATGGTGATTTTGAGGCGGCACTTCGGCAGACCCGTGCCCTGTCTGACGCCGGCTGTGATATTGTGCGCCTTGCGGTGATTGATGACGACAGCTTAAAAGTGGTAGAGAAGCTTAAAAAAGAAGTGTCTGTCCCTTTGGTTGCAGATATTCAGTTTGATTATAAGCTTGCTTTGGGTGCTATTGATGCCGGCATTGATAAAATTCGTTTAAATCCCGGTAATATCGGCAGCGAAGAGCGGGTTTTAAAGGTCATTGATAAGGCAAAGGCGAACCACATTCCCATTCGTGTGGGTGTGAACGCCGGTTCTATTTCTCAAAAGGTTTTAAAGACTTATGGCGGTGCCTGTCCTGAGGCTTTGGCTGAGGATGCTATGAGTCATATCCGTATTTTAGAAGCCTGTGATTTTCACGATGTGGCTGTTTCTTTAAAGGCATCCTCTGTACCTATGATGCTTGAAACCTATCGTTTGATTGCGGCACAAACAGATTATCCCCTGCATCTGGGTGTGACAGAAGCCGGAACGGCCTATGGCGGCACAGTGAAGTCTGCAGTGGGTATTGGTGCACTTTTGTCACAGGGCATTGGTGATACCATCCGTGTATCTCTGACGGCTGACCCGGTGGAAGAAATCCGTGCAGCGAAAGAGATTTTGGCTGCCTTAGAACTCAGACAGGATGCGGCGAAGTTGGTTTCCTGCCCGACCTGTGCGCGGTGCAGTGTGAATTTGATTGACATTGCAAACCGTGTTTCAGAGCGGCTTTCTGAGGTGAAAAAGCCGGTTAAAATTGCGGTTATGGGCTGTGTTGTCAATGGCCCCGGTGAAGCGCGTGATGCTGACATCGGCATTACCGGAGCAAAAGGTGAAGGTCTTTTATTCCGGAATGGTGAAGTTATCCGTCGGGTGCCGGAGAGTGAGATTGTAGATGTTCTTTTTGAAGAGCTTGACAAAATGGGCGCTCTTTAATTTATAAGTAGGAAGGTTTTTATGTTTGAGTTAATTGAAACTTTAGCCGGGGAGGCGTTGGCGGCAGAATTGTCCGGTATCAATCTCACCCGTTTTCAGATATTTAAAAAAGAACGTAAGGTCCACTTAGGTTTAGAAAGTGAGACCTTTGTTCATCATACCCTGTTAGACAAGCTTACTAAGCGGATTAAGGATCATTTTCAGTTAAAAGATGTTATATTGGATTTTACATATACAAAACCGATTTTGACAGAAGAAACAGTGGCGGCGGTTTATGAGAATATTCACAACGAGATTTTAAAAAAACTGCCTGCTGCCCGTGGCATTTTACTGAATAGCCACGCCGTTTTAGAAGAGGGGCAGTTTGTCATTTGTCTGCAGTTTGGTGGGGAACAAACCTTAATTGATAACGGCGTTTTGCAACTTGTGGAAAAACAACTTGCTAAGGTTTATCTGTCGCCGGTTCAGGCTATATTTAAAAACGAAAAAGTCTCACCGGAGAAGGTTTTTGAAAAGCTGGAATCAGAGCACGCAAAGCTTGTCCGTGAGGCAGGGGAAGCTGCTGCGGCAGCCGAGGCTGCAAAACCGAAACCTGTGGAAAAACGGGAAAAGCCGGAGACCCCTGAGGATGTCCTTTTGGGCAAGCCCTTTGGTGGCGAGCTGACACCCATTTCAGAAATTGACGATTACAGTGGCAAGGTCATTGTAGAGGGCACGGTGATTGCTCACGAAACCCGTGAACTCAGAAACGGCAAAACCTTGCTTGAACTGTATGTAGCAGACCGTAAAAGCTGTATTATTTGTAAAGCCTTTTTAACTGAAGCGCAGTTTGAACCCTTAAAGGGTGGCCTTAAAAAGCTGGGCGCTGTCCGTGTTTCCGGCACGGCGCAGTATGATACCTATGCCAAAGAGGTTGTCATTGTTATCCGAGATATGATGAAAGCAAAAATATCTATCCGGCCGGATAACGCAGAGGAAAAAAGAGTAGAGCTCCACGCTCATACATCTATGTCTGCCATGGATGCTATCGTCAAGCCTTCACAGCTTATTGCCCGGGCGGCAGCGTGGGGGCATAAAGCCATTGCCATTACCGACCACGGTGTTGTGCAGGCATATCCTGAGGCTTATGATGCCGGACAGAAGCACGGCATTAAAGTCATTTACGGCATGGAGGCATACTTAGAGGATGAAGCGCCTCAGTATGTGTATGAGGCCAAGGACATGCCCTTATCCGGCGAGTTTGTTGTGTTTGATATTGAAACCACGTCACTTTGTGCCCGTTTTGGGGAGATTATTGAAATTGCCGGTGTTAAAATTGCAGACGGTAGAGTGGTGGAACAGTTTTCTGAGTTTGTCAAGCCGGAAACACCCATCCCCTATCACATTACAGAACTGACAAATATTTCAAATGATATGGTGGCAGATGCAAAGAAGATTGATGAAGTTCTGCCGGCATTTTTAGAATTTTGTAAGGGCGCTGTTCTGGTTGCCCACAATGCAAATTTTGATGTTGGCTATATCCGCAAAAAGGCAGAAGAGCTGTCGATTTCTTTTGATTTTTGTTATATGGACACGCTCATGCTCAGCCGCCGTTTGTTGACTGCCCTTAAAAAGCACCGCTTAAATCAGGTGGCAAAGCATTTGGGCTTTGCATTTTCGGGGCATCACCGTGCCATTAACGATGCTGAAGTTACCGCCCGTATCTTTTTACATTTTATTGAGCTGATGCAGGGTTTAGACATCAAAAATGTGACAGAGGTTAATGAAAAATTGGGTGATACCGATAACAACAAGCGGTACATTGATACTCATCATGCAGTTATTTTAGTTAAGGATATGGTAGGGCTCAAAAACCTTTATAAGTTGGTTTCAAAAGCTCATATTGATAATTATTTTAAACATCCGCGCATTTCAAAAGCTATGCTCACAGAGCACCGCGAGGGGCTTTTGGTGGGCAGCGCCTGTGAAGCCGGTGAGCTTTATGATAAAATGCTTCGCGGTGCGACGGAAGAAAAATTAAAAGAGATTGCCTCTTTTTATGACTATTTGGAAATTCAGCCTTTAGGCAACAATGAATTTATGGTGCGGAACCATATGGTTGAAGGCAAAGAAGAATTAAAAGAAATGAACCGTGCCATTGTGGCATTGGGTGATGCCCTTGAAAAGCCCGTTGTTGCAGCTTGTGATGTTCACTTTCTGGATCCTGAGGATGAAATTTACCGCCGTGTGCTGCAGGCAGGGCAGGGCTATGATGATTGCGAGCATCAGCCACCCCTTTACCTTCGCACCACAGATGAAATGCTGAGTGAATACTCCTATCTGCCTGAGGATGTAGCCTATAAGCTTGTGGTGGAAAACCCCAACATGATTGCAGATCAAATCGGGGATGTGCTCCCTATTCCAAAGGAAACCTATCCGCCGGAAATGCCCGGTGCGACAGAAGAACTCAAAGAGTTGTCTTATAACAAGGCGCACGAGTTATACGGTGAAAACCTACCTGAAATGGTAGAGCAGCGTATGGAAAAAGAGCTTGTGCCCATTATTAAATACGGCTTTTCGGTTATGTATATGATTGCCCAGAAGCTGGTAACCAAGTCCTTATCTGACGGGTACTTAGTTGGCTCCCGTGGGTCGGTTGGTTCATCCTTTATTGCCTTTTTATCGGGTATTACAGAGATTAATTCTCTGCCGCCGCATTACCGGTGCCCTGAATGTAAGCATGTGGAATTTAAAACTGACGGCACCTATAGCATGGGCGCCGATATGCCGGATGCGGTTTGCCCCGTTTGCGGTGCTACCTATAAAAAAGATGGTTATGATATTCCTTTTGAAACCTTCCTCGGTTTTGATGGCGACAAGGAACCGGATATTGACTTAAACTTCTCCGGCGAATATCAGAGCCATGCCCATAAATATACGGAAGAGCTGTTTGGTGAAGGCAACGTGTTCCGTGCCGGTACGATTGGTACCTTTGCGGAGAATACCGCCATGGGTTATATTAAAAAATATGCCGAGGAAACCGGTAATAGCCTGACAAAAGCACAGATGAAGCGGATTTCGCTGGGACTTGAGGGAGTTAAACGTACCACGGGTCAGCATCCCGGCGGCGTTATGATTGTGCCCCGTGCCAATGAGGTGTATGAATTTACCCCCATTCAGCATCCGGCAGATAAGGAAGAAAGTGGTGTTATTACCACCCACTTTGACTATCATTCCATCAGCGGCCGTCTTTTAAAGCTTGATATTCTGGGTCACGATGACCCGACTATGATTCGTATGCTGGAGGACTTAACCGGCTTGAATGCAAGAACGATTCCCCTTGATGATAAGCCCACCATGAGTCTTTTCACCGGAACAGAAGCGTTAGGCGTAACGCCGGAGGATATCGGCAGCGAGGTAGGCACCTTTGCGGTGCCGGAATTCGGTACCCGTTTTGTACGGCAGATGCTGCTCGATACCAAGCCCACCACCTTTAGTGAATTGATGCGTATTTCAGGTCTTTCCCACGGTACGGATGTTTGGACCAACAACGCTCAGGATTTAGTTCGTGCAGGCACGGCAACCCTGCCGGAGGTTATCTGTACCCGTGACGACATTATGTTATATCTCCTGCAGCACGATCTGCCACCCCTGACCTCCTTTAAAATTATGGAAAAGGTGCGTAAGGGTAAGGGCTTAGCCCCTGAAGACGAGGAACTGATGAGGGAGAAAAAGGTGCCGGAATGGTACATTATGTCCTGCAAAAAGATTAAGTATATGTTCCCCAAAGCCCACGCTGCGGCGTATGTTACCATGGGCTTTAGAATCGCTTATTTTAAAGTGCATTATCCCATTTCCTTTTACATTGCTTATTACACCGTTCGTGCGACAGACTTTGACGCTGAACGTATGCTTGGCGGCAAAGAACGTGTTATGGCAGCAATGCGCGAGATAGAGGGAAATAACGCTGCCACACAAAAAGAGAAAAACGTACTGACGATACTAGAAGTGTGTAACGAAATGTATGCCCGTGGCATTGACTTTTTGCCCATTGACTTATATGTTTCTCATCAAACGAAGTTTGTGGAGGAAAACGGTGCTATCCGTCCACCCTTAAACACCATCGCCGGCGTGTCAGATGCTGTGGCAGAAGCCATTTGTCAGGCTCGTGAAGAGGGACCCTTTATTTCGATTGAAGATTTAAAGAAGCGGGCGAAAATCGGTAACTCTATTGTTGACAAGCTTAAAGAATATAATGTTTTAAAAAATATTGCCGAAACTAACCAAACCAGCTTGTTTGACTAGGCAAAACAGAACGGAAAGGAGTTTGGGGCATGAAGCGCACCTTGTTTTTCTGTATGGCGGCTTTTCTTGCCGGCATCTATGCTGCGTATTTCGTCCCGGACTTGATTTCCGTTTTGTATTTAGGGCTTTTTTCCTTTGTTCTTTTGGTTCTGGCCTGCTTCAAAAAACCTGTCTTGCCATACCTTTTTATGGTGCTTTTCTTTTTATTTGGTGCACTGCTTTTACACGGCGCACAGCAGGTAGAAAAACGACCTATGCACGCCTATGCAGGGGAATATGTAACCTTGTGTGGTGATATAATTGAAGAACTGCAGGTGAAGGAAGGCGGCAAGCAGACTGTTATTGCGCGGGTGAATCATCTTTCGTTTTTGCAGGATGAGGTTGACCTTTCAGAACGGGTGCGCCTTTCGGTGCCGGCGGGGGAGCAAAAACTTTCTTTTGGTGATAGCTTTTCGGCTGTTTGTCTTTTGTCTGTTCCCAATAGTAACCAAAACAGCGGTGGCTTTGACTTTAAGCTGTACCTTGAGTCAAAGGAAATATTTTTTACAGGCAGAGTGGAACGGGGCACGCTCACAAAAACCGGAACGTTCTCCCTTACTTTAGGCGAAAAGTTGTATCGTTTAAACCGCAAATGCGGTGAGGCAATCAGCGCTGTTATGCCAAAAGATGGGGCAGCTATTTTACGGGCTGTGGCGCTGGGCGATAAAAGCACCATGTCTGACGAATTATATGAGAACTTGAAAGTCAGCGGTCTGTCCCACATGACGGCAGTGTCCGGCATGCATGTGACAACCTTTATATCGGCTATTTATATTTTGCTTTCCTTATTAAAAAGAAATAAATACAAGTTTTTTATTCCCATTTGCGGGGTTATTTTGTTATTTATGCTCTTTACCGGTGCTTCGCCATCGGTGGTGCGGGCGAGCATTATGAGTGTTTTAGCTCTAATCGCCTATTTGTTTTACCGTAAGGAGGATTCTTTGACATCGTTAGGGCTTTCGGCAGGCATCATAGCGGTGTGTAACCCCTTCTCAGTTTTTGACATTGGATTCATTTTGTCCTTTGGTGCAACCTTGGGCATTTTGCTGTTTGCCGGGCCTTTGCAGAAACGATTGTTTGTGTGGCTTCGTTTAGATAGAAAAAAGAGTATCTGGGCAAAGGGCTTACGGGCGATTGTTGCAACCGTTTGTGTTACCTTTAGTGCCCAGCTGTTTTTGTTGCCGATTCTTTCTGTGCTGTTCGGTTATGTTTCTTTATGGTGTTTTATTACCAATGTATTGGCGGCACCTGTTTTGTCTGTGTTACTGGTCGGTGGACTGCTAATTGGCTTTTTAGGTCTTTTGCATCCTTGGATAAGCTTGCCGGTTGCCGGCTTTGTATATCCCTTTGTTAAATTCTTTCTGCTGATTGTCAGCACTTTTGGCAAGCTGGATTTTGGTGTTGTCACCCTTGGAGCGTTCAGCCCATTCGGGTTTTACGTTTACGGGCTGTTGCTCGTTGCCCTTCACGGTTTTCTTACAAAGCGGTATCGGCAGATGATGGTGACAGGCCTTTGCGTGCCGGTTTTAGTGATTTGTATGCTGGTGGTGCAGATAGGCTTCCCTAAAGCGCAGGTAACCTTTATCAATGTGGGGCAAGGGGATTGCGCCTTGATACAACTGCCAGGCGGTGTTACGGCGCTCGTAGACGGTGGCGGGGCAGAATATGATACGGATTATGACGTGGGGGAAGAAGTGGTGATACCTTACCTGCAAAAAGAGGGTGTCAGAAAGCTGACGTATGTAATTGCCAGCCATCCCCACGGTGACCACATCGGGGGATTGAAAACGGTCATAGCGGAAATGCCGATTGAAAATTTATTGATTCCGGCAGGCTTTAGCGATAACCCTGAAGGTGCAGATTTTGTAGAGCTGGCAAAAGCCAGAGGTGCCTGTGTGGAAGAACTTTCATCAGGAGATGCAAAACTTTTGGGGAAAGACGGGCTTTTAGAGGTACTTATGCCGGATGATGACTGGCTTTTTGTTGCTGAGGATGAAAATGATTTATCTTTGGTTTTTAGGCTTCGCTACGGCAATAACACTATTTTATTTACCGGAGATTTAGGGGAAAGCGGAGAAGCTTATCTTGTTGAAAAATATCCTCAGAAGCTGTCTGCTACTATACTAAAGGCAGGGCATCACGGCTCGGGGAATTCAACGAGTGAGGTATTTTTGGATAGAGTAGCGCCGCAGTATGTTTACATTCCTTGTGGCAAAAATCATTTCGGGCATCCGTCGGATGCGGTTTTAGGCCGGCTGGCAGAATACGATGCTACGGTTTTTCGTGCAGATGAGGATTTGGATGTTACCTTTGTTTTAAATAAAAGAGAAGTGCAGTCAATCAAAAAGGGAGGAAAAACACCGTGATGAAAATTGATGAATTAAAACAGATTATAAAAGGGCAAGTGCCGTCTCCGGGGGTTTTTCTTTTGTGGGGCGAAGAGGCCTTTTTAAAAGCCCATTATAAAAAACAGCTTGTAGAGCTTTTATCGCCGGATATGATGGAAGAGTTGAACGTTAGCATTTACAACGGCAAAGACTATTCCATCCGCGATGTGGATGACGCCATTGAGGGTTTGCCGGTGATGGCGGAGAAAAAGCTTTTAATTTTTAATGATTCCCTTATCTTTAAGCCGGATGGACGCACAGGGGCAAAAGCCGAATACCGTGACTATTGGGCAAAGCGCCTGCAGGATTTGCCGGAGTATGTGGCAATTATTTTTGATGAAACAGAGATAGACAAGCGCAGTGCCCTCTTAAAACAGGTAGATAAAATCGGCGCGTGTGTGGAATTTGCCTATATGACCGAAGAAGAAATGGTTCGGTGGACCTCACGGCTTTTTGGAGTATTTGAGAAGGAAATATCCCCTGCCGATGCACGTTACTTAAATGAAATAACGGCTGAGGGTATGATGGCGGTGCGCCGCGAGGCAGAAAAGCTTGTTGCCTATGCAGGCGAAAGAAAGCAGATTACCCGTTCTGATATTGATACACTGGTTATGCCGACAGTTGAAGGCAAGGTTTTTGATATGGTGGCGGCAATGCTTGCCCGCAAACCGGAGGAAGCATTAAAGCTTTTAGAGGATTTGTTTGTTTTAAAAACCGAGGCGGTACAGATTCTGGCGGCAATTATATATAATGTAGACAAACTTTTGCAAACAAAGGTTTTAGTTGATAGCCGGTGTGACAAAAGCCAAATTATGTCTAAATTGAAAATTAGTCCCTTCCAAGCGACTAAATTTATGCGTGACAGTGCAAAATATTCCATAGAGGAGTTAAGAGAGTTATCCCGCCGCGTGGCTGAAACAGACGGTTTTATCAAATCAAACTCAATGGACAACAATATTTTAATCAGTCTTTTAGTGTCTGAATTTGCCACGGCGAAAAAAGGATAATTTTAATGGTCATAAAAAATTCATAAATAAAGACTTGACAATTATAAAAAAAAGTGCTATCTTATTATTAGCACTCAACGAGACAGAGTGCTAACAACGGGGTGGAAGTTATGGATTTGAATGAAAGAAAGCAAAAAATTCTTCATTCTATTATAAATGAATATATTAAAAGTGCTGAGCCTATCGGTTCCCGTCATATTGCAAAGAACTTAGACATTGGTCTTTCCAGCGCCACCATTCGTAATGAAATGGCAGACCTTGAGGAAATGGGCTACTTAGAGCAGCCTCACACCTCAGCAGGCAGAATCCCGTCAGATAAAGGCTATCGATTGTATGTGGATTCGCTTATGAACCGACAGGAAATAACGGTCAGCGATTTAGAAAGCTTAGGAAACGTTATTGAGCTTCAGATGGGGCAGATTGATAAAATTATCAAGCGTGCCGCTGAGGTTTTATCTCAGATGACCAATTACACCGCTGTGCTCACCACGCCGGAGATGAAGCGGGGCGCCATTAAAACAGTTGAACTGGTTCCCATTGATGCATCATCTGCCCTTATTATTTTGGTAACGGGCGAAGGCGTTATGAAGCACAAACGTGTGCTGCTGCCGGCAGGTGCTGATACCGAGTTTGTTCATAACTTTTCAGCACTGCTTCGCGAAAAGCTTTCGGGTTTGACGCTGGATGAAATTACGGCAGCAAAAATCAGCGAAATCCGTCGGGCAATGCAAGCCCATTTTGAATTGTTATTCCCCGTTTTAGATTTTATAGCAGACATCATTGACGATGTTCGTGCCGAAACCGAGATTTACACAAGCGGTGCCACCAATATGCTGGCGTACCCCGAGTACAGCGATGTGCGGCAGGCGAAAGAATTTTTAGAGTTTTTGGGCGATAAAAATTCAGTAGTCAAACTTTTGCAGTCGGACGCATCAGCTGATGCAACCGACGGCACAGGCGGCATTACCGTTCGCATCGGTAAAGAAAACGAGCCGGATGTTATGCAAAAGTCCAGCCTTATTACAGCCAATTATTATGTAGGTGATAAGGTTATGGGCAAGGTGGGCATCATTGGCCCCACTCGTATGGATTATCCCAGTACCATTGCAAAGCTTCAAAGAGTGTCGGCACTATTGAACCGAATCTTATACGAGTTTTACATTGACGATTGACAGTGAAAGGAATGAATCAAGGCGTGAAGAAAGAAAAGGAAACCCTAGAAAAGGAAGAAATGATAGAAGAAACGGCTGAAGAAACCGCTGAAGCGGAAGCGACTGATGAAGCAAGCGAAGCAGAGGCTGACGGCTTAAAAAAACAGTATGATGAGCTGTATGATAAGCATCTTCGGACTTTGGCAGAATATGAAAATTACAAACGCCGGACGCAGAAGGAAAAAGATGAAACGTATGTAAACGCTCAGGCTGATACAGTTTCAAAGCTGCTCCCTGTTTTAGATAACTTAGAGCGTGCACTGGCAACAGAAGAATCATCTCCCTTTAAGGACGGCATCGAGATGATAGTCAAGCAGCTCCTTGAGACCTTAGAAAAAATGGGCGTCAGTGAGATAGAAGCTGTTGGTGCGCAGTTTGACCCCAACCTTCACAGTGCGGTGATGCACATTGAAGACGAAGAGCAGGGCGAAAATGTTATCGTAGAGCAATTCCAGAAGGGCTATATGTTAAAAGACAAAGTCATTCGTTATTCTATGGTTAAAGTGGCTAACTAAGTGCAAAAGCACTCTTAAAAAATATATAATCATTGTTTTAATATCAGGAGGTAATGATCATGGCAAAAATTATTGGTATTGACTTAGGTACAACAAACTCTTGTGTATCTGTTATTGAAGGCGGCGAACCCACCGTTATCCCCAACGCCGAAGGCAGCAGAACCACCCCGTCTGTTGTAGCATTTTCAAAAGATGGCGAGCGTCTGGTTGGTCAGGTTGCAAAGCGTCAGGCTATCACAAACCCCGACCGCACCATCAGCTCTATTAAGCGCGATATGGGTTCAAACAAAAAGGTAGATATTGACGGTAAGTCATATTCTCCGCAGGAAATTTCTGCAATGATTCTGCAGAAATTAAAAGCCGATGCTGAAGCATACTTAGGCGAGCCCGTATCTCACGCAGTTATCACCGTTCCGGCTTACTTTAACGACTCTCAGAGACAGGCAACGAAAGACGCTGGTAAAATTGCAGGTCTTGAAGTGCAGAGAATTATCAACGAGCCGACAGCTGCAGCTCTGGCTTACGGCATGGATAAGGAAAGTGACCAGAAGATTATGGTTTACGACTTAGGTGGCGGTACCTTTGACGTATCTATTCTGGAACTGGGCGACGGTATTTTTGAAGTTCTGGCAACCAGCGGTAACAACCGTCTAGGCGGTGACGACTTTGACCAGAGAGTTATCGATTATTTAGCTGATGAGTTCAAAAAGGAAAACGGCATTGACTTAAAGGCTGACAAAATGGCTCTGCAGCGTTTAAAAGAAGCTGCTGAAAAAGCTAAAATTGAACTTTCCGGTGTTATGACCACCAACATCAACCTGCCCTTTATTACAGCTGATGCATCCGGTCCGAAGCACTTAGACGTTACCTTAACTCGTGCAAAATTTGATGAACTGACCAGCGACCTGGTTGAAGCAACTATGGAACCCACCAGAAATGCTCTGCGTGATGCTGGCCTTTCTGCAAACGAAATTGATAAGGTTCTGTTAGTCGGTGGTTCTTCCAGAATCCCTGCTGTTCAGGAAGCTGTTAAGAAAATTACCGGCAAAGAGCCCCACAAGGGCATTAACCCCGACGAATGTGTGGCAGTTGGTGCTTCCATTCAGGGTGCGGTTTTATCCGGTGACGTTAGCGGCATCGTATTGCTCGACGTAACACCCCTTTCTCTGGGTCTTGAAACCTTAGGCGGCGTGTTTACCAAGCTGATTGAACGTAACACCACCATTCCCACCAAGAAATCTCAGATTTTCTCCACCGCAGCAGACGGTCAGACCAGCGTTGAGGTTCACGTTCTGCAGGGTGAACGTGAGATGGCGGCTTACAATAAGACCTTAGGTAAGTTCCACTTGGATAACATTCCGTCTGCTCCCCGTGGCGTGCCTCAGATTGAAGTTACCTTTGACATTGACGCAAACGGTATCGTTCATGTTTCTGCAAAAGACTTAGGCACCGGCAACGAGCAGGAAATTACCATTACTGCAAGCACCAATCTCTCTGACGATGAGATTGATAAGGCCGTTAAAGAAGCAGAGCAGTTTGCGGCTGAAGATAAGAAAAAGAAAGAAGAAATTGATGTTCGCAACAATGCTGACTCTTTGGTATATCAGAGTGAAAAATCTATTAAGGATTTAGGCGATAAGATTGAAGCAGCTGATAAAGCGGCAATCGAAGCTGAAATTGAAAAGGTAAAAGAAGCTTTAAAGGGCAATGATACAGAAATGATTAAAAAAGCTTCTGAGGCATTGTCTGCTAAGTTCTATGAAGTCAGCGCTAAGATTTATCAGGCTGCAAATCCGCAAGGCGCAGCACCGGGTGCTGAAGCTGCCGGCGGTCAGACCCCGCCTGCTGGTGATGACAACGTGGTTGACACAGATTATGAGGTTGTTGACTAATATAGTTAAATAGCAAATAAGCAAAGAGAGTCGAACGCTTTTGGGTTCGGCTTTCTTGAGCTTAGGATTACCGACTATTTTGTGAGGTTAAAAATCTATGGCAGAAAAAAGAGATTATTATGAAGTCTTAGGCGTGAGCAAAGGCGCCAGCGCAGATGAAATAAAAAAAGCATACCGCAAGCTTGCGAAAAAGTACCATCCCGACCTAAATCCTGACAATCAGGAGGCAGAAGCTAAATTTAAAGAGGCGGGCGAAGCCTATGAGGTGCTGTCTGATCCGGATAAAAAACAGCGTTATGACCAGTTTGGTCACGCGGGAGTAGACCCGAACTTTGGAGCTGGTGGTGGCGGCTTTGGCGGTTTTGACGGCGGCTTTGACTTTGGCGATATTTTTGAAGGCTTCTTTGGCGGTGGCTTTGGTGGCAGAGGCGGCGCAAGAAGAAATGCACCCAAGCCCGGTTCTAACTTAGAAACCAGCGTCAGCGTTACCTTTGAAGAAGCGGCATTTGGTTGTGAAAAAGAAATTCATATTTACAGAACAGAATTCTGCTCCGAGTGTGATGGTTCAGGTGCCAAGTCCGGTAGCGAGGTGGCAACCTGCGGTACTTGCGGCGGCAGTGGTCAGGTTCGCAGCACTCAGCGGACAATTTTGGGCAATATGTCTACTGTTACAACTTGTCCTACCTGTGGCGGTAAGGGTAAGATTGTGAAAGACCCCTGCGATACCTGTAAGGGCAAGGGTAAGGTTCGTAAGTCAAGAACCATTAAGGTGAACATTCCTGCCGGTATTGACCACGGCCAAAGTATTTCGCTTGCCGGTCAGGGTAATGTAGGCGATAAGGGTGCACCGATTGGTAATTTATATGTAGTGGTTTCTGTTCAGCCCCATGAGGTTTTTGTGCGTAATAACTATGATGTTATGAGCGAAGTGCCTATCACCTTTGTGCAGGCGGCTCTTGGTGCAGAGCTTGAAGTTCCCACCTTAGACGGCAAGGTAAAGTACACCATTCCCGAGGGTACACAAACGGGTACTGTCTTCCGCTTAAAGGGTAAAGGTATCCCCATGCTCCGCAGAAACGGCAGAGGTGACCAGTATGTGAAGGTGGTTGTGGAAACGCCCACCCATCTGTCACAGAAGCAAAAGGATATTTTGCGAGAATTTGAAGGCGGTTTAAAGAGCAATAACCACACCAAACAGAAAAAGTTTTTTGACAAGGTTTGGGGCGGAAAGGGCTGAGACCTATGCTGTTTGTTTTTAATGAGAATACGGACCCCTATTTTAATATGGCGGCAGAGGAATATCTGGTGCAGAACCTTTCAGAAGAGGTGTTTATGATCTGGCGCAACCATAACACCATTGTTGTGGGCAGAAATCAGAACACCTTGTCTGAAATTCACTATGAATATGTGAAAGAACACGGCATCCAGGTGGTTCGGCGTATGTCCGGCGGCGGTGCTGTCTTTCACGATATGGGCAACGTTAACTTCACGTTTGTTGTCAATTCCGGCGATGATTTCAGCAACTATAAGCGGTTTTGTGAGCCGGTTATTGGCTTTTTACAAACCCTTGGCGTTACCGCTACCTTAAGTGGCCGTAACGATATTTTGGTTGACGGCAAAAAAATCTCCGGCAACGCCCAGTATATGCACAGGGGCAGGGTTATGCACCATGGCACGCTTTTATTTAACGCATCCGGTGACAGACTTTCTGAGGCCCTTAAGGTGTCAGAGGATAAGATTAAGTCAAAGGGCATTAAATCAGTCAGAAGTCGGGTGACCAACATCAGCTCTCATCTGAAAAGCCCCATGTCTGTAGAGAATTTTGTTGAGAAGTTTGCAGACTATATGGTTAAAAACATCCCTGATTGCAGATACTATGATATTATGCAGCACGAGGCGGAAATCCAAAAGCTAAGGGATGAAAAATATGCCACATGGGAGTGGAACTTTGGGTATTCACCCAAGTATGAGCTGATGCGCACAAAGCGGTTCCCTGCAGGGAGCGTTGAGGTTTACTTAGATATTGCCGGAACTTCAGAAATCAAGGCTGTTAAGATATATGGCGATTTCTTTTCAAAGCTGCCGGTGGCTGCCTTAGAGCAAAAGCTTATGGGTGTACGCCATGAAGCAGAAGCCATCTCAGAGGCACTTTCCGGCGTGAATATTTCTGAGTATATTGCCGGCGTTACCAATGAAGATTTTATGACATTACTGTTTTAGGAGGATCATTATGTTTCAGAAGGAAAATGGTTGGAAGACCGTAAGCCCGGAGCAGAAAGCACAAATTTACAGTTTTTCAGAGGGCTATAAAACATATTTAGATAAGGGCAAAACCGAGCGCTTAGCCTGCAGCGTTGCCTTAGAGATGGCAAAGGCGCAGGGCTTTGAGAACCTTGAGGAAAAAAAGAGTTTAAAAGCCGGCGACAAGGTTTATATTGTTAACCGTGATAAAAATCTGTTTTTGGCTATCATCGGTCAGGAGGATGTGGAAAAGGGTATCTCTTTTGTTATTTCACACATCGACTGCCCCCGTATTGACTTGAAGCAGAATCCTGTTTATTCTGACAGCGGTCTTGCTATGTTTAAGACCCATTATTATGGCGGTATTAAAAAGTATCAGTGGACTGCTATCCCTCTGGCACTTCACGGTGTTGTGCTGAAAGCAAATGGAGAGAAGGTTGAAATCAGCTTAGGCGATGAGCCGGGCGACCCGGTTTTATGCATCACTGACCTGCTGCCCCATTTAGCAACAGACCAGATGCAGAAAAAGGCGACTGAAATTATTACCGGCGAGGGGCTTAATATTTTAGCGGGTAGTCTGCCTGATGAGGAGAGCGAAAAGGATGCGGAAAAAGAAGCGCTCTTAAAGCTGCTTGCTGAGAAATATGACATCTGTGAAGAAGACTTTTTATCAGCTGAGCTTGAGGCTGTTCCGGCATTTAATGCAACCGATGTTGGTTTTGACAGAAGTATGATTGGTGCTTATGGTCACGATGACAGAGTGTGCGTTTACACCTCGCTGATGGCAATGTTCGAAACAGAAAATCCGACAAAAACAGCCGTTTGCCTGTTGACCGATAAAGAAGAAATCGGCAGCATGGGTTCTACCGGTATGCGCTCTGCTTTCTTTGAATATGCGGTGGCGCTTTTAATTGAAAAAACCACCGGCACTTATAATGAACTGATGCTTAAGCGCACTTTCAGAAATTCTATGTGCTTATCGTCTGACGTTTGTGCAGGTGTTGACCCCAACTTCCCCGAGGTGCACGACAAAATGAACGCATCTTACATGGGTCGTGGCGTTGTGCTTGTGAAATACACCGGCTCCCGCGGTAAGGCAGGTACCTCAGATGCCAATGCAGAGTTCATGGGCATCATCCGCCGTTGCTTTGATGAAGGGGATGTATGCTGGCAGAGTGCTGAACTTGGCAAGGTTGACCTTGGCGGTGGCGGCACCATTGCACAATATGTGGCAAACCTTGATATGGAAGTGGTAGACTGCGGTGTGCCTCTGCTTTCCATGCACGCACCCTTTGAGATTGCTTCAAAGTACGATATTTATATGGCATACAAGGGCTACAAGGCATTTTACGCACAAAAGTAGAAGGGATGTAGCAAAATGCACAGAGCGCACAAAGCAAGAGATGTGCTGAGGGAAAAATGTATTTATAATAGAATTAAAGTAGCATTAAAAGAGGAAATTCGCGAAAGCGAATTTCTTTTTTATGCTTTGTGCTTTGAATAAACTTCACCACTTGCTGTACCCTGTGTACAGCGTCGGGTTCAGTTTATCCAATCTGCACTGTTTTGCGTCCATCCCCAGGATGTAGCAAAATGCACAGAGCGCACAAAGCAAGAAATGTGCTGAGGAAAAGAAATATTTATAATAGAATTAAAGTCATATTAAAAGAGGAAATTCGCGAAAGCGAATTTCTTTTTTTATGCTTTGCGCTTTGAATAAACTTCACCACTTGCTGTACCTGTGTACAGCGTCGGGTTCAGTTTATCCAATCTGTACTGTTTTGCGTCCATCCCTGGGATGTAGCAAAATGCAGAGAGCGCACAAAGCAAGAAATGTGCTGAGGAAAAGAAATGTTTATAACGGAATAAAAGTCGTATTAAAAGAGGAAATTCGCGAAAGCGAATTTCTTTTTTTATGCTTTGTGCTTTGAATAAACTTCACCACTTGCTGTACCTGTGTACAGCGTCGGGCTCAGTTTATCCAATCTGCACTGTTTTGCGTCCATCCCTGGGATGTAGCACAATGCACAGAGTGCACAAAGCAAGAAATGTGCTGAGGAAAAGAAATATTTATAATAGAATTAAAGTCATATTAAAAGAGGAAATTCGCGAAAGCGAATTTCTTTTTTTATGCTTTGCGCTTTGAATAAACTTCACCACTTGCTGTACCTGTGTACAGCGTCGGGCTCAGTTTATCCAATCTGCACTGTTTTGCGTCCATCCCTGGGATGTAGCACAATGCACAGAGTGCACAAAATGAAATAGAAAAAGGCTGTTTTAAGATGGTAAACGCATCTTAAAACAGCCTTTTTCAGTTTTCGGAAATCTGACTTTTCCTTTGTTTTGACTGAATGTAGTTATAATATTCAATCATGCTGATTTTATATTCTGTTGGCAGGTGAGAGATATCTAAGGTGTTGCCGTGGTCTTGCAATATCTTTCTTCTTTTTCTGTCATAGTCCTCCGGGTCACTTTCACACATACGGTACCCGGAACAGAGATTGTTTCCGATTAAGACATCGGTCATAATGCCGTAGATTTCGGCAATTTTTTTAATCATATTGATGCTTGGGAACCGCTTTCCTGTTTCATAGTTTGCAACGCAGCTTCGTGAAATGCCCATCTTTGCGGCAAACTCTTCCTGAGAAAGGCCGGCATCTAGCCGAAGCATTTTAAGCTTCATAGCTAATTTGTTGTCATATTCTTTGTACATTTTAAAACCCCCCGTTTTTTGTTGGTAGGTTCATTATACGACAAAAGTTCAAATATGTCAATAGAAAAGTTATAAAAATCCAATTATTTTTACATTTTTTAGTTTAAAAATCTAAAAAAGTCACAGAATATTATAAATTCTGTGACTTTTTGATATAAATTTCTTACAGCAAAGGCAGTCCTGCATCAGATAAAATTTTTGCGCGGTGTACATCGTAATCGGTAACAGCAAAACCGTCAATATATTTTTCCATTGCAGAGAGTACCAGATCCGGTTTTAAATTAGCAGACGGTCCGGCAGAGAGCACCATTGAAAGCATAACACCGTCATCGGTGATGCCGGAAACGGTCAGAGAGTGAATATCAGGCAGAATGTCAGCCTCTTCGGTTTTGCGCTTGGTCTTCTTTTCAATCATAACAGATTGGCGCGCCATAAATGCGGCAACCTTTTCTGAATCAACAGAACTCCCCACAACTGTCACCCGATATTCAGCATAGCGGATATCCGACAGCTTTTTCATACCCGGAATTCTTTCTGCAAGCCCGTTAATATGTAAGCCCATGGGAAGTGCCTTGTTTAAAGCATCGATATCTTCTTTTTTCAGCTCGCGGTCAACTTCGGCATCCATATACTCGCATTCGCTGGTCACACCTACAGACAGGGGCAACCCGATGGCAAGCTTGGGGTGGGGGTTAAAGCCCTCGGAGTATGTCAGGGGAATGTGCGCCCGTTTAAAGGAACGGGAGAAAAGCCGGATTAAATCCAGATGGGATACATATTTTGCTTCGCCGTATTTGGCGTAGCCAAAACGGTATTTAATCACAGAAATCACCCTCCTCAAATTGTTTGATACCACAACCGGAGCAAGTCTCGCGACAGTTTTTTGTCACTTCGCCCCGTTTTGCTTTTTCATTTTCGCGAATTAAAAATTCTTTTGTTACACCCGGGTCGATGACGTCCCAGGGGAGCACTTCGTCATAATTGCGCTCGCGGCGGTTATAAAAATCAGGGTCAACGCCCTCAAGCTTAAATGCCTCCATCCAAAGGTCATACTGGAAGCATTCCTGCCACGCGTCAAAACGCACGCCGAGCTTTTGTGCACGCAGGAGCACCTTGGTCAAACGACGGTCACCACGGGCGAATACGCCTTCGAGCACGCTGAGCTTTGCCTCGTGATAGTTATAACTGATTGCTTTATCGTGGATTTCATCTTTAATTAAGTGCTGCTTATCACGCAGGGTTTCAATATCGTTCTGAGGTGTCCACTGGAAGGGCGTGAAAGGCTTGGGAACAAAGGAGGAAGCAGAAACGGTGACCCTGAGACCTTTGTTTCTTTGTTCCTTCGGGGTGTCACGGTATGCCTGCACAACCTTGTGGGCAAGGTGGGCAATTTGCTTTACATCATCATCTGTTTCAGTAGGCAGACCAATCATAAAGTACAGCTTAACACCGCTGTAACCGCCGGCAAAAGCTAAAGATACCGAGCGGATTAAATCTTCTTCATTAACGCCTTTGTTAATCACATCACGCAGGCGTTGTGAGCCGGCCTCCGGCGCAAAGGTAAGACCGCTTTTGCGGACTTTTTGCACCTTTTGCATTAACTCTAAAGAGAAATTATCAATACGCAGAGAGGGTAGGCTCAGGTTGATTTTTTTCTGAACTGTTAAGTCAAGCAGCCCTTCAGTTAATTCCTGAAGCTCAGGATAATCGCTGGTGGAAAGGCTTGACATAGAAATTTCTTCATAGCCTGTAGAGTCAATCAGCTTTTCCGCAAGTTCTAAGAGCCGCTTGGGGCTGCGGGTGCGGACAGGGCGGTAAATCATACCCGCCTGACAGAAACGGCAACCACGAATACAACCGCGAAACAGCTCTAGTGTAATACGGTCGTGGATAATTTCCATATAGGGCACAATCATGGTTTCGGGATAGAAGCAGGCATCCATATCACGGACAATTTGCTTTTTCACCCGAGCCGGTGCGTCGGGGTGGTTAGGCTTCATTTCGCAAATTGTGCCATCTTCATTGTAAGTCACATCATAAAAACGGGGGACATAAATGCCACGGATAGATAAAAGAGATTCCAAGAACTTAATCTTAGGCGCGCCGGATTGTTTCCATGCGCGATAGGCGTTCATAACCTCAATCATCTGCTCTTCGCTTTCGCCAATCATAAAAAAGTCCATCACGTCGGCAAGTGGCTCCGGATTGTAAGCGCAAGGACCGCCTGCATAGACAAAGGGCATATCCTCACCGCGGTCAGCTGAGAGTGCCGGAATGCCGGCAAGGTCAAGCATATTGATAATATTAGAATAGCTCATTTCATACTGCAGGGTAAAGCCCACAATGTCAAAATCAGCCACGTTTGTTCTTGTTTCTAAAGAAAAGAGAGGAATATGATTTTCCCGCATTTTCTCTTCCATATCCGTCCAGGGTGCAAACACACGCTCGCAGTAAATATCCGGCTCGTTATTTAAAAGATGGTACAGAATTTTAATGCCCAAATGGGACATACCCACCTCATACACATCCGGAAAACAAAACGCAAAGCGGATGTAAACATCAGAAAGGTTTTTATGTACGCTGTTATATTCTGTGCCGATGTACCGTGCCGGTTTTTGCACTTCTTTTAAAATTTTGCTTAGTTCCATATTGTTAATCCTTTCAGGGTGTTTAACTTCCCAAAACAGTTTTTAAATAGTCAAGTGAATAAAAGTTATGGTCAATGCACGATGATAGCAAACTGCCAACGTGATATTCCAGCTCATAAAGCACCTCAGGTGACAGCCTGAAGGCAAAGGCCTTTTTATCGTCAGATTCTAAAATATAAATCATGGCGTTTTTGCAGGCGGTGGAGATTTTTTGATGCTGTGCACCGTGGCACTCCTCGCATAAAAGTCCGCCCTCTTGAGGTGAAAAATATGCGGTATCACCGCTTCCGCAGCTTGTACAACCACCCAAATAAGGGGAAAAGCCTAAATAGTCTAACAGCTTTAACTCATACACGCATTTGACAGCTCTTAGCTCGCCACCCCATTTGGCAAACAGATAAAAGGTGTTTAAAAACAGAGACAAAAGCTGTTCTGTTCCCTCTTCCTCCTGAATGGTGTAGCCCGTCAGGTCAGCGATATAGGTGGCAAAGGCAAGGCGTTCAATGTTAGAGGTTAAGCTATAAAAGCTTTCAATCAAATCACAGCTTTGAACCCGATACAGCTCTTTGCCGGGCATGAGCACAAATTCGCTGTAGGCAAAGAGTGACGTGCCGGCTGCCCGTTGATTTTTAAAACCTCTGGCACCACGGGCAGATGCACGAATCACACCGAAATCTTTTGTAAAAATGGTAATAATCAAATCATTGTCTTTGACCTTGGTCTGTCTGATTACCACTCCGGTCGTCTTTAAAAGTTCCATACTCACCACTGTTTTCTTTTAAATTCACAGTTTGCTTATATAATAAATAGCCGTCAATGCTGCCGGTTTTTGTAAAGATATCCCATGCAAAATTTTCGAGCATAATTTTGCCCCCTTGTAAATTAATTTACTACTATTTTGACAGAGAACAAGGGGAATATACCATAAAAATTTTGCTAAAATTTTTGCTTGATTATTCGCCGGTATAACCAAAGTTTCGCAAGGCGGCTTCACGGTTGCGCCAGTCGTCTTTTACCTTTACCCAAAGCTTTAACAGCACTTTTTTATCAAGCATTTTTTCAATATCGGCACGGGCAAGTGAGCCTGCTTCTTTTAAAACAGAGCCGCCTTTACCGATGATGATGCCTTTGTGGCTTTGCTTTTCGCAGTAGATGTTGACCTCAATGTCATAGAGCTTTTCTTTTTCTTTCATCTGAAAAACCTCAATGGCAATACCGTGGGGAATTTCCTGCTCTAAAAGATATAAAAGCTTTTCGCGGACAAGCTCTGCCACAAGCTGTCGCTCAGGTTGGTCTGTGACAGCATCTTCGGGGAAGAACATAGGTCCTTCGGGGATGAAAGTGCTAAGTTCAGCAAGCAGCGCCTCCACACCGTCATCCTGACGGGCAGAAATCATAAAGACAGAGGCAAAATCAAAATGTGACTGGTATGCAGCAATGACCGGCAGTAACGAATCTTTTTTAACCTTATCAATTTTATTGATAACCAAAATCACGGGGATGTCAGATTTTTTCAAATCCTCCATAATCTGCAGTTCAATTTTGCCGGGTTTATCGGTGGGTTCAACTAAAAATAAAACCACATCTGCATCACGCATGGCGCTGCCGGCAGATTTCATCATGGTTTCGCCAAGCTTTGTAAAGGGGCGGTGAATACCGGGAGTATCCACAAACACAATTTGCATATCCTCTTTATGATACACCCCTAAAATATTGTTACGGGTGGTTTGGGGCTTATCAGAGATAATGGCAATTTTTTGCCCGATAATACGATTTAACAGAGTCGATTTTCCCACATTCGGTCTGCCGCAAATGGCGACGAAGCCTGATTTAAATTCGCTCATACCCGGTCTCCTTTCTTCACACGTTTGCCTTTAAACAAAACAGTTAATCCAAATTTGGGCAGTGAGAGCATTCTGAAAAATCTTGAAGGTTGCTTCATCAGGCGGTAAAACCACTCAAGTCCGGCTTTCTGATATTTTTCAGGTGCCCGCTCTACGGTGCCTGCCCAAACATCCAAGCTGCCGCCAACGCCTAAAAGCAGTTTGGCGCCCAGCTCGTCCTTATGGTCTGCTATCCATTTTTCCTGCTTGGGTGCGCCTAAGCATACAAATAAAATGTCCGGCTTTTTGGTTTTGATATCTTCAATAATTTGCTTTTCTTTAGCTTCATCAAAATATCCGTCAGAAAAACCGCAGACGCAAAGATCGGGGTATTGTTCTTTTAGATTTTGAATGGCAAGCTCAGCAACACCCGGCTTGCCACCGAAGAAATATAAGCTGCGGCTGCCGTCTTTGACTGATTCGATGAGCTTTGAGGATAAATCAAATCCTGCAACACGCTCGGGCAGAGGTGCTTTTAAAATTTTTGAAGCATACACAACCCCAATGCCATCTGCCACAATCAGGTCACCACTATTTAGGGTTTTACAAAATTCCGGGTCTTTGTGAGCTACCATAATAATTTCAGAATTGGGTGTAAAAACAGCGTGAGCGGTATCTTCATTTAAAAAACCTTGCAAACGGGCAAGAGCACCTGCCATATCCACATGGTCCACCAATACGCCTAAAATATCAATTTTATTCAAGAATACGCACCTCCGAGTGAAACGAAAAGTCAAATATATGTGCCACATACAAATATACCACAAAATCTTGTAAAATTCAATAGAAACCTTTATTTTTCAAGGCAGAAATAGCTGTTTTTACTGCCGTTTAGTTGACAATAAGTGCAAAATGCGGTATACTATTTCTGATAGACTTTTTTTAGGATTTACAGGAGGCGTATTATGGGTTACACACTTGCACAAAAAATTATTAAAGAGCATTTAGTCACCGGCGAAATGAAGGTTGGCGAAGAAATTTCTATTCGCATCGACCAGACCTTAACGCAGGACTCAACCGGTACTATGGCATATCTGCAGTTTGAGGCAATGGGCATTGACCGTGTTAAAACCAAACGGTCTGTGGCATACATTGACCACAATACCATTCAGTCCGGCTTTGAAAATGCTGACGACCATAAATATATTCAGACTGTTACCAATAAGCACGGTATTTATTTCTCCCGTCCCGGTAACGGTATCTGCCATCAGGTTCAGCTGGAGCGCTTCGGCATTCCCGGTATGACTCTGCTTGGCTCTGACAGCCACACACCCACCGGCGGTGGCCTTGGTATGCTGGCAATCGGTGCCGGCGGCTTAGACGTTGCTGTTGCCATGGGCGGCGGTGCGTATTACATCTCTATGCCGAAAATTTTAAATGTTAAGCTCATCGGCAAACTGCGCCCCTGGGTGACTGCTAAAGATGTTATTTTAACAGTTCTGCGTGAGCTTTCTGTTAAAGGCGGCGTAGGCAAAATTTTAGAATACACCGGCGAAGGCGTTAAAACCCTGTCCGTTCCTGAACGTGCAACCATCACCAACATGGGTGCTGAACTGGGTGCAACCACCTCAATCTTCCCCAGTGATGAAGCAACCCTTGCTTTCTTAAAGGCACAGGGCAGAGAAAACGATTGGGTAGAGCTTGCGCCCGATGCTGATTGCGTATATGATGAAGAAATTACCATTAACTTATCTGATATTGAGCCTTTGGCAGCAATGCCCCACAGCCCGGATAACGTTTTAGAGGTTGGCAAAATCGGCAAGATTAAGGTTGATCAGGTTGCCATCGGTAGCTGCACCAACTCATCCTATGCCGATATGATGAAGGTTGCCCAGATTTTAAAGGGTAAAACTGTTCATCCTGATGTGAGCTTGGTTATTGCTCCCGGTTCTAAGCAGGTTCTGACAATGCTGGCGCAAAACGGCGCTCTTGCTGATATGGTTGCCGCCGGTGCCAGAATTTTAGAGTCTGCCTGCGGTCCCTGTATCGGTATGGGTCAGTCACCTAAGACAGATGCTGTTTCCCTCCGTACCTTTAACCGTAACTTCTACGGCAGAAGCGGTACTGTTTCTGCTCAGGTTTATTTGGTTAGCCCTGAGGTGGCTGCAGCCAGTGCCATCACCGGCGTGCTGACAGACCCCAGAGAGTTAGGCGAAGCACCCACCGTTACCATGCCCTCAGAATTTTTGGCAAATGACAACATGGTGGTGGCTCCTGCTGAGGATGGATCTTCGGTAGAGGTTGTAAGAGGCCCGAACATTAAGCCCTTCCCCTTAAATACCGCTATGCCCGATACCGTTACCGGTAAGACCTTAATCAAGGTTGAAGATAACATTACCACTGACCATATTATGCCTTCTAACGCAAAACTTCTGCCCTTCCGTTCCAACATTCCGCATCTGGCAGAATTCTGCTTAACCCCCTGTGACCCTGAGTTCCCTGCTCGTGCTAAGGAAAACGGCGGTGGCTTTATCATCGGCGGCGCTAACTACGGTCAGGGTTCTTCCCGTGAGCATGCAGCTTTGGCACCTCTTTATTTAGGTATTAAGGGTGTTATTGCAAAATCTTTTGCAAGAATTCATATGGCAAACCTGATTAACTCAGGTATTCTGCCCTTGGTATTTAAAAATGAAGCGGACTATGACGACGTTTCTATGGGCGATGAACTGGTTATTGAAACCGCACCGGATCAGATCCGCGCAGGGGAAGAAATTATAGTCAAAAACTTGACAAAGGGTAGCAGTTATGTTACAATTTTAGTTGCGTCTGACCGCCAGAAAGAGATGCTTTATGCAGGTGGTTTGATCAACTACATCAAGATGCAAAATCAGTAATTAGGAGACCTGAATTATGTCAGATTACATCAGCGCAGCAACTGAAAAGTTTGCAGCAATTTTAGAAAAACAGCTTGCCCGTGTGGAAAGAATGAAAGCGGACAAGGACTTTATTGATTATTCTAAGCTTGACACCATCATCATCGGCGTTTGCGGTGGTGACGGCATTGGTCCTGCTATTACAAAAGCGGCTCACCGCATTTTAGAGACTCTGCTTGCTGACGAAGTGAAAAAGGGTAAGGTTGAGTTCCGTGTGATTGACGGTTTGACCATTGAAAACCGTGTTAAAGCAAACAAAGCTATTCCCGATGACGTACTTGCTGAATTAAAGGCTTGCCACGTTATCTTAAAAGGCCCCACAACCACACCCCGTGCCGGCGACCCCTGGCCCAACATTGAAAGCGCTAACGTTGCTATGCGTAAAGAGCTTGACCTGTTTGCCAACGTGCGCCCGGTTAAGGTAGCAGAGCAGGGCATTGACTGGACCTTCTTCCGTGAAAACACAGAAGGTGGCTATGCGCTGGGTAGTGAAGGTATCCATGTGAATGACGATTTAGCCATTGACTTTACCGTAACCACCACAGAGGGCACTGAAAGAATTGTTCGTGCAGCTTTTGACTTTGCTAAGAAAAACGGCAAAACCCGCGTAACAGCTGTTACCAAGGCAAACGTTATCAAGACCACAGACGGTAAGTTTTTAAGCATTTGCAAGAAGGTTGCTGAAGAATATCCCGGCATCGAGTTGGATGACTGGTATATTGATATTATGACCGCAAAACTGGTGGATGAAAAGAGAAGAACACAGTTCCAGGTTCTGGTTCTGCCTAACCTGTACGGTGATATTTTAACTGATGAAGCGGCTGAATTTCAGGGCGGCGTCGGTACTGCCGGCAGCTCTAACATGGGTAAGCGCTATGCCATGTTTGAAGCAATCCACGGCTCTGCGCCCCGTATGGTGACAGAGGGCCGTGACAAATATGCTGATCCTTGCAGCATCATCCGTGCAGCTGTTATGCTTTTAAACCATATTGGTTACAACGAGCTTGCTGATAAACTTGAAAGAGCACTTGATATCTGCATGTATGAGGAAAAGAAGCTTGTCATTACCGGTCGCGATACCGGTGCTACCGGCGAGGAATTTGCCGATTATGTTATGGAGACTATTGCTTCTTTATAAGTAGTAGCTTCAATGAAGGAAGTAAATAGATGATTCAGGAAAAAAGGGAAGTACCTTTAGTCGTTGTTAAGCGTCTGCCCCGATACTATCGGTATTTGGGTGAGCTGCTTCGCAAAGGCATTACCAGAATTTCATCAGGTGAGCTCAGCAAGCGTATGGGCGTAACCGCTTCTCAGATTCGTCAGGATTTTAACTGTTTTGGCGGCTTTGGTCAGCAGGGATACGGCTATAACGTAGAGAAGCTGCACCGCGAAATTGCCAATATTTTAGGCTTATCCCATGGATACAAAACCATTATTATCGGTGCCGGTCACTTGGGCCATGCCCTTGCAAATCATACCAATTTTGCAAAACGTGGCTTTGAATTGGTGGGGATTTTTGATAAAAAGCCTGAGCTTGCCGGAAAGGTCATCAATGACCTGCCGGTTCTGCCTATGGAAGAGCTTGAAGAGTTTTGCAATACCCATCAGGTGAACATTGCGATTCTGGCACTGCCAAAGTCAGCCATTATAGAGGTTGTTCCGCGGCTTGTCGCCTTGGGCATTAAGGGGTTATGGAACTTTTCTTATACCGACATTGCTGTGCCTGAGGATGTGGCGGTAGAAAACGTTCACTTAAGTGACAGCCTGATGACTTTATCTTATAAGATTACTGAAAAACAAAAACAAGGGGATGCGTAATCCCCTTTATATGCGCCCGTAGCTCAGTGGATAGAGCACCGGCCTCCGGAGCCGGGAGCGTAGGTTCGACTCCTATCGGGCGTGCCAAAAAGAAACGACAATTTTCGACAGGAAATTGTCGTTTCTTTTTGTACTCTTATCTTTTCACTGTTTTCACTTCGCTAAAAATGATAAATTTTATGTTTTTGTTGCAAAACTATTGACAATCGCTTCTACATACTGTATAATAAAAACAACTTGTAGAAACGAAGGAGGAAACTACTATGAAAATATCAGAAACAGAAATGGAGATTATGAGAATAATCTGGGATAAAAATGATAAGGTAACGACAAGTGAACTTGCCGAGAAGATGCCTGATAAAAAGCTTACGACTATTTCTACTCTTGCCGGCAGACTTATTGACAAAGGCTGCTTAAAATCAGAAAAGATTGGCCGAAGCCATGTTCACGAATATGAAGCGATTATATCGGAGCAGGAATATCAAGCAATGCAAACAAAGGAATTTGTAAGGTCGATTCATCGTGGCAGTGCAAAGAGTCTTATTTCAGCTTTGTTCCGTGATGAAAACTTTACAAAAGAAGATATTGATGAACTCAAAAGGTTTATAGAGGAAAAGGGTGATGAATAATGTTAGAGTCAATAATAATATCAACCCTTGCAGGCTCTATTGTTTGTTCTGCATTGTTGATATTCAAAAACAAAATACTATCACTTTTAGGGGGCAAGGCATTATATTACATAAGCTTAATTGCAATGCTTGTGTTTATTCTACCAATGAATATCGGGGATATATCACTTCCTAAAGTTCCTGTAAATCAACCGATAAATGTAACTGAATTTGAAGCCACAGTTCCGGAACCCAACACCGATGTTGCGCCGACACAGAATACACCACAAGAGGATCCAAAAGCAGTACAGCATAATGTTTTGCCACAAGCTTCAAATATGGTAAGGCGTTCAAACCCAATAACAATGCAGGAAATACTGCTTGCAGTTTGGCTTTTAGGTTTTATAATTTCAATGTGCAGATACTTCATTTCATATTTCAGATTCAAAAAGAAAATCTGTGGATTTGAAGCACACGAAGTTATAGATGGTGTTGAGGTTATTAAAAGTCCATTGATAACTTCTCCTCTTGTGTTTGGATTTTTTAAGCCCACACTTGCGATCCCTGAGATTGAAATGAATGAGGATGATTACAACCTTGCAATCAAGCACGAAATGGTACATTACAAGCATCACGACAGTTGGTTTAAGCTCTTTGCAGTAATTGTCAATTCAATTTGTTGGTTTAATCCGATTACATATTTTATGGTGAATTTAATCGGCGAAGCGTGCGAATATGCTTGCGATGAACAAGTAACAAAAGAGATGGATATGACTGATAAGAAGCAGTATAGCACAATGATACTTTCTATGGTATGTCAGTCTTCACCTGCTCTGTCAAGCAATATGGTTAAAAACAAAAAACAACTTAAAAGGAGGTTCGAGATGATTATGAAAAAGAAAAGATTTAGCGCATTGAGAACAGTATTATGTACGATACTCATGTTAGCACTCACCTGTGGAAGCGTGGTACTTGCAAACGAAGTTGCTCCGCTTGTTTCCTCTTTGTTGAAAGATGATTATGTTTACATTGCTAACTTCGGAAAAGGAAATTATAATGGTTTTGTCCCAACTGAAAAAGATGGTGTGTATTATTTGCCGTGGAGAGAGTTTCTTAATAATTCTGATGTTGAAAATGATAAAATCAAATATGAAAATGGTACAGTTAGTGTCGATATTTGGTCGAAAACAAGAACTGCATTGCCTGTGACATTACCTTACGGAGAGGAAAACAAGGTTGAAGATAGCCAAAAAATTACTATTCCTGGGAAGCTTGTATGGTCCACGAGTTGCACCATTGGAAGCAAAGATGTTATCATTGATGGTAACAAATACACTTTAGCTAATGCTCCATATCTCGAAAATGGAGTTACTTATGTTCCTTATGAATATATTAAATTGCTGAGTAATTATGAGGAAATAGAAAGAACAGGCGCAGAAATTGATGAAATGACACACACATTTACTCCTCTCATTAAATATGGTTTTGACAGCATGGAAAGCAGATTTTATGTTGACGACATTCAGATCGATAATCTGCCAAGAGAAAAAAGTGTTGTTGATGAAGGACTGGCTTTAGTGTATGGGTATTCTTGTGATTATGCAGATGTTTCGCTTAGTAAAACGGGTTACAGAACTGAGTTTAGTGCAAAATTTAATTATATAGATTTCAACAATACCGATGACAGAGGAACCGCAGAACTCACTCTAAACAAAGTAACTCGCATATACAGCAAAGGTAGTGATATTGAGGGTCTTTTTACATTAAAAATAGATGGTGAAACCATCTACGATAATGAAAAAGGATATATGACATATTTACCTCTGCCATCAGGTGAAGGAATTGTACATTTTGGGGAAACCATAATAAAAATAAATCAAGCTAAATTCAGACTAAATTTCTTTGGATATGGATCAGATAGTCATGATGAATATAGCACTTTGAGTGCACAAAACAGAGAAATTGCAAAAAAAGCAGACACGAAAATGATAGGAATGTTTCCGACCGAAGCAAAACTAAACGGAAATGTTATTAGACGAACAAATAAGGACAATTATTTTCAATATAATATTCAGGATGAATATGCTTTGTTACGATTTGGATTTGATGATTACAATGATGAAAACGGTTTATGGATGGAAAACTATGACATTACACGGGAAGAAAATAGCCATATTACGGTTATTGACGAGAACACATTTTCGGGACATTTCTTTTTAGAAAATCAAAATGTGCGAATAGATTCCTTTGACGCAATTCTTACCCTTTTACCTGACAATAAATTTGAGTTCAGGTCAAATGATGGAAAATATATTGTTAGAGGCACAACCGACGAATTTGTTCCGCAATGGCAGTGGAGTGAGGAACAGAAAATGTCATATCCTCCACAGGTGGTAATGATTGATGAATGATGAACAGCAAAATAAAGTATGGTCTGCCTGGATTAATGAAACTAAAAAGACTATAACCATAAAAGAATCCCCAAATGCAAAGCAAGTATTCTTTGAAAACCGTGAAATTGGTATGGACGCCATTATGAAGCTTGTTTCCAAAGGATATAAAATAGGTTAGTTATTGAAAATAACCTTACGGTTCGATACTTCCAAAAAGAAACGACAATTTTCGTAAGAAGATTGTCGTTTCTTTTTGTGCTCTTAACTCTTTACTTTTCTCTTTTCACTCTTCACTAAAAACTGTCGTTTCCAGATAATAGATAAGAGGGAATAGAGAAGAGAAAAAGTAGCTTTGCTTACGCAAAGCATATTTTTATTTGTATTTTCGGTATAAAAAAATTGATAGAAAGTAGAACCTATACTTTAAGATAAATTTTGCAAAAAAATGTATTTTCTCCCTTGAAAAAATACTTTTTTAACACTATAATGGTGTCATAGACCTTAGATATTTCTATGGGAAAGGAAGATACAAATGCCTGAAATTATTTATGATGCCAATACAAAAATGATAAACGGCTTTCCGAAAATCAAAAAGCTGGGTGCTGTTTGCGGCAACGGCGAAATGACGCCCTTTGTGTGGAATGGCAGACTTATGCGCCTTGAGCTTGTTGACAGTACAAATGGCTTGGATAAAGCAAATGGTCAATGTTCTGCGGCTATCCGTGACGTAGAAACCGGTGAATTTATTTCCTATTTTGCAGAGGATACTTATTTCCATTCTGCCTATATTGAAGAAGACACAGCCTATGTTTTGGGTGTTGATTTAACCACTTGGGACACCATTTATATTTATGAGAGCCACGATTTGATTAACTGGGAATCCCGGGTGTTAATTAACTGGCCGGGCTGGAAGATTTTTAACACCGCTCTCACTAAGAGCCCAGAAGGCTATGCTCTTTTGCTGGAGGCGGATGAGCCCAAAGAGTATGTTGGTGATTTTCCTTATACTTTCTTCTTTGCAACCTCCCCTGACATGAAGGAGTGGACCCTTTTAGACCCTACGCGCGCTATGATGTTTAAAGACCGTTATAACGGTGCGCCGTGGATGCGGTATTCTGACGGATATTTTTATGTTATCACCCTGCAGGAACTTCCTTGCCTCAGATACACAAACTATCTGTTCCGCACCAAGGACTTCATCACTTGGGAGGATGGGCTTTATAATCCCCTCTTAATGCCCAGCGAAGAGGACAGACTGATTTCTCCCAACGCACATGCCGATTTAAGTGATGAACTCAAAGAACAAATCACCGGCACCGGCTTTTTGTCAAATAACTCAGACATTGATATGTGTGATTGGAACGGTAAGACCTATATCAACTACTTGGCCGGCAACCAGCTTGGTTTTTACTATATGTTAGAAGCTGAGTATGACGGAACGGTAGCAGAATTTTTAAAACGGAATTTTGAATAAAAAATAAAAAGGCAGTTGCTTATATAGCAACTGCCTTTTTTAGTTCAGTATATGAATGTTCTTCTTTTATGTACCAAGCGTGAGCCAGGTTCAGCTCATTTTTAACAGAGTCTACAATCTCTCTTGCCTTTTTATCCGGTGGCAGAATGACGGCGAACACCAAGGTATCACGGCTGTCTGTACGTTTGCCGTTTTCCACAGCATAGGACAGGTATTCAGCAGATACGCAACCGGCATCTTTCAGCAGGTTGGTAATTTTGGAAGAGGCATCCTCTGCCAAAAGCACCTGCGTGTCGGTGTCTTTATCCTGCAGGTGAAAGCTGAATTTGTAAACAGTTTGTTTTTTGTGCTTGTCCTTTTTGGACATTAAAGTTGCCAGCGCACCAAGCAAAAACAGCACACAGGCAAGCCACCCCTTTTTCTTTTTCATAGCACATACCTCGGCTAGTTTTGTTTTCTGACAACGGCATAGTCGTCGCCGTTGCGCCAATAGGCGCAGTCAGAGCTGTTGCCGGTTAAAAACCGCATCATTTCATCCTCGTCTAAATTGATTGTGCAAAAATAGCAATCACACAATTCATCATATTGATAATTGGCACAGGTTTCACAGCTTGCCATCGTATCACCACCATTATATTCTTCTTGCAACCCGCTCAACATTTTCAGCACGATATGCTTCAAACCGCCCGTCAGCTAAAGCCTCACGGATTTCCTTCATCAGGTTGTTGTAGAAATACAGATTATGCATAACCCCAAGGCGCATGCCCAGCATTTCACCAGCTTTCAGCAGGTGGCGGATGTATGCCCGGCTGTAATTTTGACAGACGGGGCAATCGCATTCAGGGTCGATGGGCAGGGGATCAGTTTCGTATTTTTTGTTGTTAATGTTAATCACGCCGTTTTTGGTGCAAAGATGACCGTGGCGGGCATTTCGTGCCGGCAGCACACAGTCAAAAAAGTCAATACCACGGGCAACACCTTCGATGATGTTGGCAGGGGTGCCGACGCCCATCAGGTATCGGGGCTTGTCCTCGGGTGCATAGGGCACAACCATATCTAAAACGTGGTACATTTCTTCGTGTGTTTCACCCACGGCAAGGCCGCCGATGGCATAACCCGGCAGGTCGAGCTTGGCAATTTTTTTCATGTGGTCAATACGGATGTCATCATAAATGCCACCTTGGTTAATACCAAATAAAAGCTGGTTGGGGTTCACGGTGCCGGGGGTGCGATTCAGTTCATCCATTTTTATCTTGCATCGCTCAAGCCAACGATAAGTGCGCTCGGCACTTTCAACCGCGGTTTTATGGTCTTTTTTTGAATTGATGCACTCGTCAAACGCCATAGCAATGGTAGAACCAAGGTTTGACTGAATGGTCATACTTTCCTCCGGCCCCATAAAGATACGGCGGCCGTCAATGTGAGAGGCAAAGGTAACCCCTTCTTCTTTTACCTTGTTAATTGCCGTCAGCGAAAAGACCTGAAACCCACCGCTGTCGGTGAGAATGGGTCTGTCCCAGTTCATAAACTTATGTAAGCCGCCCATAGTGCGGACAACTTCATCCCCGGGTCTGAGGTGCAGGTGGTAGGTATTAGACAATGCTACCTGACAGCCGATGTTTTTTAAATCTTCAGCTGCTAAGCCTCCCTTTATGGCGGCGGCAGTTGCCACGTTCATAAAAACAGGGGTCTGTATGTCGCCGTGAACGGTGGAGAAGATGCCCAGTCGGGCTTTGTTTTCGGTTGTGTGAATTTTGAACAAGGGAAAAACTCCAATCTGAGAAAATTAAAACCCACTTCCGCAGCAGAACAGCTGCGGACGTGGGTTTCTGCTACTTATATTATTCTTTTTCTTTTGCGCTTTCTTCCATAATCTTTTTAGCAACATGCTCCGGCGCCTGTTCATAAGCACGGAAAACCAAGGAATAACTGCCGCGACCCTGAGTGATAGAGCGCAGATCAGTTGAGAACTTCGCCATTTCTGCCATGGGCACATCTGCTGTGATGGTAACCGTGCCGTCAGACTGGGGTTCGCTGCCGAGCACTCTGCCGCGGCGCTTGTTAATGTCACCCATTACGTCACCCATATCGGCATTGGGCAGGTTAACTGTCAGCGCGCCGATGGGCTCGAGCAGAACGGGAGATGCCTGTGCTAAACCTGCTTTATAAGCGAGGTTTGCCGCCATTTTAAATGCCATTTCAGAAGAGTCAACGCTGTGGTAAGAGCCGTCATACAGTGTGGCTTTTAAACCAACAACAGGGTAGCCGGCCAGAACACCGTGCGCCATACTTTCTTTCAATCCTTTTTCAACAGCAGGGAAGAAGTTTTTGGGAACAGCCCCGCCGAAGACCTTTTCTTCAAAAACAAGCTCTAAAGAATCGGTGGGTTCAAACTCAATCCAAACGTGACCGTACTGACCATGACCGCCGGACTGTTTTTTATGTTTGCCTTCTGCCTTAACAGCCTTGCGGATGGTTTCACGGTAAGGCACTTTTGGCTCTTTTAAATCAACATCAATGTTGTATTTTGCTTTTAATTTGCTGATGATAACTTCAATATGCTGTTCACCAACACCGGAGAGGATTTGCTCTTTGGTTTCGGTATTGTGTTTTAAGCTGATGGTCTTATCTTCTTCCATCATTTTTGCAAGGCTTGCGCTGATTTTTTCTTCATCGCCTTTTGCCTTGGGCATAATTGCCATGCTGGCAACAGGTTCGGGGAACTCTAAAGCTTCAAACATAACCTGATTAGCCTTATCGCACAGCGAGTCGCCTGTTGCGGTGATGGTCAGCTTGGGAATGGCGCCGATGTCACCGGCAATGAGCTTATCAACCTCAATCTGCTTTTTGCCCCGCATCATATAGATACGGCCGATTTTTTCTTCAGCCTTTTTATTTACATTATATACAGTTGTATCTTTCTTTAATGTACCGCGGTATACACGCACAAAAGACAGTCTGCCGATAAAGGGGTCGGCAATGGTCTTAAAGCACTGGAGAGCTAAGGGAGCATCGGGTTCGCACTCAATTTCAACAGGTTCGCCGCTGGCGTCTTCTGCCAACTTTGTTACCTTGTGGGGGCCTGCCGTATATTTCATAATGGCATCCATAAGTAGCTGTGTACCCTGATTTTTAATAGCGCTACCGCAGAGAACGGGAACAATCTGGCGGTTACGGGTGCCGTATTTTAAGCCGTCATAAATTTCTTCCGGCGTAAATTCAATACCGTCAAAGTATTTTGTCATCAGCTCGTCGTCAGTTTCGGCAACAGCTTCCATAATCATTTCGCGAACAGGTGCGATTTCATCATCCATACCGTCAGGCACGGGGCCATCAATGCGCTTGTCGCCTTCCCAACGTCTTGACGTCATATCAACAACGTTAACAAAACCGTCAATCTTTTCACCGTTTTTAATGGGAACGAGGCAAGGTGCGATGCACTTACCAAATGTATCCTTAAGTTCAGTTAAAACCTTTTGATAGTCAGATTTTTCATCATCTAATTTATTGATAAAAATCATCATAGGAATGCCTTTTTTTGCACACATTGCCCATGCTTTTTCAGCGCCGACACTTACGCCGGACTTACCGCTGATAACCAGCACAGCACAATCTGCCGCGGACAGAGCCTCAATCTGCTCGCCGACAAAATCAAAATATCCCGGGGTGTCGATTAAGTTAATTTTAACTTCACGCCACTCTAAGGGCAAAGTAGACGCACTAATGGAGCAAAGACGTTTAACCTCCTCAGGATCGTAATCGCTGACGGTGTTACCGGATGCGATATTTCCCAATCGGTCAGTGGCACCGGATGCGAACAGTAACGCTTCAGCCAGTGAAGTTTTACCTGCACGTCCATGCCCTAAAAGCACAATGTTTCTGAGTTTTGCTACCGGATAGTCTTTCATTCAATTTCCCTCCATGTTCTCATGCAAAAAAGCACAAATTTTTTATTTCATGCTTGCCACTTATCAAGAAACGGCAAGCAAATTTACATAGCCAAATCTGATGAAGAAGCCGACGCTCGGCGGAGAAATATGAAAACTGGGTCTACTGGTGCGAATATTCAATTATAAAAGCTACACTATGATAAAACTTATACTATATATACCACCTAAATTTTTATTTCAATCAGTATTTTGCAATTTTTTTAAAAGAATTTCTTTATCATTCAATGTCGGGTCGTCAAGCACTAAATTCAATGCTTGTGACAGCTTTTCGCCAATCTCTTTTCCGCGGTAGCCAAGGGCGATTACATCGGTGCCGCCGATGGCAAGGTCAGAGATGGTCAGAGCGTCAGAATCAGCGCAGATTTCTTCGTAAAGCTCCATAGCGGTTTTAAGGCCTGCCAGACGTTCAGCCTGTGTGTCGGGGTTCTGACCCAGGCTATCTGCCCGTTGCAGCGCTAACAGGTCAGGGAAAACATCTTTACCCACAATGCTCATAGCCCGGCGGATGCTTTTTTTTGTCAGGGCAAACCGCCTGTCGTGTTCACGAATGAGCAGAAGCGTCGCATCTTTAGTTTTGTTATCAAACCGCAAACGGGTGAAGATATCGCGACTGAGCCTTTCGCTAACCTCACCGTGACCGATAAAGTGGTCAATGCCTGCCTCGTCAGTCGTTTTTTTGTCCGGCTTGCCGATGTCGTGCAGGAGCGCAGCTAAGCGCAGGGGAAGCTTTTTGGGTGCGTTTTCTAAAACCGCCAAGCTGTGGTCACCCACGTTGTAAACGTGATAGGGGTGATTTTGCGTCACAGAAAAGCATCTGTCAAGCTCCGGCAGAATGTGTTTTAAAATGCCGGTTTCGTGGAGAATTCTCACAGTCGCCGGTCTGTCAGACAGCAGCGTTTTAACAAGCTCATCCCGCACCCGCTCGCCACTGATGGCGCAAATTAAGGGTGCAAGCTCACCCATGGCGGTGAGAATGTCGCCGTCGATGGTAAAGCCGGTTTGTGCTGAAAACCGCACAGCACGCAGCATTCTGAGGGCATCTTCATCAAAACGAATGAGGGGGTCCCCCACACAGCGAATCAGTTTCTTTTCAATATCCTCCCTGCCACCGAAGGGGTCACAGAGGCCGGCATCGGGGTGATATGCCATAGCGTTCATAGTAAAGTCACGACGAGATAAATCCTCCCGTATGTCTTCGGTAAAGGTCACGGTTTCAGGCTTCCGGTGGTCTTCATAGACGCCGTCTACCCGAAAGGTGGTTACCTCATAAGCGTTTTTGCCGCAAAGCACAGTTACGGTGCCATGCTGCAAACCTGTAGGAACGGTTTTGTCAAAACAGCGGATAATATCCTCCGGCTGTGCCGAGGTGGTAATATCCCAGTCCTGAGGCGTTTTGCCCAAAAACATGTCACGAACACAGCCGCCAACAGCAAAAGCCTTGTATCCGTTTTCGGTTAAGGTATTTAAAATATATAAAACGTCTTGCGGCAGCTTCCAGTTCATCACAATTCCTCCTACATATTTAATTATAATTTTTTTTAGAATAGCTGTCAATACTCCCCGGATGAATAAAAAAAATCTGTCAGTTTTTAACAAAATAAGCTATATAAATGTGTTTAAGATATCTTGTTAACCGGCTGCTTAGCGGTGAGCTTGTGATAGAAAATATGATATAAAAATTTACTTTTATATAGTTTTAAAATTATGGGAAATATAATGTACAAAATACTTTACAACCAGGGCGCAAAGGGGTATAATAGTGGTGTTATAAGGTTTTTTACAGTTGACGATATTTTTTTTGGAGAGAGATTATGGATAAGACAACAAAATTTTTAAAAAACCCTATTGTTGTGGCGATTGGTGCCCTGCTTTGCTGTGCTCTTTGGGGCAGTGCTACACCCTTTATTAAAACAGGCTATCGGCTGATTTTGCTGACCGAAAAGCCGGATGTGCCTTCAACCCTTTTATTTGCAGGCTGTCGGTTTTTGCTGGCAGGCTTTTTGACTATTTTAATTTACAGCATTGCAAGACGCAAAGTGCTGGTGCCTAAAAAAGAAAATTTAGGTCGCGTGGCGATTATGAGCGTATTTCAGACCATTCTGCAGTATGCGTTTTTCTACATAGGTCTTGCCAACACCTCCGGCGTTAAGGGCACGGTGCTCTCGGCTTCCAACGCCTTTTTCTGTCTACTTGTTGCAAGCCTCATCTTCCGGCAGGAAAAGCTGACCTTTAAAAAGGTTTTTGCCTGCGTTTTAGGCTTTGCCGGCATTATTTTAATCAATTTAAACGGTCTTGATTTTACTATGAACTTTTTAGGCGACGGCTTTGTTATTTTCTCTGCCATCAGCGCAGCTAGCGCATCTGTATTGATTAAGCGATACGGAAAGTATGAAGACTCTGTAGTGTTAAGCGGCTATCAGTTTATGCTGGGTGGAGCGGTGTTGATTGTCGTTGGGCTGATTTTTGGCGGAACTATGTCTCTTAGCAGCATGACGGGTATCTGGGTTTTAATTTACCTTGCCTTTTTATCTGCCATTGCTTTTGGCTTGTGGGGTGTTCTGCTTACTAAAAACCCTGTTTCTAAAGTCACCATTTATCATTTTACTGTTCCGGTATTCGGTGTTATTTTATCAAATCTGATGCTGAAAGAGCAAAGTCAGGTTTCAACCATGAATCTTTTGCTGACCCTTTTGCTTGTTTGTGCAGGCATCATTTTATTAAATGCTAAGAAAGAGGAGAAGTGAGATGGACAGAAAGAGCTTTGAGGCAGATCTGAAGCAATACATAGCGGACAACACAAAAGATATGTTTGCGGTTTTAAAAGAGTTGTGCGGCATTCCGGCACCCTCCCACCACGAGCATAAGCGTGCGGAATATTGCAGGAACTGGCTGACAAAAGCAGGCGCAAAGGGCGTTTATATTGATGAAGCGTTGAACGTCATTTATCCGCTGAACTGTGAACATAGCGATGAACTTACCGTGTTTGCAGCACATACTGACACGGTTTTTCCTGATTTAGAGCCGCTGCCTTACAGCGAGGATGAGGAAAACATTTATTGCCCCGGCGTGGGTGATGACACCATCAGCGTGGTGGTGCTTATGTTTATGGTAAAGTTCTTTGCGGAAAAGAATTTAGTGCCGGAAAAGGGCGTTTTGTTTGTATGCAACTCCTGTGAAGAGGGTTTGGGCGACTTAAAAGGTACAAGACGGCTCTTCCGTGACTTTGAAGGCCGGATTAAACAGTTTATCAGTTTTGACAGCAACCTGCAATATGTAAGCGATGACTGTGCCGGCTCTCACCGGTATGAGGTGGAGGTTCTCACAGAGGGCGGCCATTCTTTTCAGGCTTTTGGCAAGCCCAATGCCAATGCCGTTTTGGGCGAGATGATTGCAAACATTTATCAGCTTACGGTTCCCCAAAAAGAGGGTACAAAAACCACCTATAATGTAGGAACCATTTCAGGTGGCACCTCGGTTAACACCATAGCACAGAACGCCAAAATGCTTTGCGAATATCGCTCTGACAACAAAGACTGTCTGGCTGAGATGAAAGCAAAGTTTGAAGCTGTTTTTGAGGCGGCACGAAGCGAAGGCGTGACGGTGAATGTGACTCAGGTGGGGAACCGTCCCTGCAGCGATATTGAGCCGGAAAAGATTGAGGCATTAAAGGCAGTTATCGGACCGGTGATTGAAAACGTAATCGGGATGCCGGTTATTTATAAATGTTCATCAACGGATTGTAACATTCCGTTATCGTTAGGCATCTCTGCTTTAAACATAGGGGTGAATAACCATTTTGGTACACATACACGTCAGGAATATTTAGTTAAAAATACAGTTCCCGTTGGCTTAGAGGTTGCCATTCGGGTATCTACAACATTAGGGGAGGTAATTAAATAATGAAATTTACAGCAGCAGGGGATATGATTATCCAGCAAAGAATTTTTCCGGAGTACAAGGGCTTTGAGGAATTAGGCGACTTTATACGTCAGGGTGATGCACGTTTCTTTAACTTGGAAACAACCCTGAATCACGAGGGTGAAACCTGTGCTTCTCAGTTTTCCGGTGGTACCTACATCCGTACCAATCCGGAAGTGTTAGACGATATTAAAGGCTATGGCTTTAATATGACAAGCTTTAACAATAACCATGTGCTTGACTTTTCTTACGGCGGTCTTGAAAAGACCTTAGAAGCGGTTAACAAAAGTGGTCTGGTGCATGCAGGTGTAGGTCATAATCTGGCAGAGGCATCTGCCCCCAGATATTTAGAGACCCCGAACGGCCGCGTGGCACTGATTGCGGTTAACTCTACCTTTGATGCACCAATGATGGCAGGGGAACAGAGCCCCCGTGTGCCCGGCAGACCGGGCATTAACGGCCTCAGAGTTTCAAGCCGTGTAGAACTGCCGAAGGAAGACCTTGAAATTATTAAGAGAATTGCCAAAGAAACCAACATTAACGCATCCCGTGAGATTGTCCGTAAAGAAGGTTATTATGCTGACCTTGCTGACAACGAGGCAGAGTTTGGTCCCCTGAAATTTACTGAGGGAGAAAAAGCAAGATACATCATGGAAGTAAACCCTGCTGATATTGCCCGTGTGGATAAAGCTATTTACGAGGCACAGCTGCAGGCTGATTACATCATGATTTCTGTTCACTCTCATCAGCTTTCCGGTGATGCTAAGGAAAATCCCTCAGACTTTCTGCAGGATTTTGCACGTCATTGCATTGATGCCGGTGCTCACGCAGTTGTGGGCCACGGTCCCCACTTGCTGCGCCCCATCGAAGTGTATAAAGATTGTCCGATTTTTTATTCATTGGGCGATTTTGTGCTCCAGCTTTACAGCATTGAGTTGGCGCCGGATGACTTCTTCATTAAGCACGGATTGACCTGTCAGTCAACAGTTCATGAGCTACTCAAAAAACGTTCCAAGAACTTTACTGTTGGTCTGATGACCGATCCGAAAATGTTCCGCAGCGTAATTCCCTATTGGGAAACTGACGAAAACAACAAGCTCACCAAGCTGACATTAATGCCGGTTGAAATGAAGATGGACGGTCACAAGTCTGAAAACGGCCTGCCCCGTCGCAGCTATAATCCTGAAATTTTTGAATACATCAAGAATATGAGTGAACCTTTTGGCACAAAAATGACCTTGGATGCTGACGGTTTAATCAGCTGCACTTGGTAGAAAGAAAAGGTGACAAAATGAGAGTTGCATTTTATGAAAAAGAAATTACACCGCCGCTGGGTTGTTCCATCCCCGGTTACTTTAATGAGCGTTTAGGCTCAGACGTAAAGGACAGACTCTATGCAAAAAGCATGGTGATGGAGCAGAACGGTGTAGCCTTTGCGATTGTCTCTGTTGAGGGTTGCGGTATTACAGCAGCATTTCGTGAGGCGGTGGCTAAGCGTGTGGAAGCCTTCACCGGCATCCGTGAGGAAAACCTGATGGTTTCTTTTGTACATACCCATACCGGCATCCCCAGAATGAGCGTGACACCCAAAAGTGAAATTGCTCAGGATGCAGAAAAAGGCTATTTTGACGTTGTTACCCGCCTGATTGCTGACTGTGTGACACTGGCATATAAGCGCCTTGCAGAAGGTGACCTGTACTATGGCTGTGGTGAGGTTTACGGCATCTCTTTCTGCCGTGATTACTATATGAAAGACGGCACAATGAGAACCAATCCACCCCGTGGCAGCAGTGAGATTGAAAGACCCCTTACTGAAATTGACCCATCCCTTCCCGTTTTATTTGTTCGGGACAAAGAGGGCAACCCCAAGGGCGCACTCATCAACTTCGGCTGTCATTCTGATTGCGTCAGCGGCACAGAATATACCGGCGACTTTTCTGCCATTATGGCAAAGGAACTGAAAAAGCAATACGGTGATGAGTTTGTAACCGTATTTATCATGGGTCCTGCCGGTAATGTAAACCATTTTGATGTAACCCGTGAATCTGACCCCGATGACCACTATATTATGATGGGCAAAACCTTGGCAGGTGAAGCCATTAAGGTAATCGCTCAGGCAAAATCGGTAGAAGGTGATGTGCTTTCTGTTTCCGGCAAGTGGATGACCATCAATAGCCGTGAAATTTCAGATGAGGCAATTAAAAACGCAGAGCATATTGTAGCAACCATCAAGCCCATTGAGGGCGTTAAAATTGATGCCTCCGGCGCTTCCGATCAGGACCAGTATAACCTGAGTATGGCAAAATCTCTCTTAAATGCCGCAAAAGGGCCCAAGAGCTATGATGTTCTCATTCAGGCAGTGAGAATGGGTGATGCGGTGCTTTACTCTATGCCCGGTGAGCCATACCTCCAGTACGGTCTTGCCCTTAAGATGAAATCCCCCACAGAAAAGTGCTTTATCACCACCTACACAAACTGTACGGTAGGCTACATTCCCACGGTGGATGTGTTAGGCAATGACGGCATTTATTCTGCCCGGGTGGGTGCTAACAACCTGTGCCGTGAGGCAGGTAATATTTTAGTTGATAATCTGGCAGAAATGGCAGAATCTATCTTCTGATTGATGAAAAAAGAAACCACAGCATTTTGCTGTGGTTTCTTTTGTATTTTTATCTTGATTTTTTTTGTAAAAAACGGAAAATCTTATTGACAGAAAGCCGAAAAAAAGGTAAAATAGAAGGTGTACTTTTACTTAAAATTAGGTAAGAATATATAAATTAAAAAAAGGAGGAAACAAAGAGATTACAATGACGACAGAACTGATAATCACTATAGCAGTTGCTTTGATCTTGATCGCTCTTGCGGCATTCATCGCTTTCCGTTTGGGCGTTTCCTATAGAAAAAAAGTAGCCGAAGCAGAGTTTGGTAGTGCTGAGGCAGAAGCTAAGGAAATCATTGAGCGTGCTAAAAAAGAAGGCGAAAGCAAAAAGCGTGAATTGCTTTTAGAAGCAAAAGAAGAAAACCACAAACAGAGACAGGAATTTGATCGTGAGATCAAAGAACGCAGAGGAGATATTTCCAGACAGGAAAGAAGAATCCAGCAAAAAGAAGAGAACCTTGACAAGAAAACAGAATCCATTGAGCGTAAGGAAGAAAAGCTTGCGCTGAAGGAAAAAGATCTTGACCAGTTAAAAGGCGAGATTGAAGAAATCAAGAAAAAAGAATTAGGCGTTTTAGAGCAGGTTTCAGGCCTTTCTGCTGAAGAAGCAAAGCAGTTCCTTTTAAAGAGTGTGGAAAGCGAAGTACGTCACGAAGCTGCACTTATGGTTAAGGAAATTGAGACTCAGGCAAAAGAAAATGCCGAAAAGAACGCTAAGAACATTATCGCCGGTGCCATTCAGAAATGCGCTGCTGACCATGTTGCTGAAACTACTGTCAGTGTTGTAAACCTGCCCAGCGATGAAATGAAGGGTAGAATCATCGGTCGTGAAGGTAGAAACATTCGTACCTTAGAAACCCTGACCGGTATTGACCTGATTATTGATGACACACCGGAAGCGGTTATTTTATCCGGCTTTGACCCGGTAAGACGTGAAATTGCCCGTCTGTCACTTGAAAAGCTGATTGTTGACGGTAGAATTCATCCCGCCCGGATTGAAGAAATGTACGAAAAGGCTAAAAAAGAGGTTGAAACCGAGATTAAGCAGGAAGGTGAAAATGCTGTCTTTGAAACCGGCGTTCACGGTCTGCATCCCGAAATTGTCCGTCTTTTAGGTAAGCTGAAGTACAGAACCAGCTACGGTCAGAACGTACTTAAACATTCGATTGAGGTTTCACACCTGTCCGGTCTGATTGCCGGTGAACTGGGTGCTGATATTACTATTGCAAAACGTGCAGGTCTGCTTCATGATCTGGGTAAAGCGGCCGACCACGAAATGGAAGGCTCTCACGTTATGATTGGTGCTGACCTTGCTAAGAAGTATAAAGAAGGTCAGGATGTTGTTCATGCCATTATGGCACACCACGGCGATGTTGAGGCTAACACCTTGGTTGCTGTGATTGTTCAGGCAGCTGATGCGATTTCTGCAGCACGTCCCGGTGCCCGTCGTGAAAACATTGAATCCTACATCAAACGTCTTGAAAAGCTTGAGGAAATTGCAAACTCCTTTGACGGGGTTGAACGTTCCTTTGCGATTCAGGCAGGCCGCGAAATCAGAATTATGGTTAAGCCCGATGATGTTAAGGATGAAAGCATCGTAATGGTTGCAAGAGATATCGTGAAGCGTATTGAAAATGAACTGGAATATCCCGGTCAGATCAAGGTTAACGTTATCCGCGAGACACGCGCAATCGAATATGCTAAATAATTTTTGGCTGACGGAAAATGCACAGACCGCGCAATACAAGAAAATATTAAAAATTTGTATCAGTAAAGTTAAATATCTGTAATGTTGAAACTCGCCTTTGGGCGAGTTTCTTTTTTATGTTTTGCGCTTTGAACAAACTTCACCTCTCAGCGTGCCTTCGCACGCCTACGGGATTCAGTTTGTCCAATCTGCACTATTTTCTGTTCAGCCAAAAGGAGCTGACGGAAAATGCACAGACCGCGCAATACAAGAAAATATTAAAAAATTTGTATCAGTAAAGTTAAATATCTGTAATGTTGAAACTCGCCTTTGGGCGAGTTTCTTTTTTGCGTTTTGCGCTTTGAACAAACTTCGCCACTCAGCGTACCGACGTACGCCGTCGGGACTCAGTTTGTCCAATCTGTACTATTTTGTGTCCAGCTCATGGAAGCGTCGGGCGACGGGTCATAAGCCGTAGGAAGGGTGCATAAGATGGATAATGAATTGGAAGCAGAAAGGATGTAATTTATGAAGAGAATTCCGGCATTGTTTCTTTCGGTTTGTTTGTTGTTTAGTAGTTTTCCTGTTTGGGCAGAGGAAACGCCGCCTGTCACAGTTTCAGCACCGGCAGCAATTTTAATTGAGGCGAGCACCGGGCAGGTGCTGTTTGAAAAAAACAGCCATGAACGTAGACATCCGGCATCTGTAACAAAAGTAATGACCATGCTACTGACAATGGAAGCGGTTGATAGCGGTCAAATCGGCCTAGATGACATGGTCACCTGCTCAGAAAATGCAGCCTCAATGGGCGGTTCGCAGGTGTATCTTGAACCGGGAGAGCAAATGAGTGTGCGGGATATGCTGAAAGCTGTAGCGGTAGCATCAGGCAACGATGCGGCTGTAGCGCTTGGTGAGCATATTGCCGGCACTATGGAGGGCTTTGTTGCCTTGATGAACAAACGTGCTGAAGAGTTAGGTATGGCTGATACCCATTTTGTGAACTGTAATGGTCTGGATGACCCTGAGCATTTAACCAGCGCCTATGACATCAGCCTGATGAGTCGGGAGCTTGTGAAGCATCCTTTGATTTTAGAATTCACCGGCATCTGGATGGATAGCCTGCGCGATGGTGCCTTCGGGCTTGTGAACACAAACAAACTGATTCGTTTTTATGAGGGGGCAAACGGACTTAAAACCGGTTCCACCAGTGTGGCAAAATATTGCATTTCAGCTTCAGCAGTTCGTGATGGCATGAACTTGATTGCGGTGATTATGGGTGCTGAAACGTCTAAAGAACGTTTTGCCGACACCAGCCGTTTGCTTGACTATGGCTTTGCCAACTATGCCATTGCCGGCAGCCTTTTGACACCGGAGGAGTTGGCGCCCCTGGCGGTTAAAAAGGGCAAAGAGCCCTTTGTAGAAATTGGTGTTTCGGATGATTTTCATGTTTTGGTCAGCAAAACAAAGTTAAACAGCATTGAAAAACACATTTCTCTGCCCGAGGCGGTAGATGCGCCTCTTGCTGTCGGCGATAAGGTAGGTGAGGTTGAGTTTATCATTGACGGCAAGCGGATCGGTGGCACGGATATTGTGGCTAAAACGGAGTCAAAGCGCCTTAACCCCTTTGGTATGCTTGCAAAACTGTCAAAACAGCTTTTGTTCGGCAATTATCACGCAACAATATCAGAGCCTGTGGTATAAATTACATTCCTTCTGCATAAAAGGCTGAATACCGGGAAACATTAAAAGCAAACAACAGCAGGAGGAAGCCTATGTATCAGGTACAAAAGAAGCGCAAAAGCGGTTGGTGGCTCTTAGCCTTATTTCTTTGTGCGTTTATAGTGGGTCTTGGTATTGGTTTTGCCGGTGTGGGGTTGCGTGGGCAGACCAAGGAGCCGGAACAGTTATCCGGACAGCCTGCAAAGCAGGCTATGCCAAAAGAGACAGAAACGGACATTCCCGATCAGGCGGCATCGGTTATCTTGGAAACCGAAGAAAAGACAGAGCCGCCCGAGATGATTTATTATGTGACAGCCCGGGGGAACAAGGTCAGCGTTTTTACAATCGACGGCGAGGGTCACAGACAGTTCAGCCACAACCTTGCCATTGAGTTGGATGCTTTGCGTGAGGAAGACAAACAGCTTTTTTATGAGGGAATAACTGTTTACTCAAAACAGGAGCTTTCATCCCTTATTGAAGACTTTGGTTCTTAAAAAAGGACTGTAAGCAACAGAAATTTGTTTGCTTACAGTCCTTTTTTTCGGAATATGTTGAAAAAGTACAGATTTTGCGGTACAATATAAGAAAGCTATTGTGTGAATAAAGGAGACAGATGTTATGGAATTTGTTTTGCTGACAGAGGAACAAAAACAAGAATTTTTTCAGGATATTTTACATATGATGCAGCTTAGTGACAAGGATTTTGTGCCGCCCCTTTCGGAGCGAAGCTCCACCACCCAGTCAAGCCTCGCAGGACAGGGCGAAAAAGGGGAAGGCAGCGTTTTGAATTATTTATCTGAGATGATTCATCAGCCCATTCTGGCTGCTGTGGAAGATGGCAAAATCCTTGAGTTTATCTCTTTTAAAGAAAACTATGTAACAGATGGTATCGACGAGAAGGACCTGCCAAACATTTATCTTTCGACCCTGATTTTGCATCCCGATGGGCGAGGCAGGGGCCTTACCAAACAGCTTTATGGGCACCTGTTCAACGAGTTGTATGCTGACCGGAATATTTTTACCAGAACCTGGTCCACCAATGTGCCTCATATCAAAATTTTATCATTTTTTGGGTTTGAAGAGCTTAAGCGCTTAAAGGATCATAGAGGCGCCGGTATTGACACGGTTTACTATGTAAAGCGCAGATTTTAATGGTTTTGGAGTGCACATATGAAAAAGTTTTTACTAACAGTTTTATTTTGTTTGTTGCTTGCGCTCCCTGTATCGGCGGAGGGCTATGACCTTTTGTATCCCTTTGATGATGGTTATGCCCGGGCGGTTAAAGAACTTAAATGGGGTCTTTTGGATGAGAACCTTGGGGTAGCAGTAGATTTTAGCTGGGACTATTTGGGTGAACTTTCTGAAAACCGCCGCGCAGTGAAGCAGGGCGAGCAGTACGGCTTTTTAGACGAGCGTAATAAGCTGGTGATTACCCCTGTATACCGTCAGGTCTATAACTTTTCTGAGGGGCTTTGTGCTGTCAAAAATGCTGAGGGAAAGTGGGGCTATATTGACGCTGACGGACAAGAAGCGATACCTTGTATTTATGAAATTGCCAACAGCTTTTCCTGTGGACTTGCTCTTGTGAAAAGTGACGGGTTTTATGGGTATATTGATAAAAATAACCAGTTTGTCATTCCGGCAACTTATGAAGAAGCCTATCCTTTTTCTGAAGGTCGTGCCTGCGTGCGGCAGGGCGAGCTCTATGGCTATATAGATACCACGGGGGCTATGGTGATTCCTGCTAGTTTTGAGTTGGCTTTTGATTTTACAGAGAATGGTGCTGTGGTAAAACAGGGGGATTACGGTGTTATTAATAAGGTTGGTGACACTCAGATATTAACCGTATGGGGTCAGCTTTCTCCCAATCTCTCCAATGGATATGTGAAGGGTAAACAAGAGGAAAGCTGGATGTTTTTGGATAGCTTTGGAGATGCTTTGTCAGAGGGTTATTTATATCTGGGTGATTTTTCTGAAGGCTTATGTCCGGTCAAAACAGAAAACGGTTACGGATATATAGATACTGAGTTTAATTTAGTTATTTCCGATGAGTGGGACAGGGCCGGAGACTTTTCTGAGGGGTTGGCACCTGTTTCTAAGGAAGGTCGGTTTGGCTATATTGATACAAGCGGTGCGCTTGTGACAGAACTTTTATATACCGATGGGGGTAAGGTTTCTGCCGGTTGGGCTGCCGTTTGTGACAGTGATACCGGGAAATATTCTTTTATTGACCCTAGGCAGGCAGACATCCCAACTGTGACAGAACCTGACGACGAAAAAGAACAGGGCCCCGTTGATGATGTACAGCCCGATGAAGAACCAAAGCCCAATGGTGAAGCACAGCCTGATGAAGAGCCGGAACAGGGTTTTGAAACGGTTATTGCCGGCAGAGTTCTGCTACTGAAAATTGGGTATCCCTTTATGCAACACAGCAGGGAGGTTATGCCCTTAGATGTAGCGCCGATTGTACAGGAGGGACGGACTCTGCTCCCTATCCGAAAGGTGATTGAAGCTATCGGTGGCACAGTAGAGTGGGATGGCGATGAACAGAAGATTTCCATTTTTTACGAAAATCATTCTGTGGTTATGCATTTAAATGAATCCGGTGCTTTTGTTGACGGGCGTTTTGTGATACTGGATGTGCCACCTGTATTAAAAGACGGCAGAACACTGGTTCCTCTTCGGTTTGTTGCTGAGTCCTTTGGTTGTGAGGTAGATTGGCTGCAGGAATATCAGGAAATTATAATTATGTACTGATTACTTGACACTCTTTTCAAAAAGGCTTATAATTACTTATAGTTATTTAAAAAAGGAGATATGTTTATGTCAATTTTAGTTACCGGCGGTGCAGGTTATATCGGTTCTCATACCTGTGTAGAACTGCTTGAAAGCGGATATGAAATTGTTGTATTGGATAATTTTTTAAACTCCAAGCCGGAGTCTTTGAACAGAATCAAAAAAATTACCGGTAAGGACTTTAAATTTTACGAGGCAGACTTATTAGACCGCGAAGCAGTAGAGAAGATTTTTGATGAAAACGATATTGAAGCAGTTATCCATTTTGCCGGTTTAAAGGCAGTTGGTGAATCTGTCAGAAAGCCTCTGTGGTATTATCATAACAACATAACCGGCACCCTGATTTTGTGTGAGGTTATGGCAAAGCACAATGTTAAAAAATTGGTTTTCAGTTCTTCTGCAACTGTATACGGCAGCCCCAAAAGCGTGCCTATCAGTGAGGATTTTCCTTTGTCTACCACCAACCCTTACGGCAGCACCAAGCTGATGATTGAAAACATTTTGCGTGACCTGGTTGTGGCAGATGGCGAGTGGAGCATTGCGCTTCTTCGGTATTTTAACCCCATTGGCGCACACGAGTCAGGCCTGATTGGCGAAGACCCCAATGATATCCCCAATAACCTGATGCCCTATGTAGCACAGGTTGCAGCAGGAAAGCTTGAAATTTTAAGCGTATTCGGTGACGATTATCCCACTCACGACGGTACCGGCGTCCGTGACTATATCCACGTAGTAGATCTGGCACGAGGACACTTAAAAGCGGTTGAGCGTGTTAAAAAACATGCCGGCGTAGATGCTTATAATCTGGGTACGGGTCACGGCTACAGTGTGTTAGACATTGTTAAGACTTTTTCAGAGGTTAACGGTGTGGAAGTGAAGTATAAAATAGCAGACCGCCGCCCCGGCGATATTGCAGAGTGTTATGCAAACCCCAAAAAAGCAAAAGAGTTGCTTGGATGGGAGGCGGCATACGACCTGAAGAAAATGTGCCGTGATGCGTGGCATTTTATGGTAGAGAATCCAAATGGTCTATAAAAAAGAGAGCGATGTAAATTTTACATCGCTCTCTTTTGGTATCATGAAAATAAATGTAACGCCGGTGGTTATGACTATTTTTCACGGCATAGCGCATCAAAATAGTCATAATACTGCACGACGGCAATCTTGCTCTCAATATCAAGGGTGGAAAGGTCAAGAGAGTCAAGTCTGCTTTGAAACTTTTGCTTGATTCGGACACATTCCTTGAGCTCCTGCGAACACAGGGGCAGGCTTTGGTATTCAGACCGGTCTACAAGATAGTCAACCAAAACCTCAAATCTGTCAGCAATGCGGATGAGCATATCATTATCCGGTTGCCTTTTTCCGGTTTCATAATTAGCTAAACAGCTTCTTGAAATATCAAGGTCCTTTGCCAGATCTTTTTGTGAAATGCCGTGTTCCAACCGGATTTTCTTTAGTTTTCGAGAAAAAGGACTGCTATAGTTATTATTCATTGAGGGTTCCTCCCAAAATCGTATTTTTCAAGAATGTGACTAAATTATACAACAAAACTACTAAAAAGTCAATATATAAAACAAAAAAATTACAAAAATCCAATAAATTTAAGGGTTTTTATAAAAATATTTAGAAAAATATAAAAATTTTTCGAATGATGCTGTCGGGCAAAAAAGAATTCTTTGGCGTAAAAAAACGGTTGCAATTTGGTTTGCAACCGTTTTTTGTATAACGAAAACCACGCGATAGTCGCGTGGTTCAATAGAGGTTAACCGATAAACAAAAATAAATCCAAAAGAAACAAACCAAAATTTAATTGAATAATAAAATGAGAATTTTGGCAACAATTTTTTTGTTATGCAAAGCCGCCCCTGTGTA
>SVJQ01000012.1 GCA_015068905.1 Oscillospiraceae bacterium | reverse complement strand
GATTTCCCCCGCACCCCTTAAAACGACACAGGGGCGCTGCCCCTGGACCCCTTTACATAGAAAGAACACCTACATAACCCATTTATGGGTAGCTAGTAGTAATTGCATGGCTGGCAGGCCAATAAAATGCGCACTTGTGCGCAGCCAGTAAAGGGTAGGGCTATGCCCGAAAATGAAATACCACCCGCTATGCGGGTGGATATTTATTTATATCATTGTTTTCGGGTCTAAAACTGCATCCAGTTCGCTTTCGGTCATAACCTTTTCTTCCAAAAGCACCTGACGGATGTTTTTATTCTCCTTCATGGCACGTTTAGCAAGGGTCGACGCCTTGGTATAGCCGATATGAGGGCAAAGGGCTGTAATCGTTCCCATACTCCACTCAACATCACGAGCACAGTTTTCACGGTTCACAGTAATGGTTTCAATGCATTCTTTTGCAAAAATTTCAGCACCGTTTGTCAAGGTCTCTAAAGACTCAAACAGGCAATGGAAAATAATGGGCTCAAAGGCATTCAGCTCAAGCTGACCGGATTCTGCCGCCAAGGTAATGGTGGTGTCATTGCCGATAATATTAAAGGCAATCTGACTGACCACTTCAGGGATAACCGGATTGATTTTGCCCGGCATAATGGAAGAGCCGTTCTGCTTCGGCTCTAAATTGATTTCCCCAAATCCCGTTCTGGGACCGGAAGACATCAGGCGCAGGTCATTGGCAATTTTAGAAAGGTTTGTGGCGCAAGACTTGATAATGCCTGACACAAACACAAAGCAGTCAAGGTTTTGTGTTGCATCCACCAGGTCATCTGCCTGCACAAGGTCAAGACCGGTTACTTGTGAAATGTGGGGTACAATGTTTTTAATATATTCTTTATCCGCAGTAATACCCGTGCCGATAGCTGTGCCACCCATATTTAAAACAGAAAGCTCATCGATTGCCGCAGAAAACCGCTTTATATCACGGGAGATGGCACCGGCAAAAGCGTTAAACACCTGACCAAAGCTGATGGGCACCGCGTCCTGCATTTCGGTACGACCCATCTTAATCACATCATGATATTCCTCCGCCTTATTCTGCAGGGCGCCCTTTAAAACTTCAAGCTGCACAATCGCTTTTTCAAGCATACGAATCACCGCAATTTTACCGGCGGTGGGATACACATCATTTGTGGACTGACCGCAGTTAACATGGTCATTGGGGTGTACGAGGTTGTAGCTGCCCTTAGCACCGCCCAAAAGCTCAATAGCACGGTTAGCAACCACTTCGTTAGCGTTCATATTGAGAGAGGTGCCTGCACCGCCCTGAATGGTATCCACAATAAAATTATCTGTATATTTGCCGCTTAAAATGTCGTCGCAGGCAGAAACAATCACATCGGCAATGCTCTCTTCCAATGCGCCGGCTTCACGGTTGGCTTTTGCTGCCGCCTTTTTAACCTCAACTATACTTCTGACAAATTCAGGATGCACCCGCCTGCCGGTGATTCTGAAATTTTCCATCGCACGCAGGCTCTGAACACCATAGTAGGCATTAGCAGGAACCTTTTTAGTGCCGACAGAATCCTGTTCTTCTCTATAACGTAACATAAGACAGCCTCCAAAACGTTTTTATGGCTTGATTATATATGATTTCTATGATATAATCAAATACATATTATGATATAATTCTTATAACCCAAAAGTTATAAACAAGGAGCCTCGCTATGTTTAAAAATAAAGAGTATGTTCTCATGGTCTACAAAGAAAAAAGCTTTTCAAAAGCCGCCAAAAAGCTATACATTTCTCAGCCCTCGCTGAGTGCCTCTGTCAAGCGGATTGAAGACAAGCTCGGTGCCCCTATTTTTGACCGCTCTACCCAGCCGGTCTCTTTAACGGAAATCGGCGAGGAATACATCCGCTATGCACAAGGGATGGAAGAAAAAGAGCAGGACTTTTCCCGTTATGTTGCGGACCATACTCAGCTTCTTGCCGGCACGGTGCGCTTAGGCGGCAGCAGCTTGTTCTCCTCTTTCATTCTCCCTTCTATCATTATGGATTTTGTCAAAGAATATCCCCGGATTCATTTTGAAATCACTGAAGATAACACAAAAAATCTGATGGAAAAATTAAGTCAGGGTGAGCTTGACCTTGTGGTTGATAACGCCATTATTAACGATGAAAACATCTCCTCACAAATTTATACAAATGAACAGCTTCTCTTAGCGGTTCCATCCCACTTGCCCGTTAACGAAAAGCTGAAATCCTGTGCGCTGACAGCAAAAGACATAAAAGCAGGCAAGCACAAAAAATCTCCTTGTTATGCCGATTTAACTGCCTTTGCCGATGAACAGTTTATATTTTTAAACCCTGAAAATGATACCGGCAAGCGTGCAAGCCGTCTGTTTAAAAAATATGGCTTAAAGCCCCACGTCATCTATTATCTCGACCAGCAGGTAACCTCTTATAACATCGCCGGCTTCGGGCTGGGAATTGCCTTTGTCAGCGATACGTTGATTAAATATATGGGCGAAGATCCATACCTGAAATATTACCTAATGGCAGACAGCGAAATGACGCGAAACATTTATTTTTACACAAAGAACAGCCACTACCTGTCCTTTGCCTGCCAGCGTTTTTTAGACTTTACATTAGAGAAAAAACGGAATTCATAAAAAAGAGGGAATGTAAAAAAATTTTTACATTCCCTCTTTTTTACTCTTCAATATATTTCTTTGTAAACGCATCCAATCCTTCATCAGAAAGCTCCGGCATCTCTGCTTTATAAAGTGACCAGGTTTCTGTATGGCTGATGGTGGCATCCGGTGCAACGGTTTGCAGCTCGCCTAAGGTTTCCATCTCTAAAAACATGGGGTTTGTATACGTCTCAAAAGACATGCCGCCATCGGGATAGTTACCCTCTAAATTTGGCTCAAACTGCTTTAAGAACATCTCACCGTGGTTACAATACATCGCATAGCCGTGCTGGCTGTTGATGCCGAACTTGATGTTGCAGGTTGCCGCACAATCCTGTTTTAAAAGAATGTATTTTTTCAGCCAGGTAAGGCGGCTGTCATCCATCTGTACATAGTCCCAAAATGCCATATTGCGGTTAGGCAGGCAGTCTGTTTTGCGCACCGGCTGGGGCACAATTTCTGTACCGCCGGGGGACAAAACGGTAATGGGCCAAAGTGCCAGCGTCACATCCCACGCACCGTGGTTTGTGAGAGAATGCTTCACCGTTACCTTTGTCGAATCCTCCGCTAAGGAAACATCAAAGGTATACTGATACTGATTCCATTTCTGCATCGGCGGGGTAAAAATGGCGCCGTTTTCGGTTAATTTAACTGCCACGGGGTCATTGTCGGGGTAATAGGTTCTGGGTCTGATTTCAGGGCTTGTCCACAGTCTGTGACCGCCGTAGATATACCAGGCAGAACCCTCACCATAAGCCTTGTCAAAATCCTCTCCACTTGCGCCGAAGCTTCTGTCTTTGTTTTCATAAAACATATTTTCGCCATCTATAAAAGAATAGCGAATGATACGGGGACCAAAATCTGTGGTCACCACAACACGGACAATACCGTTAGAAATTTCCAAGCATTTTCCGTAACCGTCATACTGAATCTCTTTTTTTGTTATCATCTGTCTGCCTCCTGCTCCATCATTCTGTTTAAATATTCAATATCGTTAATTAAAATACCGTCAACATCAGCCCCCAGAATGGTTTTCAGCCCCTCCTCCGGCGGTTCACCGGCATTATAGCCGTCATAGTTGCCGGACATAATCCAAAGCTTTTTGCCGGTTGTGCGAACCTTTGCAATACTGGCCGCGTCCATCCATTTTTCCCACAGACGGATATAGTCTGCGCCGGCATCAGCAAAGGCTTCAATATCCTCACACGTTGGCATAAATGCCAGTATTTTAAGACCCGGTTTGTAGGCACGAATCAGAGCTATGCTCTCCAGGCTCTGCACACCAAACACAACTTTTTCAAGATAATGATGCTCATCTAAGCACGAAAGCAGCACCGGCACAACCTCAGGCTCTTTGATATGTAATAAAAGAGGTTCTATGCCGCAGGCAAGGTAATCTGTCAGCATATGCGCCGAATACTCTCTGTTCTTTTTATGCCGGAGAGCTAAAAACTCCTCTGCCGTCATATCAGAAACATCTCTATCCACGCCAAAAATACGGTTTAGGTTTTTATCGTGGGTAATGGCGATTTGCTTGTCTTTGGTAAAGCGAACATCAATTTCCACCATGTCTGCACCCTGCTCTATGGCATATTTTGCAGAGCGGATGGTTTGCTCAGGGTAAAGGGACGGGCCGCTTCTGTGTGCAATTTTAAGCATACAAACACCTCGTATCACTAGTTACACAAAAGGGGCAGGTACATACCTGCCCCTTAATTTTATTATACACAAAACCTAATTAAAGTTCAATACATTTTTTCAGGTAAACCAATTCTTTATCTAAAACATAGTTCACCTGACGGATTTTCCATTCAATGTGTTCCTTGTCACCCAAGTACAGCATTGAAGGTTCCCAACCAAGACGGGAGTCAGCTTCAACCAAAGGAATGGTTGCCTTTGCATTTTCAATTTCAGCGTGTAAAAGCTCTTCCATCTGCGGTACCAGCGCACGGGCTTCATCACGGTCAAAGGCAGCATTTAACTTACACTTTAAGATGTACCACTGTTTTGCGTGAATATTGGTCTGTACGCAGTTGGTAATATATTTACCCAGATTGATAATAGAAAGCAGCTTTTCATTCTTTTCAGGGATAGATTCAAACACATCTACACCCTGCTGCATTAAAGAATGCATCACCTTTAAGGATTCCATTTCAGGATGGATTCTGAGGGGCATTGCACTGCCATTGGGTTCCTTTGAAATAAAGGAGGAATGAAGCAAATCACCGCTGGGAGTGTTAGCAACCACACGGTTACCAAACATTGCCTCTTCTTTATGGGGCGGTCTTGCCTGATGATAAAGACAGAAAGGATAAGCAGGGCCCACGCGGGAGGCTGCACCCTGGTCACCGTTTGTGGGGGTGAAGTAGGTAATGGCTTCACTCCAGAGGTGGAAGCCCTCTTTTACCTTTTCAAGGTTCTCTGCGCCATATTCAGCCACAAAAATTGTGTCTAAAATATCATCCAAAGGCTCTTCCGGTGTTAAGAACGCAAGCTTTGAGAACTTGGTGATAATAGAGGGATTAAAGCCGTGGTGATGGCAATCCATACTACCGCAAAGGCCCCAATCGTGAATGGCCTTACGCATATTTTCAAAGCGTTTTGCCCACTGATAAGGCATAGGCAGGAAGGAAACTGTACCAAAATCCCAGGTGATACCTGCAGACTGGCTCATGGTATAAAGCTTCATGCCTTTCTTTTTAGCCGCGATAGCTTCACTTGTAAAGTAAGGGCCGGGGCCGACAAAAGCTAGAGAGTAGTCGTCACAAGCCGTCCACACATCCCCCAGCTTTTTATTGTCAAACATTTCAAAGGTGGATTCTAAAGTAATATCTGAGGGCAGGTTTTCAATCAGGCGGATTCTTGCCTCTTCCGGCTGGAAGCCCCAGTTATAGCTCCAGAGCACAATATCTGCCTCAGGCTTAACGTTGCGGATAACCTTTTTCACCATTTCTACCCAGCGGGGCAGGTCTTCACAAGGGTACCAACCGGGCCAGAACTTACCGTCCGGCAGGTCAGCAGTATAGGGGTCCCAACTGCGGAACTTGGAAACGTGGGGGTCGTTTGAATTAAACTCAACCACCTCACCTACCATGGTTACGCCCTTAAAGCCAGGGAATTTGCGGAAAAGTTCACCGTAAATGCTGTCATAAAATTCTTCAGCACCGGGCTCATCAGGATGCATACCACTCTGCATAAAGCTGTAGGCATATACGTCCAGACCATATTTTGCAGCACGTTCAATTAAATCGTTAAAGTCAAGCTCGCCCACACGGGTCTGATTGGGGCCGCAAACAAAAACCAACAGCGCATCTCTACCCTCGTGAGCCACACGCATTAAGTATTCATCAGGCCATTCTTCCATACCATAACCGGAATGAATCATAAGTGGTGCCATCAGCGGTTTTTTGCGGATTTCGCCCTTTTTCAAAAAGGGTGCATGAGCAAAGCTCATTAAATCTTCCATATAGTAAAGTGCAGCCGCAACGCCACGGTCATCATAGCCGTAAACCTTAATGTCATCATTTACATCAATCAAAAAGCCTTTGTAGCCCTCTGCTTCTTTTAAGTCTACGCCTGCATCTTTTGCAAGTGCCAGAGTAATGACATTGTTGCCCGCCGCTGTACCGGTTTTAGAAACGGAGGCAGAAAGACCCATAGAGGTCTTTAAAAAGTCAGCAAAGTCTTCTGCTGCTACGTTAATCACAACATTATCGGTCGTGCCGATTTCGATGATAACACCATCTGACAGCGCCAGCTGGTCAGCCTGCGGTGTGAGGCTCATATCACGAATATCCTTTTCGTGAACGGTCAACAATCTTTTTCGAAATTCATAAGGCTGTTCTTTTTTCATAGCTACATTCTCCTTATTCAAAATAAGATTTTAAGAAATCTGCCACGGTGCCGTCACACTCAGCCTCAGCCATATAGTAATAGCCTAACTGATTACCGCAAGCATAGTTTATATAAACCTTGCCATTATAGTCGCACATATCAATATCTGAATTATTGATATTAAAACCGTTAGTTTTAATTTTTTCAATCATTTCCTCAGTAAAATCTGCTGCGTGAGGGGAAATTTTGCGGTCATCTTCATCAGGCATCAAAATGGGGTTATAATAACCTACATACCAATCTTTAAAGTCCTTGGTACGGAAAATGTAGTTCGTGTAGTGCTGACAGGGCAGTTCTGTTACTGAGATAACATAGTACCAACCCTCAGAATAGCGCATCCAGGGGCCGCCGTTGTAGCGTTCCTTTGAAAAGGCACATTCATCATAGTCCATAAAGGTCCATGTCTGAAGGTCAGGAGATGTTGCAAAGAAGAAGGTGAACTTAACACCTACATACTCTACCGGGTCACTTGCCTCCATTAACAGCACATAGCCGTCAGGACCTTTGGTCAGGGCTGTGTTGTAGTAAACCCAACTGGGGTTAGAGAGCAGAACACGATTAGACCAGTTAATTAAATCCTGGCTTTCATAAATGCGGATGGTGCCACGTTCAAATTTATCCACTCCTAAAACATAGGCTGTATCGCCCTCAATATAGGCTGAATGGAAATAGCTGTCCTCAGCTAGAGTCGCAATGATTTTTCCACTTTCTACATCGCGGATGGATGCATTGGTTTTGGTGGTTTTCATATCACCTGTTGCATTTGTTGGATCCACCAATTCCATACGCATAAGTTTTCCGTTCCAGACAAAAGGCGTCATTTCGCCACCGGGGCTGCAAGCACCCAGCTTGCGGATTTTCGGGTAGCTGTTTTTCATAATCGTACTTGCATCATAATTAAATTCAGCCATAGTAAGCCTCCTAAATTCTTTAAAAAATGGGTGTAATGAGCCTTAGGGCTCATTACACCTTTTAATCATATTAGAAATTAATAATTGCAAAACCCGCTGCCGGAATGGTAGCTTTAAAGGTCAGGTCATCAACCTTTTCAAGGCAGATGGAACCCATAGTTTCTTTTAACACATGAGGAATGGTCTTTTCTTTAAAGGTAATGGTCACTTCTTTATCAGCTTCACGGTGAATAATGTTACCACGAAGCAGGTTTCTTTCATTACCATCATTGTTAAAGATAGAAAGGTAACGCTTGCCGTTTTCATCAGTAGAAACCAGCCAGCAAAGCTCGTCAACGTGGCAAGGCATAACGTCTTTGATAAGCTTTTTAAGTTCAGCCTCAAGCTTGCCTAAGTCGCCGCTTTCCAGTACCTTTAAGCCACTACCCGCTTTAGCTTTTGCAAATTCGCCGGTGGGCGTTGCGTCGATTACATATTCATACTGCGCCAGTGCTTCATCAGAAGCGTCAGCATAGATGATGTCAAATACGTCAGGCATATGAGAGTTTGTGATGGTGTGGCTTTCGTTACCGATGGGGTTCTTTTCAAGATAGCAAAGCTTTAACAGCTCTTCAATATGGCCATAATATGCCTTTTCGCTATCTGAAATCGGTGTGAAGAGATATACGTCACGGGGCTTGCCGAATTCATATTCATCCCAGATTTCGGGGATTTCCATACAAGCATAATCCGTGGGCAGAACGATTGCAAAGGGAACAGTTGCTTTCACGCCCCGGAAATCCAGCGCTGTATTAATAAAGTCTTTCTTAACACGGCCGTAGTCAGACAGGCTGAAGTCCTGCATATCGGTATAGCTGCAGTTTAAGCCCCATTCTTCTGAGAAGTAGTCCGCACCGGCCATCAGGGCATAATAGTAAATTCTGTTCTGCAGAATACGGGAAGAGCCGCCGTTTTCACCAAAAGTGGTAAAGTCATCACCGTGCTGTTCCTGTGACAGGTACCATTCGTTAGACTTATCTGTGTTAAAGCAAGGCATGCAATAATAGGGTGAACCACCATCGCGAACCTCGCGCCAGCATTCATAATATGTACCCCAGGTTTTGCCGCTTGCCTTTGCCATACCACGGGCAAGTGCTACCTGCTGACGCATTAAGGGAATCTGACAGCCAACTTCAGGCATAAAAGTATGCATACCCAAATCATCCTGCAGCTTGGTTGCCATAAAATAGCTGTCACAAGGCAGAATTCTGCCGTCTACGTCAGCCATTCGGCGACGGAACAGGTCTTTAATTTCTTCAATATATGCAGCCGGGGTTTCAGCATATGTCATTTTTGCATAAGTCTCAGGCTTATCCTGAGAGAAGCCATACAGAACCTCGCCGTCTTCTATATTATGTTTATCGAGGCGTTTCTTTTCACGCAGAACCTCTACGTCATAAGGGCCATGGCTGCCATCCATCACACGGAGAATGCTCGCCCAGTCAGACTTACGGCGGTTAGATGCACTCTCGTGAAGCTGAAAGCCCAAGAACCAATCGCCTAAAAGGTCGATATATTCCTGAATCAATGCACGGTCAAAATCATAATTATGCCAGGTGATACCGCCGGCAATTCTATCAACATAGAAAGGAATGTTATTTTCTTTAATCAGGCTATGAAGCTTTGAGCCCTTTGCAGCATAGTTATTGAATTTGCGTTCTCCGGGAACGGAAAAAGCATGCTGAATTTTAAAGCCTGTGTCTTTGTTCAATAAGCCGTTTTTCTCAAGGCCTATGTAACAATCTTCATTGTAAACGTGAAAGAATTTCATAATAAACCTCACTTTTTTCAGAAAATTTTGTCCATCAAGCGTATGATACCATAAAAAATGCTAAAAAGCAATAGAAAAATAACAAAAGACTGTGACAAATCGGTTACATTTTCCAACCTGTCACAGTCTGGGTTTAAATCGTTTTAGTTTTCTGTTACAATTTCAAAGGTAATGGTAGCATTTCCGTTTGCATCTAAGGGAATCATCAGCTTACGGATGGCATTATATGCCCAGCTGCCGTAGTACTTTGTTTCATCAAAGGTAGCGGCTGTTGAAGAATGAATATTCATGCTGCCATAAGCACCCTGCAGCGTTGACTTATAGTTAAAGGTCTTTCTGTCAGCGCTTTGAGTGATGACAGAGTGCAAGGTTCCGGTATCTGTTGCCGTATAATAGTGACCGGTTCTGTACTGGGTAATGGGCAGAACAATGTGTGCATCGGTGTAATCTGAACCGGCATCGGTGGGTGCAAAAGATACATCAATCTTACAACCGGTATCTGTGTAGGTTGTTGTGTAGGTTAATGTACCGTATTTGGGTAAGTAAACGGCGTCCTCGCCCTCACCGATAGTCTCGGTTTCAAGACCTAATGGTTGCGTAATCGTATAACCCCGGTCATTCATCTCTACAATGGTGCTGTTCACCTTGCCGGTATCAACAACTGTGCCGTCAGCCATGGTTACAAATACACCGGAATAAACCGGAACTTCACCTGTATTGACAAACCCGATATGGGGGAAGTTTGTATACTGTGACATAACCACAGGGCCGGTACCCTCAGACCAGACTGCAAAGGGCAGACCGCCTCTGTGAGACAATGACGCCGTACTGCTGATTAAAGGTGATACGGAGTGGGGGTTAGCGTAGAATGTCTGGGTATATAAGCCGTTCTTCTTCCAGACTAAAACATCATCATAAAGCCAGGTTTTGTCTGTTTCATAAACCGGCAGGGTCTGATTGCCCTCTACTCTTTCTTCCTGAGTAATAATTTCATAAGAGCGTGTACCGGAATAGTTTGTACCGCTACCCTCAGACAGGGGATTTGCCGAATCAATCAGCCTATCCTGCACCAGTTCTGCCGCAATTTCAGGTGATTCATATAAAAGCTCTGCCGCTGTTGCGGTGCTGAAGTTCGGTTTTTGAATGTCAAACAGGCTTCTGACAATGGGGAAACCGATGGAGGTATAACCGCCGTTGGGGTATGTACCGCCGCCTAAGTTATAGCTGCCGTTTTTACCCTTTACCATAATGGCGGTTGCAGAAAAGTGTCTGCCACCCGGGTTTGCCGGCATCCAGTTTAAGGATTCCCAGTTTACATAACGGGAAATGGAGCTTTCAAATGCCTCAAGCACTGCAGGGTCGTGATTCGGCAGGGACCGATAGATGTAGTAGCACGGCAGAAGGTTATGGATGTTCTGGTTACCGTACTGGAAGCTGGGTGCCATACGTTCAAGATATGCACCGGCGTCATTCTGACCCATACTGTTTGCATCAACGGGCTTGTTGCCAAAGGCTGCCGCCATGCGCTCGAAATAGTGGAGGAAGCGTTCTTCACCGGTCGCCATATAAATTTCCATATGAGCCATTATAATTTCGGACCACTGGTTGGTGTCATTTGCCATATAGTTTGCCATCTTGTCGCCCAGAAGAATGATAGCTTTTCTCATAATTTCAGAGGTTTCGGGGCTGACCTTATCCTTCAGCAGGTTATATGCCTGACAAAGGTTCGGGAAGGTGAAGAAAGCACGGTCGCAGGGCCAGAAATCGCCAAAGGTTGTGTTTGTTACGTTACCGTCCTCATCACGGGTGATGGCGCTAATTCCGCGGTCACGAATCAAATACTCAGGTGACAGCTCTACCAAATGGGAAAGAAGGGAAAGTGCCGCGCGGTTAACCAAACCTGTGTCGCCGTACACACCGTTTAATTTGGTGGGCAGTGCTACTGCGTTTGCCAGATTTGCCGCAGAATAAATATCACGGGAGCCGTTTGCATAGGTAAAGTTATCAAAGTTATCTCTGTGAGAAAGGGTTGAGGTTGCCGCAAATTCGGTCACTTCAGAGCTGCCTAAGAAAATATCATCAGGATTCAGGTTCTGATTGGCAATCATTTTGTTAACACCAACAATGCCACTATGCTCGTAGGCCGTGAGTGCCTCAACAGGGAACAGGTCAGAGTCCTTTAATTCCTCAGGAATTTCTTCGGGGAACTCTGCAGTAACGTCCAGTTCACCATAGGTCGCAATTTCAACACTGGCATCACGAGCAGCCGCCTGTAACACGCCGCCGAGCAATCTGCCGTCGGCAGAATATGCTGTGCCGCCCTTTAAGAACGCTGCAGCTTCCTTGGTGGGGCACAAAAGGCCGGGCAAACCGTCTGCAAAGGCAAGATACATACCGTTAAAGCGGAAGTTGCCCGAATTCGGCCAATAATAGGTGCTGCTTTTGCCAAAGGTGTTCTTCCAGTCGGGGTCTATGGTCATAACCGTGTTGGCATCAGCCTCAGTAAAGGTTGTATACATAGCACTGCAATGCATCAGTGCCTCAATATTGGCATAGGTGCCGTCAGCACGGAGCAGCTCTTTCCAAGTGGTGCCGTCTGCCTTGGTGATGATGGGCATAGCTGAATGTTTATCAACGGCATAGCTCTCCCCTGCCTTGTTCATGGGCACCAGCAGAACTGCATCATGGCCCACACAGGTTTCAGGAACGTAAACATACCAGTTTCTGTCCTCGCCGTTTGCATCTGCTGCAGTTTTATGGTTCAGACCAATGACCATTTCGCCACGGATGCCGTAGTACGGTGTCTGGGGAATACCGATAGTAACCTCATCACAAGTATAGTTGCCACCGACGTAAGAAATGGTCCAGATACCCGGCTCTCCGGTATACTCAGGAACGTCAAAGATAACCGCGTCAGCTGCACCCTCTTTAGAAAAGTCGTAGTAACAAACCACCTTGCCGGTTGGGTCAATCACGCGGACAGTTCTGATGGGTTCAAAATGAGTGACCGTGCTTTCTGCCTGTTTGTAAACAGGAGCATAAATTTCTTCCGGTGCTTCCTCAAAGTAAGCCAGCATAGAGGCACCGTTAATAACATACTTCTGACGGAAGGTTCTGAAGGATTCATGAATCGGGAACTGTTCGCCGCCTAAATAGGTGGTGTCATCCTTACCGTCTAAGTCAAGCTCTGTAACCTGAGTTACTGTATTGTGAACTGCATAGTCGTTATAAATGCTGCCATATTCTTTACTCAGCTCATCAGCGCGAATCAAGGGCTGGGCGCTAGCCGATGAGTTCATAACAAAGGCACGAACTGAGGTGATGTCCTCCGTAATGTCATTTAAAACATAGGTTTTTGAAAACCGCTGTCCGGCTGTCAGGGTCACATTTTCAGGCACAGCTTTTTCAAGGGTGTTGCCGATATATTCTGCCAGCACCACCAAAACTGTCTGCTCGCTTGCCTCATGGTTATGCAATACCAAGTCATATTTTACATCATAACCGGCAGTGAGCAGGCGCCCCTGAAAGTTACCCATGGCTTCCACGCCGGAGCCTGTTGCAAACACGGGGAATGCGCCGAAAATGAGAACCAGGCTTAAAATAATCGCCAAATACTTTTTCATTTTTTTCCTCCTCATGGGCTTCTGCGAAGCCAGTGAATAATGAATAGAGAATAGTGAATAGTTGCGGTAAGAAAATCACCCCAGTGATTTTCTTTTGAATAATCAATCATGAACACCGAAAAATGTTGCACTTGCAATGCCTCCCTTGCCGTAAAGGGAGGGGGACCACCGCAGGTGGTGGAGGGATTTTTTAGGCATTCATCATTGATTATTTTATGGGGCGATTCACGAATCGCCCGCGGGTCATTCGTGAATGACCCCTACATAATTAAAGGATATCTGCAGAGTGGGCGACTCTCCGCCCACTCTGCAGGAATAGGATCATGATAAATTAGGATAAAAGATAAAAGTTTTTAATTACTCAATTGTGCCTTTGGTTGCATACCATAAGGGCTTTAAGTTTTCAGCTGAATCAAGCAGCATGAATTTATAGGTACAGCCACTGTCATCAGATGTGATAGCCTTTGTAAAAGTTTCAGTTGCGCCAGCAGCAATAGCAGTTGCTTCAGCATTCAAACCGTCAACACGAACAAGACCGTTTACATCATAAACTGCTAAAACAGGGATAACAGAAGAAACGCTAGCTGATGTGTCGTTCTTAACGGTAAAGGTTAAAGCACTTGCCGTAGCTTCCGCATCAACCTCAATAGCATCTCTGTAGCTTACTTCAAAAATATTTAGCGCGTCAGAGCTATACGTTGTCGTTCCTGTACTTTCATCTGTAGAAACCGGCACACGACTCAGCGCAAACGGAACGTTTCCATGACCAAGTCGGAGGGCACCGCCATACATAACACCATCGCCCCACTGTTGGCTATACGGCATTACCTTACCGGTACCAATTGCTGAAACACAAACAGGGTTGCCGTCAATTATGATACCATAAAGCGTTCTGATTGCACGATTTGCACCCTCGATATACGCAATATACACTTCGCTATCAATTTCAACAACATGCTTTTCTGTGCCGTCAAACAAAGTATCACCGGTCTCATAGGTACCCAGCAATGTATAATCCTCAATATTATCAAGCGGTTTGCCGTTCAACGATACCGGTCCGCTTCTGTAATAAATATTCCAAGTACCTTTTGCATCACCGGTGGCTTGGAAACCAACACCGAAGGTATCAGCCAAGCTACCGGTTTTACCACTGATAGCAAGCTTCACTGTAGAAATGCCTCTGTGAGAAAGTGCATCATCAGGCAGAGCTTTTGCATAAGCATTAGAATAATCCCAGCTCTTTATAGGAGAATTAAAACTTGTCAAGTTGATGTATCTGTCGCCGGTTGCATCCTCCCACAAGCCTTCTGTATAATTATTAGGCTTTGCCGCAGAATTACCTGTCCAACCATAATGAACACCAAAGGGATAAACCGTTTCTCTGGTGTCCCCCTGATAGGTACCACCAACCTGATACTGTTCAAAGTTTGCACTCATAATGACATGCTTAGAATCTTCTTGCGCTGTAAACTCCGCAAAAGCAGTTTCAGCAGTTAAAAAGCCACCCATATTAGACTTGACATCTGTGGTCAACTTAACCCGATACTTCATGCCCGGTGTCAAATCACCATCTTCAAAAGAAGCAATCAAAGTTTTCTTGTCAGCGCCAAGAGATAGGAATGTGCTATCCATATTCATATCTTTCCAACCGGTTCCATCAACGGTCTGTCTTTGTAGAACCACACCGTCTACTGCCGAACTAACTGATACGTCTTGATCAAATGTCCAGCTGATTTCTCCAGTGGTTGTATAATTATTGGCTGAGTTTCTTAAGACCAGTGGCGAAACCTGATAATCCATATACTCAGCATAATAGACGTACATTCCGCCATAAGTAACGTTAAACAAGTTTGTAGCATTTGGTACAGAAGTTGTTAATGAACTTGCCCAAGGCACACCCTTACCGGAAGCGCCAGTAGCCGTTGTAGCAAAGCTAAAGGGCTCCTCTGCATTTGTTGACCAAATAACGTCGTCATCAAGTGTTAGTTGAAGTAAATTACGACTTGCGGCACCGGCAGCTGTTAATGTTGTATCTGTAATCATACTCAGTGTATGCTCTACCAATGCTGCCTCTGTTGAGGCATAAGTCTTCGTTGCTAATAGCTTGTGTTTTGATGCATCAAAGGTGTTGTCTGAACCCGGGTTTTTATAGGTTGTTTCGCCGTAAACAGACCAAGTTACAGAACCGGTATCAGAATCAACCCCCATGTTAATGGCAACACCTGCAATATCAATAGTTTTGTTGGCTTTAATCTCCGCTGGCTTAAACCGAACTGTGAGCTGACCTAGATGACTCAAAGAATTGACAACGCCGGAGTATTGTGGGTTAATGCCAAACTGTGAAAATTTGTCTGAGCTTCCACTAACAGACACTTTCATGTACTGATTGCCGGAACCATCCGCAATAACACCGGAATAAACTGTGCTGTCAGAGCCTCCAATCCAGGTTCTGCCTTTTCTGATGGGATCCATGTTATAAGGCAAGCTGTTTGTATTCCAGCCTGCATACTTAAAGTCATGGTCTGCATTTGTTTCCCAAGTATATCTTGAGAAATTCTCTGCAAAATACACTGTGTTACCATCTTTGTCCACTTCCGGAACAGTTACAAAATTAAAACTGTACTCTGCACCTTCAGTTTCAGAATTGGTATCAAACTCAAACTTATAGGCTGAATTTGATGAAATGTCACCGCGTTCAAAGGTGACTGTTAAGGTTTGACCTTCTAAAGTGCCATCAAAATTTCTCTTAAACCAAGGGTAGTCCGTTCCACCCGAAGTTGTCGGAGTTTTTGACTTTTCGTAGAAGGTTACCATGTCTTTACTGGTCACATCACTAGGAACCGTTAAGACAACTGTTGATGCAGCACTGATCTGACCGCCATCAGCAACGGCAACGCCGCCAACTGTTGCAGTCACGCCATCAGCACTGACCGGGAGCGCCGTCATAAAGCTCATCATAAGCATAAGAGCCAAGACAGCACTCAAGAGTTTTTTGCTTGTCATAGTCTTTTCCTCCTAAATTAAAATTTTTATATTAAGGGTTTTACTCCCAAAATACCTTAGGGGATTTTCTCGGCTCCCTCTGATGAGGGAGCTGTCATAGCGTCAGCTATGACTGAGGGAGAGATTTCTTCACTTGCAAATCTATCAATTCACAAACTCCCCGAAAATTTCTATCTATGTCTGCATTACAAATCCGCAAAACCGATAAGTTCATAGACTCTAATTCTTCTGTGCGCTTTTTGTCCTGTTCGGCTTTTGTATCAACATAATGACCGCCACCATCAAGTTCTATCACGAGTTTTGCCTTGGCACAGTAAAAATCTGTTATATAATTCCCTATTGCTTTCTGCCTTTGAAAACGAACAGGATATGCTCGTAAAAACATATACCATAGTTTTCTTTCCCAAGGTGTCATGTCTTTACGCAATTTTTTCGCCAGAGGGATATTATTTCTGTTATAGCTTTTCATGTCTCTCCCTCCGTCAAAACCCACGGTTTTGCCACCTCCCTCGTCAGAGGGAGGCAAGGTTTGGGCGGATGAGGGCATCCGCCCTGCCTTACAAAATCTCTATTTTATTTAGCCGGCTCTTTAACCGTATAAACAAAGGTATAAATCGCTTCATTTGTCGGGTTAGACGGGTCGGTTACCTTAACAACGGCACTGCTGTTCTGATGAATCACGCGGGTTTCATAGTTACCCTTTGCCTTAATTTCAGGAACAGCATCATAGGTACCGATATCATAGTAATGCTTATAGCTATTAAAGCTATGCATCAGCTGGCCGTTAATGCAAACGCCTAAGAGGTCAGCTGCGACACCGATTTCACGATTTTCGCCCAGGTTGGGGTTATAGGTTGCAACATCTTTAAAGTCGCCCTCATTGCTGTAGTAGTGCATGGGCTTACCTGCATGCCAGCCGTTTTCTTTGCCGGGTGAGTGCTCGGTAAAGTTAAAGCCAAGGCTTGCAGTTACATCGCCGGAGATTTCAATCTGTGTTCTGATGGTTCTATGCTGAATGTCAGATGCATGAACAGAATAAGAACCGTCATCATAGAGACGAACCATAACGGCTGTGGGCTGGCTGACGCTTAAGGTCAGTTCACCACCCGGTGTAGAAACAGTACCGTTTTTGAAGAACGCCGCCTGCAGAATCTTTAATTCTTTATGCCAAACTGCCTGCACATCCTGAGTGTTTGACACAATGTCAATCTTAGGATTCTTCATATATGCCTGAATACCCTCTTCGGTGGTATTCGGCAGAATGGTGTAAGCATAAGAACCGTTTTCAATGGTCTTGCCGTGGTCAATACCCACGATAGTGATGTTCTTAACGGTATCGGCATAGCCTGTAGCTGCAGGGTTATCCTGTACAACGTTACCGCGGCGGATACCGGTTTCAACATAAGCCGGGTCGTTTTCGCCGGTTAAAATATAACCAACGTTGCCGTTTAATACCCACTTTTTGCTGCCAAGCTCGATTCTTTCTGCTTCGCCTTCATTGGTAACATCAACACTTGAAGTCTCGTCACCAATCTTAACAACATCTTTGGTTAATACCTGGTCAAGCACGGTGTGAGCGTTATCCTTATTGCCAAGGAACTGAATGCCTGCGCCCAGAGCCACAAACTCATCATCAAAACAGAAGTAAGAAGCAAACTTCTTCGGATGTTTAGCCATTGCAATCATTTCATGCATTGTGAAGCCATACATACCGTCTGATGTAGCACCGGCAAGCTTTGAGTCAGGGTCGCCGTTAGAGTCAACCTTTCGGCCTACATTACCTGCGTCAGGGTCCAGAGTGGGCACGTTCTGCTCAACTGTGATACCTGACATTCTGTTAAGGTCATGAGCGGAAGGATAAGAGTTATCATTACCGTCAGTTAAGAGAGTATAGTAACCTGCTTCATACATCAAGTTACGGGCACCCTCGCCTGTTAAGTACTCCTGCTCTCTCATACGGGCAGAAGGAATTAAAAAGGAGAAGGACCAGTCTTTTCTGTGGTGTGAGAAGTAATCGGATACCCAGAAATAACGGTTGCCCTCATAGTCTTCTTCAGAGGGGTTAGCCAGCCAGTTAACCCAATCCTGCAATTCTTCAGGACGGGTCAGCACCTCGCCGTATTCTTTCAGCAGGGTGTCAGCAAGAACGGTTAAATACCATTTTCTTGCCTCTAACATGTGATAGTCAGTATGGGCATAGGCAGCACCGGTGGTACCACGACCCATGGAGTTTTTAATGTAGAACAGGTCATTGTTGCCGGGGCCGTTGTAATATACCCATTTATAACCATCCAGCAGCATATCCTGCAGGCCAACAACTGCCTCATCAGAGAGACGGTAGCTGGTACCCTTAAATCTCTGCAGGGTACTCATAGAAGCGGACAGGAAGTGGAAACCGTAAGCATTCTGCATGAAGCAGTTGGCATGGTCGTGATAAGAACGGTCTGCCATAATGGAAAGGCTTTCACCATCATAACCGGTTTTGTTATAGTGAATATGGGTTGCAACGAAGCTGAACTCAATGGAGAGACCTTCCATACAGTCGCGCAGCTTCTGATCCTGCTGTTCCGGTGTGCTGTCATCGTCCCAGAACAGCTCTTTCATGGTTACATACATACGCTCAGCAGGACCCGGACCGGAACCGGTGTAAGGTCTTGTTAAGTTTTCTGTATTGTTTTCATCATTTAAAACGAAGGGACGTGAGCTGTCACCGTTACCACCCCACTCAACACCCTTACAGTACTTTTTGATGTCATCCATGTACTTATCCAGGCAGTCAGGCTGGGTAATCATAACGTTCTGCCAGCTCTGGGGGGTTGATACGGTGTTGTACCACCAACCGATGGATTTAAACTTATGCTTCATCCAATAGTCGGTTGTTTTAACGATAGCATTGATAACTTCGGGGTCTCTGTAATGAGGGTTCTGCGGTGTGTAGGCAATTCTACACAGGGTTGCAATACGGTCGATATGACCACCCGGCGGGAAGCCGGAATCATAGTTAAAGTATTCAATGTCGGTAAAGGAACCGTCAGGACGCATTCTGGAAAGCAGGCTTTCCGGGCTGGTAGTGAAATCATAAACAGAGTTTGTAATGTTCTTTTTAATGATTTCAACGTCAGTCAGACCTTCATAGGGGTTTGACTGGTCTACCATTTCATAGTACCAGGAATCGTCAGTCTGCAGACCTTCATTGCTGCCGCCGGACTGTGTGCCGTAGGTAACGGTCACGGTGCCGTCACTTGCTTTGTCAACCTTGACGCCGTAAAGAGTCTGTGCAATCTGGCTTTCAGCAAAGATTACGCCATTAACCACCTTGGGTGCACGTTTTGCAACGTAGCAGGTAGTGCCGACATATACCTTATTGCTGTCAGCAGTCAGCATGGTGTCACCAGAGAAAATATCCGGACCGTTCTGCTGAGCGGAGATGCCTAAGCCGGATAAAACATTCATAACGGGCAGGAAGAGAACGCCCTCTTCTTCAAAACAAGCAGGACCGCTTGTTTCACCTGCGTCGGTAACATACTTGCCCTCAGGGGAGATAGTTACTTTAGCAGCATTATTTGCATAATAAGATGCTTTTACAATACCCTCTTCATTGGGAGCGCTAACGGTAACATTATAAACGAGCTTTACAAAGTCACTGCTTGCATACACAACCCCATTATGAAGAATGGGAGTTGTTTTGGAAACCAGCGTCGCACCGTCTTTTTTAACGGTACCGCTTGCGGCTTTAATTTCTGTGCTGTCAGTTGTTACTACATCGCCGTTCTGCTGAGCGTTAATGCCCAGAGAGGTCAGAGTCGCAACCACAGGCACATACAGAGTTTCGCCATCCATAAAAGGCAGCGGACCCTGATTTATGACCAGAGCGCCATCTTTTTTGTAGCTGCCGTCGCCTGAAATTTCTACTTCTGCAGCAAAAACGCAGGTGGGAAGCAGCATTAAAAATGCTAAGATAAGCGCTGCAACTTTACGCATCATAAAACCAACTCCTTTCGATTTACTGTTTTATGGGTTTATCTGTAATCTGTGGCTTGCGGGCGGATGATGACATCCGCCCACGCATGTAAACCAACAATTATTTTACATAAACAATACCCATGGATACGCCGGCTATCTGTGCAGACATAATGAAGACATCATTTGCGTCTGCCGGGTCGCCAACATCTAAGATGGAGTAAATTGCCGGAGAGGTTTCCAGCTTGGTTTCTTCTGTCTTGGTATCAAATACAATCCACTGGAACCAGTTCATCTTCGCAAAGGTCTGGTGGCTGCTACCAAAACGGTCGGTTGAATCTCTGTAATCATCAAAAGTCAGAGTAACTGAAACGTTGTTGTTATAGAGCACTTTACCAAAGTAAGGTGAAGTGTAACCTGTCCAGGATGCCTGAGAACCGGGATTTGCCGGTTTACGTCTTACATAGTGTTCACCGCCGGAGGTTTCGTAGTCGTAGTCTGTTTCAAGACCAACGGTGTTTGTTACCTCATAACGGTTCTTATAACTGAAGATCATTCTAACAGCAGTAACATTGCCGTTACTATCTACGTCATAGCCAAACAGGTCACCTACCTGAATATTGTCAAACAGATTAGGCTCAACTGCACGCAGGGTAATCATACCCATTTTTTCTGAAGAGTAACGGGTGTTACGATAACCCCTGATTTCGGTTGTGATAGCGCCGTCTTCATCAGCTACCTTCTTGATGTCGGTAACAAAGACACGTCTGTAAGATTCAAACACAGGCACACGACCGCCGGAGCTCTGCTGGCGCCAAACGATGGCACTTGCTGTACCTTCCTGTTTTAAGTCATAAACCTTAACATTGGGTGCTGCATCCATGGTGTAATCTTCATAGGTTGCATGAGCATAGCCCTTGTCGTCAGAAAGATCTGCCGGGATAACCCACATAGGAACGTTTTCAGCATCCAGACCAACGAGGTTTCCGAAAATCAAGCCTGTACTGTAAGAAGGTGAAGGCATTGAGAACTTCAGGGTGTTGTCAGCGGTGAGAGCAACGCCATCTTTTTCTGCATCATAGCAAAGAGCAAAGTCAGAGTGGTTGCTGAACCATGCCTGGCTGTCAGAATCGCCGGACTGGAAGTCTGTATAACCCCAGGTTCTGGAGGTGTTAGCAGTCTGAATAGCACTGATCTTCTTTTCTTTATTTACGGTAAAGCGAACCAGCTGATCGCGGAACGCTGCGCCGTTTTTAAATACATCTAAGCTTCTTAAATCTTCTGCCTTACAGGTTGTGTAGCTGCCCACACCGGGGTCTACCTGAACTTTTTCAGCAAAGTCAAAAATCTGGATTTCATAAGCATCCATTACGGTTTCGAAGTTAGAGAACATCTTTGCCTGACGCTTTGTTTCAATACCCTGAGGCTGAGAAATCGCAATCAGGTAACCTGTATAGCTTGTAGAGTCAGGCTCTGCAACGGTGATACGACCGTCTAAGTCAAGCTTTAAGTAACCGTGCCAACCAACATACATCTGTGCAGCACCTGTCTTGTAGTACAGATCAAAATAATCATTACCTACATACCAGGTGTCGCCTGCGCGGTACTCTGTTACGCCGCCGTTGTCTCTGATTTCAGAAATGGTTACTTCTACTTCGGTTTCACCGATGATAGCAATAATATTTCTGTGGTCATAGCTTTCAGCAACGTGAATAATCAGGTCCTTATCCATTACGTCAAAGCCTGCTTCTGTGCCGTTTGCGTACATCAGGGTCTGTCTGGATTCGCTATAATCGCCAACCTTAACAACCTTAGCATCACCGGATCTGTTTTTATCGATCAGCCACTGCTTCGGTTTGTCGGCATAAGCGGTAAAATACATTTCATAGCTCATGATGTTCAATACATCACAAACGTTATCGCCGTCATTATCAATCACACTGACATAACCGGCTTTCGGTGCACCGGTTTCGCTGCGGAGAGCAATCTGGTTTGCTGTGTAGTTAACCAGAGTACCGCCGAAGGAGCCATTCCAGATAACGGTAGTTGTGTTTGACAGAGCCATTTCCTCATCGTCATCTTCACCGTTTGTCAGGTTATAGATAAGTTCAGTTTTGGCATTATCTACGCTGATAATGTCTTCTGCCTTTAAAAGCAGAACTTCACTCTCGTTTGCAGGAACCAGATGCAGAACTTCAGCATTATCACCGCTGTAGTCTACATACGCATAAACCTGATAACCTAAGTATTTTGTCCAGTCTTCTTTTGCTGCAAAACGAATCTGGTCGATTTCGATTGCATTAAGGCCGGTACCACCTGCAGTATAAATGCCGGCGTTACGAGTCTTAGTCAAAACACCGCTGACTCTTTTAACACCATGCATAACCTCTAAGAAGTTACCATTGTCAACCTCAGAAACATAGCCGCCTTCAATGGCTGCCATCTTGAGGGAGTGCACACTCAGGGTATTGACTGCCAGTCTGTATGCAGCACCTGCTGAAAGGAACGCATTACCGTCTTTTGAACTAATGGTTTTTGTGATACCCAGACCGGAAGCCTTCATCATATAAGCTGAATCAGTTGTGATTCTCTTTTGAATGTTGTTACCGGTCATTTCAACCAGCCCTTTTACCGCTTCAGCATAGGTAACAGGGTCAAAGGGACGAAACAGACCCTTGTCGCCAGCCATATAACCCTGCTCAATCGCAAAACTGATTTCTTTTGAATTCTTTGTCTGCTCTAACACATCACGGTAACCGGTTGCAGGAGTTGCAAAGCCATTATAACGCATCATATCAGCAAGGAGCTTTGCAAAATCGCCACGGGTGATGGCTGCATCTAAATCAGCCTGAGGTGCTTCCAGCATATCCAGACCATTTAAAATGTCCTTTGCTGATGCTGCCGCATCTGCGCCAATGGTAATAACACTATCATCGGCACTTACCGGCATTGCCGCAACAGGAAACAGGCTGACAAGGAGTAAGAAAGCCATTAAAAAAGCTGAGAGCTTTCTGGTAATAAACATTTGTTTCATATTCTTGCTTACCTCCTATCCACCGTTACTCTGCCGCCGGTGCATCTTCTGCACCGACGCCAGTTGTTTCTTCACTTACTGCAGCTTCGGGTTCTGCTGCAACTTCTTCTACTTCTTCAGGAAGGGCTGCTTCAGCTTCAGCCTGTGCTGCTTCTTCCTGTGCTTTGGCAGCTTCTTCGGCTGCTTTGGCAGCTTCTTCTGCCGCCTTTTCAAGGTGAGGCAGTAAACGAACAATTAGCACTGCACTCTGGGCTCTTGTGGTATTGGCAAGGGGTGAGAAGCGTCCGTCACCGGTACCGTTAACCAAACTGATTTCAGACGCTTTAATAACTGCCAGCTGTGCCCAGTCAGAAATTGCACCGGCGTCAGTATAATCTAAGAAACCACCGCCAACTTTAATTTCGCCGCACTTCATTTCATAAGCACGAACAATAATCTGTACCATTTCTTCACGGGTAATTGCCTGATCGGGGTTTGCATTGCCATTAGAGCCTGCAAGTAAGCCGTTACTCTTAGCTGTAGCTAAGATGTCAGCATACCAGCTACCTGCTGCTACATCATTAAAATCACCTGCAAAAGCAGTTGTTTCAAGACCCATTGCTCTGACTAAGATTGCCATAAATTCTGCTCTGGTAATCTGACCGTCAGGATCAAAGGTGTTTGCGGTTTTACCCTTAACAACGCCCTTGTCATACAGTTCAAAAATTTCTTTTTCTGCCCAGTGACCACGAGCGTCTTCTAAGTCTACACGACCGGTATCCATCTGTTCATCGGGGCTCTGGTAAACCGGTGCAGATTCTTTTTCAATGGGGTTCTGTGAACCCTTAACGGGTGAGCCGTTAGTTCCGCCGCCGCCACCGCCGCCGTTAGGTCCGGTTGTTGTGCCAACGGAAGAAGATTCATAGGTGATGGTAAGAGTGTTAGTTGTAACCATGTCACCCGCTAAAATATCAGTACAAGCTTCGCCCAATGCACAAGCGCCGGCTTTAATGCGCGGAGTATATTCCATATAAACAGTTAAGCCTGCATCTGCAGCGGTTGCAGTATAGGATGTTTGTACAGGATTGCCTTCAATTGTCTTTACAACAGTGCCACCGGCATTTTTGAAAATCCATTTAACAGTCGGCACGTCGTGCTCATGGTTCAGCGGGTCACTGGTCATACCATTTAAACTGATAATGTTGCCGTTCTGAACCAGCTGAGCTGTTTTAATTTCCGGTTGAGACTTAATATAAATGGGATCCATACCGTCATTGATTACAGAATCATACGGTGTACCAAAATCACTGTCAGCTGTTTTTGCTTTGATAACAACCTTCAGATATTTGCCTGCTTCGCTCGCCGGAATGGTGTACGCTTCACCCTGATTTGTAGTTGCTACGCGAGTGTACGTACCGGTCGGTTCGCTTGCAGTGTACCATTCGATAACTGAGCCGCTTTCAGCTCTGTCAAAAAGGTCTGAATAAACATAAGTAACAGTAACAGCACCTTTATAATATACAGTATCGCTAATACTTGTAATATCAACAACAAAGGGATTTACTGCTGAAAATTCCAGAATTGCAGTTGTTGTAAAGCTTGCCTTGTCAGAGGGATCAACTGTGACAGTGTAAGTCTTATCGGCAGCTACGCCCTGAGGATCAATACTGAAATCAAACGCGAATTTACCTGCGTTTTCTGTATCGCCGGTGGACAGCTGTTCATAGTAAGCAACTGTTCCGTCTGCTTCTGAAACAGTAATCCATAAAGCTCGGTCTTCTAATGAGCCAACGCTCTGACCGGTTATGCCAACATGGCCGCTGTTTTTGTCTGTAGTAGCAGATACATATGCAGCATTGCCGGTTGTTACATTGTCAGTAGAGGTTGTAACAACGTTGTCAGGGTTAAAGACGATTGCATCAGCTAAAGCTGCTGCACCTACGCCGGTTTCTGTTCCGGCAGTTGAAATCAGGAACAGTTTTGCGTAGTACTGATAGCTACCGCTACCGGTTTCTGTATAGTTAATAGAACCGGCAGAAATAGTCTTTGTCTGACCACTTGTTACGCTTAAACCGTCAGTTACAACAGATTTAACCTGATGAATGGTTTGATTTTCCACTCTGTAAAGAGCTAAAACTGCTTTAAAGTTTACGGTTACAGTTCTCATATTGGTAACGGTTACTGCATCTGATGCCGAAAGGTCAAGAGTAACTGTTCCGTTGTTAACGGCAATCTCTGTGCCTGCTTTGGGTGTAGCATTAAGCGTTGCCCAGTCTGTTGTAAAGGTCAGAGTCTGAGGTTCAGATACCATGCCGTTAGGATAGGTTAACGCCGGAACCGTAACAGTATATTTTTTATTTCTCTCCAGAGCAGCATGCTGCATAACTAAAATGCCATCCTGCTCATCATTTGTGGAACAGCTCCATGTAACTGTGCTGCCGCCTTCTTTTTTCAATGTGATTTTCTGCTTCAGTGCCGCCGTGTCATATGCCGGTGCGCTCTTTAAGTTAATCGTAATCGGGGCACTGATGTTAACTCTGGGGTCGTTCTCGACCACAATAGAAACCTCAGGCTTGAAGTCCTTGTATTCTGCGGAATAAACCATCAATGTGCCTTTTGCGGAGTTAAATAAGTTTGTAATTTTAGAAACTGAACTTGTTTGGCTGCTTGCCCAGGGCACACCCTTACTGTCATCGCCTGTTCCGGTAACCGGGAAGGTGAAAGTATGATCTGTGCTTGCTTCCCAAATGGTTTCTCCATCCAAGGTCAGCTTAAGTAATTTACGGGTTGCTGCACCGGTCAGTGTTAAGCTGGTGTCAGTCGCAATTGACAACGTATGCTTCTTGCCGGTAGCATCTAACTGCGATGCAAAGGTTTTTTCGCACAATCTTGTGTGTGCAGCCGCATCAAAGGTATTGTCAGTAGTGGGTCTCTTCGCTGTGTTTTCACCGTAGAAAGTCCAGGTTACAGCACCGGTTTCATCATTCAGTGTTTGTGCAATAGCCAAGCCGGCAAAATCAATAATCTGGTTTACGTTTGCCGCTTTAAAGTTAACAGTAAATTCACCTAAGTGGTTTAAGCTGTTAATAGGCGCTGAATAGGAGGGGTTAATACCAAACTGAGCATATTTTTCACCACTAGCGTATACAGACATATAAGGAACACCACTGGTATCTACATCTGTACCGGAATAGAAATCCGTACCGGAACCTATCCAGGTTCTCATTTTTCTGATGGGATCCAAATTGTAAGGAAGGGGGTTAACTGCCCATCCAGCGTATATAAAGTTACGGTCTGCATTGCTTTCCCACTGATAACGTGAGAAGTTTTCAGCAAAATAAACCTTTCTGCCTTCGCTGTCAACCTCAGGACTTGTGACAAAGTCAAAGCTATACTCTGCACCGAGAGCTTCGGTATCTGTATCAAATTCAAATTTATAGGTTGAATTGGAAGAAATATCGCCACGTTCGAAGGTTACTGTAAAGGTTTTTCCTTCCTCTGTTAAAACGCCGTCAAAATTTCTCTTATACCAGGGGAAGTCTGTTCCGCCGGAAGTTGTCGGTGTCTTAGACTTTTCATAGAAAGTAACTGCAGAAAGGTCAGCAACTGCTGCCGGTAAGTTGAACGTGAGAGTTGAAACCGCACAAACAGTGTTACCGCTGTAAACCGGTGTGCCACCTACCATAGCGCTGAGCTGTACCAACAGTTCTGCACCGCCGGTTGAAAGGTTACCGTTTACATAAACATCTTGGATAGAAGAATCGTACGGGTCACCTTCAATATCAGTTTCAGCAATCGGTGTTACAACACACTTGATGTAAGAACCAAGCATTTCTGAAGTAACGTCGAGGCTTTCGGTTGTCGCTACGGCTTCGCCCCAGTTAGCTGTGGATGTAGACACATACCATGCATATTTTTTACTCTGCTCTGCTCTGCCAAGAAAGTCAGCGATTTCATAAGCCGCTGTTAGTGTGCCACCAATAACCGGATTACCTGTAATGGTCATGGTTGTAACATACGGTTTCAGTGTGCTGAAGTCCATTGCTACGCCAGCCTCCGTAATGAGCGGTGCCGCAGAAGGCTTAACAGTAATGTCGCAGCTTGTAATGCTTACATCCGGAACAATGTTGCCACCAAAAGCAAATTGACGGTCAACATCACTAGTAAGCTGATCAAGGTATAAAACAGTTCTGTCTGCTTTTGCTACAGCCGCCCACACAGCTCTTTCGGGCTTTATGTCAGATGAGTAACCGGCTACATCCACTCTACCACGGTTAACGTCCAGCTTTGTGGCTAAATCGGACTGTGAACCTGCCGGATAATCCAAATCTGCAGGCTTTGTGTATGCCGGTACGTTTGCTGCATTTAAAATGATAGGCTCTGCAAGAGCTTCGCCTTCAAGCAACTCATCAGTTGCTTCACCTGAAATAAAGAACAATTTTGCAAAATATTTCGCACTTTGTGTTGTAGCATCATCTGTAAAGTTAAGGGCATCAACGGTAATGTCACCGTCTGCACTCCAGGTGTGATTTTGCACATTATAATCTAGCAAATTCACAATACCGTTATCTTCACGGTACAATGCCAGAACAGTTTTATAACTGATAGCAGTGCCAACAAGATTTTCTACAGAAACCGCTGTCGGTGCTACGGTAATCTCTGCAGAATTACCATTTACGACCGGTGTAAAGGCAGATGTTGCAGAAGATACCTCAAGCTGCTCCCAACCGGTTGTAAAGGTGTAAGATGCGCCGGGACCTGTCTTATCACCTGCATATGTCTGCCCCGGAATTGAAATGGTATAAGTTGTGTTGGGTGCCAATAAAGCTATCGGCGTAACAGTCAGGGTCAGATCGTCATCTAAGTCATCCGCTGTGTAGCTAAGCGCTACCGGTGTATCATTAGCATCCTTTAACGTAATCTGACCGGCGATTGCTGCAGTCGCATCGCTACCGGTGAATGTCGGCAACATATCAAATCTAAAGTCAAAGGAGGGATTAAGACTCACAAGATTTCCATTTTCAATGGGTGTAGATGTATTCTGATTGTCATAGCCTGAAAGCTTGACTGTGGGGATATAGTCTTTATATTCTGCGTAGCGAACACGCATACCAGAACCCTGCGGTGCAAACAATACATCTTTGGCTACCTCAGATGTATGTGATGTACTACCCCAAGGAGCACCGGCATGCTGAACGTTATTGGAAATAGCAGGAAGGATAACCTCTTCGTCAGACTGTTCCCAAACAACTGTATCGTCCAGTATAACGCGAATAAGCTTTCTGGAAGTAAGCGTAGCAGATGCGCTCGTTGTTACATCAGATATGATTTTAATCGTATGCCAATCTTTAGCTGTATCCAGGTTGTTAAAAGTGATTGTACCCAACTCAGCATGACCGGCAACATTAAATGCTGTTCTTGTGTTACGGGCTGTTAAAGTTGTTTCCTTCAGAACTTTCCACACCAGCGGATTTGAAGGTGTCATTTCAACAACCACGCCACCAAAGTCAAAATATGTGCTAACAGATGCTGTGTTAAAGCTTGGTGCCTGAAACTCAACCGTTAACTCACCTACATTTTGAAGGGAGCTGGCTTTTGCGGAATAATTAACATTAACACCAACATTATTGACATAGTTAGCCGCGGCATAAACGCTCAAAATCGGGAAAGTTTCATCACCCGCTGTTGATGTTGTAACATAAACGTAGTTACCGGAGCTACCGCAATAACCGCCACTGGAATCCATAGAAAGCGGATCAAGGTTATTAGGTCTGTTAGTGCCGGAAGAATTGGTTGCAAAGCTTAATGCGCCTTTATATCTTGAAAAATTCTCTGCAAAATAAACTGTCGCACCACTTGCTTCAACTTCTGCCGTTGTGGTGAAATTAAAGGTGTATTCTGCGCCATCAGTAGCAGCATTCGTATCAAATTCAAATTTATAGGTTGAATTTGATGAAATATCACCACGTTCAAAAGTGACCGTTACGGTTTTATTACCATTTGACAGCACAGGTGCATAGTTCTGCGCTCTTTCAAACCAGGGATATACCCCACCGGATAAAGTTTTTGACTGCTCATAAAACTTCACAGCCGTAAGGTCTGCCACCGCATCAGGCAGCTCAAATACAACGCTTGACACAGCGCTGACCTGACCGCCTTTTGCGAGGGCAACGCCGTTCACTGTTGCCGTTACATCTGCCGGTGCTGCTGATGCAGTAATCACAGCAGATGATAACAGAAGCAACGCACTTAAGAGTAAGCAAAGTGTCCGTTTCATAATGTTCCTCCTCATTTTTTGTATAATAATTTTTTTGTTACAAAATTTAGAGCGCAGATGCTCTTTCGCTTAGACTCATGGGCTGTGATGAGCCCATGCGAAAAAGCACCCTCCCCTCCGAAATAAATTCGGAGTTTTTCTGTTTTTTCAAAAAAGTTACGGAGTTTCTTCCTATATAATGGAAAGTCTCAAAGCCACCGAAACCTTGAGGGTGAAAATCACCCTCAAGGTCATATGTAGCTCATAAAATTATATCAATAAAATTTTTATTGATAGATTAATTGTTAGCTGCTTTCCAAGCATCATACTGCTTCTGGATTTCTGCAATCAGGGTTTCAGAACCTGCCTGCTTAAATTTCTCTAAAGCTTCAGGCAGTTTCACAGCCGGATCAGTATCACCAACAAACAGGCTGGGCATATACTCAGAATGAACGTTGTTGATAGCAGTCAGCTCGTTCATAACCATAGCGCTGTCAAAGTTGAAACCGTAAGAGGGAGAGATGTAAGCGGCATCGTTAAATGCTGCATACTGTTCCCACAGATCTGCAGGCTCGCCTTCGTTTAACAGAAGCAGGAAGCGATTGCCCTGGTAGGCGGGGTTGCCGAAGTAGTCGTTTTTATTTCTGTTAACAATGCCTTCGGGATAGCGCAGGTAGGTATCATCAAGCTTGGTGTAGTGCTTGCCTTCAATACCATGAACCAGTAAGTTCATCAGATATTCATCTTTATACAGCATATTTAAGAACTGCATTGTTCTTGCCGGGTTGCCGGAAGAAGCTGTGATTGCCTGACAAGCCTGTGCAACTGCACGGGTGTTAATAACAGGCTGAGACAGTCTGCCGTCAAAAATGGTCTTCCAGCCTTCGTCTTCCATCTTGTTCTTCTGCTGCTGGAAGTAAGGAATTGCTTCAGATGTCAGCATGTAAACCTGATGTGCATTAACCTTATCAGAAATGGTGGTTGCTGTTGCAGCATCAGAGGTGAAGAAGCCCTTCTGATTCCAACGACGCATCAGGTCAAAGTATTCTTTGAATTCCTGAGTTTCGTATACGTTAATAACTTTATCAAAGTTATCGGTATGGAAACCGGCAAGTGCACTGTTACGTACTCTTTCGATAGGAAGGAATACAGCAAAACCGTCACCGGCACCACGGAGACCTAAGGGAGATACGCCGGGTTCGTTGTCCTTAACGGTCTGGAGCATGGGCTCTAAGTCTTTAAGTTCTTTAACATTAGAGAAATCAAAGCCATACTTGTCTTTAAAACCATCATAGTACAGAAGTACAGGCTGAACAGCCCAGTCCTTCATCGGGGGTACTGCGTAAATCTGGCCTTCAACAGATACTGCTTTCCAAACATACTCCGGCAGGGTCTTTAAAATGTCCTGACCGTGAGCTTCCAGCAGGTCATCCAGCGGAGCATAGATACCGTCAGATACCAGATTCGGGAAGTTGGAAGCGAACATCATGTCGATAGGTTCGCCGGCAGATAATAACATCTGGATTTTTTCACCGTACTCAGCGCCGGGAATCAGAGTCTGAGTAACAGTTGCGTTAATTTTCTCTTTTGTGTACTTGCTGATTTCTTCAAACACCAAGTCATGGTCTTTAGACTTGTCGCCGGCTGAGAACCACTTAATGGCATATTCTGCGCCGTCGTCTTCAACGCTGACACCGGTACCGCCACAACCGGTTAAAGCTGCGGTCAGCATCAGAACCATTGCTAAGAGAAATGCAATTTTTTTCTTCATTCTTTTTTCCTCCATTTTTTAAAATTTATTATCCTTTCACCGCACCTACTGTGATACCCTTCACAAAGTACTTCTGGAAGAAGGGGAACGCCAGCAGAATGGGTGCACAGACCAAAACAACCAGTGCCATACGAACGCTTTCCGTCGGCAGGGTGCTCTCCAGTTCAGCCTTTTCTACTGCACTCATATCGGTTGCATTGGCAAGATACTGGAGGTTGTTTTCAATACGTTTCAGCATCAGCTGAATGGGAACCATGTTGTCATTCTTAATAATATAAAGGAATGATGTGTTCCAGTCATTCCAGTAACGGATTGCAACAAACAGAGCGATGGTTGCAATCATAGGAATAGACAGGGGCAACATAATGGTAAAGTAGCAGCGCCACTCACCTGCACCGTCAATGGATGCAGACTCAATAACTGAAGGCGGAACTGAAGTTCTCATATATGTACGCATCATAAAGATATACATAGGTGCCAAGCTACCCGACAGAATCAATACCCAGAAGGTGTCACGCAGACCTAAGATGTTAGATACAACCATGTAGGTCGGCATCATACCGCCGCCAAACAGCATACAGAAGAACACGTAGAATGTGAACTGACTTTTCCAGGGGAAGTTATCACGGGAGATAACGTAGGCAAACAGCGTCATAGCGAAAAGTGCCCAGAAGGTCCCACAGATGGTAACCGCAACAGTAACACCGTAGGAACGGAAAATCTGTTGACCGTTTTCCAATAAGTATTTATACGCCTCTATACTGAACTTTTCAGGGAACAGGCTGTAACCGTTTAAGGTTAAGGTTACGTCATCGGTAAAGGATACCATAACTAAAAGCAGCAGGGGGAACAATACGCAGATAGCAAAACCAACTATAACAATGTAGCCAATGGTATCAACCCACCAAGGGAGTTTGCCCAAGGAGCCTTTGGCACTTTCTGCCTGCTCTATTTTTTTCATTTGTTTTTTTGTTAATGTAACAGTTTCATTTACATTTGCCATTTTCTAGACCCTTCCTTTCTTTCTATTTTAGAACATTGCGTCTTCAGGAGATACTTTACGCACAATAGCGTTAGTACCCAATACCAGCAGGAAGCCGATAATGGACTGATAGAAGCCAACGGCTGCTGTCATACCCTGATTACCACCGCTGATCAAGCCGTTATATACGTAGGTATCAATGGTGGATGTGACATTATATAAGGGTCCGGAGTTACGGGTTACTAAGTAGAACAGACCAAAGTCAGATGCGAAGATGGAACCGATTTTCAAAATACCCATAATAATCAGAATAGATTTCATTAAGGGGAAGGTTATGTAGCGAATCTGCTGGAACCAGGTTGCACCTTCGATTCTTGCAGCTTCATAATATTCACCGGAGAAGCCTTTAATGGTTGAATAGTAAATAATACTGTCGTACCCCAAATGCTTCCATAGGTTACAAATAACCAAGATGACCGGCCACCATGTTGGTGTTGCATACCAGTTTGACGGTTCGCCGCCAAAGAACTGAACAATCTGATTCAGCATACCCTTGTCGGTATCCAGGAAAGCAAGAACTAAGTAGCTACCTGCCATCCAGGAGATGAACTGCGGAAACAGAATAACGGTCTGGCTCACCTGAGTCACAGGGTTTCTGCCTAAGATATCCAAGATAATAGCAAGACAGCAGGCTAAGAACATACCCAAAACGATGAACACCAGGTTATAAAGCACTGTGTTACGCGTAATGATAAACGCCTTATCACTTGTGAACAAAAACTCAAAGTTCTTAAGACCAACAAAATTACTGCGGAACACACCCTTTGACAGGTTGAAGTTCTGGAAGGCAATAACCAGGCCAAACATCGGCATATAATTGAAACAGAAATAATAAATGAGTGCCGGTAATGCCATGACAAGACGGGTTTTGTTTTTGCCTACGTCTTTTAGAAATTTCTTCATTGTAGTATCGTAACCTTTCTGCCCACTTTTTTTCTACCCTCTTACCGTGAGCAGGCAAGAGGTGAATCTATGTACCAAAGTACCGTGCTTCATACGAAGCCTTATACGAAAGTCATTCGCAAAGGCACAGGGCCTTTGCTTTCGTCAGCTAATGTTTGTTTTTATGTTCTATTGTTAAATAGAACATAAAATAGGGGTACCCCTATTTGCCGACGATTTTAAATTTTACCAGAACAAAGGTTCAAAGCCTTTTAATTTATACATTGCTTCTACGAAGTAGTATTCACCGTAAATCCAGGTTTCGTGAACTCCCTGTGCGTGGCAGGCTGAGCTGTTCTGCAGGATAGCCTGTTCTTCTTCTGACCAGTCGCACTGGTTGTCAACCAAGGCTTTCATCAGCTTGAGTGCTGCATCCATATACATTTTCTTTTCAAACTCAGGAACAGCTTTAGCGATTTCAATCAGACCGCAGGCTGCGATAGCACCGGCTGAAGTATCAATATAAACCGGGTCAGCAGGTGCTCTGAAATCTGCCAGAGGAATATAATCTGTTGTGGCAACGTTAGCAATAAAGTAATGTGCAACTTTTTTAGCCGCATCCAAATACCGCTCTTCTCCTGTATGTATATAAGAAAGTGCATAACCGTAAATTGCCCACGCCTGACCGCGGGACCAGGAAGATGTTTCAGCATCATAACCCTGGGTGTGAGTTGCATGGCCCTTGCACTCGCCGGTTTCAATATCATAATCCATAATATGATAAACTGAACCGTCAGGACGGATATGATCACGGAGAGAAGTATCAGCGTGATGCATTGCGATTTGTTTTAACGCAATGTTATTAGTCTGCTCAGCAGCCCAATACAGAAGAGGAATGTTCATCATACAGTCGATGATAACCCAACCTTCATAGCCTTCCTCATTCCAGGCCTTAATGAACTCGCCGTTTACATTGTATCTTGCCGCAAGCACGGCTGCAGCGTGCAGGTTGCGGTTCTTAGATTTTTCGTTACCGGTCAGTTTGTAGTTTGCGCCGGCTGAAATGTGCCACATAAAGCCCACATCATGAAACAGTCCACAATAATCTTCAAGGGCTACATCCATAGCGTTTTCTGCGTTTTCTGCTGTTTCGCGGAAGGTCTCTTCCTTAGTAGCTGCGTACATCAGCCACATAATACCGGGCCAGAAGCCATTGGTCCAGGCGTTGCACTTGCCGCCTGAGTGGTCATCGTAAACACCGTCAACTGTTCTCAGCGGAATTTTATTCCGGCACAGTTCGCTGTTACGACGAAGCTTGGTTTCGATTTTGGTCCAGGTTTCATCAATCCAACTTTTGTTTTGTTCTAACAATGTTTGCATAATTGCATTCACCCTCCTATGCCTTTGCTACAATTTGCTTGGTTTGTTAATTTTTCACAAAATTCTGGAAGTATTTTCCAATTTTTAAATATTTTGTAAAACGTTTTAGAAAAAATCATAATATATACATATATTATAAACAAAATTCACTAAAAAGTCAATCTTTTTTAGCAATTTGCATAAAAATATTTTCATTTTTTATCAATAATTCTATATCTTGTTAATTTTTAACGTTTGCACCATTATATTGTATTCATATACCTTTTCGAACAAAAATTTTCTAATGTTGGAAAATGTATTTTATTTTTTTGTGCAAAATTACTATATTGCCATCTTAAAATTAACCCCAAAACCCCCGAAAGGCGATAACTACGGCATTTATTTTGCACAATAAGAAAATGCGTCTTCAACCAGGTGTTGACATAACACCAACAAATACTGCAGTTCTGTTCATTTTTAGTAAATTTTTTCGTTCAAAAACAAAAAAATACACCGCAGCAAAATTTCTTTTGCTGCGGTGCAAAAAACAAATTATTTTTCAGTAACAACCACGTCACCCACAGCCGCATTCGTCGGTATGCTTTCATCATCTTTTATAACATCAGTGATCGTACCTCTGACATGACCGTAGCCACCCACAACTGAGGTCATATTTTCGCCGATATGCACATCACGGATGACAACATTTTCAGCATCAGAGTCTTTGAAGTAAACAGCGCAGCGCTGAGGGGTGCTAAGTGCTGCAAAGTCTTTATCGTTATTACCCTCAAGCTCGCATTCCCAACGACGGTCATCGTTAAAATCATTCTCCGGATCAGGGTTGCCGGTGCAAACGATGTCACGGAGCTGCAGGTTTTTCATTTTGCCCTGTGCCACATATACGCCGGTGATACCGCCGCCGTACATACGGACATTCTCAACAATAACATCCTTTGCCGTGCAGGAGATACAAACACCAACCAACCCACGACAGGTCACATTGCGGACGGTGATGTTATAGGTGTCACCATACTGTGCCATTGTATGTCTGCCTCTGTTGATTCCCTCCGGGCCGTGGTCTTCTTCACCATTATAGGCACAAGTACCGATACGAACACCATAATCCTGACTGAATTTATGAATTTCAGGGTGCAGAGGCTCATAAGTGCCCGCCTCTACAAACTGACCGGGGCGCATGTCTCTGGGGGCGCTTTCACAGTCAAACATCAAGCCATCAATCAAAACATTGTAAATCTTCCGTCCGCCATGGTTTAAGATGCGGACAAAAGAGTTACGGGTAACAGCGTGAATGTTGCGAATGATAACATTATGAATTGAGTCATCATAATGGCAGTCTGCCAGGCGTTCAGCATAAATGTTTCTCAGGTTCGTCATTGCCACAATGTCATCACCGGTAACACCGGAGATGTTTTCAACCAAAATATTGGAGCAACCGCTTCTGAAATCAATACCGTCCTGATTTCTCCAGTGATAGGGCGCATAGTAATGAATGCCTGATATCTCAATATGAGAAGAATAATGAAACACCATAGACCAAAACCGCTGACGGGTGATGTTGATATCGCGAATCTTGATTCGTTCGCAGTTGATAAAGTTGAACATGGAGTTCATATAGCAGTTATCAAAGCCAAAATCACGGTAATTGGTTTCAAACATGCCGTTATGCTCGCCACCGTCTAAGGTTGCGTTGCCGAAACCGATAATGGTAATATCGTGCTGTCTGCCCTCACGGGTGTAGCCCTCTGGCTTTTCATTGTTAGAGTTTTTAAAGATGTTCTGAAAAACGCCATCCGCCTGACGGATGTAGCAGTTATCTAAGTAGATAACGCTACCGGTGTGAAGCTCGATAGCACGGCTGATGGACCAAAGGCACTCCCCGGTTCTTTCATTAAGACGGGGAATGGTCACCGCTTCGCCGTTTTCCTTAGCAGCATCCACCGCCGCCTGAATCATAGCACTATCGTCTTCTAAATGTTTATAAAAGTTAGGATTATACTGGTTTAACATAGTCTGTGTCTCCTTTACAGCTTTCTGTGTTAAATGAGTTCAATGCCTAAAATGTTACACAGATTTTCCATTTTGTCGGTCTGGTCGCCGTATGCAATGATGTAGTGCTGGCACATAACGTTTTCAGCAAATTCTTCCACATCATCTAAAAGAATTTCAAGACCGGGAAGCTGAGGTGCAGGCTGTGTCCAGCCGGCTTCTTCCCATTTTCTCGGGGTGATGCCTTCACCTTTTACCATATGCATATAGTACCGGTCGCCGCAGCTAGTTAAGCGGCACAGGGTTACTTCGCCGGGTTTAACCTTAGAAACGTTTAAGATACCCTCATTCAGTTCGCCGAATGCCGCAGGCATAACCTGTACGCCGCCATCGGTTACCTCTGCCGGAACATAGTCAGGCACGCCGGCTAAAACGCGGTCTTCCATAAATTCATAGAACTCTAAATAGAAGGCGCACTGACCGGTTAAATATTTAACCATAAGCTGTGTTACGCTACCCAAAGCATCGTTTTCAGGAACGGTACAAACGCCCTCGCAATCAGCAAGGAGCATAAAGATGGGCGCCGGCGGGAAGCCTAACAGCTTCTTCATACCGTCAACATCCTTTAAGGAGATAGCACCATAGCCGCGCTCGTCAATCAGGCTCTTTAAAGCAAGATAGTAACCGGCAGCCAGCTGCAGTCCCTCAGGCTTTGCTTCTTTTAAGAACTTCCATTTAGAAATGGCGTTATCAATAACAGCCTGCTTTTCTGCGTCTGTCACCTTCTGATAACGCTGATAAATTTCAAGCATTTCAAAGGTTTCAATTTCAGTACCAACCACGCGCTTTAAAGAGGGGCCGTCAAACATAGTGCCGTATAAGTTCATATCACGGTAGCCCATGTGACCGATTTTAGCGCTGCGAAGCTTTGTAGCTGCAGTAGCCGCTATCACATAATCAGCAACCTTTTTAGAGTTAGTCTTTTTGCCGATAATATCATATACAAACTTAAATTCATAACCCAAGTCAAAGAAGGTTTTGCGAAGGGCTGAGGTACCTGCCTGATCAGCTGTTGTTACCAGACGGTCACCCTCTGTCCAACCACACAGGCCCCACAGAACCATAGGTTTGTGACGGTAAGGCTCAGTTACTTTAACAACCGCGTGGGTGGGAATCCAACCGGCAATGCAGATAACCATAGCATCAAAGTCCTGACCTTTGAGTGCCGCTAACGCCTTTTGAACATCTTTTTCTTCATAATCATCTGTGATGGGATAAACAGATAAAAGGTCAAGGCCTTCGTCCATGAGTGCCTGTTCTGCCGCCTTACATTTGTTTACAATCAAATCAATGGGAGTATTGACTTCACCGAAGCCGATAAATGCTACTTTTGCCATATCTCTCATCCTTTCTTATTTAAACATTCCGTTAATATTCTTTAAGGTTTCACGCACTAACTGTTCGCCGCCCTGATGGCCAACAGTACCGCTGGATAAAAAGGCGCTGTAATGTCCGCCCTCTTCTGCCTTTTTGGTGGGCAGATAGCCCTCACTGTGGCAGGCAAGCTGAATTAAGAAAGTCTGCTGTGCAAGGCTTCTTGCCTTAATCTGATTACCATAATCAAGGAAGAGTTCAAAGGGGTTGGTGGCAAAAGCAACATCGCCCAAACGGATGATATGCACCTCAGTATCTACAACCTCAACCTTTTCCTGCAATTCCATACGACGGAGAATGCCCAGATGAACCTGCAAGTGTGCCGCGTCGTTAAAGTCAACGTCACCGGGTTTGGACTGGAAGTATTCACGAATTTCCTTGCGTGCTTCCTTTTCCTCTGCTAAGGTTGCACGGCGCAGGGGCAGCTGCATCAGCTTCACTTCGTGATAGAAGGGCACGTCAGACTGCAGTTCATAGTCGCCCTCTTCTAATACATCCATAATTTCATTGGTGATTCTCTTACCGGTTTTTCTCATGCCGGCTAAGTCAAACATAGAGGGGTCCGCCTTGCGGACAGGGGGATTATTTCTCTTTAAGTTGGGGTCATTAACATCTGATTCAGGCTCAACCCAACGAATCAGGTCAACCGGGCACTGGTCACCTGCTGCAGAACACTGGGGCAGCAGAAAAACATTTTTGCCCAGTCTTTCACGGAGCAGTTTTTTAACTTCGCCCCAGAAGTCAGGAGAAACAAAGAGTCTGTGCTGAACGCACTGTGCAGGACAAGCTAAGTTTGCCACAACGCCGGTGATTTCTTTGTTTTTATCAAATACATATAAAAGCTCAATACCGGAGTCGTTGCCGCCCTCTAAGGCTTCAAAAACCGCTGTATTGGTATCGCCCCACATTTGTGCAGAGCCGTCAGAATAGGTAGCACGGCGGCACATACCAACAGGGGCACGGCCGAACGCATTTGCATAGTAACCTTCTGCACGGCTGTTCCATGCAGAAAGTACCGCCTTTGCGATTTTAGAAGAAATTTCTTCTAGCAGGGTATCGTCATCCATAATTTCGCTATTGCCGCTGACATCGGCACTTTCAACATACTTTTTATCTGCCGGAAGTTCAGCTTCAATCAAATCACGGAAACTGCGGGACTGCTCCATCGTGGTTCTGTTTTTGCCGCGACCGGTATAACCGGGACCGGTATGAGGATGAGTTGCAGACACAACCACCTTCATAGGGTCAAGACCTGCGCCGTTACCGGCAAGCAGTTTGCGGACTGTGTTCATCAAATGCAGAGACACAGATACAAGGTCAACACTACACAATACCATTTGTTCGCCGCCGGCTTCAACAGCCATCGCTGTTGCGCCAACCGGCTTTTCAATATATTCGGAAATTCTCTCTGCAAACTGACCCTGCAGAGATACCGGTTTCGGTAAATAAAACTCTTCTTCTGCCCAACCGATTTTAATTTGACTCATAATTTTCTCTCCTTATATTTTAAAACATGCCACGAATGGCTTTTAATGTTTCTCTGACAAGCTGTTCACCACCGTCGTGACCAATGGTGCCGCTTGATATAAAGGCGCTGTAATGGCCGCCTTTTTCAGCTTTTTTTGTGGGAACATAGCCTTCTGAACCGTTAGCAAGCTGCACCAGAAAGGTTTGCTCAGCCGCACTTCTTGATTTAATCTGATTGCCATAATCCAAAAACATTTCGTAAGGATTTGTGGCAATGGCAATGTTGCCTAATCGAATGATGTGTATCTCAGCTTCTGCAATATCCCGGGTTTCCTGTTCCTTCATACGGTTCAAAATACCCAGATGAACCTGCAAGTTGGCGGCATCAATATAATCCACATCGCCGGGTTTGTTCGCCAAATACTCATGAATGGCTCTTTTGGCTTCTTTTTCCTCCGTCAGGGTTGCACGCCGGAGAGGCAGCTGCATCTTATGCACCTGATGGATAAAGGGCACATCAGATTTTACTTCATCCAGTCCCTCATCATATACATCTATGATTTCCCTTGCCACGCGCTTACCTGCTTTTTTCATGCCGGATAAATCAAACATAGAGGGGTCTGCCTTGCGCTTGGGTGGATTGCTTCGGGTTAAATTCGGGTCATTCACATCACTTTCCGGCTCTACCCAGCGAACCAGGTCAACGGGGCACTGGTCCCCGGCAACAGAGCAAAGGGGCAGGAGGAAAAGTTCTTCATCAAAATGCTGTCTAAGAAGCATCTTAACTTCACCCCAAAAGTCCGGAGAAACAAATTTTCTATGTTGAACACACTGTGCTGTGCAGGCAAGGTTTGCCACAACACCGCTCAGTTTTTTATCTTTATCAAAAACATATAACAACTCAACACCGGAATCGTTGCCGCCCTCTAAGGCTTCAAAAACTGCTGTGTTACAGTCGCCCCACATTTGTGCAGAACCATCAGAATACGTTACTCTACGACACTGGCCAACAACCGCACGACCAAAAGCATTAACATAAGAACCCTCGTCCCGGTTTTTCCACGCACCAAGGACTGCCTTTGCAATTTTAGAGGAGATTTCTTCTAATAACTCATCATCTGTCATAAGGTCATCTCTTTTTGTGTCAGCACGCTCAATATATTTTTTATCAGGGGGAAGCTCCTCCTCCAGCATCGCTCTCACAAAATCCATAGCGCCATAGCCGGTGTAGCCGGGGCCGGTGTGAATATGAGTCGCCGCAAGAATAACTTTCATCGGGTCAAGACCCATATTGTTATCTTTTAAAAGATTCCGAACTGTGTACAATAAAAAATCGGAAACAGCAACCAAATCTACACTACACAGTACCATTTGCTCCCCATCTGCCTCTACCGCAAGCGCCGTTGCGGTTATGGGTTTTTCAACGTACTCCGAAATCCGTTCTGCAAACTGACCGATAATAGACACAGGTTTTGTCAGTACAAATTCTTCCTCTGCCCAGCCGATTTTCAGTTGACTCATAGCTTTCCCTGCTTTCTTTCCTTACTATTGACAAACTGGCTTTAGGATACTATAATTATATAAAACAATATTGCTTGATTCTACACATATATTGCTATATTTTTAAACAATATTGCAAAAAGGAGTCATCATGAAACAAGAAAATATAACATATGACATTCCGAAGCTGGCTCTGTTTCTCAAAACCATTCCAATTGATGCAAACAGCAGCACCCGCGGCGTTCACTTTCACAAAGCCATAGAGCTTGTGCGCGTGCACGAAGGCGAAATTGTCTGCTGCATTGAAAATGATGAGCACGTTTTGAGTAAAGATGACATCATCTTAATCAACAGCAGCACCATGCACCGGCTTATGAGCAGCAGCCGTGCAATTGTGACCTATATGCAGATTAACCTTGAAAAATATTTAGAGCAGAAAACCGCCTATGGCAGCTATCTGGATAAATTCATTAAAAGCAACACCGCCGAGAAATTTGCCATTGCTCACGGTCAGAATGAATTAACCTTAATTTTTGATAAAATAAAAAAAGAATTTGAAGAAAAAAACTTTTGCTATGACGATTATATACGGGGGTATATTTACAATCTCGTTGCTTTTATGCGGCGCAATGCCTTGCTGTCTGACGTTAGCTCTCTGTGTGACGCCGGTAAGCTTACAGAGCTTGCCCCCGTCGTAGAGTATATAGACAAAAACTACGGCACCAAGCTTTCCCTAGATAGTCTGGCAGAGCTGATTAAAAGTGACCGTTTTCGCCTGTGCCGGCTGTTTAAAGCCGCCACTCACTCTACCCTGTTTGAATATATCAACTTTGTCCGCCTTCTTTCAGCAGAGGAAATGCTGATAAAAAGTCACAAAAGCATTAGCGAAATTGCCTTCGAATGCGGTTTTGCCTCCATACAGTATTTTAACAGGGTTTTCAAAGAAAATAGGGGATACACACCGGGAACCTTCAGGAAAATGTTTGCAGAAAAGTAAAAAAGAGTTGTCATATGACAACTCTTTTTTATTTTTAGTTCAGCATATCATCAAGTTTTGTGTATGCCTCGTAAGTTTTTGAATAATCCGTTCCCTGAGGCTCGAAAGATTTTTTCGTTTTAACAATTTTTTCGGTTGCAGAGATAACAGAATCATATACGCCCGCACCAACACCTGCTAAGATGGCAGAGCCGAGGCATGCTGTCTCAGACTGTTCCAAGGATGTCAGGCGAATGCCTGTCATATCAGCCTTAATCTGATTCCATAAGGGACTCTTTGAGCCGCCGCCCATAATACGAATTTCCTCAATAGGCAGATTCAGATAGTCAAGATTGCTCTTCAGCATACACGCAACAGCTTCTAAGATACTGCGAACAAAGTGACCACGGGTGTGCTGCAGGGTCAGGCCGTGGAAGGTGCCCTTTGCCTCAGGGTTATATTTCGGCATCATAGAGCCGCAAAGGTGAGGCAGGAACACAAGACCGTCAGAGCCTGCAGGAACAGCTTTTGCCAGCTCATCAAGTTCGATAAAGTCATACGCTTCACACAACGCGTTTTTAAACCATTTAAGGCTCATTCCGGCGGTGTTCGTCCACAGGATACCTGCATATTTGCCGTCATAATTATAATGGCAGGGAACCTTGCTGTCGGGGTTATAAGCCGGAATCGTCTCTTGAGGCACAAACAGCACCATGGTGGTACCGGTCATTTCACTCATAATACCGGGGCGGACAACACCTGCACCGATGGCGCCCGCAACCTGGTCCATAGCACCGGTCATAACCTTAATGCCCTCATAGTCACCAATATACTGCGCGCTCTCTAAAAGCTCAGGCAGCATCTCGGGGGTCATACCGATAAAGTCCATCATATCCTGCCACCAATCGCCGGTGCGAATGTCAAAATAAAGGCTGGAGGACTGCAGGGTTTTTTCGGTCACAAAGCGACCTGTCATTTTGTATAACAAATAATCTTCAAGCAGGAAAACTTTTTTGGTTTTCTTCCAGATTTCCGGCTCGTTATCTCTTACCCACAACAGCTTGCTGGCAGGCCAGGTTGCTGTGATTTCTGACTGGCCGGTGATTTCATAAACGGTCTGTGTACCGAACTTTTTATCAATATCTTCAGCCTCTTTTTCAGCACGGTTGTCAAGCCATACAATAGCATCACGAACAGGCACACCTGCTTCGTCGGTCAGAATCAGGGTTTCACACTGGGTGTCAATGCTCATTGCGCCAACTTCCAAGCCCTCAGTTGCCTCGCCCATTGCCTGCAAAAACAGTTCCCAATATTTTTCAGGTTCAAATTCTACCTGATTACCTTCCTGATGCAGGATGTAATCAACCGTTGTCTGAGAAAGCATTTTGCCTGCTTCATCAAAAACCGCCGCTTTAATAGAGGTTGTACCTACGTCTACACCTAATAAATTCATATTATTACCACCTTTTTGCCGGCAGAATTCTCTGCCCTATTTAAAAAGCTAAATTCAAAAAGCTAAATTTGCTTTAATCGACTAAAATCAAATTGGGTTTTGCCTTTTTTAATTTGCTGACCGTCTCTTTGGGAATTTTTGCGTTGGTGACAATATCACTCACTGCCGAAAGTGGCGCAATGTGTGAAAACGCCACACGGTCAAACTTGCTGAAATCTGCCACAACAATCTGCAAGGCTGAATGTTCAATCATACTGCGGCAAATTTCTGCCTCCTGCTCATAGTAGGTAGAAAGTCCGCTTGATGCATCAATGCCGTCAACGGATAAAATCAGCTTATCCACGCGGTATTCAGAAAGCTGACGGAGCGCATCATCTCCGTAAGTAAACTGGTATTTGGTATTCACGTTGCCGCCTAAGAGAACAACGTGAAAGTCCGGGTTTCCGGCAGCTTCTAAAGCGATTGCCACCGAATTTGTTACAATTTTTAAATCCTTATGCCGGGAAAGCATTCTGAGGACAAACAAGGTCGTGCTGCCGGCGTTCATCATAATGGTATCACTATCGTGGACCAAAGTTGCAATATGAGCCGCTATGATCTTTTTTTCCGCCTCGTTGGCGGCTGAGCGCTGGCTCAGATTCATGTTATAATAAGGCTTATAAGAGCTGATGGCACCGCCGTGCACACGGGAACAAAGCCCCATTTTTTCAAGCTCTTCCAAATCCATTCGGATGGTGACGCTTGAAATCTGGAACTTTTTGCTTAAGGCGCTGACTGTGACGCGCCCTTCCTGATTTAAAATTTCAACAATCTTATCCCGTCTTGTATCAAGATTCATATCTGTCCTGCCTTTTATATTGGCAGTAAACGGACTACCAAAAGATAGTCCGTTTATTACCAAAAGCGTATATGTAAGATAGAATTATCTCTTCAGCTGCAGATCGTAGTGAACGTCGTAAGCTTTTTCTTCGTCTGTGTATTTACGCAGAGTGTTGATAACTTCGCCATTGTTGAACTTTCTGTCGTTGATTTCGTCAGAAGTACCCATAACGGTTACGTTTAACTGTCTGCGACGAGCACGAACATGATCCCAGTCGATGAAGTAGATGTGAGCGAATTCGCCACCGTCTAAAACGCCATCTTTAATGGTCATAGTTTCGCTTCTGCCGAAGAATACGCTACGCAGGTGACCGTCGGTATTCATGCTGGTGAAGTCGCCGGGCTCGTTTACCCATCTGCCGAACTGGCTGTGGATCGGGCCGGGATGACGGTACTGATGTTCTTCAGCAAAGTCGGGGATCAGCTTTCTCATGATGTCTAAGAGGTCATGCTGCAGATACTCTAAGTCAAAAGAGTCAATGTCATGAGAGCATTCCTGAACCATAACGGAGCAGGTGGTGTGGTGAGAAGCGATACATACGGTACCGTTCTTAACACCGGATTCAGCTACGATTTCCATGATTTCCTTAGAAACGTCGTGGAAAGTGGGGATCCAGCCTCTGGACTGCAGTTCTAATTCCTTTTGATACACTTTAAATTCCATTGTGCATTCTCCTTTTTATAAATTTTATTATTTTTTATTCAGTCGCTCACCCACAGCGCCGCCGGGATGAATAAGCGCAAACTGCTCGTTTTTGTAATCGGTTTCTTCAATCAAAGCTGCCTGCAGGGCGTGGAAAATCATGCAAAGAGCGGTGGTTGAAGTGGTGCCCTGAGAATTGTATTTGTCAGTCTCACGGTTTACATACTGCTTCAGAACAACGTCAGCAGCCTGTGCCAGAGGAGATTCCATATTCTCAGTTACAGAGATGATTTTAACACCCTTGGTTTTGCAGATGTCAATAATGGGCAGAAGCTCTGCGGTTTTACCGCCACGGGATGCTAAAACAATAACATCATCCTTCTGCAAAAAGCCGGTTGCACCGTGGATTGCCTCAGCCGGAGAGATGAAACGCGCCGGGCGCTCGATGCAGCACATTAAATGTGCAAAATGCTGGCAGATAATGCCGGAATGACCGCAGCCTGCCGCACCGATACGGGGTGCATTTTTTAAGAGCTCAACAGCTTTTGAAAAAGCCTCATCATCAAAATATTCTACCATTTCACAGATGCAATCAGCCTCAATCTGATAGGCGTCTTTTGCAGCCTGTAATGCTTCTTTTTTCATGTCCTTGCCTCCTTAACCGAAAGTTAGTGAATTTCGTCCCAAGCCTTTCTGACAGCGGCAATCATTTCTTCAGCCAGTGCCAGAGGGTCTTCTGCCTTTGCAATCGCGCTGGAACAGCCGGAAGCAGAAGAACCTGCTTTAATGATGTTGTAGCAGTCTTCACCCTTGCTGATACCTGCAGAGGGGAAGGGTTTGATGTCGGGGTTAATTTCGCGGATAACACGGATAACCTCGTCAACATATTCTTTATCAGCCGGCTTGCCGGTACCAATCAGTTCGGTGGGTTCAGCAACCAAAATATTGGGGCCGAGCTTGGCAATCGCCTTAACTTCTTCAATGCTGTCAGCACAAACCATGGTAGCAAGGCCAACTTCGTCAGCACGTTTGATTGCTTCCGCAATTTCATCTAAGGTCAGCTTGTGTTCAGCATGGTTCAGCATAACGCCCACAGCGCCTGCTTCCTTCACAGCTTCAGGCAGGGTTCTGCCCATGCCGCGGCCAACAGGGATGCTGTCCATATGCTGAGTATAAACATGGATTCTCTTTGTGTTTTTTGCGATGTTGTAAATTTCAGTATCAGGAATGTCCAACACGATGTCAACATCATATTTTTCAGCCAACTTGTCAAGACCCTTTGCCATGTTCAGTAAAACTTCACCATACATATAGCACTTGGGGCCATATTCAAAAAACGGCTCTTTAATCTGATAGTTTTTATTCACTGTTATCACCTCATAAATTTTCTTTTTGGTTTCGTTTGACTTTCATTTATATTGTATATTACTTTGCCCCGTTTGTCAATATATTTCAAGGGCAAAAACGCCGAAAATATGCAGAAATCTTGAATTTTTCTGCCTCTTAATATTTCTTGCAATCTACGGCTTTTTGTGATAGAATAATATGGTAATATTGTAAATACTTGAGATACATCTACTGGAGTGATTGTGTGAAAAAGGTCACCGTGAAAGAAATTGCCAAAATGGCAGAGGTTTCAGTCACGGCTGTGTCCTTCGTTTTGAATAACAAGCCCGGTGTCAGCGAAAGCACCAGGGCAAAGGTACAAAAGATTATTGACGAAACAGGATTCAAGCCAAATCTGAACTCAAAAAAACTGGTTTTAAATAAAAGCTTTAACATCTGCCTGATCATTAACTCATTTTCCTCACCCTTTGAGGATTTGTTCTATTTTGAAATCACCAGGGGGATTTTAAACCGTAGCCAGAAATATAACTATAACATCACCATTTCTAAGCCCACCGGCGCAAAGGACGAGCTGCCTGACATGGTCTACTCCGGCGATACCGACGGCATTATTTTTATGCAGGACATCAGCCGGAAGCTGACTGACAAGGCCATTGCGAGCGGCATCCCCTTTGTTGTGGTTGATTCTCACGCTGCAATCTCCGGCATCACCTCTATCAATGCCGACTATCGCAGCGCCACTTATGAAGCCACAAAGTTTTTAATTAAAAACGGCCATAAGGACATTGCCATGATTGCTTCTGACACCGTGCCGGAATTCCATACTCAGACCCTTGCCGGCTTTACGGAAGCCATGAAGGATCACAGACTTGCGCTAAACCCTGCGTACTACGGCATTTCTGCAAGTAATGAAGATACTGCATACGAGGCAGCAAAACAGCTGCTTTCTTCTAAAAAGCGCCCCACAGCCGTGCTTTGTACTGTTGACAGCTTTGCCATTGGTGCTATGCGCTGCGCTAAGGATTTAAACCTGTCCATTCCTGAGGATGTTTCCTTTATGGGTATTGACGATATCCTGCTTTCTCGCTATATTGAGCCAAAGCTGACCACCGTGGGTATTGACAAGGTAGAAATGGGCGTTTTGGCTATGGATATGCTCCTGCAGAAGATTAAGGGCAAAAAAACAGACAGCGTGCTACTGCCTATGGAACTTGTGATTCGTGATTCGGTAAAAAATATTTCCCGTTAAAATAATTGATATTATAAAGCTGCAGATGCGTCTGCAGCTTTATTTTTTGCGGGGCATTCGTGAATGCCCCCTACACCTTAGACGGATATCATAAATCGTAGGGAACGGATTCACCGCGTGTCCTGTGGGTATCCGTTCCGCAGAATGTGCAGCCACAGAATACGCGGTAATTGCCGTCTCCTACACCACCGCACAAACCAATCGTAGGGGAGGGCCTCCGCGCCCTCCCGAAACATACGGGCGGGAATGGAACCCCGCCCCTACACCTACAACATTGCCACATACAATCAGAAATTTCGTAGGGAACGGGCTTGCTCGTTCCGTTTTTGTCGTAGGATGCGACCGCTGTTTCGGCAGGAGCAAGCCCCTGCCCTACGATTTCTCGCCCACATCAAAATGTTTCAATTTGACACGATTCGACACACAAGGGATAAATGGCTTGCTTTTCTTGTTTTGTTGTGCTATTATAAATATGTCACACAAACCTAATAACCTTAGAAGAGGGATTTTCTCGTTTTACAAGGGATATTTCTGCCCTTTTTTGTACACCATAATTATGAATTTAGCAAAAGCGCAAATTCTACTGGTTATGGTGTGCGATAATATATCCCATTATAATTAGGTTTGTGTGACAACAAACGGAGTTTGCGTTTTTCGGTGCGCAGCTTCGGTTGCGCACTTTTTTAATTTCACCGAAAATCTTTTGTGTCTTGCAAGAACAAAAAAACATTTTAATGACGAAAAACAAGGAGAGATACAAATGATTTGCGCTTTTTTAGGGGAGTACAAAAATCCCTTTAAACACCTAGGCAAGTTGGAACATTTTGTCACAAATCTGGCTATGAATTCTGATATACACGAGTTTTATGTTGGAAACCACACCGATTTTGAAGTAATTATTTTATGTCTTCTTCGGGCACTCAAAGCCAAATACGGTACCATTCAGTATACCGTTGTTCTGACACCTGCAGACATAGACTGCACGGAGAAAAATGAGTCTGTTATCCGGCTGAAACCGGATTTGCCGGAGGGCATAGAAAAAAAAGAATACAGCAAAGATGAAGAGGAAATCATAATCGACCGCAGAGATGATTGGCTTGCAGAAAATGCTGACATCATTGTCTACTCTGATTATTTGGATAACGGTAAAGAAGACTGGATAGAAGCATACGCAAAGGAACACAAAAAAGAATGTATGAACCTCGCCTTTGATGAATATTTTATGTAAAGTGACAAAAAAGGACTTGCCTTTCGGCAAGTCCTTTAATTTTGATTTGATTACGGCAGTAATCTATACGGAGTCATTTTGTAAGCGTCATTTGCGCGAACAAATGCTTCTGCATACTTTACGCCACACTGCATACCACGATACAGAGACTGAATTTCCATGTCATCAGTGAAGCTTTCATCAGCAGAAAAACCTGCATAGTTGTCAGCCATCCACTGCTGCTGGCTTTCGTGACATAAGAACATCTTTTTCTTTGTTTCAAAGTAGTCTGTAATGTCAACAAAATCAGTAGGAACAAAGCCTAAACCCTTGTGAGGCTCAAAGTAGTAAACTACAGGCAGAGTTTCGCAAGGAGCTTCTTCTGTCTCAATTTTAGCAATGGGGATCATAACTTCAACATCGCTGATGATTTTGCTTGTAAGCATATGGTCCGGATTGTAGTCGTGGGGGTTATGGGTCAGAATGACATCCGGCTTGCAGTGACGAATCATGTTAATGAATTTAATGCGAACATTCACATCTTCATAAAACAACTCATCATCATAGTCAAGACACAGATATTCTGCGCCGATAATAGAAGCACTTTTAGCTGCTTCTTTTTTACGGATAGCACCGATTTCATCCTTCGGAAGTGTTGCAGAACCAATGTTACCGCTGGTTGCTGTGCAGATAAACACTTTGTGACCCTGAGCAGCATATTTTGCCAGAGTACCCGCGCAGTTAACTTCAACGTCGTCCGGATGGGCACCTACTGCTAATATATTCATAATGCAATCACCTTTCTATCAGGGACTTGTTCAGCATCAATTAAATGCCGAATTAGATACCCATTAACAGTTCCATTACGTACATTTCCAGTTTTTCGTAGTCACGTTCTGCTACGCATTTTGCCTGGAAATCGTAATCAAACTTCTCAGCTTTTGCTTCCAGAGCCTTAGCGATCTTCAAGCTGTTAATGAGGTGCTGGTAGCTGCCTTCCTGCTTCTGAGTTCTCATAACCTTAACGTCGAGGCCAATGTATTCACCGTTGTTGCCGTAGCCGTTTTCTAAGAGAACCTTAATCTGGTTGAAAGCTGCACGCAGGTTTTCAACACCGAAGCTCTTATCCTGGTCATATTTGATACCGTTCTGGTCATTTAAGTGAACGCCCC
>SVJQ01000011.1 GCA_015068905.1 Oscillospiraceae bacterium | reverse complement strand
CCCCCTTAAGATAAGATCTCCCACAGAGTAATCTGGTAAGGTCCCATGTAGACTACATGGTTGATAGGTCAAGGGTGTAAGTGTGGTAACACATTCAGCTGATTGATACTAATAGACCGAGGGCTTAACCAAGAATAATTATGTGAGTTTTTGATTTGTTTTGTTTAGTTATGAGGGCACAGACCTTCTAATTTAATCCGGTGATAATGGCGAGGAGGTTCCACCCGTTCCCATCCCGAACACGGTAGTTAAGCTCCTTAGCGTCGAAGATACTTGGTGGGCGACCGCCCGGGAAAATAGATCATCGCCGGAACAAAAGACCACTGATTTTCAGTGGTCTTTTTTTGCATAGTTGTATTACAGAATTTTTGTGGGTGGTTACTTAATGAGGTGATATGGTGGAGGGTGAGCTTTATTCATTACCCGCGACAAGCCTACTTGACAGACTGTTTTTTTTTGGATATAATGAAAGTAGATTAATTATTAATTGATTGTATGGAAGCGATTTGACTACTGTACTTTCTTTAGGAGGAGAAACCATGGGCTTTGCGTTGTCTTCTTTTGTCAGAATGTTTAAAATGCTGTTTATTAGTATCTGTTGCTCATTTTTTTTGTTAATTGCACAGTTAGTTTTTGAACGGAACTTGGCGTCGTTGCACGTGATATCCTTACTCTTATTTTTGGTGTGGATTGGAATTGACAGTTATCAGTTTTCATCCCTCTATACTACAATAAAGGATAGCTTGCTGGGTTTGGTTTTACCATTACTTACTTGCTTGTGTGTGGTTGCTTTAGGATATTTTTTCGTTCCTGAGAATCTTTTTAATTTCGTGTTTTTACCGATGCGAGCATTTGAAAGTTTAAATTTCTTAGGTTATCATTCATTGATATTATCAGCAATTTGTTGGATTGTTGTTATGTGCTTGATGAGCTGGATTGGGTCGATGCATCCCATTGAAATTGATGATGACTATTTTAACCCTCAAAGAGAAGCGTGATTGACAAATGATTACGGCAGCGTGGATTATTCCGGCTGCCGTATTTACTTTTTTATCCTTGGAAAGACTATTTAATATCAGAAGGAGGTGTCATAGGTTGTCTAAGTTATATTTATGTATAGATTTAAAGTCTTTTTATGCATCAGTAGAATGCACAGAACGGGGACTTGATCCTATGACAACCAATCTGATTGTGGCCGACCCTGAACGTACAGATAAGACAATTTGCCTTGCTGTAACACCGGCAATGAAAAAACTTGGCATAAAAAACCGTTGTCGTGTGTTTGAAATTCCTAAATCTATTGAATATATTACAGCACCGCCGAGAATGCAGCTTTATATTGATTATGCTGCCAGAATCTATGGCGTATATTTGAAGTATGTTTCTAAAGACGATATTTATGTTTATTCTATTGATGAAGTGTTTATGGATGTGACCCATTATTTGCCTTTATATCAGATGTCGGCTAAGGAACTCGCGCAAACAATTTTGCAGGATATGTATGAGCAGATTGGGGTGCGAGCATCCTGCGGTATTGGAACGAATCTGTATTTAACCAAGATTGCTTTGGATATTACGGCGAAGCATGCTGAGGATTTTATTGGTTTTTTAGATGAAGAAAAGTATAAACGAACCTTATGGAAACACAAACCTCTGACGGATTTCTGGCGGATTGGCGCAGGCACGGCAAGAAGGCTTTTAAAATATGGCATTGACACCATGGAAGGTATTGCCAAAGCCGATGAGGATTTTTTATATCGTCTGTTTGGTGTGGATGCCGAGCTTTTAATTGACCATGCTTGGGGCATTGAGCCCACCACCATTGCAGATATTAAACGCTATAAACCAAAAACCAACAGCTTAACAAGCGGTCAGGTTTTAATGGCTGACTATGATTTTGAAGATGGGCGTTTGATTGTAGAAGAAATGATGGAAGATATGTGTTTGTCTATGCTGGATAAGGGCCTTGTGACAAAATCTGTTACCCTGCGCGTGGGTTACTCTAACAGTCTTCATATGGATGCGGCTCACGGAACCGTTTCTGTTGCTCGGGAAACCAACGCAAGCTCAATTTGGATTCCGGAGGTTCTGGCACTTTATGACCGTATTGTGAATCGTGAGTGTCCGGTTCGACGGATTCACATTTTTTCGAATAAGGTGACGGAAGAAGGCGTCTATCAGACCAGCTTTTTAGAGGATGATGAGGAAGAAAAACGCAATCGCAAAATGCAGGAGACCGTTTTGGAGATTAAAAAACATTTTGGAAAGAATGCAGTTTTTAAAGGTATTGACCTGAAAGAAAATGCCACAGCGCTGGAGCGAAACAGGCAGATAGGAGGGCATAAAAGCGGTGAAGAACAGTAAGCGTACTATGATGTCTATAGAAGACCGTGCCAAGCAATTTGCCCCCTTTTCGCCCCTAAGGGGTCTGCATGAAGCCTTAAAGCAAATGGAGCGAGTGGTGGTGCCCAAGGCAGAACTTTCAGAGGAAAGAGCGGAGGAGTTGAATCGGGTGCTGTTGCACATCGAAAAAGGTGATATGGTAACAGCTGTTTATTATTCTGATGGGGAGTATGTGAAAGTTACGGGAAAAGTGGCAAGACTCAATATAGATGAGAAATATTTGCAGGTTGTTGAAACGAAAATTGCGTTTGAGGATTTATATAGTTTAACAAAGTAAAAAGAGAATGAATACAGCATATTTAGAGATAGGTTGATTTTTGCCTTTTAAAATGATATAATGACAAAAAAGGAGGTATATTTTATGGAAAGCATTATAATTTTATTGTTTTATATCGTATATTATGTAGTGATATTTGGAATCAGCATTGCAAATTATATCATGCAGTCATTGGGACTGCAACGGATTGCACAGAAAGCAGGTGTTTCAAAGCCCTGGCTTTCTTGGTTGCCTCTTGGCCGTGAATGGATTTTGGGTTCGGTAACTGATGCTTTTGATTGTGCTAAGGGTAAAAACAAAAAGTGGCGTAAGTGGCTTGTGATATTATCTTTATTGACATATGTTGGGCTTTTTGCTCTTTATGCAGTATTGATTGTTATGGTAATTTTACTTATAGTATTTGAGTCGGCAATGGCAGGGGAAGCAGCGGAAGTGATTGCAGTTATGTGTTGCGTGATAGTATGCTTCGTCGGCTTAATTCTAGGTATTGCAGCAATCGCACAGAGCGTTTTGTGCTATATTTGCCTGTATAAGATTTTTGACGAAACTGTTCCGGAAAAATGCCTTTTGTATTTCTTGCTTTCGTTCTTTGTTCCTTTGGCTTTCGGCATTTGCCTTTTGAGTGCGGGAAAAAAGTATATGCCTGATGCAAAAAAGGAAGTGGACGGGGGACCTGTTTTAGAGGGTCAATAAGCACCTGATATTGATGTTTTGATAGGAAAAAATCTATAAAAAAGCTTGATTTTCTGTTTTCAGAAAATCAAGCTTTTTTAACATATATTTGTTTTTACAAGGTTTTATGCATTCGGGATATCCCCAACGCCGTCTAAAATGTAAGTGGGGCGGTAGGGGTAATTGACTAAGTCGTCTTTTGCGGTTACGCCGGAGAGGACTAAGACGGTGTCTAAGCCCGTTTCAATGCCGGCGATGATGTCGGTATCCATACGGTCACCAATCATGGCGGCATTTTCAGAGTGAACGCCCAGTTTTTTAAGGCCGGTACGCATCATTAAGGGGTTTGGCTTGCCGATGAAGTAAGCAGAGCGCTTTGCTGCCAGCTCAATAGGAGCCACAAAGGCACGGCAGGCAGGGATGATGCCGTTCTGACCGGGTGCAGTCAGGTCGGTGTTGGTAGCAATTAAGCGGGCACCGTTATACACATGGGTGACGGCACGGAGTACGCTGTCGTAGTTATAGGTTTTGGTTTCACCAACCACAACGTAGTCAGGGTTTACATCATTCAGTGCGATGCCGGCATCGTGGAGTGCGTTTAACAGCCCCGGTGCGCCGATGACATAGGCGCTGCAGCCGGGCATCTGGCTCTTTAAAAAGTGTGCCGTTGCAAGGGCGCTGGTGTAAAAGTGGCTTTCATCCACATCCAGACCCATGCGGGCCAGTTTATATTTTAATTCAAGAGGAGAGTATTCACTGGAATTTGTCAGAAATAAAAATTCCTTTTTCTCCTTTTGCATCCAGCTAACAAATTCTGTTACGCCGGGAAGCAGACGGTCGCCGTGATAGATAACACCGTCCATATCACAGATAAAACCTTGTTTGTTTCGTAATTCGTTCATTTATGTCTCCTTTTATATAAAAATAAGGTAATTGGTAAAATTATGAATTTTTTAAAAAACCATTCACCTTTTATTTTACTATATCCGCCCTAAAAAAACAAGACTTTTAGCGGAAGAAAAATGCAGTAAATTTTTTTGATTTGTATTGATAATTTCAGCTTTCTGTGTTACAATAACATCAGTAAGAGAACATGATTCCTGCTGTGTTCGTGATTTAGTGATTTTTATTTTACCAACACTTTTTAATAGGGAATCCGGCTTCGTGTGTGGCGTATACGCCCCCCGTTTATCGGCCAGGGGACATATAAAACATGCGAGAGGATACCCACCTGCTCAGGCAGGTAAAAATGAATCCTACACACGGCACGGCGGGTCATACAAAATTTGACGCGGATTGAATGTTAATCTGCGTTGTTTGTTTTTATGGGGGCTTACATATGAAAAAAATTATTTCAATTATGGTTATTGCCTGCTTGCTTTTTGCGAGTGTGAATGTGTCAGCCTTGTCAATAACCGTTATACCCGGTGGGGGTCAGGAGAGTATTGATACTTACAAAAAATATGGCAAAGAGGTTGGCAGTGCCATTATCAATTTGCAAAATGCAACTGATATGTTGGGCCGTCATCGTGCGGCATCTGAAACAGTTAGTGAGGGCATCTTTCAGAATGTTGCGGATCGGATTTATCAGCTTTTGGACGCACCGGGTGGAAGTGACCTCAACACTATACCTGAGGTTAAGGAAACTGTTTTAGAGATTGAAAGATATCTGGAAGGACTTTCGGACACCTTTACAATAGATATTGCTCTTGACCATTTGAAGCGTGAGTTGGGAATGCTACAGACCGACCCATATGCATCTGTGAATGTTATCCGTTCCTATTCGGATATCACCAAGCTTTATTGGGCGTATGAGTATATTATGACCATGACCCGTGAAGGTGCGATTTCGGGTGTAACGGAACCTGTTAATGGCGTGGGTGTTTTTGATGGAATGGCATCCGTTAGTCTGGGTCAGTTTTTAACCATTGCAACCAGATTAGTAGCGGCGGATAAAATTATTTCCGATAATTCCGGTCACTGGGCAGTCCCCTATTATAATGCAGCAGTTGCTTCGGGTCTTATCAGCGCTTCAGAGTTTAGTTGCACACCGCAGCTTTTGGATGCACCCATCAGCCGTGAGGATATGGCTTATATTTTAGTTAATGTTGCAAAAGCTAACGGTGAAGAGTTGTCTGAAAATACGGAGCTTATCAAATATATTCCGGACTATCACAGAGTTTCAGATAAAAGAAAGAATGATGTTTTAAAGGCGTATACCAATGATTTGCTGGTTGGCGACAATTATGGACGTTTTATGCCAATGAAGGACTTAAACCGAGGAGAGGCAGCGGCTGTTTTTTGCCGTGTGATGAATTTCACAGAAAGACCCGAGGGTGTGCCTTTAGACAGTTATCAGATAAAAGAGGGCGAAAATACAGGTCTTTTGTATGCACGATATAGCCGATACTATCAGATGGAGGCACTTAAGAATGTATTCGTAGAACAGGATGAAAACGGTGTATATGTGCGTTTTACTGCGCCGGAACTGCCGGAAGCGATAAAAGATAAGTTTTATTTTAATTTGTTTGCAGACACAATGAGAGGAAACGGCTGGATTGTTACAGACTCTCTTTCTTGCCAAGTTAAAAGTGGTGAAAGCATTAAGGCATATATGAAGGATGCTTTTGTAGAAGGGAAGAATGTTACTGCTGATATGTTTGACTATATGCAGCTAGCCATTACTCTAAAGCCCTATGATCAGGGAGAGGCAGTGCGATCAAGTTTGCATAGCCACTGGGTTACAACAGACTACAAAGAATGGACTGTTGAAAGATGGCACAGTAACGATGGTGCTGCTCTTGATTTTGATTGTTCTCACGTTTTTGCAGGGTTAGGAAAATAAACGGTAAAAAATAAAAGCTCCACTTGGTGGAGCTTTTATTTTTTTATTTAAAATCTTTTGCCGACCTGTTTCATGCTGTCAATATATTTGAGGGACATACCTGTGCCTTTGGCAACGCAATAAACGGCGTCGTCGGCAATGTTTACTTCCAGTCCGGTTTTTTCTGCAATCAGCTGATCAAGACCGTAGATTAAGCTGCCGCCACCGGTGAGCAGAATGCCGCCGGTGCTGATATCGCCAACCAGCTCGGGCGGTGTTTTTTCTAACACGTTGTGTACCGCTTCAACAATCTGTGCGCCGCATTCTTCCAAGGCTTCCAGCATCTCTTCAGAATTAACGGTTATCACTTTAGGCAGGCCTGTAACCAGACACCGACCCTTTACCTCTTTAGACAGGGGAACGGGACGGGGGTATACACAGCCGATCTCGATTTTAAGCTCTTCAGCCGTTCTGTCACCAATCATCATGTTGTGTTTTCTGCGAATGTAGCGAACCACAGCTTCATCAAACTTATCACCGGCAACCTTGATAGAGCTGGAAACCACAATTTCACCTAAGGAAATAACAGCTACGTCAGCTGTGCCACCGCCGATGTCAACAATCATATTGCCGTGGGGTTTAGAAATGTCAAGACCGGCGCCAATGGCTGCCGCAATGGGTTCTTCAATAATATAGGTTTTGCCGGCACCTGCCTGCAGAGCCGCATCGCTGACGGCACGTTCTTCTACTGCAGTTGCCTGACTGGGAATGCAGACGATTACTTTCGGCTTGAAAAAGCGGTTTTTGCAAACCTTTTTCAAAAAGTAACGTAGCATTTTTTCGGTTGTATCATAGTCGGAGATTACCCCGTCTTTCATAGGACGGATGGCAACAATGTTGCCCGGTGTTCTGCCAATCATATTCTGCGCTTCAGAGCCAACCTTTAAAACCTTGCCGGTGTTGGTATCAATAGCGACAACGCTGGGCTCTTTGAGCACAACGCCCTTGCCTTTGACATAGACCAAAACAGTTGCAGTTCCAAGGTCAATGCCCACGTCTTGTCTGAAATTAAACATCTCGGTCACTCCTTGCGGTATTTTTGTATGTCTGGTAGTGTAAAACGGAAAAAATTTCCACCTGTTTACATTTATTATACAAGATATTTTATCTGTTTGCAATCTTTTTTTAGAATAATATTTATCTGTTTTTGCCTGCCGGACAAACGCTGACGCAAATGCCGCAGACAGCACCCCTGCCGATTTTTTGGTAAGCCTGCTTCATATGGCTGCTGCAGGCACTTCGGTCTAAGATGTTGATACCTGCATCGGCAAAGGTTTTGCCGGAGATAGCCATAGCTGGGCAGGCACGCACGCAGGCAGAGCAGTTTTCACAGGGAGATTCGGTTATCACAGGGCGAAAGCCTGAGGAAAGGTCAAGATTTGTCAGCACTGTGGCAAGGCGCACCCTGGGACCAAAACGGTCGGATAAAAACAAAGCGCTTTTCCCGATGGTGCCGAGACCGGCACGGACAGCAGCCTCCTTATGTGAAAAGAGACCGGAGAAGCCCTCTATGCTTTGGGAGGCAGGTACACAGACATATTTTCCCCCGGCTTGCTCTAAAAATATACCGGCACGCAAGGCGAGTCTGTCTAAAAATGCGTTAACCGTCCGGTAGTGGTGAAAATATGTGTGGGTCGGGCCCTTATGGACTGTATCAATCACGCTGTCAGAAAGCTTTACAACGATGGTTACAGCATTAGTCAGGTCAGCATATTCCGGCGGGGGCGTGATGGCGGAAAAACCCACCTCAGAGGCACCCTCTTGTAATAAAAGCTCAGTTAATTTTTCAGTCATACATATCACCATATTGAATCAGTTCGCGGGCTTGCTTGCGGGTGGTTTCAGTCACGGCGTCACCGCTGATGATGCGGGCAAGCTCTTCTATACGGTCATCAGGCGTAAGGGGCGTTACTTTGGTTTTGGTTCTGCCGTCTTCTGCCGATTTTTCAATCAAAAAGTGAGTGGTTGCCATAGCGGCAATTTGTGCGAGGTGGGTTACGCAAAGCACCTGTTTGGTGTTAGACAGTTCGCGCAGCTTTCTGCCGATTTTTTGCGCTGTGCTGCCACTAACACCGGTATCAATTTCGTCAAAAATCAAGGTTTGTGCCGCATCACCGTCTGTTAAGACAGACTTGATTGCCAGCATAATGCGGGACAGTTCACCGCCGGAAACAATTTTGTTTAAGGGGCGGTAGTCCTCGCCGGCGTTGGTTTTGATGAAGAAGCTGACCTGCTCTGCACCCAAGGTGCCAAGAGGCATTTCGGTCATAATGACAGCAAAAGCTGCATCGGGCATATTTAAAAAGTGCAGGGTTTCGCTGACTTTTTCTTCAATGTGAGGGATCGCTTCCTTTCGCAAGCTAGAAAGCTTTTCTGCCAAGGCATTTGCCTTTTCTTCTGCCATAGCCAGCTCTTTTAAAAGCTGTTCTTTTTGCGCTTCGGCATTCTGCAATTTTGCAAGCTCTGCCTCACAGGCTTCCCCGTGGGCGATGACGGCTTCTACCGTTGCACCGTATTTTCTCTTTAAACGGTAAATGACGTCTAAACGGGCTTCAATTTCGTCAATGGGCTGATCATCTTCTGAGAGGCGATCAAAATAATTTCTGACCGCGCGGGAAACATCGTCAGCCTCTTCAGCTAAAGCTTCAAGCCGTGCAGAAAGGTCAGACAGAGAACTGTCAAAGGAAGCAGCATCAGCAAGGTTTTGCGCCGCAACGGAAAGGCTTTGACGGGCATCGGGGCCGTCACCTGCATCGCACAGGGCAGAAAGGGCTGTAGCGACGCTTTCCTCTAGCCGCTTTTTGTGGTTGATAATATCACGCTTTGCTTTAAGTTCGTCCTCTTCTGTGGGGATGAGGTTTGCAGAGCGGATTTCGTCACTTTCATAGGTCAGCATATCTATTTTGCGGAGCTTTTCGGCTTCGTCTAAGTCAAAGTCATCAGATTGCTTGAGTAGGGACTTCCATTCCCTGTATGCCGCCTGATAATCAGAGAGGGCGTGTTTGCCCTCGTCCTTTAAAAAGCTGTCTAAAAAGTGAATATGTTGGTTTGGAGATAAAAGTGCCTGACTGTCGTGCTGACCGTGAATGTTTACAAGCAGACTACCGGCTTCTTTAAGTTCAGATAAAGTTGCGGTCCGTCCGGCAATTTTGCAAAGGTTTTTGCCGTCACGCAGAAGCTGACGGGACAGGGTGACAGAACCGTCTTCTTCAGGCAGAATGCCAAGGTCTGCAAGGGCGTTTTTCTGCATTTCGTTTTCAACATAAAAAATGCCGCTGACTTCAGCTCGTTCAGCATCCTGACGGATCAGCTCACGGTTGGCACGGTCACCTAAAAGCAGGTTAATAGAACCGATTAAAATAGATTTACCGGCACCGGTTTCACCCGTTAAAACGTTAAGACCGTTTTGAAATTCAATTTCTGCATCGTCGATTAAGGCAATATTGCGAATGTGTAATGCAAACAGCAAGCTTCTCCCTCCTTTGCTGAAAATATATTTTATCTTATAACAGGGCTTTGATTTTTTCTGTCAGGTCCCGGGCTGCAGCCGTATCCGGTACAACGCAAAAAATTGTATCATCACCAGCCAAAGAGCCTACAATTTCTTTTAAAGAAAGGGCGTCTAAAACAGCGGCGGCGGCTTGTGCCATACCGGCGTGAGTTTTGATAACCACAATGTTCTGAGCGTAATTTACCGAGGTGACAGAACGGGATAAAATGAGGAGCTGCGGACTGGTGGCATCCCCTTGCCTTTGAGGTTTGGCATACTTATAAACACCGTTTTCACCGGCAATTTTTGTAAGCTTTAACTCTTTAATATCGCGGGAGACGGTGGCCTGAGTCACCTGAAACCCCTGCTCAGTCAGTTTGGCTGCCATATCCTCTTGGGTGTAGATTTCAGAATTTGTAATTAAATCTAAAATAGCGGCATGTCTTTTTTGTTTCATGGTTTATTTTTCCTTTCCAAGCAGCTTGTCATGGAGTCCGCTGTAAAAACGGCTGGGGTGAATGCGAATCAGGTGGGCGCTGTATTCCGAGCGTTTCAGCGAAAGCACATCACCTTCTGAAAAAACGATATTCCCCCGACCGTCTGCCGTGACCACAGCAGAACGGGGATTTTGATTGCTGATGGTCATAGTAATTTCACAATCATCCGGCACTAAAATAGTGCGGGAATACAGTTTGTGAGGGCAGATAGGCGTAATTAAAAAGCTTTTTACAGAAGGATCAACTATGGGGCCACCGGCGGACAGAGAATAAGCCGTGGAACCGGTTGGTGTGGCGATAATCATACCGTCGGCCTTGTAATCATCTACATAATGATTGTTGATGTATAAGTTCATATCAATCAGTCTTGAACTTTCGTTCCGGGCGATGACAATGTCATTTAAGGAGTGAAGCACGGTGCTTTGACCGTCAGCCCGGGTGAGGGTTGCCTGCAGCATAATGCGCTCTTCAATCGTATAGTCATCATGAAGGAGTTTTGTAAGGTTGTCTTCCATTTCATCCTTTTCAATTTGTGCTAAGAAACCCAGATGCCCTAAGTTAATGCCCACAATGGGAATGTTCAGTTTGGCTGCTGTGCCTGCGGCTGAAAGCAAGGTACCGTCACCGCCTAAAACCAGCGCCAGGTCAATGCCGTCATACAGGTTTTCGGTCTGTCTGTATCCGGCAAGGTCAGGGAGCTGTGGCGCAAAATCTTCATGGGCGAAAACCTGCGCTTTGCCACCGATAACGGCAAGAGCCTTTTTTGTGTACAAAAGTTCAGGGTCGCGTTCTATATTCGGAATCAATAAAATTCGTTTCATGGTTATCACCTTACAATGAATGAATAAATATACAGCTTTATACAAATGAGTATATCATAGGAAAGAGTTTTTTGTCAAGTGGCGCAGGCAGGCGAAAAAATGAGGAAATTCGTTGACATTTTTTTTGAAGAAAGCTATAATATATGTAGACAGAATTTTAGCTTTGAGGAATGATGATAATGAAATATGTTGTATTTTTAGGCGACGGCATGGCAGACTTTGCTTGCAACGCCTTAGGGGGCAAAACCCCCCTTGAATGTGCCAATAAGCCCAATATGGATATGATTGCGAAAAAAGGCAGTCTGGGTCTTGCAAAAACGGTGGATGATACCTTAAGCCCCGGCAGTGACGTTGCCAACTTAAGTGTTTTGGGGTATGACCCACTTGTATATTATAGCGGTCGCTCACCTTTAGAGGCGCTTTCTATCGGTGTTGACCTGCAGGCAACGGATGTAACTTTTCGTGCAAATTTAGTCACCTTGTCTGACGAAGGCGATTATAGCCAGAAGACCATGGTGGATTACAGCGCCGGTGAGGTTTCAACTCAGGAAGCGGTGGAGCTGATTACATATTTGCAGAAGGAACTGGTGATACCGGGCTTTTCTTTGTATTCCGGCATCAGCTATCGTCACCTTTTGGTATGGGATAATGGCAGCCTGAATGTGAAGCTGACACCGCCTCACGATATCTCTAAGAAAAAGGTAACAGACTATCTGCCCGGTGGTGAGGCAGGGGATGTGCTTTTAGATATTATGAAGAAAAGCCACATGCTATTGAAAAATCACCCCATCAATCAGGAGAGAATCCGTCGCGGCAAAAATCCTGCCAACTCTTTATGGATTTGGGGCGAGGGCACAAAACCTGCGCTGGATTCCTTTAAAGAAAAATACGGGTTGTCAGGTTGTATGATTTCTGCTGTGGACTTGTTAAAAGGCATCGGCAACGGAACCGGTATGCAGGTGGCAACAGTAGCGGGAGCAACCGGCAATATTGATACAAATTTCGAGGGCAAGGCAGAGGCTGCAATCAAGGCGTTTGAAAGCGGCTGTGAATTTGTATATATTCATGTGGAAGCACCGGATGAATGTGGTCATCAGGGGCAGATAGAACAAAAGGTGAAAGCCATCGAGCTGATTGATGAGAAAATTGTGGGTCCGGTTATGAACTATCTGGAAAACAGCGGTGAGGACTATGCAGTTCTCTTAACGCCGGATCATCCCACGCCCCTTTGTGTTATGACCCATGTAAAAGATCCTGTTCCTTTTGCGATTTATAAAAAGGGTCAAAAAGAAGCTTCAAAGTTATCCTATACCGAAGCAAATGCCAAAAAAACCGGTCTGTTTGTCGAAAAGGGCTGTGAGCTTATCAAAATGTTATTGAATAAATAAAAAAGAACCGAGCAACTTGTTGCTCGGCTCTTTTTATAATGCTTGCATAGAGGTTTTAACCGCTTCTTCTGACATATCGCACCGTAGGCGATAGAAGGGGGTGTTTTCAACAATGCGGCTGACAACGTCAAGGTTTTTTTCAGCCAAGGCAGGCACAACGGGCTTGCGGATGGCTTTAATCAGTTCCCAGACCGCATCCATTTTATCCATAGGAATCAGCTCGCAATTTGTGGAGCGCTCAATAAAGATGATGGCAGAAAGGGGTACTGCCACGTTTTCGTGAATGGTGTTTTTGCCACTCCAGGGAGCGCCATATAAATAAGGGGTGTTGCCCTGCATGCGGACGATGGGCATATCATCATTGACAATTTTGGTGCCGGGGACATATTTTGTCCACAATCTTGTGTGGGTGGACTTGCCTGTACCTGAGGGGGCAGAAAACAAAAGTCCCTTGCCATCGGATGCCAGTGAGGAGGCGTGAATAATGGTGCCGCCGGCAGGCAGCAGCGCATAGCGAAGCACCTCGTGAATCATGTAGTAAGGTCTGCGGTCAGCAGCCAGATTCATCACAGAAGAAGGGCAGAACCAGGCCTCAACTTTTTTTAAGTCAGGGGCACAGACAACCATATTGATAATATCATCGCTGAGTGTGCGGTCATAGTCAACAAAGGCATAACCCCCATCAGGCATCATAAACCATTGGCGGCTGTTCACCTCAGTAATCAGCATGCCGCTGGGGGGCGTGATATGCTCACAGTTTGTATGAATATGATAGGAAACGTCGACATCATCCGTCTTTGCGGTTTCATAAAAAGACAGATGATGCTTGGCATAATCATCAAAAAAATCGTCGGTCTTAATTGTCAGACCGCCCAGCTTGTAAAAAAGAGACATGAACATCACTCCCATCAATTTATTATAACATGGCACGGCAGGGATGTCAACGCAAAAAAACACGGTCAATTTGCCTTAATTTCAGTATTTTTGCAGATTGCTACTTGTTTTTACATTGGATTTATGTTACAATAAATAAATAGGTTATAACATAAGCAAGGAGAGAGACTGTTGAGAAACGTATTTGATGTTTTAAAAGAAAGAGAACTCATTGCCCAGACCACCCATGAAGATGAAATCAGAGAACTTCTGGGTCGTGAAAAGGTAACTTTTTATATTGGTTTTGACCCCACGGCAGACAGCCTGCACGTTGGTCATTTTCTGCAGATGGTGGTTATGCGCCATATGCAGGATGCAGGTCATCGCCCCATTGCTTTAGTCGGTGGTGGTACTGCTATGGTTGGTGACCCCTCCGGCAGAACAGATATGCGTCAGATGATGACGGTGGAAACCATTAACCACAACAGCGAATGCTTTAAAAAGCAGCTTTCTACTATTGTTGATTTTTCCGAAGGCAAGGCTATTATGGTGAATAATGCTGACTGGCTTCGTGACCTGAACTACATTGAATTTCTGCGAGACATTGGTTCTTGCTTCTCAGTTAACGAGATGCTGAGAGCGAAATGCTTCCAGACCCGTTTGGAAAAAGGTCTTTCCTTCATTGAATTTAACTATATGCTGATGCAGAGTTATGACTTTTTGCAGATGAATAAAGAATACGGTTGTCAGATTGAGCTTGGCGGCGATGACCAGTGGAGCAACATTTTAGGCGGTATTGATCTTGTTCGCCGTAAGGAGAACAAGCAGGTTTATGGTATGACCTTTGCACTTCTTACCACCTCTGACGGTAAGAAGATGGGTAAAACCGCAAAGGGCGCTCTCTGGCTTGACCCCAACAAGACAACACCTTATGAATTTTATCAGTACTTCAGAAATGTTGGTGACGATGACGTTATCCGTTGCTTAAAGCTCATTACCTTTGTTCCCATGGAAGAAATTCACCGTTTAGAAAAGCTTTCCGGTCAGGAACTGAATGAAGCCAAGAAGATTTTGGCCTTCGAGGTAACAAAGCTTGTTCACGGTGAAGAAGAAGCAAAGAAAGCAATGGATACCGCAGAAGGATTATTTGCTAAAGGCGGCAACACAGAAAACATGCCGTCAACAGAGATGGAATTGACCGAAGAGGTTTATGGCCTGTTAGATGTCATGCAGACAGCCGGTCTTATCCCTTCAAAGGGTGAAGGTCGCAGACTGATTCAGCAGGGCGGCGTTTCGGTTAATGATGAAAAGATTACCGATGTGAACTATCAGGTAACGGCTGATGCCATCCGCGAGGGTATTGTGATTAAAAAGGGTAAGAAAGTATATCACAGAGTAACCGGCAAATAAATCTTATATGCTAGTACATACGTCCCCGGATTTTCCGGGGCGTATTTTATCTCAGTATTTTTGTTAAAGGAGTGATCAGATGCCTATTAAAATTCCTAACAAGCTTCCGGCAACCAAGACGTTGACAGAAGAAAATATTTTCGTTATTACCGAAACACGGGCACTGACCCAGGATATCAGACCTCTTAAGATTGCGATTTTAAACCTAATGCCCACCAAAATTGAAACAGAAACCCAGCTTGCAAGGCTTTTGGGCAATACCCCTTTGCAGGTGGAGCTGACTCTCTTAAATACAAGCAGCTATAAGTCTAAAAACACAAGTGAAGAGCATATGCTCGCTTTTTATAAGACCTTTGACGAGGTGAAAGACGAAACCTTTGACGGTATGGTTATCACCGGTGCACCGGTGGAAAAAATGGAATTTGAAGACGTGATTTATTGGGATGAGATTTGTCGCATTTTTGAGTGGACAAAGACCAATGTAACCAGTACCTTTCATATTTGTTGGGGCGCTCAGGCGGGGCTTTATTATCACTATGGTGTGCCGAAGCACCCTCTGCCGGAAAAGCTTTTCGGTGTGTTTGACCACAAGGTTGAGCATCAGTCTTCCATCTTGTTCCGCGGGTTTGATGAGGTGTTCCGTGTGCCACATTCACGGCACACAACCATTTTGCGTGAGGATGTTGAAAAGGTGCCCGAACTGAAAATTCTGGCAAGTTCAGAAGAAGCAGGGCTTTATGTTATCAGCACGGACCAGGGTAAACAAATTTTTGTGACCGGGCATTCAGAGTACGATAGAGACACTTTAAAGAAAGAATATGTGCGTGATGTGGAGGCGGGGCTTCCTATTTCCGTTCCTTATCAGTATTTCCCTGATGATGACCCAACAAAAGAACCCTTGGTTACCTGGCGCAGCCATGCGAATCTTTTGTATTCAAACTGGCTTAACTATTTTGTATATCAGGTAACGCCTTATGATATTACAAAAATTAAGAAATAAAAAGATTGCAGCGTTTTGCTGCAGTCTTTTTTTGCATATATAAGGTGGTTTTGGCAAATACTATGGTAAAAAGGAGGTTTTACCATGGTAGAACAAGATACAATTAAATTACTCAGGGAGTGCGATGCAGGTGTGAAGATGGGTGTTTCATCCATTGAGGATGTGATTACCTATGTGAAAGACGAGAAGCTGAAGGATACCCTTTCTGAGTGCAAGTCAGACCACGAAAAATTAAGAAGTGAACTGCAGGGCCTGCTTCGTGATTATCACGATGAGGGAAAAGAGCCAAACCCCATGGCAAAAGGTATGTCGTGGATGAAAACAAGCGCCAAGCTTATGATGAATGAATCAGATGAAACCATTGCCGATTTAATGACTGATGGTTGCAATATGGGTGTGAAGTCACTCAATAAGTATTTAAACCAGTATCAGGCGGCGGATGAGAAGACGAAAAATCTGGCAAAAAGTTTAATTCACTTAGAAGAACGGCTTGCAGTTGATATGAGACCCTATCTGTAAAATTTAAACGTAGAAAAAGTCGCGGCGAACGGTCAAGTTGCTGCGACTTTTTTTCTCATAAAAAAGTTATCAACAATTTGTGCAATATTTCGGGAGATTTTTTCTTGATTCTTTCTTGTTGATATGGTATAATATTTTTCCAAGCCTTTTTTTGAACCTTATTTTTGTACTTGGGCGGGATTAGTAAAATTTGTTGGAGGAAACGCGTAATGAAGGCGAAATTATCTTCAGTTTGGTACGGTGCACTGAAGCTTTTAAAAGAAAAACAGGAAATCAGCCAGTCGGCTTATGACCATTGGGTAGAGCCACTCATTCCCGTCGGAATGACAGAGACGGCTATTTATTTAAAGGTCCCTACAGAACTGCATTTTGAGATTGTAAAGTCAATGTATTTAGACTTTATCAAAGAAGCTGTGAACCTGTGTGCAGAAGACGCACACTATGATGTAGAGCTTTTAGATTATAATGACCCCCTGCCGGCAGAGCTTGAGGTGACCGTTACCTATAATGACAGAAGCGATGACGCTGTGACACTCAATCCGCGTTACACCTTCTCATCTTTTGTTGTCGGGGACTCTAACCAGTTGGCTCACGCCGCATCACAGGCGGTATCAGAACGCCCGGCAGACGCCTTTAACCCCTTATTCATTTATGGTGGACCGGGACTGGGTAAGACTCATCTTGTGCAGGCAATCGGTAACAGAATTAAAGAAAATAATCCAGCTGCCAATATTTTATATATCACAAGCGAAAAGTTCACCAATGACTTTATCAACACTGTGGCAGACAGAAATATGGTGGATTTCAGAAATAAATACCGTACCTGTGATGTTTTGATTATTGACGATATTCAGTTTATCTCCAATAAAGACCGTACGCAGGTAGAGTTTTTCCATACCTTTAATGCATTGCATGAGTCAAACAAGCAGATTATTATTACATCTGACCGTCCGCCTCGTGAAATTAAGGAACTGGAAGAACGCTTGAGAACCCGTTTTGAGTGGGGTTTGATTGCTGATGTGAAGCCGCCGGATTTAGAAACCCGTGTGGCAATTTTAAAGAAAAAGGCAAGCGAAGAAAACTTCGAGGTGCCTGATGAAATTCTGTTTTACATAGCGGAAAATTTAAAATCAAACATCCGTAACTTAGAGGGTGTGTTAAAGCGCCTGATGGCGTATAAGGTGCTGATGGGCAAGACCATTACCATGCAGCTTGCTGATGAAGCGATTAAGGAATTTTTAAATAAGTCTGATGACCCGCATATTAACACAGAATATATTTTATCCATTGTGTCTAACTATTTTAACCTGACATCGGATGAAATTTTGTCTTCAAAGCGCACCCAGGAGATTTCTTATGCCCGTCATATTGCTATGTATTTAATGCGTGAATTCACTGGTCTGTCGCTGCCGAAAATCGGTAAGGAATTAGGCGGCAGAAACCATGCCACCATTATTAATGGTATCAATAACATTAAAGACAGCATGGAAAAGAACGAAGACACGAAAAAGATTGTTGAAGAACTGATTACCAACTTAGAAAACAGACAGTAGGCGAGGTGGCGGCGTGAAGGTTTCAATCGAAACAGAATTTATTAAACTGGACCAGCTTTTAAAATATGCTGGCATTTCCTACTCAGGCAGTGATGCTAAGGAACTGATCTGGTCAGGTGCCGTCAGCGTGAACGGTGAAGTATGTGAAATGCGCGGCAAAAAAATTCGCCCCGGTGATGTGGTGTTTTTAGAGCTTGGGGACGAATATATAGAAATCACGGTGGAATAGACTATGTATGTAAAGAGCCTGCATCTGAAAAATTTTCGCAATTATGATGAGCAGAGTCTTACCTTTGACGAAAAGACAAACGTGTTTCAGGGGAACAATGCACAGGGCAAAACCAATTTGCTTGAGGCGCTCTACCTTTTCAGCATGGGTAAGTCTTTTCGCACGCATACGGATACGGAGTTGATTCGTTTTGGCGAAGATTATTTAAAGGCAGAGCTTTTGTTTTGTGACAAAAACCGTGAACATACTTTAGAGATTATTGTTTTAAAAGAGCGGAAAAAGCAAATTAAAATTAACGGTGTTACCATCAGCCGGTTAAGTGAGCTGATGGGGCACTTGAATGTGGTTTTATTTTACCCCGAGGAGCTTGGCCTTGTGAAAGAGGGGCCCGGTGTGCGTCGTCGGTTTATGGACGTGGCGATTTCACAGCTCAGACCGGGGTATTATCATACCTTGGGGCGATATCACCGTGTGCTCGATCAGCGTAATAAGTTGATTAAAAAAATTAAGCTCTCAGGTTCTGATGCTTTGGTTGATACCCTTTCGGTCTGGAACGAACAGCTTGTGTCATACGGCATCGAACTGATGGGGTATCGTCAGGAATTTATGAAACGGTTAGGTATTTTGGCAGAAAAAGCCCATTTTGAAGCCTCAGGGGAAAAGCTGACCCTTGACTACAAACCCTGGTTTGAAACAAAAGAAGCTTTTTTAGAAAAGCTTGCATCGGGCCTGCCCCGTGAGCTGGAGCAGGGGTACACCCTGTATGGACCGCACCGAGAGGATTTTGGTATTTATATTAACGGTGCTGAGGCGAAGGTATTTGGTTCTCAGGGGCAGCAGAGAAGTGCCGTCGTTTCTTTAAAGCTTGCACAGGCTGACCTTTTGTTTGAAGAATACGGAGAGTATCCTGTGCTCCTTCTTGACGATATTATGAGCGAGCTTGACCAGAATCGCCGGGCCTACCTTGCCGGCAAGATTCCCGGAAAGCAGGTCTTTATCACCTGTACGGAGCTTGACAGCGCCCTGCCGGAAGGGAAGCTTTTCACCGTGTCAAAGGGAAGAGCAGTATTACAGTAAAAAGAGGGAAGATCTATGTTTTTACACTTAGGTTCAGATGTGGTTGTGAATATGGCAGATGTGATTGCCATTTTAGACTTAGACGTTACCAGTACATCAAAAATCACCCGTGAATTTTTGGCTGTGGCAGAAGATGAAGGCTTTGTGGTGAATGTATCAGAGGATTTGCCGAAATCCTTTGTTATTACCGAAATTGACAAAAAAAGCCGTGTGTTTGTGTCGCCTATTTCAACGGCAACGCTCCTAAAGCGTGCAAAAAGCCACGGCGGCATTTTGGGGTTGTAAAAGGCATATAAAAAAGACCGGACGATTGTCCGGTCTTTTTTGTATGCCATTACACAATAACAGCCTGATTTTGTTTTTCTTTAATGGTCTTTAAAAGTTCTGCTAAGGGCTTGCCGGCTTTTAACATCTCATAGTTTGCCATGATGTTTTTGTATGCGGCATCGCTGGCAGAGAGACCTGCAACCTCAGCCAGAATTACTTCCGGTGTCATGGGCTCTTCACCCTCACGGCGGAAGAGGAGAGAAGCGGCGATTGCAGCTTCAATAAAGTCGGTTGCAACGTTCTGTTCCTGACACAGGCGCAGGGCACCAATCATACGGTCGTTGGGGGAGAGCTTACGCTTAATGTCACCACCCACACGAGCGGCGGTATCACCCAACTGCTTGTTAGAGAAGCGGTAAACCAGGTTTTCAACGTGGTTGCTTAAACCCTGGAACTCTACGTTATATTTTTTGCTCATAGCAAGTGCTGATTCCTGCATAGCGCGGAGAACGATGAGCTCAACTTCGGGGATGCCGATGGCTTCCCAAATGGTTTCTTTGCCAAGATACTGTCCTAAATAAGCGGTGGATGCGTGACCCATGTTATGAACGAACAGCTTTCTTTCAATATAATAAGAGAAAGGAGCAAAGGGAACTAAGTTCTCGATTGCGGGAATCTCACCGCGGAATGCGTTTTTATCAACAGGCAGACGGTCGTAACGTTCAACGCAAACGCGGAGGGGGTTACCGTCTTTCATAGCGTCGGTCTGGATGGGGACCATTCTGCCGATGGAAGCTTCAACAAAGCCGACTTTATCTAAGAACTTGCGCTCTTCTTCTGTCATCAGGTCAGAAATCATACCCTTTAAAAATTCATCAGCGCCGATTAAGTTTTCACAGATGATAATATCTAAGGGCTGTTTGTTACCCGTGGTGAAACGGCGGACAATGCCTTCTTTAAAAGGCTTTACAACAAACTTTAATACGTTAACACCAACAGCGGTTGCACACAGGTCAGCTTCAGCGATGGCGTTTGCCACAGCGTCTAAGTCGTTACCGTCAATACCGCTGATGTTTTTAACCATAACCTCGTCATAGCTTTCGCCCTTTAAAATTCTGACAGGGTATTCTTTTTTTGTATTGAGCATGGACAGCAGCTCTTGGTTAACGTCAACAAAGCTGACAGCATAACCTGCCTGAAACATCAGCTGGCCGATGAAACCACGACCGATGTTGCCGCCGCCGTACATAACAGCTTTTTTCATTTTGTTCTCTCCAATCTTTATCAGCCGGGCTGGTTTTCTTCCATAAACTTTTTAATTTCTTCATAAGACTTAATGCCGGTGGAAGCACCAACAGCCATAACGCAATGGGTTGCAACTGCGTTAGCAAACTGAGCGCTTTCGGTCATGGACATGCCATGGGTTAAGCCATAGAGGAAGCCGGAGCAGAAGGAGTCGCCGGCGCCGGTGGTATCAACAGGCTTGTAGCCTAAGTATGTAGGCATAATTACGCCTTCGGATTCTTTGGTTTCACGAACGTAGCAACCGTCTTTGCCAACCTTGATAGCAACGTGCTTTGCACCTAAATCAAAGAAGCAATCAGCAATTTCGCCTAAATCTTCTTTGCCGCCGGCAAACATTCTTGCTTCATCAATGCTGGGAATGAAATAGTCAATGTAGGGCATGCAGGGGCGAATAACCTCAACCCAACGGCCGGAATTATCCCAAGCGCTGTCTAAGACTGTGATTTTGCCCATTTCCTTACATTTCTTTAAGAATTTTGCACAGGGCTCACCATCGAAGCCGGGCATTAACATAGTGCCTGCTACAAAGACAACCTTTGAATCACGAATAACGTCATAGTTAACATCGCTTTCAGTAAAGGCACCGTTTGCACCAACGCAGTGCAGGAAGGAACGCTCACCGGTGTCATCAACGATAACAACAGAAGCTGAGGTGGGGTGGTCTTTGCTTACCTTAATACCGTCGGTTGTTAAACCGTGTTTCTTTACTTCGCCCAGCATAAAAGCACCAAAGCCGTCATCACCAACCATGCCTAAAAGAGCAATGTTAGCGCCCAGCTTTTTCATATCAACGCCGGCGTTCACAGCACAGCCGCCTGTGTAGAGGTCTAAGCTGTCAATCTGATCCAGTTTACCGGGTTCGGGGAGCTTTGTAATGGGTTTTGCAATACAGTCAGCAACAAAAATGCCGACGCAAGCTACATCATACATATTTGTATCCTCCTAAAAATTTCTTACTAATTAAATAAAACCTATCTTTTATTATATACCCAAACTTGCGGATATGCAAGTCCATTCTTTTGAAAAAGACAATTTTTGTTAAGGTTCTTCTGAAAGAATTTCCCACACGGCCTCATCTTTTAAGGGGGGTGCTACACGGTATGGGTCAGTATCAGCACGAAAAGCGCACACGGGGTGATAGCGACAGTATTCGCAGGGAAGATAGTCACCGTTTTTGCAGGGAGAAATGGCTGTGCCGCCACGCAGAATTTCACGCCCCAGCTCGCCGGCAGTTTTGCGGATGTAAGAAGAGAGCTTTTTAAACTGGTCTAAGGTCGCATAGTTACCGTTGGATTCTGACAGAGTGCCGTCTTTCTTTAGATATGCCGGCAAAATGGCAGAATAGCCGGAGATACCTGTATCCATTGCCCGGATAATGTCGGCGTCCTTTAAAACAATGCCGCTCATTTTAAACTGTTTCAGCAGCGCCTCGTTGGTATTTTTTTCTGTGGCTTTGACGGTCTGGTCTGCCAGACGGAAGTAGAACATACCGGCGGGCTTTATGTTTTCGCCCAGATAATCACCTTCACCTGCCGCTGTCAGGTAGACGGCCAACTGCAGGGAAAGCTGGTTATAGATATCGCTTAAGCGGAAGCTTTTGTTGCCGGTTTTATAGTCGATGATTTTAATATAGACCTCAGCATCACGGCGTAGAACATCAATGCGGTCAATGCGACCGATTAGGGTAATGGTTTCGCCTGTGGGGAGGTTGAGGGCAACCGGCGGCAGTTCGCCGTTTTCGTCAAAGGCAACCTCAAAGGCGCAGGGCTCAAATTCACCCTTTTTCACATGGGTCACAATCATCTGCAGCATTTTGGCAAGCTGTGCCTTTAAACGCTTGATGAGTGCCTGCAGGCGGTTTTCTGTGTACAGGTGCTGAATAAAGAGGGTAGACAGCAGTTCGTCAACACAGGTTTCAGCCAAGGCGATAACAGCATCTTCATCAAGGGCGGCAAAGCTACCATTTTCGCGGGTAATTTTTTGTGAGGCAATCTCTACCAGCTTGTGCAGAAGGTGACCAATATCCGGTGCATCAATCTTCAAAATTTTCCGTTCCTTTGCCCTGAGGCCATAACGCATAAAGTAAGAGAAGGGGCACGAGCTGTATTTTTCAAGCTGGGTCACGCTGCCGCGAAGGTTACGCCCATAGAGCTTTTGTGCCATATCACGGGACAGGTCGGAGACCCGGTGGGTATAGTGGCTGTAACGGAGCATTGCCTGATAGCGCTCAGTATATTCAGGGTCGTCTGCAAAAAGCTTGCGAAGGGCTGAAGCGGCCTCTTCCTTATCTTTAAAATGTTCTAAAATATATTGCCATGCCGACTGCTTGCCGGCAATGATTTTTTCGGGTGTGGGGGGCGCAAGCAGGTCATCCGTCACAGAAAGGTTAGGGAACAGCTTGCGAAGCCTGTCAACTAAGGGTGAGGGAAAGAGACCCTTGCCCTCTAAGTCTGATACAGCATAGCTGACGTGCATAGCGTTGCTGCTGACTGTCAGGGCGCTGTACACAAGGTATTGGTTCTGGAACGCGATTTTCTTGCCGTCAGGACCAAGGCTAAGCCCCTGATTTTCTAAAATGGCGCGTTCAGCGTCTTTGATTAAGCCTTCATTTGGCGGTGCGGCAGGAAAACTACCCGCATTTGCACCGATGACATATAGCACTTTTACGTTTTTAACCAAAGAACGGCCGGCGTCGCCTAGAACAACCTGGTCACCGGAGGGCGGAATGGTTGACATTTCGCACAGAGAAAGACCGGCGCTGACAATGGTCTGCAAGCGCTTCATACCGATTTTTTCGCTTCCTAAGCAGGTGACAAGCTCATCAAGAGTGCTGATTAGCAGATTATACACCTCACTGTGCTCTTGTGCCAGCTGGGGCGTGCCGTTGTTTTTCATAGCTTCGGCTTCTTCTTTTACCTTATTATATAAGTCAATGCTTTCGAAAAAGCGGAACAGAGCCAAGGAGCGGTGGGAAACTTCGCGGCTTTCTGCCAAGTCATTTCGCAGGGCGATGAGAGGAGACAGTACCCGGTCACGCAGAGCGAGGAGTTCTTGTGCTTCTTCAGCGTGGGTATCTTCAAAATTTTCTGTCTCATAGAAGACGGAGTCTGCCTGTTTTAAGAAACGGGCATCATCTAACCAGTCTTTTTGTTTTAATCTGCCGGAGAGGGCAAAGTTTTCAAGCTTGTCCGTCTCATCAGCTGAAAGACCGGCGTAGCCCGTTTTAAGATAGCCCATCAGGGTTTCGGTTTCGATGCCTTTGGTAAGCAGTTCGAAAACTGACATAAGCATAACCATAATGGGGTGCGTCAGCAAGGATCTTTTTTTATCAATAAACACCGGAATGTTGTAGGTGGGGAAGACAGTTTTAATCAGGTCGGCATATAGATCCGGGTCGCCGGCAACGATTGCAATGTCACGGTAGCGGTATCCTTTTTCCTGTACTGTGTGACAAATATTTGCAGCTAAAACCTGCACCTCAGTATAGAGATCAGGGGCAATATATAGTGAAATGTCCTGAGTTTCTTCCTTATATATAGTATGTGGATAGTTTCGGTACTCTTTTTCAAAGTGCAAAAGCTCAGCCGAGTTTTCAAAGCGATGCTTGTCAGACAGAATCACCGGAGGGTTAACAGGGACACCTGCATGCTTTGCTATGGCATGCAGTTTTTTGGCTGTGTCGATAACCGGTTTGAAGATTCCCTTTGCATTGGGGAGAGCCCCTAAGGTTACATACACCTCAGCACCGGATTCTAAAAGACCGCGGATGCAATCCATCTCTGCCGGTGTGAAGCGGAAGAACTCATCAATAAAAATACACACCCCCCGAAAGTCGTCACAGCCACTAAGGGTAGAAGCCAGCAGAGGCAGGTAATCTTCGCCGTCAGTATAGTCGCTAGAGATGAGAGACTGATAGGCGCTATATATAAAGGAAAGCTCTTTTAATTTCGTAGAGAAAAATGTGTCGTCCTTCGAGACGTTTAAAAGCATTTCCGGGGTGATTTCAGACCGTTTGCATTCAGCAATGAAGGTCAGCATAGAATCCACAAAGCCGGGCTTGGTTGCCGCGTGTTTGTACAGCGTGAGGGAGTCACCCACCTGCAGGATAGCCTTGGCTAAAAGCATACTTTTGCCGATTTTGCTCACAGACTGTTTTAAAAGCCCCTTTTTCTTTAAAATTTTAAACGCCAGACGCTGAAAGGAAATGGAGGTAATATCGTCTGAAATAAAGCCGATTTTTTCCATTAAACGGCTCTCGGAAGAGTGTGCAAATTGTTCAGGTACAAGCATCATGGTGCGAATGCCTTTTTGATAAAGAGCCTGCATCGAGGAGGTGCAATATTCACTTTTTCCGGTTCCGGATTCGCCAAAAATTAGGGTCAGAGACATAGAAAAAATCCTCCTTTTTTATAGAAAAAACGGGTCCGAAAACAGTCTATAAAATTTGTTTCAGACACTTCAATTATACTCTAAAAAAGCTTTCAGGTCAATGAAAAACAGTGCATTTTAAAGCAAGAAACGAAAAAAACAGACAAGATTGGAATAAAATTACAATTTTGTGCTTATGATATGTTATAGAGAGGGTTTGACGCAATTTTGTAACAAAAAATGCATAATTTTCATGAACGTTTTCTGCTCAAATCGAGAAAATTGTTTGACTTTTGACCGAAAGTGTTTTATAATAGTCAATACGCGCTGAAAAAGCGTAACAATTTTGTAACAAATGCGTTATAACTTTTTGTGAAATTCGAGAAGTCTTTTTCATACTGTGATAGAGAAAGGATGTGCTCACTTGAAACAGATGAAGTTTTTAAATCTGAATTTTGTAAAATCAATATCGCTTCGTAGTATTCTGGTTATTGTAAGTGCCCTGATTGTGATTTCAACAGTCAGCTTGACCTTGATTGGTTTTGTTGTGGCAAAAGACATCACCATTGTTGATGGTGGCGAAACGGTCAAAATCACAACTACAAGAATTTATGTGGATGAAATGCTTTCTGAGCAAGGGATTGTCTTGAACAATGGTGACAGACTCTCTATGCCTCTGAATTCAGTTCTGCGTGATGGCGATCAGCTGATTATTAAACGTGGTAAAAATATTTACCTGACAGTTGATGGAGCCGTGCAGGAAATTTTCAGCGGCGCTTCTACCTTAAGAGAGGCCTTTGCAGAAAACGGTATTGTGCTTGGTCCTATGGATGAAGTAGAGCCCGGTCTTGATATGGCTGTTGCAAGCGGCATGGAAGCGAAAATTATTCGCGTGACAGAGTCTGAGGTAACTGAGGAGACTGTTGTACCGAGAAATGTAATTTATAAGCCTAATGACCGTCAGCCTGCAAGCTATTCAAAGGTTCTTTATGAGGGTCGTGATGGTGTAGCTTCTGTTACTTATCGCGTTGTTACCCGTGATGGCGTTGAAATCAGCCGTGAAGAGATTGCACGCGTGGAGACTGTATCCAGTATTGATCAGGTGGTTGAACGTGGTATGTTAGGCTCAGCATCTGTTGCGGCATCTACCGATAATCTGGTTATCAAAGATACCCTTCAGTTTTCATCTACTGCCTATACAGCAACACCTAACGGCAGAGGCGGCTTTGTGGAAAGAACAGCCAGCGGCAGACCTGCAAGCTACGGCGTTGTTGCTGTAGACCCCAGAATTATCCCTCTGGGAACAAAGCTTTATATTGAATCCTTAGACGGTTCATGGGACTATGGCTTTGCTGTTGCAGGTGACACAGGCGGTGCGATTAAGGGTAAAATCATTGACTTGTTCTTTGACACATACAATGAATGTATCCAGTATGGCAGACGCCCGATTAAAGTGTATATTTTAGAGTAGTATAAAAAAGACTGATGACGAAAGTCATCAGTCTTTTTTTATTTGCTTTTTTTAATTAGTCCTGTACGTAGGGCTTGAGTTCAGCAACGAAAGCATCAGCGTTTTCAGAGTGAACATCAACCTTGATGGGCTTAGACAGGTCTAAGCTGAAGATACCCATAATGGACTTTGCATCAACAACGTAGCGACCGGATGTTAAATCAACATCAAAATCGTACTTGCTGACGATGTTAACGAAGTTTTTTACATCGTTAATAGAGCTTAATAAGATATTAAAAGTATTCATAGTGTATAACCTCCTTTTTATTTACACTATAATCATACACCTAAATACAGGCACAGTCAAGGGGAATTGCAAATTTTAACAAAAAAGTCACAGAGTGCTACATCACGATGCCGCCACCGGGGGAGAGAACCTGACCGGTGATAAAACGGTTGTTTTCGTTTGCCAGAAAGAAAACAGCCTCTGCTACATCCTCAGGGGTGCCGAGCTTCATAAGAGGTGTTTCTTCTTTTAACGCCTCTAAGGTTTCTTCATCCAGTGCTGCGTTCATAGGTGTTTGGATAACACCGGGAGCAACGCAGTTAACCAAAATGCCGGAAGGACCAAGCTCTTTCGCCAGAGCCTTAGTAAAGCCGATGATGGCAGCTTTTGAAGCAGAATATGCCACCTCGCAGGAGGCTCCCACCATACCCCAGATGGAGGAAAGGTTAACAATGTGACCTGCTTTTTTATGAACCATTGCCGGGAGTGCTGCCCGGGTGGTATAGATACTGCCCATCAGGTTGACAGACAGAATCCGGTTCCAGTCATCGTCAGTTGTGTCGCAGAACATTTTGTTGAAGGCGATGCCGGCGTTGTTGACCAACACATCAATATCGCCGAAGGTTTCTAAAGTTTTATGTACTAAAGCTTCCGCCTGCAGAGGGTCTGCAATATCTGCACAAAAGACAGATGCGTTGCAGCCGGCCTGGCAAAGCTCGTGGCAGAGAGCCTCTGCCTTGTTTTTGTGAGTGTGATACTGAATCATCACTTGATAGCCACCGGCAGCAAACTTTCGGGCGCAAGCGGCGCCGATTCCCTGAGAAGAGCCTGTGATAAGGACAGTTTTCATAGGGGACACTCCTTTTTCGAAGAAGCCCGACGGTAAAGCCGTCGGGCTTTGCGTTTTTATTTTGATCCGTAAAAAACTTTATTAAAAACACTTTGGGTTTTACGGGCGTGATTTTGGTACTTAAAGGTTTGATATAACAGCTCTGCCGCCTGTGCTTTGGTGATGATGCCATAGGGGCGGAAGGTATTGTCGCTGTATCCTTTTACAATGCCGTAGGCTTCCATATTCTTAACAGCTTGCTCTGCCCAGGTGGGGATGGAAGCTGAATCAGCAAAACTGAGCGGCTCAGTTGCCGGATGCTCAAGTGCAAGACCGTTATCCAATATCTTTGCAGCCTCAGCACGGGTCAGTTTGTCATAGGGGTTTAAATAGAGCTGCCCGTTTTGTTTGGTGCCGGCAATAATGCCGTTTTCATAGGCAGCAATCGCCTGACGGAGCATATAAGACGGTACGCCGGTGTCTGCAAAGGGGTTTCCGGCTAAACTGTCCTTTGTTTTGATGCCAAAGATGCTGTTTGCCAGAATGATAAAGTCGATTCGTGTTAAGACTTTATCAGGATAAAAGTAAAAGTGACCGCCGATTTCTTCGCCGACTATGATGCCTTCAGCGCCCAGCATACCGGCAGAATAGGCACCCCAATGTTCCAGCATATCTTCATACTGAAGGGGTTTTTGCGTAGGGGTATCATCAGGTGGTTCCGGGGTTTCGGGTGGTGTTGGTGTGGGTGGGGGCGTGCCCGGATCTTCGGGGGTATCCTGCCCCGCGCCGATGACAATGGTGACTGCAGAGGGGTAGGGAGAAACAGCATCGGTGCCGTAGTGAGCATCCCATGTGAAGATGGCTTCACCAACAAAGTCCTTGGCGGGTACAAAATTAAGCTGATCTAATTTGTCTGTTGCGATGGCTGAGCCGGCCTTGGCAGGTTCTGTCCCCAAACGGAGAGTTCCGGCAGCTTCATTGGTAAGCTGAGCTAGTGTGATGTGGCTTAAACTGCCGCCTGCGGGGGGATTGACACTGTCTGTAAAATCGCGGATTGTAAAATTTAATGTTGTGTTTTTGGGTGTTTGCTTTGTAAAGTCATTAGCAACCAGTGGGTCGTTCACTCTTTCTGCCCGGGCAGGGAAAACCACACCCGTCAGAAGGAATGAAAGACAGCACAGACTTGCTAAAAATTTTTTATTCATAACTGCCTCCAAAAAAAAGATTCTAAGGCTAGTTTTGAATAATCGGGAAAAACTATAAGTGAAATTTTTTGTCAAAAACGGTCATTTTTTTATCGGTTGACAGAAATTCCTTCTTCAAAAATCAGTTTGCCGAAATATTCGGTGCGATGGAAATCCTCTTCCTCACAAAGAAGCGGGTTCCAGGTGGCGTAATGCTCAATTACGGAGCAATCACCGCATTTGTAAAAATTACCTGCAGCCTCATCTGTGATTTTTTCCACATACTCCAGCAAGAAGGAGAAGGGAATCTTGTAGGTGAGCTGCCAAGTGTCAGGAGTGATAACGCTTTTGATATCAAAAATTTTCCAATCAACAGTAGGTCTGATAAATTCGTTGCGGTTAATGCCGAACATCATCTGGCCAACACCTAAAGGATTAATTTCAAAGTTAAAATAATGAAGCTGGGGATCGTCCGTATTGGGGGCGATGAAGAACTCCATACAGCTATCTTCGTTCACCGGGTCGGCAGGCTTGTTATAGCGGGCAGTCAGAGGTCTTTCGTTTGTTTCCTGACGGATGTAGATTGCCTCATCGGTGTAAAGAAGCTGTGTTGTGGTTTTATAGGGATACGGATGCGCACCGTTCCAGGGGACAAAGTCAATATCGGCAACCGCTGCGGTTTGCCAATGAGCTTCCGCAACCGGACCGTTCACTTTTTTTATGATATAGGTTTTCTTCATGGTTATTCTCCTTTTTATTAAGTTATTAGCGAAAAATATATAGTTTTATTATAAAGAAAATTCAATGCTTTGTAAAGAAGTTTGTTGAAAGAATTTGCTTATTTGGATTTTTATTCCAACGATTTTCGTTTTTTGGAGTAAATCGGAAAAAGATGCAGAAAATATCAAAGGAAACTGTTAAAAAACTCTTGAATTTTTTTTATGAGTGTTGTATAATGTATAATGACTTGCGTTATGTGCAGAAAAAACTGTTTTGTATAAAAACAGAGAAAAGAATAGGAGATTGATTCCCTTGAGCGAAAGAATTAGTGTTGTCGAAATTGCGAAGCTATTCTTATTTCATTGGTGGCGGATTGCTCTTGCAGCTGTTGCCGGCGCCGTTTTAGCATTTGGTATTTCAACACAGTATATTGAGCCTACATATACGTCACGTGGTTCTTTGTATGTTAACAATAATACACTGCAAAGGTCACAAAACGTAAACCTGACAGATATTGCAACATCTCAGCAGTTGGCTCTTACCTGTATTCCGATTTTAACCTCTGACACGTTTTTGACATCGGTGAAGGAGGCAAGCGGACTACCGTACTCAGTGGGTCAGATTAAGGGTATGCTTACCCTGACCCCCTTGAATGAAACTGAAATTCTTGAAGTTCGTGTCAAAAGCCATGATAAGGAACATTCTTACATTCTGGTTGATGCAGTTTTAGAGGGCGCGCAGAAACAGATTTTAAGCATTGTAGAAGCCGGTAATGTTAAGGTGGTTGATAAGGCAACCAAGCCGAAGGCACCGTCTTCCCCCAATCATGTTCAGAATGTTGCTGTCGGCTTTTTGGCAGGCGCGGCACTTAGCATGCTTCTGGTATTTTTGCTGGATGTATTTGACAGCCGTGTTAAGGTTGAAGGCGATATGATGGAAGTACGAGAACTGCCGTTGTTAGGCGTTATTCCGGATATTGACTATACCCGATTAGAGGAGAAGAAAAATGGCAAAAAGTGAAAGTGTAGCAAAAAAGAAAAGCTTGAAGGAAAAGTTTTTCAGCCGGGATAAAAAGCAGAAGGACAATGATAAAAAAGATATCCGGCGCAATATTATCTCTGATGATACACATTTTAGTGTGACGGAAGCTTATAAGGCTGCCAGAACCAACCTGATGTTTACAACTGCATCGGAGAAGGGCTGTAAAAAGATTATTATTACAAGCTCTGTGGCAAAGGAAGGTAAGTCGACCACTTCGACAAACCTTGCGATTACCTTTGCACAAACCGGTGTGAGAACATTGATTATTGAGGCAGACTTGCGTCGTCCTAAGCTTCACCAGTATTTAGACTTACCTAACGAAAATGGTATGGCTGAATATTTAGGTGGGTTTATTGAGGATCCTCACGAAATTGTACAGCATCTGGATAAATATAATTTGGACTGTATTACCGGTGGCCATATTCCGCCGAATCCTTCTGAGCTTTTAATTTCTCCTGCTATGGAGAAAATGCTGGAGATTTTCTCGGAAGAATATGATTATATTTTTGTTGACTCACCGCCGATTAATATTGTAACAGACCCTGTTTCTATTGCAAAGCTGATGACCGGTGCTATTATTGTTGTTCGTCAGAATTATACTACCAGTGATTCGTTGCAGCAGGCAATTTCCGCTTTGGAATTTGGTGAAATTAAGATTTTAGGCTATATCTTAAACAGCTCGGCAGATATGCGTGATTATACCTATAACCGTTATAAGTATAAGTACGGATATCGTTACGGCGGAAAACAGTATAGCTATCGTTATGGATATAAATACGGCTACGGTCATGCTTACCGTTATGGTAATTACCGTTCTACTCACACCCATCGGGTGCCTTATTCACATTCCAATCAGGAAAAATAATCTGGTTTGTTAATAGTAGGTCAGGATTGGAGAAAATATGGACTTAATTGATTTTCATGCACATGTCCTGCCCGGCATTGATGATGGTGCTCAGGACATTGAAGAGGCCCGCAAGCTTCTTGTTTCTCAAAAAGAGCAGGGCATTCGTGCAGTGGTGGCAACACCACATTATTTGAAGCACACTTCTATTTCAGATTTTGTTAACAATCGTGATGCAGCAATTGAGCTGGTTAAACGCGAGATTGGTGAGGAAATCCCTGACATTATTCCGGCGGCTGAAGTTGAATTGTACTATGGGTTTTCAAGTAAAAGACACCCGGAAAGGCTTTGTATTGCAGGCACAAATTATATTTTGATTGAGTTGCCTTTTGAATTCTGGAATGAGTGGATATACGAGGAACTGTATCAGCTTTCGGCAAAGCATAAGCTTCGTCCGATTATTGCTCATCTGGACCGTTACATTACGACACCACGTAATTTAAAGTTTGTTGATAAAATTTTAAAGAGCGATGTGTTGATTCAGGTCAACGCAGGGGCATTGCTTAGTTTTTCATCCCGAAGCATTGTCAAAGCATTTGCAAAACGTAATGCTTTTACGATTTTGGGTTCTGACTGTCATAACAGTCGGGACAGACGTTGCGAGCTTTCAAAAGCGTGTCGCATTATTCGGAAATCTCTTGGTGAGGATGTGCTGAATGAAATTTTAGATAACGGTGAAAAAATTCTGCAAAATAAACCCATTTATCGTGAAGTGGTGGAATGAGGTCACTATGTGGAAACGCATTATTTTATGGTCTGTAACCATACTGTGGGCGGTTGGTATTTTTTGTTTTTCGGCACAGCCGGCAAAAAAATCTGCGGCAATCAGCGGCAAAATTAATGCGGAGATCATTCACAGCTTAACGGATAACAATGTGTCCGGGCGTGATATGGTCACCTTTGAAAGCAAAGCCCATAATGCGGTTCGCAAAACAGCGCATGTTGGTTTATATTTGGTATTGGGTGCGCTGACATTTTTACTATACAAAACCTATTGCGCGAACACGAAGCGTGGTTGCCTGATTGCCTTGGGCGCGTCCGTTCTCTATGGTGCCAGCGATGAGTTGCATCAGCTTTTTGTATCCGGAAGAAGCGGTCAGATAACCGATGTATTACTGGATGGTTTTGGTGCCGTTATAGGCATTTTTCTTGTCGTTGCTTGTGGACGGATATGGAAAACAATTATTATAAAGAAAAGATAGAATCCTCTTTTTGTGCTGACAAGTATAAGAAGAGGATTTTTTACAAGGGTGATACGTATGGATTATCAGGAGAGCATAACCTATTTAAAACGATGTTCCGCCCTAGGCAGTAAGCCTGGGCTTGACACAGTCAGAGAGCTTTTGAAGCGGTTGGAAAATCCTCAGAACTCGCTTCGGATTATTCATCTTGCCGGAACAAACGGGAAAGGTTCTGTGGGTTGCTTTGTGCAATCTGTCTTAGCGGAAGCCGGCTATCGGGTTGGTTTTTTCACATCTCCGTTTTTGTTTCATCACCGCGAGATGATTAAGCTTGATGGTCAAGATATCTCGGAGGATGATTTTGCAGACATTATGCAGAAGGTGGCGGAGCAGGCAGATGCAATGGAGCAGGAGGGACTTTTACATCCGACAGAATTTGAAGTTATGACAGCGGCAGCCTATCTGTTTTTTCAAAGAGAGAACTGCGACTTTGCTATCATAGAAGCCGGTATGGGCGGCGGCAAGGATGCTACAAACGTGATGCGGCAGTCAGAGGTTTCGGTCCTGACCCGAATTGATTACGACCATATTCAGTTTTTGGGGTCATCTCTTGCAGAAATTACCCGCGAAAAATGCGGTATTTTTAAGGAAAACTGTCCGATTGTGGTTTATCCTGATCAGGAGACGGAAACCCTTTTGGTGATAGAAAAAGAGGCAGAAAAACAGGGCTCTTTTTTGGTACTGCCCCTGATTGGCAGTATTGTTATTGAAAAAAGTGATGCTACAGGCTGTGTTTTCAGCTATGGACAATGGAAGCACATACAGCTTTCTATGCGTGGTAGGCATCAGGTATATAACGCGGTGACGGCGTTGGCTGTTTTTATGACTTTGCGCCAAAAGGGCGTTGAGATTTCTGATGATTGCATATATGGTGGGTTTCGTAAAGCAAAATGGCAGGGACGGTTTGAACTGATTTCAGAAAAGCCGCCGGTTTTGCTGGATGGTGCTCATAATGTAAACGGTGCCAAGGCGTTTTCACAGGCGGTGGCTACCTGCTTTCCTGTTCAGAGCTTTATTGGCGTGGTAGGGATGCTGCGGGATAAAGATTTTACGGCATCGCTAAAAGAGTTTTCTAAGGTATGTGACCGGATGATTGTAACAACGGTTCCCAACCCGCGCACAGCAACGGCAGAAGAACTACTTGCTGAGGCACAACAGCTGGGCATTGATGCAGTTATAGAGCCGGAACCGGAGCAGGCCGTCCGGCGTGCCTTTGCAGAAAAGAAAACAGGTCAGGGAGTTTTTTGTGTAGGGTCTCTGTATGCATTGCCGACTTATTACAAAGCTTGTCAGGAGTACATAAAAAAAGAGTGAGTTTCCGAAGAAACTCACTCTTTTTTTATGTTTAATAGGGAATGTTTAAATTTGCACCGTTATATGCCATAACAGCAATATCACCGCGGGTTGCGGCAATGCCCTTTTGCCCTGTCAGGTTTTTGGTGATTCCTTTATCTTCAGCCAGCTTGATATAGCCGGAGGACCAGTCTTCGGGATCAATTTCAATCTCTTCACCATATCCGAGAGCACAGACAACCATTTTAATGGCTTCTTCATACTTAACCGGATCACCGGGGCGGAAATTGCCATCACCGTCACCGTTTATAATGCCGGTGGAAGATGCATAATTGATGTAACCGGTCGCCCAATGTTCATTCGGCACATCTAAAAACTCAGTTTCGCCGACGAGAAGAGAGGCTTCTTCATCCTTGGCGATGAGCCGGCAGACAATGGCTGCCATTTCAGCACGAGTGATGGAGTTTTGCGGTTTGAAAGTGCCGTCGGGGTAACCGTCTAACACGCCAAACTCTTTTAAAAGAGAAGCCGCCGGTGCAAAATAGTCAGTATCCTGCACGTCTGAAAAAGGGGCAGCGCTGACAGAGAAAATTGTGCTGAGCACAAGGAGTGTTATCATAAAAAAGCTTATCAAACGTTTCATAGTCATATCCTTTCCGGGAGAAGCCCTGTGTTTTTATTGTATCATAAAGCGTGTGCAAAGTAAATACAGTTTAAAAATTTTAGGGTGACAAATGTTGGGGGAGTGGCCGAAGAAAAAACCACCCGCTATGCAGCAGGTGGTTATTTGTTATAGTATATTGTCAAAGAGACAAATATTTTCAGCGCAGGGTGTAAGCTCACCGGACTCAATTTTTTTGATGATTTCAATGATTGTATCGTTGATGGGAGTCGGCACACCGTATTTTTTGCCCCAAGAGCTGACAACACCGTTGATGGCATCAACCTCGCAGGGTTTTTGCTTTTTTAAATCCTGCAGCATTGAGGGCTCGATGTTACGGTGCTTTTTCATTGCGATGGGAAGCAGCATTGTAGCGATGGTGCGTTTGAGAGCACCTTTGTAGTAAAACAATCCGACAATGTTTTTGCCTTGTACCGGTGCAAACTCAGCACCGGTGGCGTGGCCAACGTCGATGCACTCCTTCATACAACGAATGGCAACCTTGCGGGCGTTTTTATTTTCGGAAACATCACCGAAAACACCGCCAACCACTGTGCCTAGACCTGAGAACGTGGCGTTGATTAACAGCTTTGACCAACGGGCACCGATCAGGTTTGGTTCTTCATGAACCGGACACATAAGCTCAAGCAGTTCTTTAACTTCCTTAAACTTTCCATCGGAAATACCCTTCATTCTGCCCATGTGGAAGGATAGACTTTCAGCTTCGCTTGTCAGCAGGCATTTGCCGGGGGAGGTAAGGGTTGCACCCCATTCCACCACACAGCCTACGGTTCTGTTTTCACCGATAATTTCAGCGATTTCGGGTTCTGGAATGCCATTTTGCAGGGTGACTAAAACACCGTCAGGGGCAAGGTAGTCTTTTAAAAATGTGACAACCTCTTTGTTGTGAAGCTGTTTTGTAAGAAGCAGGATGATATCATATTGGCCCTCCATTTTGTCGGGGGTCATAGCTGTTACGGGAACGGTCATTTCTACCGTGCCGGAAATTTGTGCTCCATTTTTCTGCAAGGCCTCTACGTGAGCTGTGTTGCGATTAACGAGGTCAATGGGGACACCGCTTTTGGTTATGTAAGCACCGAGAACAGTCCCTAAAGAGCCGGCGCCGTAAATTGCATATCGTTTCATGGTTTACTCCTCAACTTCGACAATACCGTTTTCTTTTACGGTGATTGTCATACCGTCTTTTACATAGTTTAAAAATTCATCACCCAAAGAATCTACAACCGGCATAGTGACACCATCAACCCATACATCGGCAAGCACAGCGCCGGCTGCAGCTAGTGAGTCAATATGACCGCCGAACAGCATACACGCCGGATTTTTCTCCATTGCGCAGGCACAGTAAAGCACCAGACCGCCGGTGGTAGAGCCAATGGTTTGGGGTAGGCAGAGTGCCTTGGCAAGCAGAGATTTGCCATGGAGCTCTTCGTTATTCTGGTCGCCGCATTTTACCTCTTTATCACCAAACTGGAGTGCCATCTGGAATGAGGCAAGGGTATTAAAGCCCTGGGTTGTGACAACCGCCTCTGCGGTGACTGTTCCGGGGGTTACCACCCGTCCTTGGAATTGTTTCATTATTTTTGACCTCCTTTGGTGACGATGGAAAGAATTTCAGCATCTGTATAATACTTTGCGCTGGTGTAGGTACGGAGCTTGTTCGAGGATGTGATAACCGGCATGGTTTTGCACAAGGGGTTGTTCATATACATCAGCGGACAAATGTAAGAGGTGATGACGCCGGTAGCCTTAAGGCGCGGTGCGTAGTCCGTTTTGTTAAAGGCCTCAAGCACCTTGGGTGCGGCGGTGAAAACCGTAGGGAGAGTTACTTTTTTCTTGCCGGATTCTTTCAGACCCGACTCAATTTTATCGGTCCATTCCTTAAGCTGTTCTAAGGACAGGTGAGGACAACCTACAAAGCAAAGCTTGGGCTTTGCATCAGGATTTTTCCAAATAACCGGGTAGTTGTTTTTCACTCTTTCAAGCTCAGCATCATCAATAATATATTCTTTGGGATTTTCGCACAGGAGCGCATTGCCGGATTCTACAGCTTCGGGCGTCAGGTTTTCAATATGGTAAAGACCAACCGCACCGTTAGAGGCGGTGGCGGCGCCAAAGTCCTTCAGGTAAGCGCAGGTGGCATCATTAAGCTCAGTGCCGAGCCATTTATCAAGACCTGTTATATAGGGTACGTCTTCCATCACCTTCATACCGATGGCAGAGCCGAGAAGCTGTGCCTCAGGCTTTTTGGTGGTTTGCACACGGACAATCCATGTGGCTTTTCTGCCTTCGTCAGTTAACAAGCCAAAGTAAGGCACATAACCAACGATAGAACCCATAATATCAATAATACCGGAGTTGCGGTTGCACCGTGCGCCCAGCACAGAGTTTGCATACACAACGGCGCTGGATTCTGCCCAGGAGAGAACCTCGCCTTTTTGGGGCTTGTTGCCCACCTCGTCCATATAGCAGGTGCAGGTAAAGGCGTCATCTGATAACAGACCCAGCTCTTTTAACTGTTTTTCGTAAAAATCCTGCTTGGTGTACATAAATTTTTGAAAGACCAAGCTCTGCAAAAAATTTGCCGGTACGTTTTTATCAAGAGGGCGTGGGTCTACAGAAAACTGCTGACCGGAAAAAACGCCGTCATCCAAAAGCTTTTGCATTAAATCATAAACCGGTGACATCACCTTTAAACCAAACGATGTGACAAGGTGATTATATTTCGATGTAATCGGGACAAGTTTTTCGGCTTCAAAAGCATCACCATACATCACCAAGGTTTTCATAACCTTTGCCATGGTTTCGCCTTTTTTACCGTCTAAAATAGCTTGTTGCTCAGGTGTTAATATCATAACAGTTCCTCCTTATATTACAGCTTCATGCAGACATCCCAGGCGCCCCAGATGACAGAGCGCAGGTTACCTACTTTTTTCGCATCGCCAATCACGTGAATTTTTTTGCCTTTTGCAGCAAGGGGCGACGGATTGTAACCAACTGACAGAATGACAGAGTCTGCTTCGACGGTAAAGGTGTTTCCGCACTTATCTTTGAGGGTGACGGTGCCGTTATCTATGCTGCAAAGGGAAGTTTCAAGGTAGGTGGGCACTTTGTTGGTTTTAAAGAAATCACGCAGGTAGCTGGTGTTTGCAAGGCACACGCCTTTTGCGGTGATTAAATCATCCTGCATTTCAACAATGGCAGGTTGTTTGCCCTGCAGGTAAAGTTCATAGGCAATTTCACAGCCGGTGAGACCGCCGCCGATGACAACGACCTTATCGCCCACAGGGGCTTTGCCCAGCAAAAAGTCAATGGCCTCAATGGCGGTATCTGCACCGGGAACAGGGATGCGTTTTGGTGTAGCACCGGTGGCAATGATGATTTCATCAGCCGATAGGGCGGAAAGATCAGTCACCTCGGTGTTCATTTTGACGGTGATAGGGAGCTTGGTAAGTTCGCGGATGTACCACTTAATAAGAGCACGATCCTTTTCTTTAAAAGAGGGTGCAGCCGCAGCAATGAACACGCCGCCGAGAGCGTCACTCTTTTCATACAGGGTAACGTTATGGCCACGTTTTGCACACAAGATAGCGGCTTCCATACCACCAATACCGCCGCCGATAATAGCGATATTCTTAGTCTTTTTAGCAGGAGTGATATAATATTTTTTGGACTGCATTGTTTCAGGGTTCAGGGCACAACGGGCAAGACCCATGGTATCGGTCAGGTCTTGTGTGTTGGCGTGACCCTTTGACGAAGAAAAGTTAAAGCAGCCTGCGTGACAGCAGATGCAGGGCTTGATATCTTCCAGACGGTCTTCAAGCAGCTTGGTGACCCAGGCAGGGTCTGTCAAAAACTGTCTGGCAACGCCAACAGCATCAATTTTTCCCTCGGCTACTGCCTTGGCACCGGTTGCTGCGTCCATTCTGCCGGCACAGACAACCGGAATGTCAACAAATTGCTTGAGGTGTGCAACATCTTCTAAGTTGCAGTTTTCGGGCATATACATTGGCGGATGTGCCCAATACCAGGAGTCGTAGGTGCCGTTGTCGGCATTGAGCATATCATAGCCTGCGTCCTGCAGGTATCTGACAGCTTTTTCAGACTCAGCCATATCTCTGCCGACCTCGGTGTAATCTTCGCCCGGCATAGCACCTTCACAGAAGCCTTTCATTTTAGAAAGAGCAGAATAGCGGAGGGAAACGGGATAGTCATCACCGCAGGCTTCTTTAATTGCTTTCACAACCTCGGTAGCAAAGCGGTAACGGTTTTCAAAACTGCCGCCATATTCGTCAGTTCGTTTGTTGAAAAATTCAATAGAAAACTGATCCAGCAGGTAGCCTTCGTGTACGGCGTGAACCTCAACACCGTCAACGCCGGCATCTCGGCAGAGCTTTGCCGTTTTGGCAAATGCCTCAATAATCTCGTGGATTTGTTCAACTGTCATCTCGGGACAGATGATATCGTGCGCCCAGCGGGAAGGCTGAGGACTGGGGGAAGCCAGCTCGTGGCTGGTGTCAATAATGGGTTTAACCAGGGCACGGGTGAACTTGTTTTTATGCAGGGGTGCAACAAGCTCGGTGATTGCCCAGCTGCGCCCCATACCGGCGGTTAACTGAATAAACAGTTTGGCACCGGTTTTATGGATTTCGTCCATAAATTCTTTTAACTCTTCAAACATTTTCGGGTTTTGCCAAAGCCATTTGCCCCAAAAAGTGTCACGCAGGGGTGCAATGCCGGGGATGATTAGCCCCACATTGTTCTTGGCACGCTCTAAAAAGAGATTGGCTGCCTCTTTATCAAAGTGGCAACCGCCTAACTCGAACCAGCCGAAGAGAGATGTGCCACCCATAGGGCACATAACAATGCGGTTTTTGATTTCTACATTGCCGATTTTCCACGGGGTAAAAAGAGCTTCGTAGTTTTTTGTGTTTTCATTCATTGTCTTTTTCCTTTCGAAAAAAATTAGTGTTGACCATTGCTGATACATTCAAGGTTTTCGCAGATAGCAGTCAGGTGTTGATAGAAGGTGATGCGTTCATCTTCGCTCATACCATCACCCACGGCATCAAGAACCCGATTGACCTTGTACACAATTTTTTCGCCGACAGCTTTGCCCTTTTCGGTTAGTATGAAAGGGCTTTTATATCGCTTTGTGCCGGCTGTTTCACAGACAATGTAACCGCTTTTCTCCAAAACATCCAACGAGCGGGAGATGGTTGCCTTGTCTTCTTCACAGCGCTCGCAGAGCTCGGTGGAGGTTAACCCGTCAGATAGGTACAGGTGATACAGACAGGAAATTTGCGGGCTTTTCAGGTTATATTCAGCCATTTCCTGATTCTTGATTTTGCGGATGCTGCGGTTGATTTTTGTAATCAGCACGGTAAAGGTTTCAAATCTTTTTTTCACTGAGTATCTCCTTTAACTTGTTGAATTTTCAACAAGTTAAGTATACCATATCTTGTATGTGCTGTCAAGAAAAATACATAAATAGATAATGGTGTGAAATATCTTGCATCTTTTGGCGGTTTCGTGTAAAATTAAATCAGGTGGTGAACAATGATGTATGGAAGACAGATAGATACAGGCGCTGTCCTTGAAAAATTGGACGCTTATCTTCAGAAAAATGATTATGATGCGGCAAAACAGCATCTTTTATATTGGTTGTCTGAGGCAGAGAGTATGTGTGACCATAAAACGGTTCTGCTTCTTTATAATGAACTGATGGGGCTTTGCCGGAAGCTTGGTGAGCGAGATGAGGCATTTTTCTATGTGAAAAAGGCCTTGGGGCAGGTCACAAAAATGAAAATTGAGCTAAACGTTGGTGCGGCGACAACTTATTTAAACTGTGCCACGGTGTATAAAGCCTTTGACCGGGCGCAGGATGCTTTGCCACTGTATGAAAAGGCAAAAATGATTTACGAGCATAATCTGCCGCGATATGATGAGCGACTTGGCGGACTTTATAACAACATGGGTTTGGCACTTTGCGATGTGAAGCGCTTTGAGGAAGCGAATAACTTGTTTAAGCAGGCACTTGACGTGATGGGTGGGATTCCCCAAAAGGAGCCGGAGCAGGCAATCACCTACTTAAATATGGCGACGGCGGTGGAGATGCAGCTTGGCTTAGAGAAGGCGGAACCGCTGATTGCTGGCTTTGTGGAGCAGGCGATGGCACTCCTTGACAAAGGCAAGGAACGCACCGACGGGAACTATGCCTTTGTATGTGAAAAGTGTGCCTCAGTCTTTGGGTATTATGGATATTTTTCCTACGAACAGGCGTTGACAGAACGCTATAGGAGGATTTATGAAGGGGCTTGAGCTTTCAATAAAGTTTTATGAAGAGCATGGTAAGGGTATGCTTGAGGAACAGTTTTCTCATCTTTTGCCCTATCTTGCGGTAGGGCTCGTGGGGAGTGGCTCAGAGTGTTACGGCTATGATGACGAGGTTTCGCAGGATCACGATTTTGAGCCGGGATTTTGTATTTTTTTGCCTGATGAGGATATAGTTGACAGGCGGATGGCTTTTGAGCTTGAGCGTGCCTATGCAAAACTTCCGAAAGAGTTTATGGGCTTTTCGAGAAATGCGGTCAATCCTGTGGGGGGCAATCGCCACGGGGTTATCAGAATGGGTGATTTTTTTGAAGCCAAAACAGGGAGCCGAGATGGCAGTCTTTCCCTTGGGCAATGGCTGAGCCTGCCGGATTATGCATTATGTGAAGCGGTGAATGGTGAAGTCTTTTGTGATTATTACGGTGAGTTTAGCCGTATTCAGGGAAGACTTTTCTACTATCCTGAAGATATACGGCTGAAAAAGCTTGCCGGTAATCTTTTGCTGATGGGGCAGGCAGGGCAATATAATTACAGCCGGTGCATAAAACGCAATGAAACAGGGGCGGCGCAAATGGCGGTCTTTGAGTTTGCAAAATGCGCTATGCAGGTCATGTTTTTGTTGAAAAAACGATATGCCCCTTATTATAAGTGGAGCTTTCGGGCGTTAAGGGAGCTTGGAGAAGACGGGTTAGCGTTTTCTAAACAGCTTGAATTTTTAATTACAAGTGCAAATGATGAAGAAAGTGTGCGAAAAAAAACTGAAACCATTGAGGCAGTTTGCAAAACGGTGAGCACGATGCTGAATGGGCAGAATTTAACGCAGGCAGACAGTGCTGAAATGGAGCAACAGGCGTATATAGTCAATAATTTTATCGCAGATAATAATATTCGGAATATGCATATTTTGAGTGGTGTATAAGACGGTTCTTTAATTCCACCTTTTTCCTTACATAAAAATTCCTTGATTGCACAAAATAGCAATGTAATTCACATCGGAACGGATAAATCCGTTCCCTACGAATAAAGTAGGGCGGCATTTATACCTACCGGAAAATAAAGGAGCATTATATATAATGAAAGCAACGGGAATTGTACGCCGTATAGACGACTTGGGCCGCGTTGTAATTCCGAAAGAAATCCGCAGAACTATGCGCATCAGGGAAGGTGACCCTTTAGAGATATATACAGATCGTGACGGAGAAGTGATTTTCAAAAAATATTCACCCATTGGTGAGCTTGGCGATTTTGCACTTGAATACGCAGAAACTTTGTCAAAAACAAGCGGACATCCGACCTGTATTACAGATAAAGATAACGTGATTGCCGTTTCAGGTGTGCCGAAACGAGAACTTTCAGAGAAAAAGGTAAGTCCTGCCCTTGAAAAGATGATGGAAGATAAATATACCTTTGTTTCAAGACAGGGCGAAGACAAAACCGTGCATGTGATTGACGGAAGTGAAAAATACACCGCCGGTGTAGTTGTACCCATTATTTCTGAGGGCGATACCATTGGTTCGGTTGTTTTCTTCTCTCACGATGCCGCGCCGAAGATGGGTGAGGTTGAGGAAAAGCTGGCGCAGTCGGCGGCGGGGTTCTTGGGCAGACATATGGAGCAATAAAAAAATGCTTGCAGAATAGAAAGTTCTGCAAGCGTTTTTTATTGCTTGAACTCATGGGTAGAGTATGGTATAATATAGTTAAACCTTGTGCCGGAAGGCAGGCTAATATCTATAAATTTATATCTAAGGGGAAGAGTATTATGAAGAAACTTACATGCATTATTTTGGCAATTACATTTATGCTGGCAACGCTAACAGTGCTTGCGGCAGATGTATCTATCGGCGTATCGGTTGCAAAACCTGGTAAAACCTCTGGCGATGAGTCTGCAACCGGTTCATTTTCGGGAGCAAGCTTAATTATGCCTGGAACGCCAGAGGCAGAAGAAGCATTACAAAATAGACAGGAAATAATTGAGGAGCTAGGCATAAGCGAGGGGGAAGCAGCTTCAAAAATTTATCAGATGATAGACCAGTACAGAGTAACGTACAACGAAGCTGAGCGAGACAAACTTTTTGCGGAAATGGAAAACATTGCAGAAGTGCTGCTTCGTGAACGAAATCTGGAAATAGTTGCATTTAAAACATTGAAGGAAGAACGTGCGGGATATACCACAATTACTCTCGAGGATATCAATGATGAGTTTGCTTTTTATAAACAGAGAGCATTTAATTGGGCAATGAGCGGTACATTGTATATTGGTACAGAACAAGTTGTAGAAAAACAAGAATATACTGATAATGAACGCGTGCATATTGCTACATGGCTTGAAAAAGCGACCATTGCGTCTGTAATCAATAATGCCTCCAAAACCGAAAAGGATATATTTGTTAATTCACTGGATACAGTCAAGGAAGCAGCAAATGACAGCGAGGTAGGAAAAAGAATCAGCGAGCTTTATACTATCCTTATGGCACGTCTGTCTTCGGAGGGAGAAGAATCAACCGGACAAGCTTTAACGGAGGGAAATATTTCTTTTTCTGATGTCACAGAGTTGGATTGGTTTTACAACGATGTTATGGTAATGGCTTCAAAAGGATATGTAAACGGTAAGGTTGCCCCTGTAAATGGTGTTGGCATGTTCTATCCCCAAGACACTATCTCTCGTGCAGAGTTTGTCGCAATTATCATGCGTATTATGCATCCTGAGGAAAATTTTGCAGTAGCAGACGGAGAAAAATGGTGGAAAGCATCTTATGAAAAAGCTGCTTTGTTGAATTACATTGAGGAAGCAGATATAGGCAAATCTCCTGAACAACCTATGAGTCGTGAGGAAATGGCGTATGTTTCTCATGTTGTACTGGAAAATTGTATAACTGTTGGAACAGTTTCATCAAAAGCAAATATTCCGGATTATAATAAAATTGATGCACGATATGCCGATGCGGCTTTATCTGTTCATGGTGAGGGGATTATTTATGGTGATGAAAATGGGTATTTTAACCCTAAAAATAACCTCACAAGAGCGGAAGCCAGTGCTGTTTTGAACCGCCTTCTGCAAAAAATCAAGTAATTCTTTAATAACAAAAATGGACTGTAAAAACTTGTTTTACAGTCCATTTTTAATTGAAAATTTTATATAAGTATGCCTACAATCATTGCTATAATCCAAATTCCCAGTATAACAGATAAAGTCATAGCAATATAATTAAATATTTTTTTGCCTTTGGCTCCTTTTTTATCACACAGTAATTGTATAAAAGCAAGGATAATTGCAACACTTGTCTGAATGACTTGTGCCAATATATTTCTACCATCGAAGTAATTGATTATCCCACCGATGGCAAAAATGAGTGCTAGTAGTAACCACAAATACCATTTTTCATATTAACACCTCTAAAAACGGATTTTTATGTTTATTTAAAATACCCTTTATATTCAATTTTCAGCGTGCTGTCGGGGCACAGGTAATCAAACAGGTCGATAAAGTAGTCGTCAGTCATGCTGGCAATGTAATCCACGACGATTTGATTCGGCTCAGTTTCTTCATAGGGAATCGGGCGGGCATAGTGCGCCTGATTCACATAGCTGATGTGGTGGGTGAAGATGGGGGAGCTTGTATTGCCGGTTGTAAGGTCATCAAAAAGCTTTTCATATAGCTTGCGCATCATGGGCTTCACCCTTGTCTGCGTTGCCTGCCCAACAGTTTCCTGCAGGTAAATCAAATCATAGTTTTCAGCTTTTGCTTGCTTTAGCGCCTCAAAGTGTTCGTTATCCATTTTGATATAAGGCTTTCCGTAGCTGTTTTCGATGATGTTAACCGTCATATTGTTAATAATTTGGGCATTATAGACGCCGATGGTGCTGTCGGCAAAGCTGCCGGCAGCGGCTATGTGAGCGCGCTCAGCGTCCTGACGGTCTTTGCCAAGGTAGGCGATGATGTCAGAAACACGCATAACGCAGCCCTCTAAGGTTGAGGGCACAAGACGCTTGACGTTTGATTTGTCAAGGTAGCAGGCCTCAATTTGCTTATCAAAGGTCTCAAAGTCTGTCAGGGGAGCAGGGGCGTAGGTGCCAAGCTCGTTTTCGCCGTCGTGGGCGGCGATGCCGCTTAAGGTTTGCAGGCTGATGTTGTAGGGGAAAATGCCGTCTAAAACTCTGACAGAATGAATGTTGTGCGAAAAGTGCCTACCGGTGCGCTCAAAATAAATCTCGTCTAAAATATGTTCACCGGCGTGGCCGAAGGGAGTGTGACCAATGTCGTGACCTAAGGCGATGGCTTCAATCAGTTCAAGGTTTAAGTTAAGTGCCTTGCCGATGGTGCGGGCAACACGGGACACGAGCTGAACGTGCAGACCACGGCGGGTGAGGTCATCATTTTTATAAAAGGAAAAGACCTGAGTTTTATCAGCATAGCGGTTATAGTAAGGGGAATGCATAATTTTATCAATATCACGAACAAAGGGCGGGCGCAACAGGGTGGCACGGTCGCGATCAGGGTGACGGCGGATGACGTTTTCTTCAGAAAAGCCAAAGTCAGGCAGAGTGCCCTTTTCTCTGTCTGTGCGGATGCGCTCTTCTATTTCTTTTGATAAAGATTCATATTTCAGCATAGAATCACCACGTTTCGTTAATTTATTTCATATTCAGTATACCAGGAGCAAAAATCTTTGCTTGCAAGGAGATTTTTGCGACACCGTCAATTGACACAGTGCTCAGGTGAGCACGCAAGAGCGTTAGCTCTACAGAATTTTATGCAATAAAATTCTGCATGTGTCAATTATATCATATTTTTATACTTTTTTCATCTTTTTTTATGAAATAAATATTCTTAATTTTGTGATGTTAAGGAGAAGCTGTAGTAGTAAAGTTAATATCCCTCCACCAAGCTATGCTTGGTCCCCCTCCCTCTTACCCTCTGGGGCACGCGAGGTGAGGGAGGCTTATTGAGGTTTTAGCAAAATAACAAGCCGGAAGACAGGTATCTTCCGGCTTGTTTTTAAGCTGTTACTGTATTTTTTGCGTCGTGGAGGTTGAATCTTTCCACGGCGTTTTCACGCATTTTGTATTTTAAGATCTTACCTGCGGCGTTCATGGGGAAGGAGTCTACAAAGTCAACGTAGCGAGGAGTTTTGTGCTTTGCCATATGGTCACGGACAAAAGCTTTTAACTCGTCTTCGGTCATGGTTTCGCCTTCTTTTAAGATAACGCAGGCACAGATTTCTTCACCGTACTGCTTATCGGGAACGCCGATAACCTGTACATCAGATACCTTGGGGTGGGTATAGATAAAGTCTTCAATTTCTTTGGGGTACAGGTTTTCACCGCCACGGATAATCATATCTTTGATTCTGCCGGTGATTTTGTAGTTACCGTCAGGCAGGCGGCGGGCAAGGTCACCGGTGTGGAGCCAGCCATCTTCATCAATGACAGCGGCAGTTGCTGCCGGCATTTTGTAGTAACCCTTCATAACGTTATAACCACGGGCAACAAATTCACCGTCAACGTTATCGGGCAGGTCTTCGCCGGTTTCGGGGTCAACAATTTTACATTCAACGCCGGGCAGGTTTCTGCCGACGGTGTTGACACGAACCTCTAAGGGGTCATCCACACGGCTCTGTGTACAGCCGGGGGAAGCCTCGGTCTGACCGTAAACGATGGAGATTTGACTCATATTCATTTTGTCAACCACATCCTGCATAACCTTGACGGGGCAGGGGCTACCTGCCATAATACCGGTACGCATTTGTGAAAAGTCGGTTTTTTCAAAATCTTCATGCTCGAGCAGGGCAATGAACATGGTAGGTACGCCGTTGAAGCAGGTGATTTTTTCTTTATTGATGCATTCGAGTGCCTGTTTGGGTCTGAAGTAAGGCAGGGGAGACATGGTTGCACCGTGGGTCATACAAGCGGTCATGGAAAGCACCATGCCAAAGCAATGGAACATAGGTACCTGAATCATCATGCGGTCTGCGGTAGATAAATCGAGGCAGTCACCGATGTTTTTGCCGTTGTTGACAACGTTATAATGCGTCAACATAACGCCCTTGGGGAAGCCGGTGGTACCGGAGGTGTACTGCATGTTGCACACATCGTGGCGGTTAATCATTGCTGCACGCTGGAACACCACTTCAATGGGGGTTTGCTCTGCTTTTGCCATAGCCTCATCCCAAGTCAGGCAACCGGGCTGACAGGAGTCGGTGGTGATGACATTTCTCAGGAAGGGGAGCTTTTGGCAATGGAGCGGCTTGTGCGGGTCGTGGTCAGCAAGTTCGGGACACAGCTCTTTGATGATTGCCACATAGTCTGAATCTTTGTAACCGTCTACCATAACAAGAGTATGGGTATCAGACTGGCGAAGCAGGTATTCTGCTTCGTGAATTTTATAAGCGGTATTCATAGTAACCAGTACGGCACCGATTTTAACTGTTGCCCAGAAGGTGATGAACCACTGAGGCACGTTGGTTGCCCAAACGGCAACCTTGTCACCTTTTTTCACGCCTAAGGTTATCAGGGCGCGGGCAAAGGTGTCAACATCTTCACGGAATTCAGCATATGTACGGGTATAATCCAATGTCGTATAGCGGAAAGCATACTGGTCAGGGAAGGTTTCTGCCATCTGGTCTAACAGCTGTGGGAAGGTTAAATCAATAAGGCTTTCCTTTTCCCAGATATAATAACCGGTTTTTGCGTTGTTTTGCAGCAGAGACTGTTTGGATACATTTTTTTGTATATATTTGCTGATGTAGTGTACAAAATTGGGGAACACGATGCCGGCGTTCTGAAGCTCAGGCGCCCAACGTTTTACCCATTCTAAGGAAACATAACCGTCATAGTTAATAGAGGAAAGTGCAAGAAGCATTTCATCTAAGGGCAGGTCGCCTTCACCAACCATACGGTAGGTAATGTCATTTTCTGTCGCAACAGAATCTTTAATATGAACATGCTTGATATAAGCACCCAGATTCTGAATGGTGGTGTCAGCACTTTCACCCATAACACGGTAGGGGTGGTGCATATCCCACAAAGCGCCAACCGCATCGCTGGGGATTTTTTCTAAGAGTGAACGCAGGCGGTTTGTGTCGGCATAGACACCGTTGGTTTCAATCAACAGAGTGACGCCGGCAGCTTCAGCACTGGGAATCAGAGCAAGAAGCTGGTTTAAAACAACCTCATCAGAGACTTCACCCTCAGGGGCAATACTACGGTCTGCCAGAACACGGATGTAGGGTGTACCCAGTTTTTCAGCAAGGTCAATATACTGCATGAGTTCAGCTTTGTTAGCTTCAGCATTGTCAGCATCTTTTAAACAGCAGTCAGAAGACAGGCAGGGGATTTCAAGACGTAGAGATTGTAGCTTTTTAATGGTTGCAGGTAGGTTTTTGGCAGTAAAAGGTAGCGCGGTTACGGCGTTAATGGAGTCACCAATACCACGGATTTCGATACCGTCAAAGCCTAAGTCCTTTGCCATGGTGTAAAGATCGGTCCATGAAAAGTCAGGACAGCCTAATGTTGAAAAAGCTATTTTCATGTCTATATTCCTCCTGTGGGGCGGGAGCCCTCAAAAAAACGTATTGCAAAAATTGTATCATTTTTTTTGTTATTTGTCAATATCTGGGGTATGAAAAAAGGACCGGCAAAGCCAGTCCTTTTGGGTATTTTTGCTGTTTTTTGAATGAAATTATTTCTTAAGCTTAATAACTTCTTTCACGTTTTCTGCTATGTTTTTAGCAGTCAGACCGTACTCTTCTAACAGAATAGCGGGTTTGCCGGATTTACCGAACTTGTCCTGTGTGCCGACGCGGCGCATGGGAACAGGCAGGTTTTCGCAAAGAACTTCAGCAACAGCAGAGCCTAAGCCACCGATAACGTTATGCTCTTCAGCGGTAACGATTGCACCGGTTTCTTTTGCAGCCTTGATCAGAATGTCTTTGTCAATCGGCTTAATGGTGTGGATGTTGATAACGCGAGCGTTGATGCCCTCTTCTGCCAGAATCTTTTTAGCTTCTAATGCTTCAGGAACCATCAGACCGGTTGCAACGATAGTTGCGTCAGTACCGGCTTCGAGCTCTACACCCTTACCCAGTTCAAACTTATAAGTAGCGCGGTCAAACAGTTCAGGAACTGCCAGACGGCCAAAACGCAGATAAACCGGACCCTGATGTTTGATAGCAGCTTCAACAGCTAAGATTGCTTCAGTTGCATCTGCAGGGTTAATGATGGTCATGTTGGGGATGGTACGCATGATACCGATATCCTCTAAGCACTGGTGAGACGCACCGTCTTCACCAACAGAGATGCCGGCGTGAGTTGCACCGATTTTAACGTTTAAGTTAGGATAACCAATGGAGTTTCTAACCTGTTCGAAAGCTCTGCCTGCTGCGAACATAGCAAAGGAGCTTGCAAAAACAGTTTTACCGCAAGTAGCAAGGCCTGCTGCTGTGGTCATCATGCTTGCTTCTGCGATACCGGCGTTAAAGAAACGCTCGGGGAATTTCTTTTTGAATGTATCAGTCTTGGTAGATTTGGAAAGGTCAGCATCTAATACAACGATATCGTATTTTTCGCCGAACTCAGCCAGAGCCAGACCGTAAGCTTCTCTTGTTGCAATCTTACCCATTACGCTTCTACCTCCAGTTCTTTGATTTGTGCGTCAAGCTCAGCGATTGCCTGGTTGTACTGCTCTTCGTTAGGAGCAGAGCCATGCCAGCCGGCCTGATTTTCCATAAAGGAAACGCCTTTACCCTTAACGCTCTTCATAATGATAACGCTGGGCTTGCCCTTTGTAGCTTTAGCTTCGTTTAAAGCGTTATACAGAGCTTCAGGATCGTGTGCATCAGTTACGATAACGTTCCAGTTGAATGCCTTGAACTTTTCGTCAATCGGCAGAGGATTCATAACCTTAGTGATGTCACCGTCAATCTGCAGACCGTTAAAGTCAACAATTGCGGTTAAGTTGTCAAGGTTATAATGTGCTGCAAACATAGCAGCTTCCCATACCTGACCTTCTTCAAGCTCACCGTCACCCAAGATAGAGTATACACGGTAATCCTTATTGTCAATTTTGCCGGCCAGTGCCATGCCGTTAGCGGCACAGATGCCCTGACCCAAAGAACCGGTAGACATATCTACACCGGGAACACCCTTCATATCGGGATGACCCTGCAGGTAGCTGTCAGCTCTGCGGAAAGTTTTGCAGTCTTCTACCGGGAAGAAGCCGCGCTCTGCCAGAGTACCATAGAGTGCAGGTGCACAATGACCTTTTGACAGAACAAAACGGTCACGGTCCTCAGCTTTCGGATTTTTCGGATCAACATTCATGACCTCGAAATACAGTACGGACAACACGTCCGCGATGGATAATGAACCTCCCGGATGACCGGAAGAGGCGCTGTATACAGCTGTGAGAGCATTTTTTCTGATCTTGTTAGCAATGATCTTAAGCTCTGTAACTCTCTTCTTATCCACGTTTTTCGCCCCTTTCAAAAATTAAATATTTTAAAAACTTTTATAATCTTCACCGCACCCCGAGGGGCACCGGAAGAGATAATAAACATAAATTAATGCAGGGTCATTTTGACTCTACATAACAGTATAACACATTTTTCGGCATTTCCCAAGGGTTTTTTATAAAAAAAGCAAATTTATTTTACGTTGTCTGCCAAACTAATGATATTATACGCTTCCTCCATAAGAAAGTCAAGCCTGTCAGTCTGTCCCGTTAAGTACAAATAGCCTACCAGCGCTTCAAAACCTGTAGCGGCACGGTACTCTGTTACATCTGCGTTTTTAGGAACGGAAGCAGAGTGTGCATTTCTGCCTCGTTTAAAAATTTCTTCCTCTTCTGCCGTCAGATGTGTCATTAAGCCTTTTGCAGCCTCACTTTGACCGTGGGCCCGTACATAAAAAACGGCATTTTTATGCAGCTTGTTTGCAGAGGTGTTAGCCTTTAAGAGAATTTTGGAACGGACAAAGGTTTCATAAACCGCATCGCCAATAAAAGCCAGAGCCAGAGGGGAATATCCTCTGGCTTGTTGTGGTGTTAACATATTACTGTTCATCATTTGTCCTCTTGATATTCAATTTCATGCCCTGACGGGTGTCTAAAACTTCGACGCCCATTGCCTTTAATTCGTCACGAAGCTGGTCAGAGAGCGCCCAGTCTTTATTCTGGCGGGCTTCTTTACGTTTTTCCAAGAGTGCCTTTACTTCGTCGCTGACGGAATCTTCCTGCTTTTTATCTAAGATACCCAGTACGCCGCCAAGCTCACGGAGTTTTGCTATGGCTGCATCAAAGACAGCGAGGGGAGAGTCAACAGTGATGTTGGAGTTTAAGAAACGAGCAAGGTCAAATAAAGCAGAGATGGCATCGGCTGTGTTTAAGTCATCATCCATAGCGCTGTTAAACTGTTCTGTGATGGTGTCAAGCTGAGCGAGAACTGCTTCATCATCGGGAGATAATGCTTTTTTCTGAGCTTTTGCCTGCAAAAATTCAAGGTTATACAGGCAGGTGTAAAGACGCTCTAAGCCTGATTCAGACTGCTTTAACAGCTCATCAGAGAAGTTGATGGCACTGCGGTAGTGAGCAGAGAGCATAAAGAAGCGGATAACTTCGTAATCATACTTCTGTGCTACGTCACGCACGGTGAAGAAGTTGCCCTTGGATTTTGCCATTTTTTCGTTATTTACGTTAATATAGCCGTTGTGCATCCAGTAACGGGCAAAGGGTTTGCCGGTAGCGCATTCGCTTTGTGCAATTTCGTTTTCGTGGTGGGGGAAGATTAAGTCCTGACCGCCGGAGTGGATGTCAATGGTTTCGCCTAAATAGCGGTTAACCATAGCGGAGCACTCAATGTGCCAGCCGGGACGGCCTTCGCCCCAGGGGCTCTGCCAAGCGGGCTCGCCCTCTTTTTTATTTTTCCACAGAGCAAAGTCCATAGGATTTTTCTTTCTCTCATCTACATCAATTCTGGCGCCGGCAGCTAAATCCTCTAAGGGCTGGCCTGAAAGTTTGCCATACTCAGAGAAGCGAGCTGTTTCAAAATACACATCGCCTTCTGATTCATAAGCAAAGCCTTTATCAATTAAGGTGGAGATGGTGTCAATGATTGCGTCAATGTTATCTGTTGCACGGGGGTGCACAGATGCCTCACGAATGGCAAGACCTTTTGCATCTTTAAAATATTCTTCAATAAAGCGGTCTGCCAGTTCGCGAACGGTGACGCCCTGAGCGTTTGCGTTTTTAATCATTTTATCGTCAATATCGGTGAAGTTTTGAACAAATTTAACCTCATAGCCACGGTATTCAAAGTAGCGGCGCAGGGTATCGAAAATAATAAAGGGTCGGGCGTTACCGATGTGGAAATAGTTATACACGGTAGGGCCGCAGGAATACATTTTGACCTCACCGGGGTTTAAGGGAATAAATTCCTCTTTCGTGCGGGTCATAGTGTTGTAGATTTTCATAAGATAACCATCCTTTTTGAAATTTCAAACTCTATTCTATAGTTTCTGACGGAGCATCTTGCTCCATCAGCTTTTTTTCTAAACGGTCAAGCTGTGCCTGCAAGCGGCAAAGCTCTTGTGATACCGGGTCGGGAATGTGCACCTGGTCAAGGTCAGAGACACGCTTGTGGTTAATTTTAACGATGCGCGCCGGAACACCCACACAGGTGGAGTTGGGCGGCACTTCGTTCAAAACCACAGCACCGGCGGCGATTTTGGAATTATCACCAACCTTAAAAGGCCCTAAAACCTTGGCACCGCTGCCCACCATGACGTTATTACCCAAGGTGGGGTGACGTTTGCCGGTTTCCTTACCCGTACCGCCTAAGGTGACACCCTGATACAGGGTACAGTTGTCGCCGATTTCGGTGGTTTCACCAATGACGACGCCCATACCG
>SVJQ01000010.1 GCA_015068905.1 Oscillospiraceae bacterium | reverse complement strand
TGGAAGGTTTGCCCCGAAATCATGATTCCGCTGGTTGGCGACGTTAAAGAACTTAAGTTCGTTAAGAAGGTTGTTATTGAAACCGCTGATGCTGAAATCGCAGCAGCTGGTTCGAACCTCACTTACGAAGTTGGTACTATGATTGAAATCCCGAGAGCAGCTCTGACCGCTGACGAAATCGCTGCTGAAGCTGACTTCTTCTGCTTCGGTACTAACGACTTGACTCAGATGGCTTACGGCTTCTCCCGTGATGACGCCGGCAAGTTCTTAGGCGCTTATTATGACACCAAGATCTTCGAAAACGATCCCTTTGCAAAACTTGACCAGACCGGTGTTGGTAAGCTGATGGAAATGGCTATCAAGCTGGGTAAACCCGTTAACGGCAAGCTGCATGTTGGTATCTGCGGCGAGCACGGCGGCGACCCCACCAGCGTAGAGTTCTGCCACAAGATTGGCCTGGACTACGTTTCCTGCTCACCCTTCCGTGTGCCCATCGCAAGACTGGCAGCGGCTCAGGCAGCTATTAACAACAAATAAAAATTACAAATTGTTTTTGGGCAACGCCTTAGAACATTAAATGTGATTTGAATCTTTCAAAAGGACCTTGCTGAGACAATCAACAAGGTCCTTTTTGCGTAATGAAATCAGTTTGTCGGGAACGCTAAACCCTACATGATTGTCGATAGATTTTCTACATAGGGTAGGAGACGGCGCACCTCCCGACTGCGGCACAACTGCATTTTGCAATAAGGAGTTTTGAAAATGAAAAGATTTTTAACAATTATTTTAACAGGAACTATGCTTATATCTTCCCTGTCTGTATCAGCGGCAGGTTTTATAGATGTTAAGCATGGTGATTGGTTTTATAGTTCCGTAAATAAAATGACAGAAAACGGACTTTTTGTGGGTAAGGGAAATGATATGTTCTGCCCCAATGATACAATGACAAAAGCAGAATTTTTAACAGTTGTTGCACGTATCCTTTATGATGAAGATAACTTAAAGGGTGAAACGGGTGATGCTTGGTGGTCTGTATATCATACAGCACTTGTAAATGGTGGTGTAATTACATTAGATGAGTTTAAGATTGAGGATATGGAAAAACCAATGACAAGACAGGAAATGTCATTAGTTGCAGTTAGAGCTTTGGAACAAAGAGGTGAAACATTAGATAGTGTTAATCCTAATGTTAAAAATGCAATTCCTGACTATAATTCAATAGGTACAATCTATAGAACTAATGTAGTAAAAGGTTATCAGTTAGGTTTATTATGTGGTAATGATGATGCTGGTACATTTAAGCCATTAGGTAGTTTAGATAGAGCATCAGCGACAATGGTTTTATATAGAATAGTTGACCCATCAGTAAGAATAAAGAAAGATTTTTCAACAGTTACAAGTAAACCTTCTTCCACAGTTGTAGGTCAACAAACAATTCGTGAGGGTGAGCAATCAAAGAGAGTACCTGCAAAAGAAGGGGATATTTTCATAAAGAAAGATGGAACACAGATAGTATTGAAAAAAGGTCCAAGTGGAGTTGTAGGTGAGGGTCAGGGTGTAGCACCAGATATAGGTATGTATGGTACAAATGGTGGTTATGTAATTTCGGGTAATAGTTGGGAAAATCAATTAATGATTGGTTTAATAAATGATAGTTTACATCCTTATTTTGTGAATGGTAAAGGACAGTCATTAAATAATAATTATTATCTTGTAAATGCTACAACAGGAGAAGGGCATTGGTCTTCAGATTGGACTATAATAGAACAAACAGTAGCTAAACCAAATTATGACGGAACAACTCACGGTGAAGTTAGTAAGGATGCCTATAGTCTATATGTTTGGAATGATATAGTAGGTATGTGGGTATCAAATACTATAAAATAAAAAAATAAGATAAAAGCAGGTAAAAGAAATGAAAAAGATTTTATGTAGTTTAATGGTAATTGTTATGTTTATATCTTCCCTTTCTGTATCAGCAAGTGCAGATTTTGGCTTTGGCAATGTTAATTTGGAAACAGGTGAAGTATCTCAAGACGAGGCAGATGCTTCAACAGTTTACCCCACATATCAACCGCAGGACATAGGAAATCTTAAAGGATTTTCAGATTTAGGTGGTCATGAATGGGCAAGACCTGCTATTGAGGATATGTCAATAGGAACATATAAAGGTTTGTTTAGTGGTAAAACTGCACCAAATGAACAAGGTTTAGCACAGTTTGACCCTAATGGACAAATGAGTAGAGCAGAGTTTATAACAGTTGTAACAAGAGCATTATATTCAGAAGTTTTAGCAAATATGCCAGGTGTATCAGGAGAATATTGGTATTCAAATAATTATGATGTTGCTGTGGATAATAATTTGATTACAGAGAATGAATATCCATTTACTTCAGCAGTGTTAAATGCACCTATGCCAAGACAAGAAATGGCTTTAATCTTAACTCGTGCTTGTGAGCAAATGGGTGAGAGTACAGGGACATTAGTATCAACAAGTAGGATTTCAGATTATAATACAGTGGGTGGATATTATAAAGAAGCAGTTAGGGTAGCATTTACAAAAGGTTTAATAGCAGGTAAAGATGACACAGGTAGATTTGACCCACAGGGTACTTTGACAAGAGCAGAGGGTGCGACAGTTCTTTATAGATTAGTAAATGAAAGTAAGAGGGTAGATGTTACACCAAATGGTGGTAATTATATTATTGATACAGGTAGTGGTACACAACAACAAGGACCTACTGAAAATGTATCAGGACCTATTACTATATATGAGGGTCAGGCAAGATATAATAGAAATGCAAAAGCAGGAGATACTTTTGTAAAGAAAGATGGAACAAAGATTGTATTAAAATTAGACCAATATGGAGTATTAGGTGGTGGTCAAGGTGTTGCTCCTGACGTAGGTTTATTAGGTCAAATAAATGAAAAAGGTTGCTTAACATTTACCTATAAAGTTGTAGATTATGGTGTTTGGGTAGATAGTTCAGGTTTGCAATTACAGAATCAAACTTATTATGTAAACCAAACAACAGGTGAAGGCTATTGGGGTGGAGAACTTAAGTTGTTAAGAAATGGTATAGGTTATCCATCTTATGATGGTACACAAGTAGGTGAGGTAAGTAAAGATAGTTACCATTTATATAAATGGGATGGTGGGGATTGGATAATGAACTTTGATAAATTAGGTAAATAAAATATGATTAAATAAAAATAGGGTACTTCAAAAAGGTGGAGTACCCTGTTAGAAAAAAATAATTGCTTATTTTTTTTGTTTATAAGTATTTTAATTTATAGAAAGGTCGTGAAATTATGAGAATAAAAAGTCAGAAATTGATAAGTTTATTTTTATCAATTTTAATGATATTATCTATTGTACCTACAACAGTATTTGCAGATTATTCAGATATAAATGGTCATTGGGGTCAAACCTACATTCAGGCTATGGCAGATAAAGGTTCTATTAAGGGTTATGAAGATGGCACATTCAAGCCAGATAAAACAATTTCAAGAAGTGAATTTTTAGCAATAGCAATTCGTTCTTGCTATCCAGATTATACACCTGCTCAAGCAGGTGATACTTGGTGGGCTGGTGAGTATAATAAGGCTATTGAAAAAGGTATTATTTCAGAAACAGAAATGCCAAGAAGTGAAATGGATGTACCTATCAGAAGAGAAGAAATGACAATGATAATGGTAAGATGTGCAGAGGGTAAAGGCGAAAAATTAAGTGATTATTCTTTGCCTGTTGTTAATACATTAAAGGACTATAAAGATACTCTGAAGTAAGAGAGCCATACAAAGACGCTGCCATAAAAGCCTTTTCGTCAAATTTAATTAAAGGGAAGGATGACACAGGTAGATTTGCTCCACGTGATACACTGACAAGAGCTGAAGGAGCGATGGTTCTATTCAGATTAGTAGAGAAAATTGAAGTAACATCAGATTATATTTATGACCAAAATATGCCTATTATAATCCATGAGTGGGCATATGGGCGTTCACGAAGCAACAGAAATGCCCAAGAGGGAGATATTTTCATTAAAGCAAATGGTGAACAGATAGTCTTAAAGAAAGACCAATATGGTATTCTAGGTGGTGGACAAGGTGTTGCTCCTGACGTGGGTTTACATTTGGGTATTGGAGTAGTTGGTCCAAAAGGTGTAACGGGATTTGCCTACGATGCAAGAAAATATGACTTAATGGTTGATAGTACAGGAATGAGTATTCAAAATCAGAGTTATTATATAAATAAGACAACAGGAGAAGGACATTGGGGTGGTGAAATAGGGGTTTTAATGGAAAAAATATCTAAACCAAATAGAGAGGGTTCTTATATTGGTGAAGTAAGTTCTGATGCATATCATATGTATATTTGGGATGGTACTAGTGATTGGTCTTTGAATTTTATATGGGGATAATAGATAGAGTGGTACTTTGTAGCACTCTGCAAGATTAAGTTGTGACTTGCATTGTTGTGTGTCATAGGGACGGTTCTCTTGACATATTTTTGTAAAATGAAACATCCACCCCAGTGGGGTGGATGTTTCATTTTACAATATCATCTTTTACACAAACAATGCAATAAACCAATCCACAGCACTGCTGCCAAAGGTCATCAGTATACCGGCGGCAACAACACCGAGAGCGATGGAGGGGAAGGCGTTTTTTAAGCGCATATTCATCAGCGCCGCAAGAAGTGCACCGGTCCAGGCACCTGTACCGGGAAGCGGTATTGCAACGAAAAGAAAGAGCCCGCCAACCTTATATTTTGTAATCTTATGAGAATTTTTTCTGACCTTATTCTCCAGCCAGTTGCCGATGGGACGCAAGTATTTGACCCTTAAAAAGAAGTCTACAACAGGTCTTGCACAAAGAATGATAAAGGGTACGGGCAACAGATTTCCAATCACAGCAAGACAAAATGTAATCAACGGCTTCGTGTTTAAAACAACGCCAAGGGGAATGGCGCCGCGCAGTTCTACAACGGGCAACATAGAAACAATAAAGATAACCAGTTCGTTTGAAATGCCAAGACCTTGCAAAAACGTGGTAATTGCTTCTGACATAAGATGCCTCCTATCTTACAGTCTGATAATTTCAATGCCGGCGATAGCATCGCTGATGAGCTTTTCTGTATCAAGCTTTTGCTCAGATTCTAAAATGCGTTCCAGCTTCGGCTTGGTGTTAGGGTGCTTCGGGGTAAAGATGGTACAACAATCCTCATAAGGCAGGATTGAGGTCTCAAAGGTGCCAATCTGGCGGGCAATCGTTACGATTTCTTCCTTGTCCATACCGATAACCGGACGGAAGACAGGCAGGGTTTTAACAGCCTGATTGGTAACGGTTAAGGCTTCTACCGTCTGGCTTGCCACCTGACCAATGCTTTCACCAGTGATTAAAGCTTTTGCGCCGGTTTTTAGGGCAACCTGTTCAGCAATCTGCATCATCAGACGGCGCATAATGATTGTCAGCTGTTCCGGCGGACAATATTTTTTGATTGCAAGCTGTGCTTCAGTAAAGGGCACAACATGAACATCTAAACGGGGTGCATATTCAGCCAGAATTTTGCCCAATGTCAGCACTTTTTCTTTAGCACGCTCTCCGGTATAGGGATACGAGAAAAAGTGAACAGCGTTTAATTTAACGCCGCGTTTCGCGGTCATATAACCGGCAACGGGGCTGTCAATACCGCCTGAGAGGAGCAGAGTAGCCTTGGAGTTTGAACCAATAGGCATACCGCCTGCGCCTTTTACCCTGCCGCAATATACATAGGCATACTCCTCGCGTACCTCAACCATAACGGTTTCCTCAGGGTGATTCACATCTACGGTCAGGTGAGGGAAGGCATCGTGGAGATAGCCGCCCACCTCACGGCAGATTTCCGGTGAGGTCATGGGGAATTTTTTATCGGCTCGTTTAGCTTCTACCTTAAAGGAATGAATCTGATTCAAAACCGGTGCCAGCACCTCGGCCGCACCCTTTTGCATACCGGCAAGATCTTTGGGCAGGCAATAAGCACGGGTGACAGAGGTGATACCAAAGACCTTGGTCATACGGCGGATAATCTCGTCAATGGTGGCAGGGTCCTCCGGCTCAACATAAATGGTTGCCTGAGCACGGTGAACAGTACCATGGAAATCTTTCGGCAGTGCATCTTTAATATTCTTAACCAAAGCCTCTTCAAAAAAAGGTCGGTTTAAGCCTTTTAAAATAATTTCTCCATATTTTATCAAAACAAGCTGTTTCACGGGGTATCCTCCATTAAAGTTTTTTTACCTCATAAACAATGCGCTGGCTCTCGCTGTTTGGCGCATTCTGGGTATAGCCGTCATATATAGCAACAAGGGTAAGACCTGCTTTTTCTAAAGCATCCTTAAGCTCGCTGTCTGCATACGCCCTTTGGGTATGCACCTCGTCAACCCGGCGATATAAGCCGGATTCTTCCAAACAGAAAAAGGTGAGATACAGGTCGCAGAGACGACTTTCGGGGTCATATTCATTTTCCCAATTATAAAAAATTTCATCCGTTTCATAGGTGTAGGTCTGATTCCCTAAAACAGAAGAGAATTTATATTCTGAATTTACGTCAAAAAGTAAGATTCCACCGGGGTTCAAGTAGTTTGCACACAGGCGAAAGGTTTTTAAAAGCGCTTCGGGCTCAGTTAAATAATTGATGCTGTCCAACACGCAGACAATGGCATCAACGGTGCCGTAAAGCTCAAAATCATCCATGGACTGGTTCAGGAATAAGATGCCCTCGGCGCCTTCCTTTTGCCGCGCAACAGAAAGCATATCTTCGGATAAATCCGCCCCCAGCATCTCATAGCCTTTTTTGGCTAATTCCAAAGTCAGTGTACCTGTGCCGCAGGCAAGGTCTAACACAAGTCCGCTTTTAATGCCGTGTTTTTGTAAAATTTCATGAATGAATGAAGCAATGTTTTTATAGTCAACATCAAAGGTTAATGCGTCATAGAGTTGGGCAAAGCCCTGATAGCTGTTTGTCATGAATCTTCTCTCTTCTTGATTTTATCCCAATATTGGCGGATGGCTTCTTCATTTTTATTATTGCCGCCAACATAGTAGACTTTGTCTTTGATTTTATCCGGCAGGTATTGCTGTTTCACATAATTGCCCGGATAACTGTGGGGATACTGGTAGGTCAGCCCCCGTCCCATCTTCTGTGCGCCAGAGTAGTGCGTGTCCTTTAAATGCATAGGCACATCACCGGTGTCGGAATTTGCAATATCAGCCATGGCAGCATCAATGGCACAAATGGCAGAGTTGCTTTTGGGCGCTGTGGCAAGGACAATGGCAGCCTCAGCTAAGGGAATCCGTGCTTCCGGCATGCCCAACTGCAGAGCGCAATCCACGCAGGATTTTACAATAGAAACAGCCTGAGGATAAGCAAGGCCAATATCTTCTGCGGCGGTTACCATCAGTCTGCGGCAGGCAATCAGCATATCACCGGCAGAAAGCAGACGGGCAAGGTAATGGATTGCGGCATCCGGGTCACTACCACGCAGAGATTTTTGAAAAGCGCTAATAACATCATAGTGGCTGTCACCATCTTTATCGTGGCGAAATGCCTTTTTCTGAGTGCATTGCTCAGCTAAGGGCAGGGTTACGGTTAAACCGCCATCAGCTGACAGGGGTGCTGCCTGCACGCAAAGCTCCAACGAGTTAAGGGCCTTTCTCACGTCGCCGGCAGAGGTTTCTGACAGGTGGTAAAGCGCATCTTCTTCCACGGTAATGGTGGTATCCATTTCCTGTTCTAAAAGCTTCACGGCACGCTGTAGCGCTGCAGCTATGTCTGACCCGTCAACAGGTTTAAACTCAAAAACCGTACAACGTGAAAGAATCGCGTTATAAATATAAAAGTACGGGTTTTCTGTGGTGCTGGCAATCAGGGTAATGGAGCCGTTTTCAATGAACTCTAAAAGCGATTGCTGTTGCTTTTTGTTAAAGTTCTGAATTTCGTCTAAGTACAGCAAAACGCCGCCCTGACTGTTTAACCCGCCAAGGTCTGCAGTAATTGCTTTAATATCAGAAACAGAGGCATTCGTGGCATTCAGCTTGTAAAGAGTTTTACCTGAAAGCCGTGCGGCAATGTTTGCCACCGTGGTTTTACCGGTGCCCGAGGGACCGTAAAAAATCATGTTAGGAATGGTTTTAGACGTAAGTAAGCGGTGCAAAATTTTATCTTCTGAAAGAAGGTGACGTTGACCGACGCAGTCTTCTAATGACTGTGGTCTGATTCTGTCTGCAAGTGGACTTGTCATAGGAGCACCGCCTTTCTTTCGTTCTGTAAAAAAAGCTGTAAAAACCCTCCGGATTTTACAGCTTTTAAACCCTCACGGGGTATCTGTTTCTTATTTATCTTTTTTCAGGGCAATAACCACTCTGCGGTAGGGTTCTTCACCAATGCTGTAGGTTTCAACCTTGTCATTAGACTGCAGGGTAGAGTGGATAATTCTGCGTTCGCCGGCACTCATGGGCTCAAGTGTTACCTTCTTTTTGTGGTTGACAACAGAATTTGACAGGTTTTCAGCCAGACGAACTAAGGTCTGACGACGTTTTTCGCGGTAATTTTCAGTATCTAAAACAACCTTAACATAGTCGCCGTCGCCACGGTTCACTGTCAGGCTTGTTAAATGCTCTAAAGCATCTAAGGTGTCGCCATGTTTGCCAATGATGATGCCCATATTATCACCGGAAAGGTTAATCTTCATCAGCTTGCCATCGACGGTGATGTCAATATCAACACGCATGCCCATGCCGAGGAAAACATCATCTAAAAAGGTTTTAGCACGGTTTTCAGGGGAAACATTAGAGGTTACCTGAACCACAGCGTCCTTAGCACCGAAACCGAAGAGACCTTTTGAACCTTCTTCTAAAACAACAATGGTTGCTTCGCTTTCAGAAATTTTCAACTCTGCCAGTGCAAGCTTAGTCGCTTCTTGAACTGTCTTGGCAGATTTTTTTACAGTTTTGCTCATTTTTTTCTCCTTTCAGCCTTTTCAGCCTCGCGTTCTCTGAAGTTCTTGCGCGCAGGCTCATCCGACGGCTTTGCCGGAAAGCAGTATTTCATAATGACTTGCTGCAGTAACTGGACAAGGTTTGAAATAATCCAGTAAAAGCCCAAACCGGCAGGCATTGTATATGAGAAGAAAAATGTCATAACCGGGAAGATGTAAGTCATCATTTGCATTGAATTTGCAGGGTTGTCACTGTTTGCAGATTTCGGCTGGCCATTCATTTTTGTTGTCAGCCAGGATACAAGTAATGTCGATGCAGCCGCTAAAACCGGGATAATCAGCAGCCATGAAACACCGGCAGAGTTCGGATACTGGGCCAGATTTAACCCGAAGGAGTTGAAATTAATATTCAAAAAACCAGCTCCGGGGAATTTTTCTGCAAGCTCAGCAGCAAACTCGCTCATTTTAGAAGCAATACCAATCTGATCCACCATTTTAATACTTTCGGGGTTCATACCGAAGCCTTTTAATGCCTCGTACACTTGTTCAACATTCGGCAAACCGTGCTTGCCTAATTGAATAACATAATTCAAAGGCTGGCGGATAATGTTATATAGCGCAATCAAAAGCGGGAACTGAATCAAAAGGGGCAGGCAACCACCCATGGGGTTTACGCCGGAGTCCTGATACAGCTTCATAGTTTCCTGATTCAGCTTTTCTTTATCATACTGATATTTTTTCTGCAGTTCCTGCAGCTTCGGCTGCATAGCCTGCATTTTGGCTGTAGATTTTTGCTGTTTAATAGTTAAAGGCAACAAAATTGCCTTGGTAATCAATGTAAAAACCACAATGGTCCAACCATAGTCCTGAAGGACCATATAAATATATCGGAACAAATATCCTAAAGGAACATTGATGATATCAAAAATAGAAGTTAAAAAACCCAAGGTTTTGCCTCCTTTGTAGTGACAATGCTATTTAACAGGGTCATAACCACCCGGATGAAAGGGGTGGCATTTGCAAATTCGAATAACGGCGAGGGCTGTCCCTCGCAGAACACCTTTTTTAGTAATTGCCTCAATGGCATACTGTGAACAGGTGGGGTAAAACCGACAAGACGGTTTTTTCAGCGGTGAAATGTACCGCTGATAGAAACGAATTAAACCGATAAGTAGTTTTTTCATTTGATTGGCTCCGTTTTTGTCTCTTTTGGCTTGTCAGAATCGGAAGATACAACAAAAAGGCGTGCATACTTAAAAAGATGACGCATTGCCTCCGAGGTTTCTGCCAAGGAATCTGCCAACAGGCAGCCATCCTTTGCAACAAAAACCAAATCGTATCCTGTTTTGATTTCTGACTCCAGCAAACGGTAGCTTTCTTTGACGAGCCTTCTGACGCGGTTGCGCCCCACAGCACCGGTAAGCTTTTTGCCGGCTTTGATGCCCAGACGATTTGTGGGCATACCGTTAGGCAAGTAATACAACGTAAAATTTTTGTGGTATGACCGTTTTCCTTTTTTATATACTTGCAAAAACAGCTCGTTATTTTTTAAACTGATGGTCTGCTTCATATTATTATACCGCAGTACCGGGCAATTATGAAATAAAGTCGCTAAAAGCTAAGAGCTCTCAGCGACTGGTTTTCATAACTATGCAGACAGTACTTTTCTGCCTTTAAGTCTTCTTCTAGCTAATACCTTTCTGCCGGAACGTGAACTCATTCTGCTTCTGAAACCATGGTCTTTTTTCCGTTTTCTGTTATTGGGCTGAAATGTTCTGAGCAAGTGCTCCACCTCCTAATTGCATACCACTTTTCACATACCACATTATTATAACTTGTAAAAGAGAAAATGTCAATAGTTTTATGCACAAAAAAGTTGTATTTTTTCGAAAAGTATGGTAGAATGTAAGTGGTTTGTAATCCGATTTATATTTTTTAGGAGGCAAAAGGGATGTTTATTGACTTTTCCTGCCCGGTTGAAAACCAGGGTGTTATCGTTAAAACAAATTCCAAAACCGGCGAGCCTTATGCACTGTTTAAGCTGTTTAATCTCAGCGATCAGGTTGTTACCGGTGTCAGCTTTTTGGTTCGGGCGTTTGATGCATACGGCGGGGAACTGGGTGAAATCCGGGTTGATCTTTCAGACTTAAATGCCGGTCCCAAAAGTTTTTTTGCTGAAAAAAAGGCAGTTTCTTTAAAGGATTATGCCGAGGCAAAGCATATTACCGTTGATTTTCTGTCGGTTGATTTTGCTGAGGGTGAGTCCTATAAAAAAACTTATGAGATGACAGAAGTTATCATTAATGAGTCTGATTATGAGGAAAAGATGCGCCTTGCTTCGGTAGCAGGTGAGGATGCGTATTGTTACGCTCAGGATCAAGGTACATATTGGGTTTGCGTCTGCGGTCGTCCTAACGTGGCGGAAGAAGCAGAGTGCGTTCGTTGCGGCCGTAATAAAAAAGAAGTTTTTGAAAAATTTTCCTCAAGAGGCACCATTAACAAGGTGATTGAAGCACAGGAGAAGGCACGTCTGGAGGAAGAACAAAAACAGACCGAAGCCGCAGCAGAAAAGGCAGCTTTGCGGAATAAGAAGATTAAGAAATTTGCTATCATTGGCGCTGCCGGTGCTGTTTGTGTTGCTGTTTTGATCTTTTTAATTGCTTTTATCATTAACGGCGTTCGCGTTTGGCAGGGCAACAGTGCCCAGAAGCAGGGCGATTATATTAAGGCGTATCAGCAATACAGAAAGGCCGGCAGTGACAAGATTGGTGAGGTGTCCGAAAAACTTCGGGGTAACACGGCATCAAATTTGTTCAATTATGGTTTTATGGCAGCTGATGAAGAAAATATATATTATTTTGATGAAAATTGTGTTGTCTATAAAGAATCCAAAAAAACCGGTGAAAAAGCAAAATTGGGTGAAACCGTGGGTTATTGCCTGAATGTGGTAGATGGGTGGTTGTATTATCTTGACCCCTATACACGGCAGATTGTCAGCCGGGTTAAGACGGACGGGTCAGAGACCCAGCACCTTGCAGAAAGTGCGGACAGCTATTTCTCCGATTTGTATGTTGTTGGTGATGAAGTATATTATCTTGCTCAGGAACTGCGTGACGACCTGACACCGGAAATGCAGGAGCAGATTGCTATGTCCGGTACGACGGAAGCGGCATATCGCAATGTTCTTTATCGTTTGCAGATTGGCGAAACGGAGCCTGAGAAGGTGGCAGAAACTGATATTTTGCGCTATGTTGTGTATAAAGACCGCATCTATTATTTAGATAGAGTAGAAACAGCCGTATACAGCATGAATTTAAAGGGTAAAGACCATAAAAAAGTGATTGGCGGTCCGGTGTATGCCTTTGATATTGCTGATGATGTTTTGTATTATCAGGACGCAACGCCGAACCAGACAACCGGTATTCCTATTTTCACCCTTATTAAGGCGCAGTTAGACGGCGCTTATCTTGATACTGTAGTTTCTGACAGAATGGCTGTGAACTTCTGTCCGGTGGGTGATACGGTTTATTATGTCGGCTTTGATACAATCGAAGATGAAAAAGGCATTTTATATAAGAAAACATCTGACGGTGAAGAAGTTCTGATTGAAGGATGCATGGAGTTTAATATACAAGGAGATTATATTTTCTACACAGATGAAACAGGCAAGCATTTGAAAACCAAATTTGACAAAAGCGGTTATGAAGCAGCGATGCCCGCAGAAAAGAGTGAGCAGGAATCTAAGGCAGAAACTTCTGCTGAATAATCGTATAAAAATTTCGGGGCGGGGCATACTGATAGTGACCTCACAAAATACACGAGATGCAGTAAAGCTGTAATCTCACCCCCCCCTTTTTTTAAAAAGAAAGCGAACAGCTGATTGGCTGTTCGCTTTCTCTTTTTCTATAAACTTTTATTATTCTGCTACATCAGCAAAAGTGAATGGTATCATTTTTTGTAAGTCACACGGGGCAACCTGCACCTGATAGCCAATTTTTCCGGCGCTGAACAAAATGGTTTCAAAGTCTTGTGCTGAGGTGTGTACAACAGTGGTAAAGGGCTTTTTCATACCGATGGGTGAGCATCCACCGTGAATATAACCCGTTAGTGGCAAAAGCTCTTTTGACTTAATCATTTCAACTGATTTGTCGCCAACAGCTTTGGCGGCTTTTTTCAGGTTCAGCTCCCGGTTGACGGGAATCACAAATACATAATGGGTGCCGGTTTTGCCGACGGTAACCAGAGTTTTAAAAACCTGATCGGGGTTTTGCCCTAAAACGGCAGCTACCTCAGTCCCGCTGATAGCCTCAGTATCTGCATAGCAGTATGCTTGATAGGGAACTTTTGACTGGTCGAGCAGTCGCATAACATTTGTTTTTTGATCTTCTTTTTTTGCCATTTTATAACCCTCTTGTCTGTTATCATTTATTCGGTTTTTATTGTACTTTATTTTGCGAAAAAAATCAATAGAAGGGGGAATTTTTGTTCATAAAAACTTAATAAAAAACAGTCGTTTTTTGACGATTTTTTTGTAGACAACAGTATGATTTTATGTTATAATTTATGGTATTCTGCTATTATTAAATATGAAGAGATTTCTTTTGAGGAAACAACCGATGGTAAATCGGGAAGGAAGGTAATATATGAGCCTTAGTTTGGGTATTGATATTGGTTCCACCACAGTTAAGGTGGTTCTTTTGGAAAATGATAAGATTCTTTTCAGCCACTATGAGCGGCATTTTTCCTGTGTGCGAGAAAAAACGGCTGAACTTTTAGAGTTGGCTAAGCCCTCTATCGGCAACCGCTCTTTTTCTGTTGCTGTAACAGGCTCTGCCGGCTTCGGCCTTGCTCAGGCGGCGTCTCTTCCCTTCGTGCAGGAGGTGTATGCAACCGGCGGCGCTGTCAAGACGTTTTTGAATGATATTGACGTGGTGATTGAGCTGGGCGGTGAGGATGCTAAAATTCTGTTTTTAACCGGCGGTCAGGAAGAGCGAATGAACGGCTCCTGTGCCGGTGGTACGGGCGCCTTTATTGACCAGATGGCGGTTTTGATGAATGTCACGGTGGACGAGCTGGATGCACTGAGCCTGCAGGCTGAAAAGGTGTATCCTATTGCGTCCCATTGCGGCGTGTTTGCCAAGACCGATATTCAGCCGCTTTTAAACCAAAATGCAAAAAAATCAGATATTGCCGCCAGCATTTATCAGGCGGTGGTAGACCAAACCATCATTGGCCTTGCCCAGGGACGTCAGATTCGCGGGCGCGTGGCTTTTTTAGGCGGTCCCCTTCACTTTGCGGCGGGGCTTAGAAAACAATTCGAGAAAACCCTTGGTTTGGCTGACGAGAACGCCGTTTTTCCTGAAGACGGGCAGTTCTTCGTGGCTGCCGGTGCGGCACTGTATGCCTGTGAGCAGGAAAATTCTGTGACGTTTGATGAACTTTTTGAATCCATACAAAATGCGAAAGATGGTAGCGGCGATTTACATATTTTAGAGCCGTTATTTAACGATGAGGCAGAGTATGAAGCCTTTAAGAAAAGACACGCAGATGCTTCAGTCCCATTTGTTGACCCCAAAAATTATCAGGGGAAGGCATACCTTGGTATTGACTGCGGCAGTACAACGGTCAAAATTGTGTTGATTGGTGAAAAAAACGAGATTTTGTATCAGTTTTACGGCCCAAACAATGGCCATCCCCTGCAGCTTGTGAAAGAAAAACTGATAGAAATTTACACTCTTTGCCAAGATACAATTACAATTTGCGGTGCCGCAGCCACCGGCTACGGTGAAGATTTGATGAAAAGTGCGTTCCATCTGGATAACGGGATTGTAGAAACGCTGGCGCATTTTCGCGCTACCCGCCATTTTTCACCCCAGGTGGATTTTATTTTAGACATTGGCGGTCAGGATATTAAGTGCATGCGCATTAAAAATAATTCCATTGACAGCATTATGTTAAATGAAGCTTGCTCTTCAGGATGTGGCTCATTTTTAGAAACCTTTGCTCGCTCGTTGGGGTATTCAGCAGAAGAGTTTTCCCGTCTTGGGCTCTATGCCAAACGTCCGGTAGACTTGGGTTCCCGTTGTACCGTCTTTATGAATTCTTCTGTGAAGCAGGCGCAAAAAGACGGTGCCGGTGTGGATGATATTTCAGCCGGCCTTTGCATCAGCGTTGTAAAAAATGCAATCTATAAGGTCATCCGTGCCCGTGATATTTCTGAACTGGGTGAGCATGTGGTGGTGCAGGGCGGCACATTTTATAATGATGCGGTGCTGCGTAGCTTTGAACGTGAAATGGGCAGAAATGTGGTCCGTCCTTCCATTGCGGGGCTGATGGGCGCATTCGGCGCGGCGCTATATGCAAAAGAAAAAAGCTGCGATGCAAGCAAGATGCTTTCTGCTGAGGCGCTGGAGGCCTTTACCTTTGAGACTAAAGAGGTTAATTGCGGTTTGTGCCTGAACAAATGTCACTTAACAGTGAACGTATTTCCTGATGGCAGTCGCTACCTGTCCGGTAACAAGTGTGAACGCCCTAACCAAAAACCGGGGGCTCTTTCTGTTCCGAACTTGTATGAATTTAAACGAGAAAAGCTGAGCGCGCTAAAGGGTAAGCCCGGTGCTCGCGGCAAAATAGGCATTCCCTTTGGTCTGAACTTTTACGAAACCCTGCCTTTCTGGCACAGCTTTTTGACAGAGCTTGGTTATGAGGTTGTTTTGTCTGAACCCTCCTCGCCGGCATTATACAGAAAAGGACGTTACTCCATTCCGTCAGATACGGTGTGCTATCCTGCAAAACTGATGCACGGGCATATTGAAAGTCTGCTGGAGCAGGGCATTACAAAGATTTTTTACCCCTGTATGACCTATAACTTTAACGAGAAAAAAGGGGATAACCATTATAACTGTCCGGTGGTGGCATATTATCCTGAGCTTTTGCAGGCTAATGTTGAAAAGCTTTCGGGTGTCACCTTTATGTACCCTCATTTTGGCTTGCACAGACCGGGCGATTTTGCAAAACGGGCGTATAACTATTTCAGAAAGTACGATGCATCCATCACGCAAAAAGACATCAGACAAGCGGCGAAGGCGGCATATCAGGCTCACGAACAGCATTTAGAGGATATCCGTGCAGAAGGCATAAGTGCCATTCAGTTTGCGGAAGACAATGACCTTTTAATGGTGGTGCTGTCCGGTAGACCCTACCATGTGGATGCTGAAATTAACCACGGTATTGACAGACTCATTACCTCTTTAGGGGTTGTTGTTTTGTCAGAGGATTCTGTCAGCGATTTAGCCGCACCCCCCAAGGTGCAGGTGTTAAACCAGTGGACGTATCACGCAAGATTATACAGCGCCGCGGCGTATTGCGCTGAGCGTGACGATATGTATTTAGTGCAGCTTGTGTCCTTTGGCTGTGGCATTGATGCCATCACCACCGATGAGGTGCGAGACATTTTAGAGGCAAAGGGCAAGCTATACACTCAGGTGAAGATTGATGACATTCACAATTTAGGCGCTGTCAGAATCAGAATCAGAAGCCTTTTGGGTGCCGCAAGAGAACGTAAGGAGAACCAATAATATGTGTCCTGAATATCCTGTGTTTACAGAAGAAATGAAAAAAACCCATACCATTTTATTGCCTATGATGCTGCCGATTCATTTTTCTCTGATGTGCAAAATTCTGCATCAGGAGGGGTACAAGGCAGAACTGTTGCAAAATGACGGGCCTGAGGTGATTGAAGAAGGGCTCAGATATGTCCACAACGACACCTGCTATCCGGCACTGCTCGTCATCGGGCAGTTTATCAGCGCCTTAAAAAGCGGTCGGTATGATACGAATAAAACCGCTCTGATGATTACCCAGACCGGTGGCGGTTGCAGAGCCTCGAACTATATTTTTCTGCTTCGCAAAGCGCTTTTACAAAGCGGATTTGGTCATGTTCCTGTTATTTCTTTAAATGCTTCGGGTCTTGACTCATCCCCGGGCTTTAAGCTTTCCCTTACTTTGGGGCTTAAGCTGTGTTATGCCGCTATAGCAGGGGATTTTATGATGCATATCGGCAACCAGTGCCGCCCCTATGAGGTGACAGCGGGGGATACGGACCGTGTTATTGAAAAATGGACGGACTATCTGCTTTCTGTCTGGGATGGAAAAAAGGTAATCAGTTACCGTCACTTAAAATCCTGCTACCCGAAAATGCTGGCGGATTTTGATGCTATCCCCAAAACAGGAGAAAAGAAACCAAGGGTCGGCATTGTTGGCGAAATATATGTTAAATATTCTCCTATGGGCAATAATAAACTGGAAGAGTTTTTACTGTCAGAAGGCTGTGAGGTTGTGCTGTTTGGCCTTGCTGACTTTTGCCAATATTGCCTTTCTAATGTATCCATTCAGAGAAAGCTTTACGGTGGCAAATTAAAAGCATCTTTTGTCAGCGGCTTTGCCTATCGTGTGATTTTGTCCATGCAAAAACATATGGCTCAGGCTATTAACCGTCACGGTGTGTTCTGGGCACCGAATGATTTTAACAAAACCAAAAAACTGGCAGAAAAATTTATCGGCCCCGGCGTGCAGATGGGCGAGGGATGGCTTTTGACTGTGGAAATGGCTGAGCTGATTGAAAAAGGTGTTAACAATGTTGTCTGCACACAGCCTTTTGGTTGTTTGCCCAATCACATTGTGGGCAAGGGTATGATGAATACCATCAAGGCTCACTACCCACATGCCAATTTGGTCGCCATTGACTATGACCCGGGCGCCAGCACAGTCAACCAGCAGAACCGTATCAAGCTGATGCTTGCAAACATCCGTGAAGAAGATGCGCGGCAAGTGGCGCCTGATGAAAAAGTGGCGCGGTCCCAAACAGGTCAGCCTGTAACGTTGTAAGACAGGAGTGAACATTATGCGAAAGGGAGACCCTATTACCACCTATTCCGGCGTCAGTTTTTATATTCTAGACCCGCGGGAGGAAGAAATTTTAGATGTTGACATGGCTCATTCTTTGTCTCTTTTATGCCGCGCCAACGGGCATTTTAAGCATTTTTATTCCATTGCACAGCATGCCTTAAACTGCCTTTTGGAGGCACGCACCCGTGGCTTTAACACCCGTGTGCAGATGGCATGTCTGGTTCACGACGGCAGCGAGGCGTATATTTCTGACATTACACGTCCTGTGAAGCAGTATCTGCCTGCCTATAAGGACATAGAGCATACCATTCAGACTATCATCTTCCGTCGCTATGGAGTAGAGAATTTGACTGAGGAAGAACAGTCACAGCTGGCACTTGTGGATGATATTTTGCTCTATCACGAGTTTGCGGCACTGCACCGTTTATCCCTGACGGAGTCTTTGCCTGAAAAACTGGCAGAGTTTGACTTTTCCTTCCGAGATATGCAAGAGGTGGAAGACGAATTTTTGCGGGAGCTAAAAGGCCTTTCCGCTCAGCTGTCGGGCGAAGTCAAAGGGGCATAATATCCTTGACTTTGGGCATAAATTATTATATAATGAGTGGCGGATTTTCCCTATCATAATAGATTTTTGACGATGAAAACGGGGGATTGTGATGAACGAAAAACTAAAGGCATTTAAAGCCGACTTAAAAAATAAGCAAATTTGTGTTGTGGGCATTGGCATCAGCCATTTGCCCTTAATTCATTATTTGGCAAAGAACGGCGCCAAGGTGACAGCCTGTGACAGAAAAAACTATGAGACCTTAGGCGAAACGGCCAAAGAGCTTGAGGCACTGGGCGTGCGCCTTTGCTTAGGCGAGGGTTATTTATCCTCCCTTTCCGGTGATGTTATTTTTAAGACCCCGGGTCTGCGCCCTGATATACCGGAGCTTTTGCAGGCTGAAAAAGAGGGCTGTCGCGTGACGACGGAGATGGAAGTGTTTATGGAGCTTTGCCCGGCACCTATCACCGCAATTACCGGTAGTGACGGCAAAACCACCACAACAACTTTGGTGTATAAGCTTTTGTCTATGGCAGGGTTTACCACCCATGTGGGCGGCAACATCGGTGCACCGCTTTTGCCTGAGATTGATAAGATTTGTGAAACCGACCGCGTAGTGTTAGAGCTTTCAAGCTTTCAGCTGATGACTATGAAGCAAAGCCCTAAAACCGCCATCGTTACCAATATCACCCCGAATCATTTAGATTACCATAAGGACTATCAGGAATATATTGATGCAAAATTAAACATTTTCTCTCATCAAAGTGAAAATGATTTAGTAATTTTAAATTTAGATAATCCGGTCACGGCAGACTGCACAAACAAAGCAAAGGGCAGAGTCGTGACATTTTCAAGAAAACAAAAAGCAGACATTTGGCTTGACGGCAACATCATTAAAGCTTTTGATGAGCCGGTTTTAGATATCCGTGATATTAAAATTCCCGGTATGCATAACGTTGAAAACTATATGGCTGCCATTGGCGCTGTATATGGTGACGTGAAAAAAGAAACCATTACAGATTGTGCCAAAAACTTTGGCGGCGTGGCACATAGAATTGAATTTGTGCGCGAGATTGATGGGGTGCGTTATTATAACAGCTCCATTGACTCATCCCCTAACCGCACAATTAACACCTTAAAAGTATTTTCAGAGCCTGTTGTGCTCATTGCCGGCGGTAAGGATAAGGGCATCCCCTATGATGACTTGGGCCCTGCTTTAGCGGATGGTGTTAAGGCTTTGGTGCTCATTGGTGCTACTGCCAAAATCATTGGTGAGGTGGCAAAAACAGCCGCACCGCATGTACCTGTTTTCTATGAAGATACTTATGAAAACGCGGTGTTGACGGCGAAAAAACAGGCATCAGCCGGTGATGTTGTGCTGCTTTCTAACGCAAGCACAAGCTTTGATTTATTTAAAAACTTTGAAGAACGCGGCAATCTGTTTAAGGAGTTGGTTAACCGCTTATGAAAAAGAAATTGATGCATCTGGCGGCCCAGGGCGGTATATCGGGTGATGAATTTTTAATTCACGACGCTGTAAAAAAACTTTTGGCACCATATTGTGATATGGTGGAAGCCGATGCAATGGGTAATGTAGTCGGCACGATTTACGCCAAAAATCCGGATGCCCCCAAGGTCATGCTTGAGGCGCATATTGACGGCATTGGTCTGATGGTGTCCGGTATTGATGATGACGGTTTTTTATCTTTTGTACCTGTTGGTGGCGTTGATAGTGCTATTCTGCCCGGGGCAGAGGTAACAGTTTGCGGCACGGAGCCTTTGTTTGGTGTTATTGGTGCTAAACCCCCACACCTGCAAACGGGTGGTCAGGATGAGGCGATCAAAATCAGCGATATGGTGATTGATATCGGCCTTTCTGCGGAAGAAGCGCGGCAAAAGGTTACCATTGGTGATGCGGTTTGCTTTGCAGAAACGGTAGAACAGTTGTCTAAAAACGTTCTGTCAGGCAAAAGCTTTGACGACCGTGCCGGGCTGATTTCTCTTTTAATTTGCTTAGACAAGCTAAAGGGCAAAGACCTGCCCTTTACGTTGTATATTTTAGCGGCGGTGCAGGAGGAAGTAGGTCTGCGTGGTGCTGTTATGGCGAGTGAGCGTTTGGCACCGGACTGCGCTTTCTGCGTGGATGTTTGCCACGGCGACACACCGGACGGTGGTCAGGAAAGCATTTTTAAATTAGGTACAGGGGCTGTTATCAGTTTTGGTCCCAATATTCATCCTTACCTTTCAGCCCTTGCTAAAACTGTGGCAGAAGCAGAAAAAATTGCTGCCAGTTATGATGCTGACGGCGGCGATACCGGCACAGATGCCTGGGCGGTTCAGATAGCGGCTGAGGGCATTCCGGTACTGCTTTTATCCATTCCTCTCCGGTATATGCACACGACAGTTGAAACATTACATTTTGACGATGTGAAAGCGGTAGGCAACCTGCTTGCTGCTATGCTTTTAAAATTAGATTTGGAGGTGCTTTCATGTACCTTTCAGAATTGACGAACCTTTCGGGCGTTTCCGGCAATGAAAACTGTGTACGTTCGTTTATTAAAGAAAAGGTTGAACCTTTTTGCGATAGGATAGAGATTGACTCTATGGGAAACCTGCTGGCATTTAAAAAGGGCAGCAAAGATACGGAAAAAACCTTAATGCTTTGTGCCCATATGGATGAGGTGGGGCTGATTGTCAGCCGCATTACAGAGGAAGGCTTTTTAAAGTTTAAAATCGTCGGTGGCATTGACCCAAGAGTGCTTGTGTCAAAGCGGGTGCTGGTGGGTGAACAAAAGCTTCACGGCGTCATTGGGCGAAAAGCCATTCACCTGCTCACAGCTGATGAACGCAAGCAGGCACCTAAGGTGAAGGAATTATATGTAGATATTGGCGCTGAAAATAAAAAGGATGCCGAAAAGCGGGTGGCAGTAGGTGATTATATTGCCTTTGCAAGCCGTACTGTGACCTTTGGCGATAACCTGATGAAGGCAAAAGCGTTAGACGACCGTGTGGGTTGTTCTGTTATGCTTGAACTTTTAAAAGAGCCCTGCCCGTGGAATGTATGTTTTGCCTTTACAGTGCAGGAAGAGGTTGGCCTGCGTGGTGCAAAAGTCTGCGCCAAACGTGTGAAGCCGGATTTGGCTTTGGTTTTGGAGGGTACAACTTGCTCTGATACACCGGGTACAGACGCTTCCGGCGTGTCCACCCGACTTGGCAGGGGTGCTGCTCTGTCTTTGATTGACGGCACTACTGTCTATAATCGTGAGCTGGTTTTAAAGCTCCACAAGCTGGCAACAGATGCCGGCATTATGGTACAGTTTAAGCAAACTGCAACGGGCGGTAATGATGCCGGGGCGATTCATCTGGCAGCAGGCGGTGTTCCGACTCTGTCTGTTTCGGTTCCTGCAAGATATATTCACTCACCATCCAGCGTGATTTCGCTGTCAGACTACGAGGCGGTCAGAGAAACCGCGCGCCTTTTGATTCGGGAGGTAGACAATGTTTGAATTATTAGAAAAACTTTGTATGACGCCGGCACCCTCCGGCTGTGAAAAACAAATCAGAGAATTGATTGAAAAAGAAATCAGCCCCTATGTTGACTCGGTAGAAACAGATGTTATGGGCAATTTGATTGCTCATAAAAAGGGCAATGGAAAGAAACTGATGTTTGCGGCTCATATGGATGAAATCGGTGTAGTTGCTACTTGCCACGGTGAAAAAGGGCAGGTGCATATTGCGGCTTTGGGGGGCGTTGACCCTTATGCATCGTTATATCAAAGAGTGCGTTTTTTAAATGGTGTTGAAGCAGTTTTGGCACCTGACGGGAAAGCAGATATTTTAAAAACCTTAAAAATGCAGCAGCTTTATGCAGATGTAGGAGCTAAAACTGAAGAAGAGGCCAAAGCTTTGGTGCCTGTTGGTGAGGCCGGCGTTTTTGTGGGTGAATATACTGAACAGAACGGATGCATCCGTTCAAAGGCATTAGACGACCGGTTTGGTTGTTTTGTTTTGATTGAAACCATTAAGCGAATGACCAAGCAGGAAAATGATTTATATTTTGTTTTCACAGTCAGTGAGGAACTGGGTCTTCGTGGTGCAAAAACAGCAGTTTATAATGTTGAGCCGGATTATGCGGTGGTTTTGGATGTAACCCGTACGGGGGATGTCCCCTCAGAGGATAAAAAAGCATTGGAACTCAAAAAAGGCGCTATCATAAAAGTGATGGATAGGGGCTTTATTGCACATTCCGTGGTCCGCGAAAGAATGGTAGAGCTTTGTGAGAAAAACGGGATTGATTATCAAATGGGTGTTTTGACGCAGGGCGCGACGGATGCCGGCGCGATTCACTTGTTTGGTGGCGGCGTACCGTCGGGCGTCATTGCCGTTCCCACCCGGTATATCCATACACCGGGTGAAACTGTGGCGCAAAGCGATATTGAAAATGTGCTTGCACTGACGTTGGCGATTGCCGAAGAAGGAATTTTATAATTTGAATAGAAAAAGATGCTGCAACGACTTGTTGCAGCATCTTTTTGTTTTATAAATTTTTTAGGTATTCTATTAAATCTACAAAACTGCCTTGTGGGCAATCGGGAGCAGGTTCTTCAGCAATCAGACAATCGGTGACCAAGTAACCGTCCATGCCTGCTTTGTGTGATGCTATCATATCTTCTTTTGTATTATTGCCAATCATTAAGCATTGATCAGGACTAGTGTTTAATGTTTCTGCAATTTTCGTAAAATACGCAGGGTTTGGTTTACAAAAACCAATGGATTCGTAATCTGTCACAAGGTCGAAAGCGTCAGGTGCAAGTCCTATCCAAGAAAGACGTGAGCGAATGGCACTTGCAGGGAAGAGGGGGTTGGTAGCCAGTACAACCTTGTCAGCTTTTTCTCTTGCCAGCATAACCGCTTCTTTTGCAAGGGTGTTTTTGCCTGTCAGAGCTTTGGCTTTGTGGAACTCTGTTTCATAAAACTTATCAAGGACAGGTTCAAGTTCACGGATTTTTTCACCTAAAATACTTGCAAAGACCTTCCAGAAAACGGTGGCATTCTTTGAAGCTCCGTTATTCTTCACCATTGCCTCAACCCCTTGCATCATAGCGGCTAAAAAGGGCTTGGGTTCGTAGCCGTAGGGGGCAACGGTTTTAGTCAACAGGTGAAAATATCCCCGGGAAAATTCATCATAGTCCATTGGCAAAAGCGTGCCGTCTAGGTCGAACAAAATCGCATTATATTGCATACACGATAACAACCTTTCTGAGATAATAAACAAATAAGACTTAAAACATTATATACAATTTTTTAAAACCGGTCAAGAGAATTTCGCCAAACGCCTAACAAAATATGGCATATATATTGAATTTTAATTAAAAATATGATACAATATATTGTAATTATAAGTCTGACTACTGTGAGGTTTGGTTATGGCAACACCCAGAGAGCTGGCCCTCAAAATTTTATATGATATCGAAAAGAACGGCGCATACTTAAACATCAGCTTCAAGAACCATACAGAAGGTGTGAACGAGCGGGATGCCGCCTTTGCCAAGGAACTGACTTATGGCGTTATGCAGCATAAGCTGACCTTAGACTATGTGATTGCCCGTTTTTCGTCTGTTAAGCTAAAAAAGCTTGCGCCTTTTGTTCTGTGCATTCTGCGTTTGGGGATGTATCAGCTTTATTATATGGACAAGATTCCTGAAAGCGCAGCGGTGAATGAATCGGTAAAGCTTGCCGGTCGCTATGCAGGAAAGTCCCGTGGGTTTATCAACGCCATTTTGCGTAAAGCTGCAAAAGAACCTTTGAATTTGCCAACCGGTCAGGGGACAGAGGCACTTTCTGTCCGCTATTCTCACCCTGTTTCTTTGGCTTGCTGGCTCCTTAGCACCTTTGGGGCAGAACGGGCAGAAGAAATCATGGCAGAAAACCAAACGGCACCTTCTCTTTGTGTTCGCGTCAATACATATAGAACCACGAAAGAAGACCTTATAAAGTGTTTATGTGATGAAGGCGTCAGTGTGTCTGAGGGTGCATTGTCCGATTGTAGTCTGCTGTTTGAAAGCGGCGGTGTACAAAAGCTTGCTTCCTACAAAGAAGGTCTTTTTACCGTGCAGGACCAGAGTGCACAGCTTGCAGCTTTAGCCCTTGCACCAAAGCCGGGCGAGGTTTGCTATGATGTTTGTGCCGCACCGGGCGGTAAGACAACACATCTTGCCGAACTGATGGACAATCAAGGCGAGATTTTAGCGCTGGATTTATACGAGAAAAGGCTTTTATCCGTTATGGAGAGTGCGAATCGTTTGGGGCTTAACATTATAAAAACCCAGCCTGCAGATGCTTCGCAATATGCGTTTTCCAATCAGGCAGATAAAATTTTAATTGACGCGCCCTGCTCAGGCCTTGGCGTCATTCGCCGCAGACCGGATATTAAATATAAACCGGAGCTGACGGATTTTGCAGAGCTAGTTATGATTCAAAAAAACATTCTGAGTCACTGTGCCGACTTTTTAAAACCCGGTGGGGAAATGGTATACAGCACTTGTACCATCAATCCTGATGAAAATGAACATCAAGTGTTGACATTTTTAAAGAATCAGGCAGATTTTGAACTGATGCCCATTGAAAGTCCTCACATCATCGGAAAAGCAAAAGAAATTTTGCAAACCGGCATGGGCACCTTTTATCCCACCAAAGATGGGGGCGACGGATTTTTTATTGCCAAACTGAGAAGGAGAAATCATGGCTGAGAGATTTGATTTATATAGTATGACAGAACAGGAAATCTGCAGCCTTTGCGAGTCTTTGGGCGAAAAGTCCTTTCGGGGGAAGCAGGTTTTTTCCTGGTTATACAGCGGTGCAAAAAGCTTTGAGGATATGACGAATCTGTCTAAAGCTTTTCGTAACGTTTTAGAAGAGAACTGCACAATGGACTTACCTCAAATTGCAAGAAAGCAGGTCTCTGTTGACGGCACGGTGAAATATGCCTTTCGCCTTTTTGACGGTGAGGTGATAGAAAGTGTTGTTATGAGCTATCATCACGGCACTACTATTTGTCTGTCAACTCAGGCAGGATGTAATATGGGCTGCCGCTTTTGTGCCTCTGCTGTAGGTGGCAAAAGCCGTGACCTTTCTGCCGGTGAAATTATGGGGCAGATTTTAGTTGCTCAGCAAGATTTAGAGAAACGAATCGGCAACATTGTCTTTATGGGTATGGGTGAACCCCTTGATAATTTAGAGCAGGTTTTAAAGTTTATGGAGATTGCCACAAGTGACAAAGGTCTTAACATAGGATATCGACATTTTACCTTGTCAACTTGCGGATTATGTGATAAAATAATTCTATTGGCAGAAAAAAAGCTACCAATCAATCTGGCGGTTTCAGTGCATTCGCCCTTTGATAGTGAGCGAAGCGAAATGATGCCTGTCAATAAAAAGTATCCTCTCAACAAGCTTGTTTCAGCCCTTAGGGCTTATCAGGCGGCAACGGGCAGACGCATTACGGTTGAGTATGCGTTAAATAGAGGTGCCAATGACAGCGTGGACCATGCAAAAGAGCTGATGCGTTTGTTCGACGGACTTTTGTACCATGTCAATGTGATTCCTATCAATAATGCCCGGGAAGGGTTTTATAAAAGCGGCAGAGATGCCGTGAAAAAATTTGTAGACTATCTGACCGATAGCGGTGTTTCGGCAACGGTGCGCCGTGAACTGGGGGCGGACATCAGTGCTGCCTGTGGTCAGCTTAAGCATGAAATTGAGAAGCAGAAAACGGAATGAGGTGATTCCATGTTAAACGGGGGAGGCTGTACGGATTTAGGCCGTACCCGCCCAATCAATGAGGACGGTTATTATATTTCAGATTATAATAAAGAATGCGAAGCAATATATGCCGTTGTAGCAGACGGCATGGGTGGTCACCAAGCCGGTGAGGTTGCCAGCACCATGGCGATCTGCGAAATCCGCGATGCTGTGAACGAGCGTTGCTTTGGCGGCATGACCGGTTCTGATATTAAAGATATGCTTGTTACGGCTGTTAAAAAAGCGAATCGGCAGATCTATCAGAAAAGTCAGGAAGAACAGTCCCTTGGCGGCATGGGCACAACGGTAACAATGTGCCTGATTTTTGACGATAAGGGCTTTGTTGCTCATGTGGGTGATTCCCGTGCTTATGTGCTTAGGGGCGGCCAGCTTCATCAGATTACAACAGACCATTCTCTTGTGCATGAGCTTGTTAAAATTGGTCAGATAACGGCTGAAGAGGCGGCACACCATCCGCAGAAGAATGTCATTACCCGTGCACTCGGTACAGATTCCGGTGTGGAAATTGACTTGTATGAGTTTACTGTTCTGCCCGGTGATTTGGTGCTTTTGTGCAGCGATGGGTTAACCAATATGCTTTCCGATCCCGAACTGATAGAAATCTTAACGGAAAAGCAAAGTGATTCACTTACTGGTTTGGCAGAAAAGCTTATAGCTTCTGCCAACGAAAAAGGCGGCTTTGATAACATTACAGCCGTACTGCTGGCTAAAGAATCAGAATTTTGTGGAAAGGATTGTGATTTGGCATGACAAACGGGACATTAATCGGAAACCGATATGAAATAGTTGAAACCATAGGTAAGGGCGGTATGGCAATTGTCTACAAGGCAAAATGTCTGGTACTCAATCGTTATGTTGCATTAAAAGTTCTGCGCCCTGAATTCAGAGAGGATAAAGAATTTCTGGCTCGCTTCAAGGCAGAAGCTCAGTCTGCCGGCAGCCTGTCTCACCCCAACATTGTATCTATTTATGATGTTGTTCAGGAGGAAGACCTTGACTACATAGTTATGGAATATGTAGAGGGTGTGACCTTAAAACAGTATATTGACGCAAAAGGGATCATCCCCTGGCGTGAGGCGGTGGATTATGCAGGGCAAATTTGCTCGGGTCTTGACCACGCCCATAAAAAGGGCATTATTCATAAAGACATTAAACCCCATAATATTCTGATTACCCGTGAGGGAACGCTTAAAATTACCGACTTCGGCATTGCCAAGGTAATGAGCTCAAGCACCATCACAACGGGTAACGCCACTATGGGAAGTGTGCATTATTTTTCACCCGAACAGGCTCGTGGCGGTTATATGGATAATAAGACCGACATCTATTCATTAGGCGTTGTGCTGTATGAAATGGTCACCGGCAAACTTCCTTTTTTAGGCGATTCTGCCATTGCCATTGCTATGCAGCATATTGAAAAGGATGCGGAGGCGCCCAGTTCAATCAACCCTGATATTCCCGAATCTCTTGAAAACGTTATCGGCAGAGCTATGCGCAAGGAGCAGAGCCTGCGTTATGATTCAGTTGCACAACTGATGGTTGACCTTAAGAAGGTATACTTAGGCGGCAAGGTTGATTACAGCGACCTTATCTACAGTGTTACCACAGCTACGCCGGTGGTTACAGGCGAGAGTGGAGGCAGAACCGGTACACGCAGCAATGTCAATGTGAAACAACAGGAAAAATCAATGCCGGAAGAGATGTTTATCGCCCGCCAAGGCGACAAAAAGAAGAGCCGTGCGTTGCCAATCATTGCCGGTATTCTGGCAGGCCTTGTGCTGGTGGTTATGCTGTTCTTTGGTGGCAAATTGGTGGCAGGCTTGTTAAATGCGCCCTCTAAAGTCATAGTGCCTGATCTTGTGGGTATGACGCTTGAAGAAGCAGAGGAAGCTCTTGAACAAGCAAACCTCGAAATTGAAATTAAAGAAGAAGAAAACGAGTCAGTAGACAAGGATACAATCATTTCTCAAAGCCCGGAAAAAGACGCAAAGGTTAAAGAGGATACAGTTATTGAAGTCGTTGTCAGCCTTGGTAAGGGTGGCTTTCCTATGAAAAACCTTGTAGGCTATCGCGACATTGACGCAGAAAACTTTTTACGCGGCAAGAATATTACTTTTACCATCGTGAAGGAACAAAGTGCAACCATCCCCGAAGGGGAAGTTATCCGCCAGACACCGACTGCTGACACCATCATTGATGAGGCAACAACCGTTACCTTATATGTCAGCGAGGGTAAGAGTACTGCTTTGGTGCCCAAACTTTCCGGTATGACGCTGGAAGAGGCGAAACTTGTTGTTGAAGATGCTGACTTGACTGTTGGTAAGATTGTGGAAGCAACCAGTAGCAAGCCTAAGGGCACAGTTTTTGGTCAAAGCCCCAGCTCCGGCATAGAAGTACTTAAAGGAACAGAGATAGACATCCGTGTTTCATCCGGCCCTGCAAGTGAACCGGATGAGCCGTCCGAGCCAGATACACCGTCCACGGGTTCAGAGTCAAAACCATCAATACCGGCGATTGTATCACCTAATGCAGGTTGAGCCTATGTTAAAGGGAACGATTGTAAAAGGAATCGGCGGTTTTTACTATGTGAAAACCCCGGAAGGACTGATTGAGTGCCGTGCCAGAGGTCGCTTTCGCAAGGGTGGAGAAAGCCCTATGGTTGGCGATTTGGTGCGGATTACATTGACGGAGGAAGACAGAACAAAGGGTAGTGTGGATGAGATTCTGCCCCGTAAGAATGCCTTTATCCGTCCGCCGGTCGCAAACATTGACCAGTTGGTGGTTACCATTTCGGTGAAAAATCCGGAATCCAGCCTTTTAATGGCTGACCAGCTGACCGTCACGGCAGAAGCTGCCGGTGTTTTGCCGGTAATTTGCATCAACAAACAAGACCTTGATGAAAAGCGGGCTTCTGACATTAAGCGCATCTATGAGACAACGGGCTATACCGTTATTATGACAAGTGCTAAGGAAGAAACAGGTTTAGATGCCCTAAAAGCTGTTTTAAAAGATAAAATAACAGCTCTTGCCGGCAATTCCGGCGTCGGAAAGTCAAGCCTCATCAACAGACTGTCGGCAGAGTTTTCTCTTGAAACAGGCTCTGTCAGCGATAAAACTCAGCGCGGCAGGCACACAACCCGTCATACAGAGCTTTTAGAGCTTCCCTTTGGCGGTTTTGTGTTTGATACCCCCGGTTTCTCTTCTTACGCTACTGAGGGAATGACAGCAGCAGAACTTGCTAATCTTTTTCCTGAAATAAAAAGGGTAGAAGAGCCTTGCCGGTTTGTGGGTTGCGCTCATATAGCTGAGCCGGATTGCGCCGTTAAAGCGGCACTCTCTGAGGGCAAAATTGCCCCGGAGCGTTATGAAAGTTATCAAGCATTATATCAGGAGTTAAAACAAATTAAACCCTGGGAAATAAAGTAAAAGAAAGGTTATGATCACTATGTCAATTAAATTAGCACCGTCGCTTCTTGCGGCAGATTTTTCAAAGTTGGGCGAAGAAGTCAGCGCCATTGAAAAAGCAGGGGCAGAATACCTCCATTTAGATGTTATGGACGGTCATCTGGTTCCCAATCTTTCCTTTGGTACTACTGTACTTGCAGGTCTTCGCAAGCACAGCAATATGGTTTTTGATACCCACCTGATGATTAGTGAGCCTCATAAATATGTTGAGTCCTTTGCAAAGGCAGGGGCTGACATCATCACCATTCACGTTGAATGTGACAGCAATATCGGTGAAACCTTAGACCAGATTCACGCATTAGGCAAAAAAGCAGGCCTTGCCCTGAACCCCGATGCAGACCTCTCCCGTGCTGTTCCTTATTTTGACAAGATTGATATGCTGCTGTTAATGACTGTATATGCAGGCTTTGGCGGTCAGAGCTATATCAGCGATGTGGAGCCGAAAATCCGCGAGGCAAGAAAGCTGTTAGGTCCTGATTTTGATATTCAGGTTGACGGCGGTATTTACCTTACCAACGTTGAATCTCCCATCTCTGCAGGTGCAAACGTTATCGTTGCCGGTAGTGCTGTTTTCGGAAGCGAAGACCCTGCACAGGCAGTTCGTGACTTTAAAGCAAAGTTTTAAAGGAGCAAAGCTATGAAAGCGATTGTAATAGCGGGCGGAAGTCTTTCCGATCCCGCTTTTTACAAGCCGTTTTTCGGTCAGGCAGATTTAGTCATCTGCGCCGACAGCGGCTATTTACATTGTGAGAAACTGGGCATCACACCTGACCTTGTTATTGGCGATTTTGATTCTGCCAGTCTGTCAGGTGTGCCTGAGGGTGTGCCGGTGACCCGTTTACCGGTAGAAAAGGATGAAACAGACCTTCACGCCTGCATCAATTATGCCATCTCCCAAGGTGCTGATGAGATATTACTGTTCGGCGCTCGTGGCACTCGTTTAGACCACAGCTTTGCGGCAATCTCTTTGGTGTATATGGGTCTTTTGCGTGGTGTCACCATCCGCACAATTGATGAGCATAATGAAATGTTTATGTTTAAAGGCGAAGCGGTGATTCCTAAAAAAGAAGGGTATAAGCTGTCCCTTTTGCCCATAACGCCGGCATCCGGCATTCGTGCCGAGGGCGTATACTACCCCTTAACAGGGCAGAGTATGGATTGGGGAAACCCCTATGGCGTCAGCAATGAGTTTACGGCAGATGTGGCAAAAATTACAGCAGAATCCGGCGTTTTAATGGCGGTTGTAAGCAGGGATTAGAGGAGACGGTATGAGTATTCGATTGATAGCTTTTGATTTGGATTATACCATTCTGCAAACCGGCGGAACCGTATCTCCTAAAACGGCATCTGTTTTGCAAGAGGCAAAGCGCCGCGGCATTATGCTGGTGCCTGCCACCGGCAGGGGCATTTTTGAAATGGAAGACCTGCTTTCTATGCTCACCCCTGACTATGCCGTAACGGTGAACGGCTCTGTTGTGTGGGGTTTAAAACAACAGTCTGTTATCTTTAAACAGGTGCCGCCGCAAAAAGCGCTGCTTGAAAAAATCAAGCTGGCAGAAGATATGGGCTTGTATACTGAAGTGTACTGCAATGGCGTGTATACAAATCAATACAGCTATGATAATATGGAAGCATTAGGTATGCTGCCGGATCAACTTGATATGTTTAAGGCAACCCGTCAGGTTGTGCCGAATCTTTATGAAGCGATTGGCCAGATGGGCGCCGGCGAAAAACTGCATATTATCTTTAAAGATGTGCAAGATAAAGAAGCCAGACAGGGCGCATTTTTAAACCATCCTGCCTTTGCTTATACATCAGCTTTTGTCAATAACTTAGAACTCAGCGACAAAACCGTACACAAAGCGTCAGGACTTTTGGCGTTATGCGAAAAGTTAGGTGTTTCACAGAGCGAGGTTATGGCGCTGGGCGACGGGACAAATGATGTCACTATGCTTTCCTGGGCAGGGCTGGGTGTTGCTATGGCAAACGCCGTGCCAGAGGCAAAAAAAGCCGCAGATGTTATCACCCTGTCAAACGATGATGATGGTGCGGCAATAGCGATAGAAAAATATTGCTTTTAATTTAAAAATAATGCTTGACAAATGATGAGTCAGGTGTTATACTATTAAAGTATTAGTAAGCGGAAACATTTGTTTTCCACCATCAGGCAACGCCTAAATGGTCAATATGCTTTTTTGTAAGTATATTTGCGGATAGGTTTGCCTGTCCGCTTTTTTTGTTCTGTAGGACGAAAATGCGAAAACTTTGATGGAGGTGCTTTGAACATTAGTAAGCAGGAAACAAAGATTAACGAAGAGATCAGAGTCAGTGAGGTTCGTGTTGTCGGTTCTGACGGTGAACAGCTTGGCATCATGAAAACGGCAGACGCGTTAGATCTTGCGTATCAGAAAAATCTTGATTTGGTTTTGATTGCTCCCAAGGCAGAGCCACCGGTTTGTAAGGTCATGGATTATGGCAAGTACAAATTTGAATTGGCAAAGCGCGATAAGGAAGCAAAGAAAAATCAGAAGACCATGAATGTGAAGGAAATCAGACTTTCCCCCTCCATTGATGACCATGATTTTGATACAAAAATTAATCATGCCAGAAAGTTTTTGCAGGATGGTGACAAGGTTAAGGTTTCTATCCGGTTCCGTGGTAGAGAAATTCATCACGCTGCACTGGGTACAAAAATCTTAGAACGCTTCCGTGATACCTTATCAGACTTCGGCTCATCCGAAAAGCCGCCGAAGCTTGAGGGCAGAAGCATGAACCTGATTATTTCGCCCACAACGAAAAAAGACTGAGCAAGTACATTAATTATTATTTACAGAGTGGAAGGAGTACCAAATTATGCCTAAGATTAAAACACATAGGGCTTCAGCAAAACGTTTTAAGGTGACCAAGAACGGTAAGATCAAAATGAAACATGCTTTCAAGAGCCACATTTTGACCAAGAAATCTACAAAGAGAAAGCGTCTCTTAAGAAAAGGCGCCTATGCTTGTGATGCAAACGCTAAGGTAATCAAGAAACTGATCCCTTACAAATAAGCAATTACGATTGAGAGAAATTCAGGAGGTATAAAAAATGGCAAGAGTTAAAGGCGCTTTAAATACACGCAAAAGACATAAACGTGTCTTAAAACTGGCAAAGGGTTACAGAGGCGGTAAGAGCAAGCTGTTCAGAACAGCTAAGCAGGCCGTTATGAAATCCTTATCTTACGCTTACGTTGGCAGAAAGCAGAAGAAACGTGATTTCCGTCGTCTGTGGATCGCTAGAATCAGCGCACAGGCAAAGATGAACGGCATGAACTATTCTACTTTCATGAACGGTTTAAAGAAAGCCGGCATCGAAATGAACAGAAAAATGCTGGCTGAAATCGCAGTAAGCGACAAAGAAGCTTTTGCAGCTTTAGTTGAAAAAGCAAAGGCTAGCCGCTAAGATTTACTTAAACAAGTTTAAAAAGCTGTGACTGTGGTCACAGCTTTTTTATGTCTGTATAAGAAAAAGGAATCCGATTTATCGGATTCCTTTTTTGGTTATATTATTGTTTACACTTTTGTGCTTTGTGCGTTCTGTGCATTTTGCTATGGCTTGTAGGATGGACGCAAATCTTTGCAGATTGGACAAACCGCATCCCGATGCTGTACGATGTGTACAGCGAGTGGTAAGGTTTGTTCAAAGCTACGCGTTCTGCATGATTTGCTACATCCTACCGGATGCCGTAGTTTTCGATGATGTAATCCATATCCTTGTCACCGCGACCGGAAAGATTTACAAGCACAGAACCGTGCTTCATCTGCTTTGCAAGACGAATGGCAAAGGCAACCGCGTGGGCACTTTCAATCGCAGGAATAATACCCTCTGTACGGGAGAGGCGGAAGAATGCGTCAATGGTGTCGTCGTCATTCACCACGTCATACTTAACTCTGCCGAGCTCATGCAGGAAAGCATGCTCAGGACCGGAAGAAGGATAGTCAAGACCACTTGCAACAGAATAAACCGGAGCGGGCTCGCCATTTTCATCCTTTAACATAATGCTGTTAAAGCCGTGCATAATGCCCTCTGTGCCATATTTTAAGCTGGCAGCGTGGTCACCCAGCTTTTCACCGCGACCCAAAGGCTCAATGCCGTAAATTTCAACAGGGTCATTTAAAAAGCCTGCAAAAAAGCCTGCCGCATTAGAACCGCCGCCCACACAGGCAACGATAGAGTCAGGCAGTTCGCCGGTCATTTCGGTGAACTGTTCTCTTGCCTCAATACCTACAACGCTCTGAAAGTCGCGAACCATCATGGGGAAGGGATGGGGGCCTAAAACAGAACCGATGCAGTAGATGGCATCCTTATATTCCTTGCTATAGGCTTCAAATGCTGCGTCAACAGCTTCTTTTAAGGTGGCGAGACCGTGGGTAACCTCTACCACGTTTGCACCTAAAATTTTCATTCTGGCAACGTTGGGCGCCTGTTTTTTAATATCAACTGAGCCCATATAGATATCACATTCAAGACCGAAATATGCAGCAGCTGTTGCCAGCGCAACACCGTGCTGACCGGCACCGGTTTCAGCAATAACCTTTTTCTTGCCCATGTATTTGGCAAGGAGAGCTTCGCCCATGCAATGATTCAGCTTGTGGGCACCGGAGTGGTTTAAATCTTCACGCTTTGCATAAATCTGCACATTGCCAATCTGGTCAGACAGTCTCTCTAAATGGGTGATGGGGGTTGGTCTGCCCTGAAACTCTTTTCTGATTCTGCGAAGCTCAGAAATAAACTTTCTGGACTTGCAGATGTTAAAGTATGCTTCTTTAATCTCCTGCATGGCAGCTTTTAATTCATCAGACACATAGCAGCCGCCGTATTTTCCGAAGAACCCGTCTTCTGTGGGGTAGTTTTTAAAATAGTCGTTAAAATCAACGCCGTTTACAATCATTTTCGTTTCCTCCTGATATGAGAATATATTGATATTTTTATGTTACCGTATAATTTGGCATCGCCATCGCCTTACAAGTAAAAACATAACAAACTCCTTCAGCATCAGGCTCTGCAGGGAGTAAAAATAAAAAAACCCTGACAGAACTGTTTTCTGCCAAGGACGAATATACCTATCCGCGGTGCCACCTTGATTCACAGCGAGCTGTGCACTTTGCTGGGTACAACCATACCCCCGGCTATTCACGCAAGCCTAACGTCTGCGCATTTGACGCAGCCCTCAACAGTCCATATTACGCAGAGAGCCTTTATGGAACTCACACCATAATCCACTCGCTTTGAAAGACCGATTCTGCCTTTTTTCTGTCTCAACGGTTTATTTATTACTAATTTTATTATACTGTTCCTGATTTAGTTTGTCAATAGAAATAAAGAAATTTTTATTTTTGAGTTTTATGTTTCTATAGCAATATTAAAAAAAGATTGTATTTTTTTAATATTGGTGGTATAATAAGCTTGCGAAACAATTTTAATATTGATGAAGGGTACTCTTTATATTTTTATGGATATTTTATACTCTTTTTGTTTAATCTACCTTTAGAATTTGAAAAGACGCAAATTCCATTTGGTAGATTGAGCATAGTACCATTCTATTAAAATTGTTTCGCAGCAATCGGAGTTTGCGTTTTTCGGCGCATTGACTTCGGTTGATGCGCTTTTTTATTTATTGGATTAAACATTAGAAAGGATGAGGTTGATGAGAAGAACTTTAAGCGTTTTGTTGGTGATGGTGATGCTTGCATCACAGATGTATGTGTTTGCGGAAACATCTTATGCGAACCTGATTGATGCAGTAAAAGCAGATGAATCTGTGGATATGTCGCTTATTGATGAAGACAAAATTATATATGCGGAAATAACAAGTTATATTAACTTGGATAAAGGCATTAAACCTACAAGCTATTATCTATATATGCCTTCTTTAGATGGAACTGATTATTATACTGCAGGATTTGATAACAATGAATATGTAGCAACAACAAAGAATTTTGCTGCTACGGAACCTTTGAAGTATTATAGCGTGGAGGAAGCAAAAGAATTTGCTGCAAACAATGGACTATCAGAACCGACAGAAATCAAAGCTATACTTACTCATGGAAGAATCGGTTTGTTTGCTTACAGTATTATTTGTGACGGAAAAGAATATATCATTCCTTACTATTTCACCAATGATTCTACATATAACATAACCAAAGATAATACAGTTAGGCTTTCTCTTGGAACTGCTTATGCGATTGAAGAATTTGTAAGTATGTCCGAAAAAGAGCATACCCTTTATGAGGAATATATGAATGCAGAAAGAGAAAAAGAAAACAGACCTACTGTATCTCTTGATGAAAACGGCGATGAGGTTATTAAAGCAAACGGAATAAATCTTGATGATGTTTTAAGTGACTTAACAGATAGCATTGAACAAATGGCATTTTCATCAACTATTAAAATGGGCGTGAAAAATTCTGATGAAAATTACATAGTTACTTACAGATGGCAAAAAGGTTGCAATGTAAACGATGTTAGCAAGTTTGCTGAAGGTTTGTTTGAAGAAATAACAACACAAGTTATAGGTGGCACACCTACACTATCAAAAGAAATGTCATACTGTAATTTTGCATTGAAGCACGATGAAGGTTATCAGAGCATCCGTTATCAACTTGAAATTAGTGTTTATAATGACGGAGTAAAGATAGTAGTAAACAGAAACAATGAGATTCTGCTAAATGTTAAAAATCCTGATGTAGTCACAGATTATATTGATAAATTCAGCAACGGCAATTTTGATGGTTTCGCTTATGAAAAGAATGATGAAAACAAACCTTATATCAGAGGAAACATTGACGGGCTTACTAAAACAGATGTTATAGATTTTGAATTTAAGCTCCCCTCAGATGCTGATAATAGCATTTCAAAAGAGGTTGCTTCTCCCGGGAAAACAGTTAAAGGAACGTTTGAAAAATATAAGGAAAATAAATATCGTTCAACCTATATCCTTACTCTTTCGGGTAATAAAGGAACAATTTCGTTTTGCATGGAAACACAATCATCTTTAAGTGGCGAAGAAGAAATTTTTTCAAACAATATACCTATTTCTTTTTTAAATACATTACGGTATGAGAATGGCAACATTGTTGAGTATAAAGCTGGAAAAGAAAGTGTTTTTTACGAATTAAAAATGATTTTCAAATCCGGAGATATATCTGAGGTCTATTTTGATAATGTGAAATGTTCTGATTTGAAATATACACAACTTACAGAAGATACTAAATTATCTGAAGAATTTGCCACAAAAGACAAAGAAGTTGTTATAAGAGAAGCTAAAGAATGTGCCGATACACTATATGAACTTGGACTGTTTAAAGGCACAGATAAAGGGTACGAGCTTGAAAAAAGCCTTACAAGAGAAGAAAGTGCAACTATCCTTGTGAGATTACTCGGTGAAGAAGATAAAATGGATGCAGACAATTTTGAAGAACGTTTTGTTGATGTTGATAAGGATAGATGGTCTTATGCTTATGTAATGTATTGTCATGAAAACAATATTACAAAAGGTACCGGAGCTGATACATTCTCTCCGGATGTGCCAATTGACGCCAACCAGTTTATTACTTTAATGATGCGTCTGCTTGGATATAGCGATGTTGAACCGGATACTGCACTTACAAAGAGCATTGAATATAAGCTGCTTCCTGAAGAAAAAATAGACGAGCTGACAAAGAAAAAGGTATTCACAAGAAGCGATATGGTTCAAATCGTTTATAACAGCTTGAAAACACAAATGGAGAATGAAACCGTATTTGCTGATTATCTGCTAGAAAAAGGTATTTTGACCGAAAAAGAAATCGAACAGATTAAATAATATACTAAATTAATGTATTACAAAGTCTGGAAAACGTTAACTGCTTTATTATAAAATCAAAATGAATATTGCTATTGATAATTCTGGCAAAATGTGCTATACTGAGTACTGAAGTTTTACGAGAAGAATATTTCCTCGTTCTAAGGAGCTGTAATCATTTATGAAACTCGGTATTGTGGGGCTTCCTAATGTTGGTAAGTCCACTTTGTTTAATGCAATTACACAGGCAGGGGCAGAATCTGCGAACTATCCCTTCTGTACCATTGAACCTAACGTAGGTGTTGTGCCGGTGCCGGACGAGAGACTGGATGCACTGGCAGAAATGTACAATCCCCAAAAAGTGACCCATGCGGTGATTGAATTTGTGGATATTGCAGGTTTAGTTAAAGGCGCAAGCCGTGGCGAGGGTCTTGGCAACAAGTTCTTGTCTCACATCCGTGAGGTGGATGCCATTGTCCATGTGGTGCGTTGTTTTGAAGACGCTAATATCGTTCACGTTGAAGGTTCTGTATCCCCTCTGCGTGACGTTGAGACCATTCAGCTTGAACTGATTTTTGCCGATATTGAAATGCTGGACAAGCGCATTGACAGAACACGCAAGATGATGAAATCCGGTGAAAAGAAATATCAGCAGGAACTGAACCTGTTAGAAGAATTAAAGGAACTGTTAGAGGCCGGCAAGCCTGCCCGTGCAAGAGATTTTTCTGACGAAGAAGCAGAACTGATAAAAGACCTGCCGCTTCTGACCTTAAAGCCGGTTTTATATGCTGCTAACGTATCAGAAGATGATTTTATCAGCGGCATTGAAAACAATGAAATGGTGAAAGAACTGACAGAAATGGCTGAGCAGGAAGGCTCAGAGGTTATGCCCATTTCTGCTAAGATTGAAGAAGATGTTTCGGCTCTCGAACCTGAAGAAAAGATTGAATTTTTGCAGGAACTTGGCATTTCTGAATCCGGTCTTGACCGTTTGGTGAAAAAGAGCTATAAGCTGCTTGGCTTAATCAGTTACTTAACAGCCGGTGAGCCTGAGGTTCGTGCGTGGACCATCACCCGTGGCACCAAAGCACCGGGCGCTGCCGGTAAAATCCATACCGACTTTGAAAAAGGCTTTATCCGTGCCGAGGTTGTGGCATATAAAGATTTAATGGAATGCGGCAGTATGACAGCCGCCAAGGAAAAAGGCCTTGTCCGCTCTGAGGGTAAGGAATACGTTATGGAAGACGGGGATGTCGTACTCTTCCGCTTTAACGTTTAATATGATATAAAACAATTGAATATGCTCACACAAAGTGTCGGCGGTGCTGTATGGGCATCGCAGGTGGAAAGGGAACACGGTTAGAATCCGTGACGATAACTGTCGCCGTATATATCAAAGTTTTTGTGTTCGTCGGTGAAAGCCGGTCATTGGGAAACTGAGAAGGCAGAACATAAAAATGCTAAGCGTGGCTTAATATGATATGAGTCGGAAGACCTGCTTTGATATAATTCCGTATGGGAGTTATTTTATTGCGAAAAGCCGTAATGGCTTTATTTTGGCGCGCAATTTGTGATTATATCACAGGAAAACTCAGCTGTGGTAACTTTTTTAAGTTACCACAGCTTTTTTATATGCAAAATTTCACAGAAAAGAAGGTAGACAAATGAAAAGAATGTTATCAGTACTCATGGTTTTTTGTATGCTCTTGTGCGTTGTGCCGGTATACGCTGAGGGCGGAATTACTGTATATCTTTCTGTCAGTCAATACGGCGAATTTGTGACTGACAAAGACGGAGATACAATGGCATATATGCCCGTAGAGCTTAGCGGTCAGGCTAGCTATACGATTGATGATGTGCTCGCACGGGCACACGCTTTGTATCATCCTGACGGGGCAGAGGCGTATGCCACTAGCTACAGCGAGGAGTGGGGTCTGGGTATTGCTAAACTGTGGGGCGATACCAGTTATAATTTCGGCTATCAGGTTAATGGCGGACGGGAATCTGTCATGGGTCCAAGTCACGAAGTGGAGGACGGAGACAGTATAGATGCTTGCATTTACAAAAATTTATACCCTGAAACGGAAAGTTATGCAAGATTTGAAAGTGCAGTGGAGGAAGGGTACACAGAAAAGGAAATTTCCCTATCTCTTTCATACGCCAGTGGCTATGACGAAAACTGGAACACGGTCTTTTCTCCCTGTGAGGGTGCGACGATTATCATAAATGGTGAGGAAACAGAGCTTGTGACAGATGAAAATGGCGTTGCCACCCTTTATTTTGAAGAAGAGGGCAACTATCTTATCTCTGCAAAAAAGACAAAGATTTTAAATAATGTAGAGGTGCCTGCCATTACAGCACCTGTTTGTATGATTCAGGTTACAACCAATCCGGCGATTCAAATTATCCACAACATTGCGCAGCATTATAGCGCGTGTGATTTTACAACAGCCGGCGGCAATTTACCCTGGATTTTAGCGGATATGGCAGTGTATGAAGAGTTATTTCCCGAAAGTGACTATTGTCTGAGTGAAGAAAGAAAACAAGAAGGTCTTGCAGAAATCTCTGCATTTATCCAAAGTGCAACCAGACCGGGGGATTTGGCAAAATCCATTCTGGCGCTTCGTGCTTTGGGTTATGACGCCCAAAAGCTGTACACGGCTGAGTTTGAAAAAATTAACTTGGTAGACAAGCTTCTTGCCTTAGTTGACAGCGAGGACGAGGCTGTAACTAATATTTACACCCTACCTTATGTTATGATTGCTCTGCGGCAGGCAGAGGGATATGCAAGTACTGAACAGTTGGCATGGCTGATTGATGCGGCGCTTAGCAGCAAAAGTTCCTGGCAGGACACCGCATCAGGCACAGATGCGCTGACACCTATGCTATTGGCTCTTGCGCCCTATTGTGAGGATAACACCGAGGTAGATGCGGCAGTAGCTGAAACGATAGAAATTTTGCAGGCAGAGCAGCGGGAGGATGGCTTGATTGACGGGTTTGAGGGCTATGAATCAGCCTCAACAGGCCTTGCAATTTGCGGTCTTTCAGCCACAGGCATTGATGCATCAGAAGTGATAAATGTAAATGGAGAAAAAAGCTTACTTGATGGCTTGCTTTCTGTGGCCAATGAAGACTTAAACGGCTTCCCCAATGCCTTTGCAACCGAGCAGGGCTTTCGTGGCCTTTTGGCTTGGCGTCTTTTAAAAGAGGAAACCGGCAAGATTATGTACGACTTTTCAGCTTCAGCTATGGATGAAGCAAACGTTACCGGCGCGGTGGCGTGTCCGGTTATATTTACCGTCATCCCCTCTAGTGCTATAGTGACAATAGAGGGCGTATCAGAGCTTTCAAACAATGTTTTTGACCTTGGCGAGGGTGAATACTCTTACACTGTAACGGCATCTTCTTACAAAGAACAAACAGGCACGCTGACAATCAGCGCAGAAGAGGCAGAACAACGGGAAGCAAAAACCGTTACAATTTTACTTGAACGAAAGCCCTCATCAGCCGGTGGCGGAGGGTCTGTTATTGTAGATAAGAAAGATGAGGAAAAGACAGAAACCGAGTCTGAAACAGAGAACATAGAAGAAAAAACCGAAGCAGAACCGGAGCAGGCAGCGCCGATTGAAACAGTATTTTCAGATGTCAAAAAAGATGAATGGTACTATACAGCTGTGGAATATGCGTATAACAATAAGTTATTTAACGGCACCGGTGCAGGCTTTTCGCCGCATCAGTCTATGACCCGTGCAATGCTCGTTACGGTTTTATACCGTGTGGCAGAGCCGAAAGAACAGACACAAAACAATCTTTTTGCAGATGTTGCCGGTGACAGCTGGTACACAGATGGTGTGAACTGGGCGGCAAGCAGCGGCCTTGTGCAGGGTGTATCTGACGATAAATTTGCACCGGATGACAGCATCACAAGAGAACAGCTTGCTGTAATTCTTTATCGCTATGCGACGCTCATGGGCCATGAAACAAAGACGGATACTGATATTCTTTCTTACAGTGATGCAGGGTCTGTGTCATCCTATGCACAGGATGCTATGCGCTACGCAGTAGATACCGGCATTTTGCGGGGCAACCAAAATGGTCAGCTTGCGCCGGACAGCACAGCAACAAGAGCCGAGGTGGCAACAATGCTAATGCGCTTTTTACAGGGTATTGAAAAATGAAACGAAAGAATATATTTTTAATTATTTTTCTATTGGCTGTTGTTGCTTTCAGCCTTTTGGCTGGTGGACTGCTCACAACTCAAAAGCCTGCGTCGGTAGATTCCTCCTGTCCGGCGCAGGAAGGGCTTGAAAGTCCAGTGGTTGAACATGAACAAATGCCTGAAAAAACGCCGGTCACAACCCAAATCAGCTTGCCGGAAGCAGAGCAGCCGGAAAAGTTAGAAACATCTGAGGAGCCAACAGCTCAAAAAGAGCCGACCCTCACACCGGCAAGCGAGGCACCGGCACGTGAAGAACTCACCTGCACCTTGTCAGTCCGGTGCGATGACGTGCTTCTTCATATGGATAAACTGGCAGAAGAAAAGCAGAGTATTATCCCTGATAATGGAATCATGTTTCCCGAGCAGACGGTTTCTTTTTCAGAGGGTGAGTCTGTTTTTGACGTGTTGCTTCGGGAACTGAAAAACAGCAAGATTCACTTAGAGTTTGTCAACAATCCAATGTACAATTCAGCATATATTGAGGGCATTGGCAATCTGTATGAATTTGACTGTGGGGACACCTCGGGCTGGATGTATAAAGTTAACGGCATAGAACCCCGATACGGTTGCTCACAGTATAAGCTCAAAAACGGTGACAAGATAGAATTTTTTTACCGGTGCAGTATGTTTAATTAAAAAAGGCGGTGTAAAAAATCATTTTTACACCGCCTTTTTCTATCCGATAATATCCAGAACATCGCTTTCATAATTTTCGCCAAGCTCACCGATGTTAACATAGTTATCCGGAATTTTGCCGACAATCACGGTTTGTGTAATGGGAATGTCGGTGGTGACCTCCTCTGTCATTGTGGCTGAGGGAATCACGATGCCAACAGTGGTCTTTGCTGACAGGTTTACAGAAAGCAAGGTTTGGTTGATGCCGGTTTCAGTAAAATCTGTGTGAAAGCTGACACTTACACTGCCGTAGGGCATAAGCTGTATAGGCACCCGTGGACCAATGCCGGCGGTTATGTCGTTGCCCGTCAGGGTGCCGAGTGGAATGGCAAAATCAATTTGGTCAATGGCTGCGATTTCTTCTGCTATGGCGATGGAGGCTTCAGCCTTTAGCTCGTTCACCCGGCTCATATCAGAGCTGATAGAGCTGACGGTGCCATCTTCGAGCTGTGAGATTCTGACCAGTTCACGACAGTCGATGCCTTGAAACATTTTTCCAATCACCCGGTGCATGGCAAGTTCAGCCTGTGTTGTGACCTCTGACATGGCAAGCTCCACCATAACGGGGCGGACAATTTTGAAAAAATAAACCAGTCCGCCAAACACCATGGTGACAAGCAAAAGCATCAAAAGCCCGATGGAGAATTTTCTTTTTTTGGCTTTGCCGTTTCGGATGCAAATTCGCTTTTTATCGCCCAGCCGCATGGTGTCACCGCCTTAGGATAGGTTTTTTACTATTATATGCAAAAAGTTATTGCCTTGTGACAGCAATCGCCGCACAGCCGTATTGAAAGAGAATCAGCTCATTGTCTTTTTGCGTATAATTTTTTCCAAACAAAATTTCGCCGTCGGCATGAAAGTGCCTTGGCTTATCGTTGTTATTGACAAGACACAGAATTTTCTCAGTACCTTCTATTCGGTAAAAGGCGAACAAGCCGTTCTCCGCAAAAAGGGGTATCAGGTCGCCAAAGCGCAGGGCGGGGGATTGATTCTTCATATCGGCAAGTGAACGAAAACAAGCGGTTATCTCATCATCTCCGGTTATGCTTCCCATATATCCTCTGTTAAAGGGGTCTTCGAAGGCCTCAAGACCGATTTCGTCGCCGTAATAGATACAGGGGCTGCCCGGCAGACAAAAGGCCAAAAAAGCGGCAAGAAACAGACGATTTTTGCCGAGCGTTCTTTGAGCATCCGTCAACCGGAATATGGCGCGGTCTTTTTTACTTTCAGGAACGAAATCAATACCGAGTGTGGTGAGAATCCGCGGAGTGTCGTGAGTGGAAAGCAGGTTCATAGCGGTATGCAGGCTATCAGGCGGATAGTGCTCGCAGAGGGTCATAACCGCCTCTTGTAAATCCTCGGCAGATGCCTCGCCACGGGCAAAACGGATGATGGCATCCCGCCAGACGTAATTCATCACAGAGTCAAGGCTTTTGCCCTGCAGATATCTGCGCCGCACGCCGTAGCTGATTTTGTTTGAGGCATCCTCCCAGACCTCACCCAGAACAATAGCCTCCGGATTTTTCTGTTTGACGGTGCTGTAGAGCTTTTCTAAAAATGCCTCCGGCAGTTCATCTGCCACGTCAAGCCGCCAACCGTCTGCCCCCAAAGAGAGCCAGTAAGGGGTAACCTTGCCGAAAATAAAATTGCAAAAATCAGGATTCATCTCATCGGTGCAGGGCAGGGTAGAAATGCCCCACCAAGTGGCGTAGTGATGTGGATAATCATGAAACTGATACCAACTGCGGTATGGCGAATCGGGATTGTGATAGGCACCCATCCCAAAGCGGTTGTGGATATCAAAATACAGGCTGTCGCTGCCTGTGTGGGAGAACACCCCGTCTAATATAACCTTTATATTAAGGTTATGAGCACTTTCGCACAAACGGCGAAAGTCGTCATTAGTTCCAAGCAAGGGGTCAACCTGCAGATAGTCTGCCGTATCATAGCGATGGTTTGAAAAGGCTTTGAAAACAGGGTTTAAATAGATTGTGCCGACACCTAAATTTTTCAGATATGGCAGTTTTTCTATGATGCCCTGCAGATTGCCGCCAAAGAAATCATTGTTTTGTATAATGCCTGTTTCATCCGGCTCATACACAGGCAGTTCATCGGGGGATTCGTGCAGGTAAAAGGGCGTTAACTTGTCACTTGTGTCACAATCACCCTGCTTGTTAAATCGGTCGGGAAAAATCTGATACATCACACGACCCAACCATTCCTTGTGCAGGGAATATGATGGCGCATAGCAGGTTATTTGCCACGAACTGCCGTGATGGAGAACAGGTCTGTTTTTTTCATCACGAAAAATGTTTATGAAACCTTCACAGGCAGATAACGTAAAATAATAGAAAAAAAGACCTGTCTTTTCAAATACAACAGAGCAGGTGTAAACGTTGTAACCGTTTTTTTGCTCTTGCTGTTTCATTTCGTGACATATAGGCTCTTTGCCATCTTCAAAAAGCTTAAAAAGGACGCCGGTTTCCCCGGCGTCCTTTACATAGACTGTGATGGTGAGTGTTTCACCGGATTTGATACAGCCAAAGGGAATTTTAAAATGCTTGCTTCGGCTGTCAAATAAAAATTCCATATTTATTCCTCACTTTGTTGTGCTTTTTACATTCCAGATGTTTTCGCAGTACTCTAAAACGCTTCGGTCCGATGAGAAGATACCTGCACCTGCAATGTTGCAAAGAGACATGCGGTTAAACCGTTCATGGTCAGCAAAAGTGCGGTCAACGGATTTTTGTGCCCGGGCATAGTCTGAAAAATCAGCCAATGTCATATAGGGGTCCTGACCGTGACCGGTCAGAGAGTGCACCAGAGTAGAAAAGTCTGTGCCGCCAACGCCCTGCTTCATATAGTCAATAGCCGTTCTTGCTACATCATCTTTGGCAAGAATCTGCCCGGGGTCATACCCCTCACGAAGGCGCGCCAGCACCCGGTCAGCGGTCATACCGAACAGAAAGATGTTTTCATCCCCCACCGCCTGACGGATTTCTACATTGGCGCCATCTAAGGTGCCCAAGGTTACGGCACCGTTAATCATCAGCTTCATATTGCCTGTGCCGGATGCTTCTTTGCCGGCAACGGAGATTTGCTCTGAAATATCCGCAGCCGGGATAATCAGCTCAGCTAGTGACACGCGATAATCCTCCATAAAAATGACCTTTAATTTGTCGCGTGTGACGGGATTTGCATTGACTTCTCGCGCAATGGCGTGAATAAAGTGGATAATTTGCTTTGCCATGGCATAACCGGCAGAAGCTTTGGCACCGAAAATAAAGGTGCGTGGCTGAAAGTTCTGATCGGGGTTTTCAAGTAAATTGCGGTACAGATATAAAATATGCAGAGCATTCAGTAGTTGGCGCTTATATTCGTGCAAGCGCTTGACCTGCACATCAAACAAGGATGCCGGGTCAACCAAAATGCCGTTATGCTCCTGAATATATGAAACCAAACGGAGCTTATTTTTCAGCTTGATTTTTTGCAGCTCGTCTAAAACGGCGGTATCGTCTTTATACTTCTTTAAGTCTGACAGTTTGTTTGCATCCGTTAAAAAGCCGTCACCAATCAGCTCACATAAAAAGCGGGTTAGCTCAGGATTTGCCTGACACAGCCAGCGGCGATAGGCAATGCCGTTTGTCACATTTAAAAACTTGCCGGGCATAACCTGATGAAAATCACGAAAGACATCTTCTTTTAAAATCTGGGTATGAAGGCTTGACACACCATTCACCTTATGACAGCAGGCAAGGCAAAGGTTTGCCATTTTAACACGGTCGCCCTCAATAATTCTCATATAATTGATTTTGGTATTATCGCCGGCATATTTTTCATTTAAAAACAGCAAAAACCGGCGGTCAATTTCGCAAACAATCTGATAGATACGGGGGAGAAGTGCTGAAAAAAGTGAAACGGGCCAGACCTCTAGCGCCTCACTCATAATGGTGTGGTTGGTGTAAGTTAAGGTCTTGGTTGTGAGGCTCCACGCTTTCTCCCAGCTAAGGCCGTGGTCATCCATTAAAATACGCATCAGCTCCGGCACGCAAAGTGAGGGGTGGGTATCGTTAATGTGAATGGCAACCATTTCAGGGAGCTTTGTAATATCATCGGTTTTCTTAAAGAAGTCTTTTATAATACTCTGCAGGGAGGCGCTGACTAATAAATACTGCTGCTTCAGGCGCAGCTCTTTGCCCTGATAGTGGTCATCGGCAGGGTATAAGACCTTAGAGATAGCCTCTGCTTTTGAACTTTCCTCCATAGCACGGACATATTCCCCGCGGGAAAATAAGTCCATATTCAGCCGGTCATCAGAGCTTGCACTCCAAAGCACCAGTCGGTTCACCGCTTCGGTTCCATAGCCGGAGATGAGCATATCATGAGGAATGGCAACCACAGTTGATGCGTCGTGATAGGTAATGGTATTTTTGCCGTTTTCCCAGTTTTCTGATACATGGCCGCCAAAGACAATTTTAACGGCATCCTCCTTTCGGGGCTGCAGCCAAACGTCACCAAGCTCCAGCCAGTTATCCGGAAATTCCATTTGCCAGCCATCCACAATTTTTTGTTTAAAAATGCCGAATTCATAGCGGATGGAAAAGCCGGTAGCCGGCACGCCGATGGTTGTGAGGGCATCTAAATAGCAGGCGGCAAGACGACCAAGGCCACCGTTACCCAAACCTGCATCCGGCTCCATGTGACATAAGTCCTCAAAAGAAATGCCGAAGTCTGAAAGTGCCTCAGAGAGTGACTCCTTCAGCTCCAGATTAAAGGCGTGATTGTATAGGGAGGGGCCGGTTAAAAACTCCATAGACATATAATAAACCTGTTTTGCCTTTTTCTTTTTGTTTTCTGTGCTATAAGCGCCGTGCATATCTGAAAGCAACTCACGCAGCATCAGGCAAACGGCTCTGTAAAACTGAACTTTAGTTGCTTCGCTGGGGGCGCAACCAAAGCGGCGCATCATAGTTTCTTCAATTCTTTTCTTTAAGGTTTCCTTGTCAAATTGTATCATACAAAAGCCTTTCCGCCGCAAAAGCGGCTCAACATTTTACATACTTTTATAAATTGCCATATACCGGCCGGCGGCAGACTGCCAACTGAAATCTGCCTCCATATTAGAGCGAATGACCTTTTTAAGCTCCGGCTTTTTTTCATAGTAAAACCAAAGGGCACGGTCAACGGCATCAAGCATATCGTGGGCGTTGTAGCTTTTAAAGGTAAAGCCCTGACCGGTGCCCTCTTCAGGGTTAACTGGTGAGACGGTGTCAGCCAGCCCACCGGTCTCACGTACAATGGGAATAGCACCATAGCGCATGGCTATCATTTGCGAAAGTCCGCAAGGCTCACTTTTTGACGGCATTAAAAACAGGTCGCACCCGGCATAGATTTTAGAGGATAAATCCTGATCAAAGCGGATGTTTGCGCTGACCCTTTCAGGGTATTGGTAAGAAAGTTCACGGAACATGTTTTCAAACCGCTCATCGCCGGTGCCAAGCACCACAAGCTGCAGCCTTCGGGACAGCAGCTCGTGGCGGACATACTCAACCAAATCAAGACCCTTGTGACCTACCAGGCGGCTGACCATGGCCAAAATGGGTGCATCCTCATCCTGCTGGAGACCCAAATATTCACGCAGACGGCGTTTGCTGATTTTTTTGCCGCCCATAGCTTTTACGCTGTAGCGGTGAAATAAGTGTGGATCCCTTTGCGGGTCAAAAAGCTCTGTGTCAATACCGTTTGTAATGCCACAGAATTTATAGGAAATGCCTGAGAGTACAGGGCTCATTTCTTTTCCGTAGTAAGGCATTTTCAGCTCCGTGGCATAGGTTTCTGATACGGTTGTAACCTTGTCAGACAAGCAAATGGCAGAAAACATAAAGTTCAGACAGCCACCAAAGGAAATGTCAGGCATAAACTCTTTCGGCAGTCCCAGCACATCCTCAGAAAAGCTGTAAGGCGTTTGCCCCTGATACTCTATGTTATGTATGGTAAACATAGTTTTAATGGGGCGATATGCTTCTATATTCTGATAAAAAGCCTTTAAAAATAAAGGAATTAAGGCGCATTGCCAGTCGTTTGCATGAATGATATCGGGAAAAAAGTCAATGTGCTGCAGCATCTCTAAAACCGCTTTGCAAAAATAGGCATAACGTTCACCGTCATCATAATTTCCGTACACGCTATCTCTTAAAAAATAATATTCATTGTCAATAAAATAATAGGTTACGCTTCCTACCATACTGCGAAAAATACCGCAATAAACCTGCCGCCAGGCAAGGGGAACGGAGAATGAGGTGATGTATTCAAGCTCGCCATGATAGCGGTCTTTGATGCTTTTGTAAAGGGGCAACACGACAGCTGCCTCAGCCCCTTCTTGTGCGAGGGCTTTTGGGAGCGCGGCGGCAACATCACCCAAGCCGCCGATTTTTATATAGGGTGCCGCTTCTGCGGTGGCAAATAAAATCTTCACAGTTTTCCTCCTTTGTCTTTTATACCACTTTTCCTTTGGTTATCACAATCTGGTGAGCCGGTGCTCCGGTCAGAACCCGACCGGTGGTAATGGTGACCTCTTTATCACAAATGGTATAGTCAAGCCGGACGTCTTCGCCAATTTTTGTATCCTGCATAATAATACAGTTTTTGACATGTGCTCCCTTTTCTATCGTTACACCTCGGAATAAAATAGAGTTTTCCACCGTGCCAAAAATTTTACATCCGTCAGCAATCAGGCTGTTTGTGAGCTTGCAACCCGTTCCGTACAAGGTGGGCACTTCATCGCGGATTTTGGTATACACAAGCCCGTGGCGGGTAAAAATCTCATCACGAACTGAGGGGTCAAGCAGTGCCATGTTGGCTGAAAAATATTTGCCTAAGCTGTCAATTCTCAAAATCTTTCCGTCAAAGGGGAGTTCTGCAATGTTCAGATAGGCGCATTTTGCCTGAATAATATCACGCTCAAAGTCTACCAGATTGTAAGAATGGGATTTTCTTAACAGTTCAATTAAAAATGTTCGCTTTAAGATGTACATACCCATGCCGGCGTTTTCAATACCGGGGATACCGTAGTGCATTAGCACATCCTTGACGCGACCCGTGGTGTCACTTCGCACCACAACATCACAGCTGTCACCCAGGCCAGATATTTCTTCACGGGTGGTAATCATACTGATTTGCGCCCCTGATTCAATGTGACGCTTTAACATTTTGCGGTAGTCAATGCTGCAAATAATGTTGGTATCGGCTAGCAGAACATATTCTTCATTGGAGCGCTCTAAAAATTTGCGGGCGCCCCACAGGGCTTCCAGTTTGCCACGGTACACACTTTTTTGCCCCTGACCAAAGGGAGGCAGAATAAAAAGGCCATCTACCTTGCGGTCTAGGTCCCACTCAGCACCGCTCCCCAAATGGTCCATCAGGGACTGATAATTTTGCTTGGTAATCACGCCTACGTTGGTTATACCGGCGTTCACCATAGAAGACAGCACAAAGTCAATGAGCCGATATCTGCCGCCAAAGGGGAGGGATGCCACGGTTCTTCGGGCGGTGACCTCACCTAAGCGTTCATCATAAACGTTTGAAAAAATAACTCCCATCATATTCATAGGTATCCCTCCTTTTTATGCCGGTTTTTGCACAATTTTCTTTTTGTCGCCAATGACGGTGATTGCAGGGCGCAGCCCGTCAGATTCTGATAGCCCTACAACGGCGCCGTTCTCAATCACGGCTCCTTGCCCCACAATGGCATAGCGGATGCAGGCACCGCTTTTAACGGTTACGCCGGGCAACAGTACAGAATTTTCTACAGTTGCACCTTCATAAATGGTGCACCCTGATGAGATAACTGAGTCAGCAATGTGCCCGTGAATCTCACACCCTTTTGTAATCATACAGTTTTCAAGAGTGGCGCTACTTGCTACAAAGGTAGGGGGTGCGTCAAAGCTTCGGGCATAAATACGCAGGTCATCCTCGTCTAAGTCTAAGGCGCAGTCAGGGCGCAGCAGGTCCATGTTTGCCTCCCACAGGCTTTCGGTTGTACCAACGTCCTTCCAATAGCCTGAAAATTCCCATGAATACAGCCTTTTTTGGTTTTTCAGCATAGCCGGAATGATGTTTTTGCCAAAATCGTGGCTTGATGTTTCCAGCTGGTCATCCGCTGTCAAAAATTCCTTTAAAACATCCCACCGAAAGACATAAACCCCCATAGAGGCTTTTGTGCTTTTGGGTTCTTTTGGCTTTTCCTCAAATTTATAAATCCGTCCGTCAGCCCCTGTGTTCATAATGCCAAAGCGAGATGCCTCTTCCTTTGGCACGTCAATGACAGCAATGGTGCAGTCGGCATTGTTTTCTTCGTGAAATCGGAGCAGCTTTCGATAATCCATTTTATAAATATGGTCGCCGGAAAGCACTAAAACACCTTCCGGTTCATACCGCTCAATAAAACGCGTATTTTGAAAAATGGCGTTTGCTGTGCCTTCATACCAGGACTTTGAGTTAATTTTTGTAAACGGCTGCAAAATGTGAACGCCGCCACGGTTACGGTCTAAGCCCCAGGGCTGACCATTACCGATATATTCATTTAATTCAAGAGGCTTATATTGGGTTAAAACCCCGACCGTATCAATGCCGGAGTTGACGCAATTTGACAGGGTAAAATCAATGATTCTGTACTTCCCGCCAAAGGGAACTGCCGGCTTTGCAATGCTTCGTGTCAGGCTCCCTAAACGACTGCCCTGACCGCCGGCAAGCAGCATGGCAATGTACTTTTTTCGGTTTGTCATGTTGGTTCATCTCCTTTTTGCTGTAAATGCTTGATTTCATAAAAAACGGCAGACATGGGCGGAACCGTTATTGTCAGACTGTGGGAAAAACCGTGTGAAGAAATGGGTTTTGTCGTCTTGCCGCGGAGTTTGGTTCCATCACCACCATAGTCTATATCATCGCTTGTAAAAACAGGGCGAATCCGGCTGTGGTGGGGTAGACCTATACGGTAATCCTCACGCAGGATAGGCGAAAAATTAAACACACACAAAAGCTCACGCCCCTTTTTATCCCGACGGATAAACACAAGAATGTTCTGGAGGTAATCGTCAGGAACTATCCACAAAAAGCCGTCCCAGCTGTCGTCAATCTCCCACAGCTGCGTTTTTTTCAGATACAGATGGTTCAAATCCTTCATATATTGATGAAATTTTTGATGATAGTCATAGCCCAGCAACAGCCAATCCAGTTCCTTTTGGTAATTCCACTCAATAAACTGGGCAAACTCACCGCCCATAAACAAAAGCTTCTTACCGGGGTGTGCTATCTGATAGGCTAAAAATGCACGAAGGTTTGCAAACTTCTGCTCATAGGCACCGGGCATTTTGTTAATCAGTGAGCATTTACCGTGCACAACCTCATCGTGGGAAAGGGGCAAAATATAATTTTCTGAAAAGGCATAGGTCATGGAAAAAGTAAGCTGGTTATGAACACTCTTGCGAAAAAAGGGGTCCTTTGACATATAGGAGAGAGCATCGTTCATCCAGCCCATATTCCATTTAAACAAAAATCCCAGCCCACCAAGCTCTGTGGGCTTTGTGACCATAGGCCAGGCGGTGGATTCCTCTGCAATCATTAAAACAGAAGGGTGCTTTAAAAAAGCCGCTTGGTTCAGCTTTTGCAAAAACGCCACGGCACCTAAGTTCTCTTTTCCACCATAGGCGTTAGGGCGCCAGGCACCCTCCTTTTTTCCATAGTCTAAGTAGAGCATAGAGGCAACGGCATCTACCCTGATGCCGTCAATATGATACAGGTCTAGAAAGAACATCACATTGGAAATTAAAAAGGACTGCACCTCGCCACGTTCATAATCAAAAATCCGTGTTCCCCAATCGGGATGCTCATTTTTTAAGGGATCTGCATATTCATAGCAGCAGGTGCCGTCAAATTCATAAAGTCCCATAGAATCTTTTGGAAAGTGAGCCGCCACCCAGTCCAAAATCACACCAATGCCAAAGGCGTGACAGTGGTTTACAAAGTACATAAAATCATCCGGTGTGCCATAGCGGGAGGTGGGAGCATAGTAACCGGTCACCTGATAGCCCCAGGACCCGTCAAAGGGATATTCGCTAATGGGCAAAAGTTCAATGTGTGTATAACCCATTTCAGAGATGTAGGGGACAAGCTCCTGTGCAAGCTTTTGGTAGCTGAAGGTCTCACCATCCGCAAACCTGCGCCACGAACCGGGGTGCAGTTCATAGATGTTCATAGGTGATTCCAGAGGGTTTTTCTTTGCCTGCCTGCGCCTGAATGCGCTGTCTGTCCATTGAAATTCTTCCGGCTCATACAGCTTTGTTGCGGTGCCCGGGCGGGTTTCAAAATGAAAGCCGTAGGGGTCCGCCTTTAAGCGAATGTCGCCCCGAGGCGTTTCAACAGAATATTTATATAAATCAAAAACGGACAAGCCCTGAACCGTCAGTTCCCAGATGCCACCCTGTGTTATCCGTACCATGGGGTGACAGCTCCTGTCCCAGTGATTAAAATCGCCTACGACGGATACTGTTTTAGCATTGGGTGCCCAAACTCTGAAAACATACATAGAATCGTTTATACGGTGTGCACCCATGAACTGATATGCATAATCACACTCGCCCTTGTGAAATCGGTCAAAATCTTTGTTGTTTGGTGTTCTGTAAAGTGGTTTTTCTGTCATGTTATCCTCGTCCTTTATTAGTATCAAAAAACGCGTACAAATATATATGTATGCAAAAGGAAGAAAATTTATGCTAATTTTTTGCAGTTTTACCCTGCTTTTTATGGGGAATGATCAGACACAAGCAAACAGCGACGGAAAGTAAAATGACAAGGCTTGTTAAATCCGCCGCCGGCGAAATCGGAGGGATGACGGCAAAGGCAGGGGCCACATCTATAGAGGCAAAAGGATAAACCAAGTAGCACATAATGCCTGATAACAACCCGTGAAGAGCTTTGCCCACAGCATAGGTCTTGACGGAAAGACCGACAGGGGTGATGATGCCAGATACCTGCATCATCACACAAATACCACCGAAGCCGATAGCTGCTGATAAAAAGCTGAGCATCAGTCTGGGAGAAAGCGGCGCGTGGACAATGGTAAAGGCACCGTTTGTCACCTCTAAAATACTGTTTACCAACAGAGAAAAGGATTTTGGAAAGAGTGAGTTTATCATCGGCATGATACAAGCTGTTATGACGGCGAAAAAGATAATAAAACCGCAGACTAAGAGCATAGTACTCACGCTGTTTGCCATAATCTGCGAAAAAGAGACGGCAGAAGTAATTTTTTTAGTGGGCATCCTTTCATAGTGGCGTTCTGCCCCATGGTAAAACCGAAAACAAATGCCAACCAAAATAGCGCAGGCAATGTGAACGCCATACAAAACCACGCCGACGTGTGGGTCGCCGAGCATAGCCGTACCAACAGCACCGATGATAAACAAGGGTCCGGAATTGTTTGAAAAGGGCAACAGCCGCATAGCTTCCCTCCGGGTGATAGCACCTGAACGGTATAGCTCGGCACAGACGCTAGCCCCCATAGGATAGCCACTGACGATTCCAATGACAAAGGGCAGGGCACCGGCACCGCTAATGCCGAAGATAGGCTTCATAATAGGCGATAGCCATTTTGCCACGGTTTTGATGAAGCTGCCGGCAGTTAATATGCCGGACAAAACGAAGAAAGGAAACAAGGAGGGAATCACAGTTTTATAACAAAGCACTAACGTGTTTTGCACGGCAATGATGGCGCGCTCTGATTGCAGTAAAATCAGCAAAAGGAGTAGCAAAGCAGTACCGTATGTAATGAGCTTTTTCAGGCGAAGAATTAGTAAATTAACATTCACAGTATCATTCCTTAAACGGATTTATAGTAATGATTATGAAGCAAATCGCATAAAAATAACATACGAGGTGATAACAGAATGCGAAAAAAAAAGGAAAAAAATATTGCCGGAAAGCTTTCCGGCATTTTGGATGTTTCTCTTGATATGGTGGCAGATGTGCCTCGTATTACCATTAACGATAACCGTGAGATGACGGTGGAAAATTATAAAAGTATTGAGGGCTATGAGCCGGAGGAAATTCGTCTCAGAAGCAAGCACTACCGGATTATCATTTCCGGCAGAGAACTGCAGATTGTAGCCATAACAGATGAAGAAATTTTAGTTCGGGGCATCATTTGCGGCGTGGCGTTTGCTGTATCATAAAGGAGAGTCATAATGCTGTTAACCAGACTGTTTCAATATCTTCGCGGTTACTTGGTCATTACAGTAACAGGCAAATATCCGGAGCGTTTTTTTAATGTTTGCGCGGCGCGGCACATTTTAATCTGGGATTTGTTCTCGTGTTCACAAACTGTGTTTAAATGCTCTATCAGCAACCGTGGGTTTCGTCTGCTACCGCAGGTGGTAAAAAAAACCGGTGTTCAGGTCAAAATTATAAAAAAGTGCGGCTTACCTACGGTCATCAAACGCTTGAAAAAACGTATGTGGTTTCTCATTGGCTTAGCTGTATTTTTTCTGCTTTTGATTGTGATGAATCAATTTATATGGAAGATAGAAGTCACAGGCTGTGAAACCGTTTCGGCCACCTATGTGCGCGAGGTGTTGTCAGAGTGTGGCTTGAACATAGGGGCATTTCGCCCGTTTGTGGATGAAAAACATTTGCAGAACCAAATGCTTGTGAAAATGCCTGAGCTTTCCTGGCTATGGGCGGATAAGAGGGGCTCAAAGGTAATTGTACAGGTCAAAGAGCGAACACTGCCGCCGGATATTTTTGATAAAGACGCCTTTTGTAATATCAAGGCGGCAAAAGACGGTGTCATTGATTCTATGATTGTCAAAAACGGTACGCCCTTGGTGGCACTGGGGGATACAGTGCGCGCGGGGGATATACTGGTCAGCGGTCTCATCCTGAGTGAAAAGGGTGTAGAACCACGAAAGGTACATTCCGAAGCAGAAATCTATGCCCGTGTATGGTACGAAAAGACGAAGGCATTTTCTTTGTGGAGCCGAAAGGTTAACGAAACCGGTAAAAAGGAAAAGAAATATACCTTGCATCTTTTTGGGTGGGACGTTAATTTGTTTTTTGACGATAAGCCAAGGTTTGACGAATACACAGAGGCGGTAAAAGAACGAGAGGTGCATATTTTCGGGTGGTATTTAGGTTTTGGCGTTACGGAACGGGTGTATACGGAAACCGTTACCACCTATGAGAAAATGACGCCGGAGAGCATGGCGCAAAGCGGTGCTCTTGAGATAGAAGCCATGTTTGATGAAGAGGCAGCACCACAGGGAAGGAAAAAGGACAGCAAAATGAATTTTACTGTCATTGATGAAGATACAATTGAGGTGACGGTGGTAGCAGAATATATTGAAAACATAGCTGAAAAAGTACATATAGAATAAAAAAAGAAGCCGAAAGTCATAAGACTTTCGGCTTCTTGAAAGATAGCGTTAATTAGTCAATGATAGCAGAAACAACGCCGGAACCTACGGTTCTACCGCCTTCACGGATAGCGAAACGCAGACCTTCTTCGATAGCGATCGGAGTGATCAGTTCAACTTCCATGGAAACGTTATCACCAGGCATGCACATTTCAACGCCTTCGGGCAGTTTGATTACGCCGGTAACGTCAGTTGTTCTGAAATAGAACTGGGGTCTGTAGTTGTTGAAGAACGGAGTATGACGGCCGCCTTCTTCCTTGGACAGAACGTATACTTCGCCTTTGAAGTGTTTGTGGCACTGGATGGAACCGGGCTTAGCCAGAACCTGACCACGTTCGATTTCGTTCTTCTGAACACCACGGAGCAGAGCACCGATGTTGTCACCAGCTTCAGCGCGATCCAGAAGCTTTCTGAACATTTCAACGCCGGTTACAACGATCTTTCTAACTTCGTCAACCAGACCTACGAGTTCAACTTCATCGTTCACGCAGAGAGTACCTCTTTCAACACGACCGGTAGCAACAGTACCACGACCGGTGATGGAGAATACGTCTTCGACGGGCATCAGGAAGGGCAGGTCAGTCTTTCTTTCCGGAGCAGGAATGTAAGAGTCAACTGCTTCCATCAGCTTCATGATGGATTCATATTCAGGAGCGCTGTTGTCGTTAGCAGCGCATTCCAGAGCCTGCAGAGCAGAACCAACGATGATCGGAGTGTCGTCACCGGGGAATTCGTACTCGTTTAAGAGTTCTCTGATTTCCATTTCAACCAGTTCGAGAAGTTCGGGATCGTCAACCTGGTCAGCTTTGTTCATGTAAACAACGATGTAGGGAACGCCTACCTGTCTAGCCAGCAGGATGTGTTCTCTGGTCTGGGGCATCGGGCCGTCAGCAGCAGATACAACTAAGATAGCACCGTCCATCTGAGCAGCACCGGTGATCATGTTCTTAACGTAGTCAGCATGTCCGGGGCAGTCAACGTGTGCGTAGTGTCTGTTAGCGGTTTCGTACTCAACGTGAGCGGTAGAAATGGTAATACCTCTTTCTCTCTCTTCGGGAGCACCGTCGATCTGATCATAAGCTTTGAATTCTGCACCGCCGGTCAAGCTCAGAGTCTTGGTGATA
>SVJQ01000033.1 GCA_015068905.1 Oscillospiraceae bacterium | reverse complement strand
CACGTCTGCCGTTTAAGGTTGCATTATTTTTAAAGTAAACAGTTGCTTTTGCAGCGTTAACTTTATCAACAATAAAGCTCTGTGCTTCATCAATGCGTAAAACATCAGCTACGGTATCGTCGTTGTTGTCAATAAAGGTGTAAGAACCGTAATAAATGTCGCTGAAGCTACCTAAACGACCATTGTACAGAATCTTGGCTGTGCCGGGTACTTCAATTTCTTCTTCTTTATCTTCTGCTGTTAAAATGGTGGCTGTGTTGCCGGACCAGGTTGTGTCTTCTGATGTAGCCTCGGTAACGCTTGTGTTCGGGGTTACAAAGAAGCTCTTGATTGCAACGGGACGGTCACTTTCATCAACAGTTGCATATACCGTCAGCTCATAGCCTAAGTAAGCATCCATGAAAGCATCTGTCTTCAGGCGTTTGCCGTTAACAATCACGTAGCCTTCTTTCAGGCCGGGTTCGGTTGCAACAAGGCTGGCTGTTGCAGTTTCTGTTAAAATACCGGTAATGCGAACAAGGTCTTTGTTCTCGGTTAAAATTTCATACAGAGTATAGGTCGGTTCCAGATAGTTCTGCATAAAATGTGCACCGATGGGCTTAATGCTTAATGCGTTATAAAGCATTTCTGCCACGCTACCACGGGTGATCACACCATCACCGGCGGCAATGCCCTTTAAAAGACCCAGGCGTGATGCCTGCATAACGTAACCGGAAGGATAACCGCCCTGCTCTTTTGCAAGGTCACCATAGCCTAAAACTTCTACCAGAATTTTAATTGCTTCAGGGTAGGTCAGGCTACGTTCGGGCTCAAACAGGCCGTTGCCTACGCCGTTGACTATGCCTAAGTCACTCAGCGAAGCAATAACGCCAGAAGCCCAATGGTCTTCTGCCACGTCACTGAAGGGATTGCTGCCAAGACTTAACTCTTCGAGCTGTAAAAGTCTTGCTGCAATCATGGTCATCTGTGATCTTGTCAGTTCATCGTCTGCGCCAAAATCGCCATCTTCATAACCCACCATTAAACCAAGACCTTCCATCTGGGTTTTAACGCGGTCGCTGGTTTCAGCACTTGCAATTACGCAAAGGCTTAAAACCATGCAAAGGGTTAACAGAAGCGACATGACTCTTTTCATACTTTTTGACATCGTATCTCTCCCTCTGTTTATGATTATATAGTCAGTTGAGGATTTGCATGGATTATTCAGCAACCTCAGCCAGATATTTTTCATATGCTTTTTGCTCAATCGCAATATACTCTTCTACACCAAGTTCTCTTAAACGGTCTTTAAAGCCCGGATAATCTGTGGCAGGGTCTTTCATACCAAAAACCCACTTCTGCAGAGTTTCATCCACATAAGCTCCTATCCTGTTTTCCAGAATCGTTTGCTTTTCTTCATCATCATAATAGCTTAGAATAGGTCGTTCAATCCGTTTGGGCAAATAGCCATTGTCACGATACATTGTAAGACCATCACGGGCAATCTGATTCATCCATTGCTCTTCATAAGCATAATCCTGCCAAAAACCAAAATTGATATACGAGCGAATGTAATTCATCACTTCGGAAACATCGTCCTTTTGCAAAACCGACTCCTTAAAAACCGGCTTACCGTCTACCACGTCATAATGGATGCCTTCCAGGCCGAAGTTAGCCATCCGCCGCCCTTCTTCGGTGAACCAAAAGTCAAAATATTTTATGGTTTCAACCGGGTGCTGATTCATGGATGAAATACCCCAACCTTCGCCCGCGGCACGGTTACGGCGACGCTCTTCACGCCGAACACCATCAATGCCTGCCGGTGGTTTAAATACAACGAAATTAAAGCCGGGAATCTCATTTTTCAGGGTATCGTTTCGCTTAGCGGTACTGCCAAGCCAATCGTGGGTGATACCGCCGGTGTTTGTGGCTGTGAAATAATTTTTGGCATCAATGCGTGTAAAAATTTCGTTATCTATAAGGCCTTCTTTATACCACTTCGTAATTTCTGTCACTGCCTGCAAATAGTTATCTTCCATCGGGCCAAAGGTAACCTTGCCGTCGGAGTAACCAAAATCTTTTCGGGCATTATACAAGCTGAGCAAGCCACCCAAATCTCCGCGAGCACCAAAATAAGGGACTTCGTCAGGAAGACCGTTACCATTTGGGTCTTTTTCTTTAAAGGCGACCATCACATCATAAAATTCAGATAGATTATCCGGGGCATCAAGATCTAACTTATCAAGCCAATCCTGCCTTATAAACCATCCGGTTGAAGCCTCCCCGTCCGGAATAAAAGGAATAAAATAAATATTACCGTCAGAAGCTGTGCTGTAATATTTAATATCCGGGTTTTCTTCCAAAAATTTTTTATAGTTCGGTGCATATTGGTCAATCAAATCATTTAACGGAATCAAAGCACCCTGAGCACCATATTTGTTAAAGTTCCCCCGATTCCAATCATAAACCACATCGGGAATTTCCCTTGCGGCAACTGCAAGTGCCAGTGCCTGATCCATATTGGTTACATTTTCCGAAAGGATAGGTCTCAGCAAAACATTTGTTTTGTCAAAGGCACCAACCCAAACGCTCTCTTCGCTGTAATCCTCAACCTCTCTTGCAAACAATGTCAGTTCCAGTGGTTCGTCGCAAATTTTATGAGTTAAACTTCTCTCACCTTGCTTGTGCGAAGCTAACGAGCCGCTGCAGGAACAAAGCCCGACAACCGTCACGCCGCACAAAAAAAGCGAGATTAAATTTTTGCATTTCATTTTGCTTCCTCCCTCCCAAGTTTTTGATGAAGCAATGTGCCTTTTTGAAGCAAGACACAATAACCCTTTTTTGCAATTATATTATATCAAAAGTCCTTTAGCTGCATCAATGAACAAATTTGGCAAAACATCTTTAAAAATGGCTCTGGCCCACTAAAACGATATATCAATAAAAAAGACAATAAATAAGCCCCTCAGCCAAGCTGTGTCTTTACTGTACAGTCTGACTGAGAGGCTAAAAATCAAATATAATGATTCGCTATTTTTAGTGCTGTTTTTTATACTCACCCGGGGACACTTTTTTCAGCTTTTTAAAGTTTCTGATAAAGCTGTTCACATTATCATAACCAACTTTTTGTGCCAGGTCTGCCACACGCACCCAGGGCGTTGCATCTAAAATTTCTGTCGCTTTTTGAATTCTGTATGCAGATAAATAATCTTTAAAATTAATTTGTCTGCACTTTTTGAATATCTTACTGATATAACCCGATGTCAGGTTAAAATACTCTGCCAAAAGAAGCAGAGACATATCCTGACGGTGGAAATTCTTTTGGATGTAATTTTCTATTTCGTCAATGAGAACATAGGTTGCACTCACATAAGCCGATTCTGCAAATTCACGAATGGCCGCAAACATTTCATTCACCTTTTCGGTGATTTCTTCCGGCGTTTTGCAGGCTGAAAGTTCCAGATATAAAACGCTTCCTTCACCAAACAGCTCTGTTTCTGTTTTTTGCAATACCTGAAGCACACGCTTAACCGTTCCCACCAGGGCGAATTTAAATTCAACCAAAGCAGCTTTACCCAAGGTCATTTCTTTCAGGTTTTTATCCAGCACATTGCCCAAAATCTGCATAGCACTGTCAAAATCATTATTGGCCACGCAAGAGATAATATTTCTTTCAAATTCTAAGGGATAATAATAGCTTTGCTCATCACGTTCATACAAATTTTCTTTTGTAATAACCAATTTGTCATAGCCAAAATTGCCGCTTTGCAAATAGTGCATAGCTTCACCGAAAATACGGCTCAAATCCTGAGGGTTTGCCATACTGCCCTCGCAAATCGCACTGATATAGTCAACACCATACCACTCACTGATCTGCAGGATTGCCTGTGTAATTTCGCGTTTAAAGATTTCACTTTCCATCCGTTTGGCAATAACGGATAACTGACCCGAGCCCGAAAAGACAACAATGCTGTTATCAATTTTGGTTTCAAGAAGAGCAACAATACGGCTGAACACGTCACCGCCCATAGCTTTGCACTGCTTTTCTTCAAGCACAGCCATGGAAATATCACCATATAAAACAGAAAGGCCATATTGCTCTGCCAAAGCAGACGCTTCTTCATCACGAGCCATGCCGTAGAGAAGGTCACGAACAAAATTCTGTTTTACATATTTTTCTTGCTCATTCACCTGGTTTTCAAGCTGTTGGTTAATAGCCTCAATCTCAACAAACCGATTACGGATATAGGCTTCTTCATCATAAATATCCGTTTCATCATCAGAAAGCTGACGAAGAATATTATCAATGGGTTTATTTAAAAGCTTTGCAAGATAAAAACTGCCAAAGAGGCCCGCCGCTATCAAAAGCAAAAACAAGAGAGAATAAATAACCCAATACCCTGTATTACTTTGCGTCACAGAGCCAACCGAATATTGCAAATCATAGATAAACTTTGAGGGTTCAGACAAAATCTTAAGCCGCTCTTTTTCATTTTCCGCACGAGATGCAAAAAACGTTGCATCATCTTTTTGAGCAAAAAAAACGTTATCGGTCGATTGACTTAATTCTTTTGCCACTTTACGCAAATTCAAAGAAACAAACCCGTATAAATCCACCTCGGGATTGGCAGGATGTTTTCTCTTCACAAGCAGAGTCAGGGTTTCACCCGTTTTGGAAAGTTCCGTAGAAAGATAGCTATTATTTACAAACTCTTGCTTGGATAGTTCCTGAATACAACCAACGGCACCCGGAATGAAATCATATTGCTTTTCTAAATCCCAGCTGTAGAGCACGCCGGCATTGGTTAAAAACACATCTTCTCCCGGTCTGTATATGCCTAAAATACAATCAAGGTCACGATAATAAGCATTTTTTTGAAGCTGTCTTTCTGCCTGAATCAGGTTAAATTTATCAATCGTTCCTTCTGTTGAAAATTGAATCACACCATCCTCCAGCATCCAGGAAGCAATGGTTTGTGCACTGGTTGATAAAATTTCATCTGTTTTGGACTGAAAGTTAATCAAAAGGTCTTTTTGCATTGTCATCAGTCTGTTATGATAGGTTGTGTAGTTTCTGTATACCAAGAGAAACATGCCGCTTAAAAGCGAAAAAATTGTCAAAACCGAAATCAAAATTGTCGTCATTCTAAGCATTTTTCTTTTTCTCATTACTACCCCTCCTATCACCCAAAAATACGATTTCATCATATCATACCGAGCAGTTTTTGTCAAGAAAAGGGAATATACAAAAAACAGCAAAACTAGCCACTTTTTAGCCTGCAATCATCATTTTTCTCATTTTATATCCAAATTTAAAACCAGCAAGAAAAGGTCGATACCATTCACCAAAAAATGTCAAAAACGAGCCCGTTCTGCCAGCATACTTTGGCATACAAAAATCGCCTAAGGTGTTCCACGCCAAAGCTACACCTCCCCCGTCTTGCCCAGGCTAGCCATATAGCAAATGACGAGCTACCCAGTAGTTACACCTCGTCTCCACCACGTCGGAGCAAAGTTCGCTTTGCTCCGTTTTTCTTTTGCAAGAAAAACTTTCGCCTGCTTCCTTGCTCCTCCTCTTCCCCAAAAAGCCAACAGCTTTTCGGGGACCCTGAATTTTAAAAGAACACACCTTTTACGGTGTGTTCTTTTTTGCTTATAGGTAAGAGAGAATCGAAATCCGAAAGGTTTGACCGGCAAAGGTCACTTTTGGGTACCGATTTGTGCAAAGCGAAGCACAATGGGTCAAAAGTGACTTGAGCCAACGGCTCAATGATTCTCCTCGTCTCCACTAATGAGTAGCACGTCCGTGCTAAAATTAATAAATGCACTGTCTTAGCAAGTTTTTCCTTGCCAGACAGTGCATTTATTTGTTTAAGGCAGAATTGCCTTACATAGGATATTTTAATAGGTTTTGATAAAATACTATCTCGTCATAAAACTAAGGAGTGGCTTCACACGAGAAGCCACTCCTTTTAAAGTAAATCTTATTTTGCAAGACCTTGAATATATCGATGCATCGTTTCAGCTACGACCTTGCTGTGTGCTACTGCTTCGACAACTGTCCTTGCACCATTAACCACATCTCCTGATGCAAAAATTCCTTCCCGATCAGTGTTGCCGAATTCATCTGCAATCAAAAGGCCGCGCTCATTTGACCTAAGCCCCGTTGTCGTAGCGGCAATCACATTTCTCGGTCCCTGACTGATAGCAATAATAACTGAGTCCGAGGGATAAAAGGCATCGCTCCCCTCTATCTCTCTGATTGTTCCATCAGGACTTTCTACCACCTTCCTGAATATAACACCATCATCCAAAATTTCAATAGGCTTAAAGTTATACTCAAAGTGAACACCCTCAAGCTGAGCATAGGTATATTCATAGGTACTGGCAGCAACTTTATTCTCAATCGAAAAGCATGTTACTTTCCGGCAACCATTTCGAACCACGGTACGGGCAACATCCATGGCTGCATTACCTGCACCAATAATCGTAACCCTGTCTCCCAGTTTATAAACGCTGGGATTGTTCAGATAATTGATGGCAAAGTGTACATTGCCAAAGGTTTCGCCTTTAATCTTCAGGGTGTTCGGTCGCCACACACCTGTGCCGATGAATATCGCCCGATACCCGTCACGGAACAGGTCATCTATGCTGACGGCATCACCAATGCGGATGTTAGGCCGCACCTTAATGCCCTTTAATTCAATATGACGGTATTGCAGGTCATCCAGCACACTTTTCGGCAAGCGGAATTCCGGTATTCCATAACGCAGTACACCACCGATTTTATCCTTGCTCTCAAAAATCGTCACCTGATATCCATACTGAGCAAGAATGATAGCAATCGTCAGCCCCGCAGGACCCGAACCTATAATCGCCACCTTGTGCCCATTAGATGTAACAGGACCTTTAACCATTTTGGGTGCATAAGCGTCAGAAATATAGTTTTCGATTGCAGAAAAATGAACCGGTGCACCCTTTCTGCCAAGAATACAATGCCCCTCACACTGCATTTCATGGTTACAGACCAGACTGCAGATTGTGGTAAGAGGATTGTTGTCAAAAAGCATTTTTCCGGCTTCGTCAAGTTTATTTTCTTTTAAAAGATGTATAACCTGCGGAATTGGCGTACTGATAGGACAACCCTTCTGACAGGTAGGTTTTTTGCATTCAAGGCAACGGTTTGCCTCATCTAAAATATGAAGTGCCATTGTTTTTTATCCCCCCATTAAATACTCACTATACTCCACTATAAGCTGAAAAGCCGCCGTCAACAGGAATCACTACCCCGTTCACAAAGCCGGAGGCTTCCTTACAAAGCAGGAATAACAGCGTGCCGATGAGCTCCTCTGCCTCGCCAAAGCGTCCCATAGGGGTACTACCCAAAATCTTACCCGTTCTGGGTGTGGGCGTTCCATCTTCGTTAAAGAGTAATTTCTCATTCTGCTTAGTTACAAAGAACCCGGGTGCAATGGCATTGCAACGAATGTTGGTTTTCGAAAAATGCACGCAAAGCCATTGGGTAAAGTTTGAAATGGCAGCTTTAGCGCCGGAATATGCCGGAATTTTCGTCAGCGGGGTGTAGGCATTCATGCTGGAGATATTGATGATAGATACATCATCCTTTGTGAGCATATCCTTAGCAAACACCTGTGTGGGCAGAAGCGTGCCCAAAAAGTTTAAGTTAAACACAAATTCCACACCGGATTTATCCAAATCAAAAAAGGTTTTCATCTTGCCTAAATCTTCGGGGCAAAAATACTCATCATCTGTGGTAGCTTTTGGGTTATTGCCGCCGGCACCGTTAATTAAAATATCGCAAGTACCAAGGTCAGAGATAATCTGTTCATGTACCGCCTCAAGGCTTTCCTTTTCTAAAACATTGCAGGCATAGCCCTTGGCAATGCCGCCCTCTGCCACAATTTGCTCAGCATTTTCTTTAGCTGCTGCCTCATTTAAATCAAGCAACGCAATTTTTGCACCGGTTTTAGACAGGGCTTCTGCAAACATTGAGCAAAGCACACCCCCTGCACCGGTGATAACAATCACTTTATCTGTTAAGTTTATCTCAAAAGGTAATTTCATTTGTCTGCTCCTTTTTCTAAGGTCTCCCAGATGCCTGCCATATACATAGCACCCAAAGCTCTGTCATACAAACCGTATCCCGGTTTTCCTGTTTCGCCCCAGATCATTCTGCCGTGGTCAGGGCGCAGATAGCCGGTAAAGCCAACTTCGTGATACGCTTTTAAAATCTCTACAATATCAAGAGAGCCGCATTTTGAAAGGTGGCCGCTCTCTTCAAAAGAACCATCCTCCAAAATCTTGATGTTACGCACATGGGCAAAATGGATTCTGCCCATCTTGCCGTATTTCCTCACCATTTCTGTATAATCGTTAAACGCTGCACAACCAAGGCTGCCACTACAAAGGGTTAAACCGTGGTGCACATCATCATAAAGAGATAAGAAACGGTCAATATTTTCTTCTGTGGTGATGATTCTGGGTATGCCAAAAATCGGCCATGGTGGATCGTCCGGGTGAATTGCCATATTGACATCACATTCTACCGCAACAGGCATAATTTCACGGATAAAGTAGCCTAGATTTTCCCAAAGACCCTCTTCTCCGATTTTCTGATATTCTTCTATCAGTCCGGTCATTTCTTCCGGCGAATAAGAAGCATCCCAACCGGGCAAGGTCATTTTTGTGGGGTCGAGCTTTGCCACATCTTCTCTGTAATATACAAGTGCATTTGAACCGTCATCAAGCGGCTGGTCTAATCGTGAACGTGTCCAGTCAAACACCGGCATAAAGTTATAGCAAATGCACTTAACACCGGCTTTTGCCAGACGGCGGATGTTTTCTTTATAGTTATCAATATAGCGCTGATAGTCACCACGGCGCAGTTTAATATCCTCGTGAACAGGTACGCTTTCGATGACTTCCATCTCTAAGCCTTTGG
>SVJQ01000009.1 GCA_015068905.1 Oscillospiraceae bacterium | reverse complement strand
TATACACAGGGGCGGCTTTGCATAACAAAAAAATTGTTGCCAAAATTCTCATTTTATTATTCAATTAAATTTTGGTTTGTTTCTTTTGGATTTATTTTTGTTTATCGATTAACCTCTATTGAACCACGCGACTATCGCGTGGTTTTCGTTATACAATGAAAAATCTCCGACTCGTGTCGGGGATTTTTTTTGCAAATTACGGAAAGACTAATTGCTAAATTGACACGGGTTTTAACTTGTGGTAAAATACAGGTATGACAAAATTGAAAAGAGGGAAAAGGATGAACATTACAAAGGATATTTTATATGTAGGCGTCAATGACCATGAGGTAGATTTATTTGAAGGTCAGTATGATGTCCCTAACGGTATGTCATATAACTCCTATGTGATTATAGATGAAAAAATTGCGGTTATGGATACGGTGGATGCCCGTTTCACCCACGAATGGCTGGATAATTTAGAGGGTGCTCTGTCAGGCAGAAAGCCGGATTATCTGATTGTGCAGCACATGGAGCCGGACCATTCGGCGAACATTGCAAACTTTATGCGGGTGTATCCTGAAGCGCAGGTTGTATCAGGCACAAAGTCCTTTAAAATGATGCAGCAGTTCTTCGGCACAGACTACGCGGACCGCCGCGTTGTGGTTGGCGAGGGCGACACCTTGTCTTTAGGTAAGCATGTCTTAACCTTCGTCACCGCACCTATGGTTCATTGGCCTGAGGTTATTGTAACCTATGACAGCACAGATAAGGTGCTGTTTTCAGCGGATGGCTTCGGCAAATTTGGGGCTCTTGATGTAGAAGAAGACTGGGCTTGCGAAGCACGACGCTATTATATCGGCATTGTGGGTAAATACGGCGCACAGGTGCAAAATCTTTTGAAAAAAGCCGCAGGGCTTGATATCGGCATTATTTGCCCTCTGCACGGACCTGTTCTTTCTGAAAATTTAGGCTATTATCTTGATTTATATAATACCTGGTCATCATACAGCGTGGAAACTGAGGGTATTGTGATTGCGTATACCTCTGTTTATGGTAACACCAAAAAGGCAGCAGAGCTTTTAGCTGAGCTTTTAAAGGCGAAAGGTTGCCCAAAAGTTGTGGTGAACGATTTGGCACGGTGCGATATGGCAGAGGCGGTGGAAGATGCCTTCCGTTACGGCAAGCTGGTGCTTGCAACCACCACCTATAATGCTGAAATCTTCCCCTTTATGCGTGAGTTTATCAATCACTTGACTGAGCGTGGTTATAAAAACAGAACCATTGCTCTTGTTGAAAACGGTTCCTGGGCACCGCAGGCAAACAAGGTGATGGCGAAAATGCTTGAGCCTTGCAAAAACATTACCTATGCCAATAACAAGGTGACAATTTTCTCGGCACTGGATGCAGGCAGCAGCGCACAGCTTGAAGCTTTAGCTGAGGAGCTTTGCCGTGACTATATTGCACAGCACAGCGAAACCGCCAATAAAAACGATTTATCCGCCCTGTTTAACATTGGCTACGGCTTGTATGTTGTTACATCTAATGACGGGAAAAAGGATAACGGACTGATTGTGAACACCATTACCCAGGTGACAAACACACCCAACCGGATTGCTGTTACCATCAACAAGGAAAATTATTCACACCATGTTATCAAGCAAACAGGCATTATGAACGTTAACTGTCTGTCCGTCAGCGCACCCTTTAAGGTGTTTGAAACCTTTGGATTCCAAAGTGGCAGAACGACGGATAAATTTGCCGGCTGTGAGCCCCTGCGCTCTGATAACGGTCTTGTTTTCCTGCCCCGTTATATTAACTCTTTTATGTCCTTAAAGGTAGAGCAGTATGTGGATCTGGGCACTCATGGTATGTTCATCTGCAGCATTACCGAGGCACGCGTCATTTCTGATCAGGAAACCATGACCTATACCTACTATCAGAACAACGTAAAGCCCAAGCCGGAAACTGAGGGTAAAAAAGGTTATGTCTGCAAAATCTGCGGCTTTGTTTTAGAGGGCGACAAACTGCCTGAGGATTATGTTTGCCCCCTGTGCAAGCACGGTTCGGCAGATTTTGAACCCATTGCTTAAACATTTAGGTTTTATAAAAAAAGGAGATGTAAAAATGTTTTTACATCTCCTTTTTTTCTTTTGTGGTTATAGGTCAATGGCCTTTCTGAGCTTCTTCATTTCCAGATTCAGCACATATTCAACCTGACGGATTTTCCACTCAATGTGGGGACGGTCACCTAAATATTCCATAGTTGGTTCCCAACCAAGGCGTGAATCTGCATCCACTAAAGGCAGGGTAGCCTTTGCGTTGTCGATTTCACGACGGAGCAAAACTTCCATTTCGTCCAGTATTTTATGTAAGCTCTCTTTTGTAAACTCAGCGTGGAAGCGGCACTTTAAAATATACCATTCTTTTGCGTGGATATTAGTCAGAACACAGTTTGTAATGTATTTACCTAAATTTAATACAGAAAGCAGTTTGTCATTTTTGCTTTCAATGGATTCAAACACAGCCACACCTTGTTGCATCAGCTTGTGCATGGTTTTGAGAGATTCAAGCTCAGGATGGATACGCAAGTTTAAAATATGCTCACGAGGTTCAGCTGATACAAAGCTTGCCCATTCCATACCGTTTGCATATTCTGTGGAGAAGATATTTGTGCCAAAAACAGCATTTTCATTGTTCTCGGGCTTTGATTTGTGGAAGAAGCAGAACGGATAAGCAGGACCAATTCTGGAAGCACCGCTGAAGTCGCCTTCTGTAGGGGTATAATAGGTTATGGCCTCGCTCCATAACCGGAAGCCCTCTTTAACTTTTTCTAAGTTTTCAGCGCCGTATTCAGATGCAAAGATTCTGTCTAAGATCATATCTAAAGGCTCTTCCGGCGTCATAAAGGCGTGCTTTGAAAATTTAGAAATGATGGATGGATAAAACCCGTGGTGATGGGTGTCCATACCACCACACAGATCCCAGTCGTGAATGGCAGAGCGCATATTTTCAAAGCGCTTCATCCATTGGTAGGGCATGGGTTCGTAGGGCACAACGCCAAAGTCCCAGGTGACACCGGCACTTTGCGTCATGGCGTAAAGCTTAATGCCCCTTTTTTTAGCGGCAATGGCCTCGGTTGTAAAGTAATGACCGGGGCCGATAAAAGATAGAGAATAGTCTGAACAAGCCGTTTTAATGCCGTCAACTTCTTTTGCATCAAACATTTCAAAAGTGGCCTGCAGCGTGATGTTTTCAGGCATTCTTTCAATTAGACGGACACGTGCTTCAGCCGGCTGAAAGCCCCAGTTATAGCTCCACAAAACAATGTCAGCATCAGGTTTTGCAGCACGGACGATTCTCTCAATCATAGAAAGCCACGCCGGCATATCGTCACAGGGATACCAACCGGGCCAGAACTTGCCATCGGGCACATCATTTGCACCGGGGAGACCCTGAAAAATTTCTTCGGCTAAAAATTTACCTACATGGGGGTCCCGACTGCGATATTCCACCGCTTCGCCCACCAAAGTAACACCCTTTAAGCCGGGACATTCACGGAACAGACGGCCGTATAAATTGTCATAATATGCTTCAGCACGCTCGTCATCAGGGTGAGGGTCACCAGCCATAAAGGCATAGGCATATACATCAATGCCGTAGCGCGCAGCACGGGCAATCAAATCATTAAAATCCAAAAAGCCGACACGGGTTTCATTTACGCCTTTGGTGAATACTAAAATAGCATCGCGGCCTTCGTGAGCAATACGCATTAAATATTCATCCGGCCACTCTTCCATTCCATAACCGGAATGAACCATTAAAGGCGAAAGCATAGGCTTTTTTCGGATTTCACCTTTTTTTACATAGGGTGCTTTTTCCATAGAGAGAATATCTTCAAGATAGAAAAGAGCAGCGGCAACACCACGGGCATCCTTGCCGTAAATGTTGATGCTATCTGCTACATCAATCAAAAAACCTTTATAGCCATCGGCTTCTTTTAAATCAACGTTATAGTCGGATGCAAGTCCTAAACGAATCACACCGCTTCTACTGTGATTTTTGCCGGTGGATACTTTGGCAGAAACACCCATAGATGTATTTAAAAAGTCAGCAAAATCGTGGGCAGCTACAGAAATAACCTCATCGGCAATCGGATCCGTTTCAATGACAGTGCCATCTGCAATTTCAAGCATATCATCTGCAGGAATATAGTTTGGGTCACGCACATCTTTTTCGTGGATTGCCAGTAATTTCTGCTTAAAAGCATAAGGTTGTTCAACTTTCATTTTTTTGCCTCCCCGGGGATGTATTGTAAAGCAACTTCTATAGTAAAAGATAGCATAATATGATCATATCGTCAATCTTTTTTTTCTTCCCAATGTATGAACAAAAAGCAGATTCTTTAATAAAATACAGCTTTTTTATTTGTTGACCTTTTATGAAAAAAATGGTATACTTATGTCAGAATTTCGCAGCATTTATCAAAAGGAGGTTTTCTATGAACGGCGAGCGGGTTTCTACTTCTTCAGAGACAGCCGGCGGTGATACAATGACATTGCAGGTCATTGCTACAATCTATAACGATTTTCACGAAAAGTTCGGCATTCCCCGTCAAAGCGGTCTGGTGCCAGAGGTTGTGTCAACCATTGTGTTCGAAGAGCCCTTCAGGCGAAAAGAGGCACTTGCCGGCATAGAAGGTTACAGCCATTTGTGGCTCATCTGGCAGTTTTCAGAGTGTGCCGATAGCCCGTGGCGGCCAACTGTGCGCCCTCCGAGGCTTGGCGGCAATAAGCGGATGGGGGTGTTTGCCACCCGCGCACCTTACAGACCCAATAGCTTGGGACTTTCTTCTGTCCGGCTTTTGGGGGTGGAGGAAACAGAGGAATTCGGCTGTGTTTTAAAGGTGGCAGGGGCTGATATTTTAAACGGAACACCTATTTTTGATATTAAACCTTATGTGGCGTATTCTGACAGCCACCCTGAGGCCGTGTCCGGCTTTGCCGATGATTTTGTGGATTATAAGCTGGAGGTTTCCTTCCCGGAGGAAGCTTTATCCTGCGTGGATGCTGAGGATAGAAGAGCGCTTGTTAAATTGCTTGAGCAAGACCCAAGACCTGCGTATCAGGATGATGAAAACAGAATTTATAAAATGGATTTCGGAAAATATGCTGTCAGCTTTCGGGTAAAAGACGGCGTTTTAACCGTGGTAGAAATTAAGAGGGGCTGTAGCAAAATGCACAGACCGCGCAAAGCAGCCGAAATGCTGTTATAATGCAGTTTACTTGAACCAGAACTTCAAAAACAAAGAAAAAATTATGGTGAAAAATCGTTATATACGATTTTTCTAGAAGAAAATAACTTTGCGCTTTGAATAAACTTCACCTCTCGGCGTACCATCGTACGCCGTCGGGATTCAGTTTATCCAATCTGCACGATTTTTCGTCCAGCCTAAAAGGAGCTGTAGCAAAATGATTTCATTTTGCTACAGCTCCTTTTATTTTGCAAAAATTTATCTAAATTTTTTCTATCTTTTTTGCAGATATCGTTGCATAAAAGAGAATTTTGTGATACAATAGTTGCATAGTGGGGTTTTGTATATTTTTTTGCTGAATGCCTGCTGATGTTACGGCAATATGGGAAAAACGGAGCGTAAGCTTTTATGAAGAAAAAGATTAACATTTTAATACCGATTTTCGTTATTCTGGTTCTGATTTATGCGATTCGCTCGCTTGTGGGCAGCCATGTCCAGGTTGAAACCCTGCGTCAGGGCAGTATGGAAGATATGGTCAGTACCAAGGGTATTGTCGTGAAGTATGAAACAGTACTCACACCACCTGCTGAGGGTATGTTTGAACCTTTGGTGCAAGAGGGTGAACGTGTAGCAAGTGGGCAGGAGATTGCAGCGATTTACACCGGCACGGTGGATACAGGGCTTCGCAGCCGCTTAGAGCAGGTAAAGAAAAAGATTGCACAGCTGGAAGGCAATCAGACAAATCTTTTAAGCTTCACCGGCGATATGTCCCGCCTGGAGCAGAAAATTGCCGAGCAAACGGCTCTGGCTATTGAAAGTGCTCAGTCGGGTGATATGGCGGCGGTCAGTGAGACGCAGTTTGTGATTGAGGCACTTTGTGATAAAAAGGCGCAGGTAGCAGGCGGTGGCGGTACTGCCGGCAGTCTGTTGGATTCCTTAAAAGCACAAAAGGCTGATCTTGAAAATCAGATTGGTGCGGCACAGCACAAGATGGTTGCCCCCACTTCCGGCGCATTTACCTCGACTGTTGACGGGTATGAGGGTATCCTTACCCCGGATAATATGACGGAGCTTATGCCTCAGAAGGTAGAAGAGCTGTTAGCTCAGGACCGCGGGCAGGAAGAGAAGAAGGATGCGGCGTCTTGTAAAATTATAAAAAACTTCAGTTATTTCATTGTACTGAACCTGCCGGCAGACCGTGTAGGGTCAATGCAGGTTGGTGACAGAACAAGCCTCAGGTTTTATGATTTGTCCGGTGATATGGTGACAGGTATGGTGCGTTCTATCTCGAAAGAGCAGGACGGTATGAAAACCGTTGTTCTCGGGTGTGACCGCCATATAGAATCACTCCTGAAGCGGCGCTTTGTTAACCTTGAGTTTGTCAAGCACCGCTATAGCGGATATCGTCTCAGCGTTAAAAGTCTGCGGACGAAGGACGACGTTACCGGCGTGTATGTCCGCAGGGACGATATGATGAAGTTTATCCCCGTAACGATTTTATATAACACACAGGATATTGCAATTGTTGACTCGGCAGACGATATGAATCCGCTCAGATTATATGATGAGGTCATTATGCATGCCGACAGTTATGAGGAAGGGAAGCTGCTTCGATGAGCATTCGGTCTAATATAGAAGCTGTTCAGGAAAAAATTGCCCGGGCGGCAACACTTGCCGGCAGGAAGCCGGAGGATGTAACCATGGTCGCCGTTACCAAAACGGTAGACTCTGCGGCAGCACGGGAAGTGATGCAGGCAGGCGTTTTAGAATTGGGCGAAAACCGCGTACAGTCCTTTTTGGATAAGTATGATGTTTTGGGTGATGAGCCAAACTGGCACATTATCGGCCATCTGCAAACCAATAAGGTGAAATATGTTGTTGGCAAGGTGAAGCTGATTCACTCGGTTGATTCAGTTCATCTGGCAGAAGAAATCAGTAAAAAAGCTCAGGCTTTAGGTATATGCCAGGATGTTTTATTTCAGTTTAACATCTCCGGCGAAGCAAGTAAGTCAGGGGAGGCGGCTGAGTCTGCTGAAGCTATCTTTGAAGAGCTTGCAAAGCTTCGTGGAATTTCGGTTCAGGGTCTTATGACCATGGCACCCCTTATGGCAGAGGAATATGAAATCAAAAAGGTTTTTTCAGGGCTTAGAGAGCTGTCTGAAAAAATCAGCACCCGGCAGTACCCCAATGCCGAAATGAAGTATTTGTCTATGGGCATGAGTGGGGACTTTGAAGCAGCGATTTCAGAAGGTGCTAACCTTGTGAGAATCGGCAGCGCGTTATTTAAGTAATCAATTAAGATTAAACTATACAGATAAAATACGAGGAGGAACTAGTATGAGCGCCATGAACAAAATGTTAAAATGGATTGGTCTTGCTGATGAAGTAGAGGAGGAAGAAGAATTTTTGACAGCTACCCGCAATGAGCCGGAAGAACCTGTCATTCCTGCCGGCAAAAGAGGCAAGGTTGTAAACATTCAGGCTTCCACACAGCTTAAAGTGGTTGTTATGCAGTTGACCACTTTCGAAGACGCAAGAGACATTGCTGACCACTTAAAAACCAAAAAGCCCGTTGTCATCAACTTAGAAAAGCTGGATAAAGATGTTTCCCGCCGCGTTGTTGATTTTCTTTCCGGTGCGGTATACGGTGTTGATGGTAACATTCAGAAGGTTGCTAACGGAATTTTCCTGATTGCACCTTATAATGTGGGCATTATGGGTGACTTTAAAGACGAATTGACAAAGGGTTTTCCGATTGCATACTAATCCTGATGAAAAAATACTTCTTGCACATCTTTGCGATTTAGAACGTATAGCGGAACACGGCAAAAAGCCGTGTTTCAGCCGTTTTTTAGACTCCAAAGAGCTTGCCCTTGTAAAAGCAAATCTGCACCCAAAGCAGCCTTTTATGTTTTGGGGCGGCTATGACGACAGTGAACGGCAGATGCTGGGTTTTTTTCCGGATTATCTGGAACCGGAGGCATCGTTGTTTCCCATTACGGCGCTGAGGCTCACAAGCCGTGAACCCTTGGGGCACAGAACCATTTTGGGCTCTGTTATGGGGCTGGGGATAGAACGCAACTTAATCGGTGATGTAGCTATGGAAGATGGCGGCGCCGTTTTATTTGCCTGTGCATCTATTGCTGACTACATTCAGATGAACCTGACCAAAGCAGGTCGTGCCGGTGTGAAAATATCGGTAGCGCCAATGGAGGATTTGCATCTTTTGCCCAGAGCCTGGGAGCCTGTTTGTGGAACTGTTGCATCCTTGCGGCTCGACTGCGTTTTAGGTCTGCTCACGGGCGTTTCCCGCAGTGGCGCAGAGGAAATGCTGAAACGGGAACAGGTTTCTTTAAATCACACTCTTTGCAAAAAGGGTGCCACTGTGCTATCCGTAGGCGATGTTTTAAGTGTTCGCGGCTTCGGTCGGGCAGAGCTTTTAGAACTTGGCGGTGAAACCCGAAAAGGCAGAATGAAAATTACCCTGAAAAAATATATATGATAGAGAGGAAGAGCCGATATGCTGACACCTGTTGATATTGAAAATAAAGAGTTTACCAAGGCTTTCCGCGGATATGACATCTATGAAGTGGAAGAATTTATGAAAGACTTGATAAAGGACTATGAAAAGCTATACCGTGATAACGCAGAGCTGAAAGAGAAAAATGCTGTGCTTTCAGAAACAATCGGTAGCTATAAGGGCATGGAAGAAACCATGCAGAATGCAATTTTAGTTGCACAGCGTACGGCGGAAGATATAAAACAAAACGCTTATGAGCGTTCTGAAACCATTATTAAAGAGGCTGAGCGCAAAGCGGCTGAAACAGTTAATAATGCAAACCGTTCTATTTCGAATCTGGAAAAGACTTATTTGAATATGCAGCGTGAAATGAACGGCTTTAAAGCAAAAATGAATTCACTTTTATCAACCTATATGCAGCTTTTGTCTGACCTGCCTGAAAAGGCGGCAGTGCCCTTTGCAAGCCTGAACATTCCTGAGCTTGCTGCAGAGCCTAATGAAGCGCCCAAGGCAAAGCCTGATGAAGTGGAAAATGCAGATACCAATCGTTTTACCTTGCCCTCATTAGCGACTGATAAAGAAGATTTTATCAGAAAAACAGAGCTTGCCGGCAAGCAGGCTATGGAAGAAGAAAGCTTTATGCCGGAACGTAAGGTAAACCCCCTTGTAGAAGAGCTGATGCAGAAGAACAGAGAAGAGGCAGCAGCCAAGGCAGAGGAGGCAGCCAAGGAAGAACCTGTAGCTAAAGAAGAGATAGCTGCACCGGCAGAGGAAGAGGTACAGGGCATTCCCTTCTCCTTTGTAAAACAAACGGTAGAGAAAGAGTCTGCTCCGGAGATTTCCTCCATCAATTTAGAAGAACTAAAATCATTTGATGTTTTTTCAGATGATTCACTTTAATATAGAGATATGCAAGCATCGAAGAAAGGATGAACAACCAGATGGATTACAGCGAAACACTGAACCTGCCAAAAACCGAGTTCCCGATGAGAGGTAACCTTCCTCAGCGCGAGCCGGATATTTTAAAGCGGCAGGAAGATAATACAATGTATGAAAAGCTTATGGAGAAGAACGAGGGCAAACCCCTCTTTATCCTCCATGACGGACCGCCGTATGCAAACGGTGATATGCATATGGGTCATGCTTTAAACAAGACCTTAAAGGATATCATCACCCGTTTTAAGAATATGGACGGCTTTAAAGCCCCCTATATTCACGGTTGGGATACCCACGGTCTGCCTATTGAACGTCAGGCCATTGCAAAACTTGGCATCAACCGCCACGAGGTTGATACTGTAGAATTCCGCAATCTTTGTCGTGAATTTGCTATGAAATATGTGAACCTGCAGATGGGTTCCATCAAGCGTCTGGGCGCTTTGGGTAAGTGGGAAGACCCCTACCTGACACTGGACCCCAAGTTTGAAGCAAAGCAGATTGAAATCTTCGGCAAAATGGCTGAAAAGGGATATATCTACAAAGGCTTAAAGCCCATTTACTGGTGCCCGGACTGTGAAACCGCACTGGCTGAGGCTGAAATCGAATATCAGGAAGATAAAACAAATTCCATTTACGTTAAATTCGCCGTGACAGATGACCACGGTGTATTTGATAACTGTGGCGTGCCCAAGGAAAAGATTAACTTCTTAATCTGGACCACCACAACCTGGACTCTGCCCGGTAACGTTGCCATCGCCTTAAACGGCAACTTCACCTATAAGTTGGTAGAATCTGACGGTGAATATTTCATCATTGCTGACGAACTGATTGACAGCGTTATGAAGGCAGCCGGCCGCGAAAACTATGCACCGGTTTGCGAGTTCTTAGGCTCTGACCTTGAGATGATTCGTTGTGCCCATCCCTTCATTGACCGCGAGTCTGTTATCATTTTAGGTGACCACGTAACTCTGGATGCCGGTACCGGTTGTGTTCATACTGCGCCCGGTCATGGTTTAGAGGACTATATTGCCTGCCAGCAGTATAAAGAAATTCCCATCATCGTTCCTGTTGATGAAAAGGGTTATTTAAATGATTTAGCAGGTGAATTCTCTGGCCTTTACTACGAAAAGGCAAATGCTAAAATTATTGAAAAATTGACAGAACTGAATGCTCTGTTTGCGGTTGAAGAAATCATCCACCAATATCCCCATTGCTGGCGTTGTCACGATGCGATTGTTTATCGTGCAGCTGAACAGTGGTTTGCATCTGTTGATGCAATTAAGGATGATGCTGTTAAAGCCATCCGTGAGGTGACCTGGCTGCCCAAATGGGGTGAAGACAGAATCACCGGTATGGTACAGGACAGAAGTGACTGGTGTATCTCCCGTCAGAGAACATGGGGTGTGCCCATTCCCATCTTCTACTGTGAAGAATGTGGAAAGGAACTGATTAACGCCGATACCATCAAGGCAGTTTCTGAGCTGTTCTATGAAAAGGGCTCTAACGCATGGTATGAACTGCCCGCTGAAGAAATTTTAGCGGCAGGCACCGTTTGCCCGGTTTGCGGATGCAACCACTTCACAAAAGAAAAAGATATTATGGATGTTTGGTTTGACTCCGGCTCCAGCCATACTGCCGTACTCGAAGTAAAAGAAGGTCTGCAGTATCCTGCTGACTTATACTTAGAGGGTAATGACCAGTACCGTGGTTGGTTCCAGTCATCACTCCTGACTGCCATTGCAGCCCGTGGCACAGCGCCTTATAAGGCAGTTATCACCCACGGTATGATTGTTGATGAATCCGGTGCTAAGATGTCAAAATCCAAGGGCAACGGTATCAGCCCTCAGGATATTATCAAGCAGTTTGGTGCAGATGTGCTCCGTCTGTGGGTTGCATCAGCTGACTATAAGACTGATATGCATATTTCAGAAAACATCTTAAAACAGATTTCTGAAGCATACCGCAAAATCCGTAACACCGCCCGTTATATCTTAGGTAACATTCACGACTTTAACCCCGATACCGATATGGTGGCTGTTTCCGATATGCCGGAAATTGACCGCTTTATCATGTCACGCCTTGACAGACTGGTTGAAAAGGTATTGGATAGCTACAGAAGCTACGAATTCCACAGCGTGTTCCACTTGATTCACAACTTCTGCGTTGTTGATATGAGTAACTTCTATTTAGACGTGATTAAGGATAGACTCTATACAGAAAAGGCTGACAGCCTTGCACGCCGCAGTGCTCAGACTGCTATGTATTGCATTTTAGACAGCCTGGTTCGACTGCTCACCCCGATTCTGGCATACACCTGCGAAGAAATCTGGTCCTTTATGCCTCATAAGAAAACAGACTATGCTGAATTTGTGGTATTAAACGATATGCCTAAGGTAGACGCATCCTTGCGTGATGAAGCCTTAGAGGCTCGCTGGGAGAAGCTGCTCTCTGTACGCAGTGATGTTGCCAAGGCATTGGAAGAAGCCAGAAATGCAAAAATCATTGGCTCTTCTTTAGCAGCTGATGTGACTATCTATGCTGATAGTGACATTAAAGCACTGCTTGAAAGCGCTGACCTGACGACCATCTTTATCACATCAGGTGCAACTGTTGCTGACCTTTCCGCAGCACCGGCAGATGCTACCTGCGGTGAAACCGGCATTAAGGTGACGGTTAAAGCTGCAACCGGTGAGAAGTGTGAACGTTGCTGGATGATTTCTGAAACCGTCGGTAAAGACGGTGAACATCCCACCCTGTGCAGCCGTTGCGCAGGTAATTTGAAATAAACTGATCAAAAGGGCAAGGCGGTTGCCTTGCCCTTAATTTTATTAAGGAGAGACGGAGTTCGTGCTCGTATTATATATTGTCGGTTCTCTTTTGCTCTTTGCCCTTGACCAGTTGTCTAAACTTTTAGTTTGCAGGTTTATACAGCCGGTTCATACCATTCCCTTATGGAAAAATGTTTTTCATTTAACATATCTGGAAAACAGAGGCGCGGCATTCGGCATTTTGCAGAACAAATTTATTTTCTTTTATATCATTACGGTTTTGGTGCTTGTTGCAATTTTGGTGTATATCTTAAAAAAACGGCCCCAAAGTCGTGTTCTGAACATATCGCTGGCGCTTCTTTCAGGTGGTGCTTTAGGAAATTTTGTTGACCGTCTGTTTCGTGGCTATGTGGTTGACTTTTTAGATTTTCGTCTCATTAACTTTCCTGTTTTTAACCTGGCAGATTGCTTTGTAGTTTGTGGCGCATTTCTGCTGGCTGCCTATATTATTTTTGTAGAGGGAAAGGGCAATCGGGAAGAAAAAAAGAAAAAAGCGGAATGAGTGAAGCTGAAAATGCAATTTTTATGTGATGAAACGTTCGCCGGAACACGGTTGGACGTTTTTTTATCAGAGCAGGCAGACCTGACCCGCTCGGCAGCCCAAAAGCTGATTGAGAGCGGCGATGTAACAGTCTGCGGCAAACAAGTGAATAAAAATTATAAGCTAAGAGCCCGGGATGAGGTTTTAGTTATTTTGCCCGAAGCAAAAGAGCTTGAGGCTGTGCCGGAGGATATTCCGGTAGAGATTGTCTATGAAGATGATGCTGTCATTGTGGTGAATAAGGCTCAGGGTATGGTGGTGCATCCGGCGGCGGGGCACGACGGTGGTACCTTGGTTAATGCCCTCCTGTACCACGCAAAGGGTCGGCTTTCTGCCATTAACGGCGTCATTCGTCCGGGCATTGTCCACCGGATTGATAAGGACACCAGCGGCATTTTAGTGGTTGCAAAAACCAATGAAGCGCACCTTTCGCTTGCTGAGCAGATTAAAGAGCACAGCGTCAGCCGGGAGTATTTTTGCATTGCCCACGGCACATTTAAAGAAGAAAGCTTTACCGTAGATAAGGCCATTGACCGCCATCCTAAGGACCGCAAGAAGATGGCAACTGTTACCTCAGGCGGACGCAGAGCTGTCACCCATGTAACCGTGGTTCGGCAGTTTTCCCGTTGTGCGTTGCTTCGCTGTCGGCTGGAAACCGGACGCACCCATCAGATTCGTGTGCATCTTCAAAGCTTGGGGCATCCTGTTGCTGGGGACCCGGTGTACGGCGTGAAAAACGATTTTCTGACAAAAAAATACGCCCTGACAGGGCAGCTTTTGCATGCTGCACTGTTGGGCTTTATTCACCCCGAAAAAGGGGACTATGTTGAGTTTTGTGCGCCCCTGCCGGAGCATTTTCAAAAGGTTTTGGATGATTTAGAGCTAAGGGGCTAGTTATTAAACAAATTTGCACGGTCGGCAATCAGTTCGGATAAAATTTTATAAATATTACCTGTTAATGCTACCTGAACGGCTTTTTCAAAAAAGTCTGAGAAGGTGGCATTTTCTGTTTCATCAAGGGTTTGCTGGGATGCCATAACTCCTTCTGTCACTTGCTGAAAAATTTGCTTTTGTGCTGTGCTGAAGGCACTGAACGCCTGCTTGACCTCATCCTCTTTCAAAGTCAGTGGTAACAGTTTTTGCACATCGGAAATGGGCATAATCTGCTTCAGCGAGCAAACCATTGTGAGGTAGGCAAGGTGGATGCGACCGTAGCGCTTTTTATAGGGCTTAGGGATAACCCCCAGCTTGACATAGTTATTGACCATAGAAGGTGTGATGACCTTATCCTCCGGCTTTTTGTAGGCAGATAGATACTCTTCCATCAGGGTGATGACCTGATCCATATATAAGTCTAAATTAGGAAGCTCATTCCATGTGGGAATGCTATAGCTTTTTAATGCTTCCATACGGTTTTGCTCATTTTTTTTATTTGCCATTTGCCGGTTCACCTCCTGATAGACATATTATACCTTTCTTTGATGGGAAAGTCAAGAAAAAGAGGCGGTAGCAAAATGATTTACATTCTGCTGCCGCCTTTGGTTTATTACTTCAAACCTGCAAGATAAGTCAGGGGATCTATGGGTGTTCCGTCTAAGTGAACTTCAAAGTGCAGGTGTGCGCCGGTAGAACGGCCGGTGTTACCAACCCTTGCGATGAGGTCACCTTTTTTCACCACAGTCCCTTCCGGAACCAGCAGTTCACTGCAATGTGCATAATAGGTTTCAAGACCATTGCCATGGTCAATTTTCATCAGATAACCAAAACCGCCGTTGTTGTACTCAGAATAGGTTACTGTGCCGCTGTCTGCAGCAAAAATAGCCGTTCCCACGGGAGCAGACATATCAATACCGTTATGGTTGCGCCCCCAGCGTGAACCAAAACGTGAGGTCAGAGTGCCGCTTGCCGGTATGGCCATACCACCGGCTGTAGCCTTGGGAAGCTTTTTGGTTCCCTTACAAACAATGTGGTCAACTGAAGCGCTAATAAGATTTTCCGACAATACATCTCGCTCGGTTTCAATGCCGTTTACTGAGGTTACAATGGCTTCAATCACTTTAAGCCCGTCAGCACCCTCTTGCTTAACAACTATGCTCCCTTCATACAAAGAAGCATCTTCTGTTTCAACGGTGTTTCGGGGTAAAACCTCTTCAATCGTCAATGCCTGTTGCGTCTTGACCGAGATGAGAGGCATACCTGTAGGAATGCTTAACACACCGGTGGCGGTTTTCTCTACATCCGCAATAATATTATTTTGCAGAAGGTCATCAATGGTAATATTGAACTGAGCACAAATATTGTCCAAGGATTCACCCTCAGAGGGATGATACATTTCTATTCTGCCTTTTTGCAGAGCTGAAGTGGCTGATTCTTTTGTCTTTAGAGCTGTTTTTGGTACAAAACAGTGAGTTACGGCAACGTTCTGGCAGAATGATGCCGTGCCGTTTATAGAATCTGTTAAAAAGCTGTTTTTATAGTCTGTTAAGACAGAAAGGGCCATATCTTTATTCGGAAGTGCAAACACAAGCTCGCCGTCAACTAAAACGCCGTATGCCGGAATCATATCTGTGCCGGTAGCTTTTAAACGTTCTGCCATTTCAGCCTCAGATGTAAACCCGTTTTTGACAATGAGTCGCGTAGAGAAGCTGGGCTCGGCAACCGGAGTAAAGCCACCGTCGATTACATAGCCGACCTCATGGTTAATCTTTTCCAGCAACACATCATACACAGCGGCATTTTTTGCAACACCGATAACCTGATCGCCAACAGAAATTTCTGTACCGATGCTACAGGTGCAGGAAAAAACAATTACAACTGCAGTCACAGCACCGGCAACCACCACACCGGAAAGGAAGAACTGCTTTGCCTTTTCTGTCATTTTGTTTTGCAGAACAGAGCAAAGCTTTTTGCAAGCACCGGCAGAAGCGGTAGCTTGTTTTTTTACTATGGGTGCAAGCGCTTTATGCATCTCAGCAATTTTTTGCGGGCATTTTTTTATTATGTTTAATGTTTTTGTTATAAGACTTTTGCAGGTATTCAAAAGTACACCTCGTTTGCAAATGTTTCGTTATGTTTCTATTATACATCTTTACAAGAAAAATTATTACAAAATTATTAAAATACTTTATTATTTTACAACATTTTCTTAATATTTTCAATAAATAAAATGTAAACAAATTATGAACAAGTCTGTGATTTTAAGAAAAAGAACAAGAAAAAAGAGCTGACACAAAATGACTTTGTTTTGTGACAGCTCTTTATAAAGTTTTTTGTTATTTAGTCGGCAGAACATACAATAGAATTGAAAAATAGTGTAACACACTGCCTGCCAGCACGAATACATGCCAGATGCCGTGCATAAAGCGGATTTTCTTAAGTGCAAAAAAGACAATGCCGACGGTGTAGGCAATGCCGCCCAGCAGTAAAAGAAGAAAAGCCGGGGGTGCAAGCACCTCCATCATGGGCTTTGCGGCAAAGATAATCAACCAACCCATAACAACATAGCTGATTGCTGAAAATACCTTAAATTTTTCAATACTGATAGCGTTAAACACAACACCTAAAGCCGTCATGCCCCAAATGATGCCGAAAATTGTCCACCCCAAAGGCCCCCTGAGAGACACCAGTGTATAGGGGGTGTAGGTGCCGGCGATTAAAAGAAAAATTGAACAATGGTCAAAAATTCTGAAAACCCGTTTTGCACCTTTATGGGTCAGGGCATGATAGAGGGTTGACATTGTGTATAAAATAATGAGCATAGCACCATAAATGGAGGCTGATACTACACTGAAAGCATCTCCATAGAGTACCGCCCAGACAATGGCAACAACCGTGCCGCCAATGCCGAGAAGTGCCCCTAGGCCGTGGGTGATGGAGTTAATCAGTTCTTCTGCCGTTGAAACCGTTGGGAGCATAACCTTAGTCTTCGAAGTCATATACATCCCCCATACGTGTTTTAAATTCTTCAAACACCATGTCAAGCTCAGCTTCGTCTTCAACGAAGGTCAGGGTTTCGTTGCCTTCTGCATCAGTCTGCAGGGTAAAGAAAACCACTTCGTCCGGCTCGCCTGCCTCGACTTCAGCTTCTGTAGGGATTAACACCACATAGGTTTCGCCGTTAAAGGGGAAGGAGTCAACGTGTTCAAATTCATGTTCATTGCCATCTTCGTCAAGCATGGTTACGATAGAAGGTTCGTCGTTCACTTCTGCGTTGTTTACGTTTTCAAATTCGCTCATCTTTGTCACAACCTTTCTGTCCGCAAACTAGCGCCAACATACCCCGTCGGACAGGTGGGGATGCTTTTGACATCTAGTTCTTAAAACTATTTTATCACATTTTAAAAACTGTGTCAATGACGATTGGGAGATTTTAAGAGATTTAATCTTATTGTAAAAAACCGGCTCGGGCTTTATGCCGAAGCCGGTTTTATTTACGAAAAAATGTTAGCTGTAAAGCTTAATGCTTTCTAAAACCTTATCCAGCATTTCGCGATATTTAGCTTCTTTCTTGCGCTCTTCCTCAACAACCTGAGCCGGTGCTTTGGCAACAAAGCCCTGATTGTTCAGCTTGCCTTCAACGCGCTTGATTTCGCCCATGAGACGTTCTTTTTCCTTCGTCAGACGTTCCAGTTCCTTTTCCTTATCTACTAAATCATCTAAGGGCATAAAGAGCTGTGCGCCTTCAACAACGCAGGAAACAGCATTGGCCGGGGGAACAAAATCGTCACCGCAAACAGCAGTTTCAGAAGCGGAAGCCAGCTTTTCAAAGAAGATAGCGGCCTGACTGAATACATCACTCTTTTCGGTCTTGATATAAACCTTAGCCTTTTTAGAAGGCGGAATGTTCATTTCGCTGCGCTGGTTACGGATTGCCTTTAAGGCGTTTTTAACAAGCTCCATATCAGCAGCCTCTTCAGGGAAGCTTAAGCTGTCAGAATATTTGGGCCACTGGGTGATAACAATGCTTTCACCTTCGTGGGGAAGCTTCTGCCAGATTTCTTCTGTAATAAACGGCATAAAGGGATGCAACAGCTCAAGTGCACCGGAGAGGACATAAGACAGAACGTGCTGTGCTGCCTTGTTGGTGGGGCAATCCTCATCATACAGGCGGGGCTTGATCAGCTCAATATACCAGTCACAGAACTCATCCCAGATAAAGTCATAGAGCTTGCCGACAGCAATACCCAGCTCAAAGCGGTCTAAGTTGTCGGTTACCTCTTTCACAACCTGATTGTATTTATGCAGAATCCACTTATCTTCCAATGTGAGCTGACTAGCTTCAGGAATTTTGCGCTCAGACACGGTTAAGTTCATCAGCACAAAGCGGGAAGCGTTCCAGATTTTATTGGCAAAGTTACGGCTGGCTTCTACACGTTCATCAGAATAACGCATATCGTTACCCGGTGAGTTACCGGTTGCCAGCGTAAAGCGCAGAGCATCTGCACCATACTGGGCGATAACCTCTAAGGGGTCAACGCCGTTGCCTAAGGATTTTGACATCTTTCTGCCCTGAGAGTCACGAACCAAGCCGTGAATGAGGACATGCTTAAAGGGTTCCTTGCCCATGTGCTCCATAGCGGAGAAAATCATACGGGCAACCCAGAAGAAGATGATGTCATAACCTGTAACCAAAACGCTGGTGGGATAGAAATATTTAAGGTCTTCTGTCTCTTCAGGCCAGCCCAAAGTGGAGAAGGGCCAGAGAGCGGAGCTGAACCAGGTATCCAAAACGTCTTCATCCTGACGCATCTTAGCGCCACACTTGGGACAAACAGTTACATCTTCACGGCTGACAACAGTTTCACCGCAAGCGTCACAATAATAAGCCGGGATTCTGTGCCCCCACCAAAGCTGTCTTGAGATACACCAGTCGTGAACGTTTTCCATCCAGTTAATATAGGTCTTGGAGAAACGGTCGGGCACAAAGGAGATAGTGCCGTCTTTCACAACACGAAGGGCCTCTTCAGCCAAGGGTCCCATCTTAACAAACCACTGACGGGAGGTGATGGGTTCAACAGTCGTGCTGCAACGGTAGCACTGACCAACGTTGTGAACGTGGTCTTCGGTCTTCACTAAGAAGCCCTGTTCTTCAAGGTCAGCAATAATCTGGCGGCGTGCCTCGTAGCGGTCAAGACCCTGATATTTGCCGCCGTTTTCGTTAATCTTGGCGCTGTCATCTAGTACCTTAATAATAGGCAGGTTATGACGGGCACCCACTTCAAAGTCGTTGGGGTCGTGTGCCGGTGTGATTTTAACGGCACCGGTACCAAATTCTTTATCAACATATTCATCTGCGATGATGGGAATTTCACGACCCACCAAAGGCAGAATCAAGGTTTTACCTACTAAATGAGTATAACGCTCATCCTCAGGGTTAACGGCAACAGCCGTATCGCCCAACAAGGTTTCAGGACGGGTTGTTGCAATAACAAAAGACTCGTCGCTGTCTTTAACCGGGTAGCGAATGTGCCAGAAAGCACCTTTCTGTTCAGCATATTCAACCTCAGCGTCAGATAAAGCTGTGATACAGTTGGGGCACCAGTTGATGATGCGCTCACCCTGATAAATCAAGCCCTTTTCATATAAGGTAACAAACACTTCTTTAACAGCTTTTGAAAGGTTTTCGTCCATGGTGAACCGTTCACGGGTCCAGTCACAGGAGCTACCTAATTTTTTCAGCTGATTGATGATGCGTGTACCGTACTGATGCTTCCAGTCCCAAACGCGCTGTGTGAAGGCTTCACGACCTAAGTCGTAACGGGTCAGGCCCTCTTCCTTTCTCAGCATTTCTTCAACCTTAATCTGGGTTGCAATGCCGGCGTGGTCTGTACCGGGCACCCAAAGGGTGCTAAAGCCTGCCATACGCTTATAACGGATTAAAATATCCTGTAGCGTTTCATCAAGAGCATGGCCCATATGAAGCTGACCGGTTACGTTCGGCGGCGGAATGACAATGGTGAAAGGTTCTTTCTCCGGGTCAACTTCCGGTGTGAAATATCCCTTTTCTACCCAATTTGCATATAGTCTGTCTTCCACTTCGCCGGGATTATATATTTTATCCAGCTGTTCAGCCATTTATTTTACCCCCTACCATAAAAATTATTACTGCGCCAACAATAACCACACATAAACCTAAGATTTTAACAATGTATAACAATTTTTGTTCCGGGTCATTGTTGTTTGAAATTTTATTCAGCACCGGTTTTGCAAGGAAATTTACCAGTGCACCAATAATCACCAAAATCCAACCGATTGTCGTCATGCGGACTCTCCTTTCTTGTTCTTTGATGTATATTGCTTAAAAGACTGATTGTGTACGAAATATAAATACAAGTACGTGATACCAGCCAAAAGAGTCAATAATGCAGAGATACCCAAGAGAATATTTTTAACTGTTCCATTCATGGAGGGAAGCAACAAGATAAGGGTCATCACCACAAAGAGAAAAACTGTGTTGAGCTTTCCGGCGTGGTTAGCCTTGACATAGGTTTTTTTACTGTATAAAAAGATACCGCCGCAAATCAGCATCAGCTCTTTTAACACAAGCAGAATTAAAAACCAGGCAGGCACCAACTTGACAGAGAACAGAGTTAAAATCACGGCAAGCTGCATGCATTTGTCAGCCAGCGGATCCATAAGCTGCCCCCATTTGGTGCTCAGATTCAGTTTTCGTGCCAAATATCCGTCTAATACGTCTGTTAAGCTTGCCACGATAAAAATCAGGCTGGAATAAACCCGCATACCGTCTTCTTTATAAAACACCGCCACAAACAGCGGAACCAAAAACAGCCGCACAAGTGTTAATATATTTGGTAGATTCACGTTTGCTTCACCTCTTTTCGTGAACTTGGATTGTGATTAAAGTGATTCTTTGACTAATTCAATCGCTTTCTTCAGTGCTTCATCTGCTTTGGAAGCATCCTTACCGCCTGCCTGAGCAGAATCAGGACGGCCACCACCGCCACCACCGGCGATTTTAGCCATTTCGCGGATGATGTTGCCGGCGTGAACGCCTGCTTTAACAGCATCTTTAGTTGCCATGGTGATAAAGGTTACCTTATCGCCTGAAACGTCAGCCAGTGCAACAAAAGCACAGGGCAGCTTTTCTTTTACAGAGTCACCCAGAGCACGCATACCGTCAACACCGGTATTTTCAAGCTTTGCTGTTACTACGGTAACATTGCCCACAACCGTTGCGTTATCTAAAAGGTCAGCTGCGGCATTCTTTGCCATTTTAGCGGTGAGCGCTTCAATCTGAGAGCCGGCTGCTTTTAACTCGCTCTGCAGGCTCTGTGCCTTTTGTGCCACATCACGGGGTGCGCATTTAAGAACAGAAGCGCTAGACGCCAGCTCAGTTTCAAGGCTGTAAAGCTCTTCTAACACGCCAAAACCGGTAACGCCTTCAATTCTGCGGATGCCGGCTGCAACGCCACCCTCAGACAGAATTTTAAACAGACCGATTTCAGCGGTATTTTTAACGTGACAGCCGCCGCAAAGTTCCATAGAGTAGTCACCCATGGTTACCACGCGGACAACATCACCGTATTTATCGCCGAACATAGCGGTTGCGCCCATTTTCTTCGCTTCGTCAATGGGCTTGTTCTCCCATTTAACAGACAGAGCGCTTAAAATGTAACGGTTTACTTCTGCTTCAACCACTTTTAAATCTTCAGGAGATACAGACTGAGACAGAGTAAAGTCAAAACGCATACGGCCACTTTCAACCAAAGAGCCTGCCTGACCAACCTCACTGCCAAAACGGTTTTTCAGCGCTTTGTGCAACAGGTGGGTTACACTGTGGTTTCTCTGAATGGCTGCACGATAATCGCTGTCAACTGTGGCAGTAACCTCGTCGCCCTCTTTCAGTTCACCCTCTGTCACTTTAATGATGTGGTAGAACTTGCCGTCAGCAGTTTTCTTGGTATCCACAACCTCAGCACGGCAAAGGTCGTTATAGATAACACCTTTGTCGCCAACCTGACCGCCGCCTTCACCATAGAAGGGGGTTACATCCAGCACGGCGATGCCATCGCCATCTGAGAGGGTTGTTACCTTTTCCTGTCCTGCAACCAAAGCCAGCACCTTGGCTTTTGTGGTTAATTCATCATAACCCACAAACTTGGTGGGGTTATATGCAACTAAAATATCGGCAATCTTATCGTCCCAACCCACATCGTTCATTTTGCTGGCAGCTCTTGCACGCTCACGCTGTTTGTTCATTTCAGCTGCAAAGCCATCTTCATCAATGCTGATGCCTTTTTCAGCTAAAATTTCACGGGTCAGGTCAATGGGGAAGCCGTAAGTATCGTAGAGTTTAAATGCCTGCTCACCGGAGAAAGGAGCATCCTTTTCAGCATCGGTGCGCTGATCGATAAAGCTGTTTAAAATTGCAAAGCCTGCATCAATGGTTTCGATGAAACGTTCTTCTTCCATACGGATGATGCTCTTGATTCTGTCACGGTTTTCAGACAGGGCGGGATAAGCACCGCAGGATTCATTGATAACGGTATCTGCAAGGTCAGCCAAAAATGCGTTGTTAATACCGAGAAGCTTGCCGTGACGGGCAGCACGACGAAGCAGGCGACGGAGCACATAACCTCTGCCTTCGTTAGAAGGACGCACGCCGTCAGACACTAAGAACACGGTGCTTCTGATATGGTCAGTGATAACACGGATAGAAACATCGGTCTTTTCGTCTTTTTTATATTCAACCTTTGCCATTTCGCAAACCTTTTCAGAGATACGGTAAATGGTGTCAACATCAAACAGAGAATCAACACCCTGCATAATGCAGGCAATACGCTCAAGACCCATACCGGTGTCAATGTTGGGGTTAGCTAATTTTTCATAAGTGCCGTCTTCCTGCTTGTCAAACTGGGTGAATACCAAGTTCCAGAATTCAATGAAACGGTCACATTCACAGCCAACGCCGCAATCGGGAGAGCCGCAGCCGTTTTCCACGCCGCGGTCGTAGTAAAGCTCGGAGCAGGGACCGCAGGGACCGGAACCGATTTCCCAGAAGTTATCTTCTTTACCCATGCGAACAATGCGGTCGGGGGCGACGCCCACTTCCTTTGTCCAGATGTCAAAGGCTTCGTCATCGTCCTGATAAATGGTAACCCACAGCTTGTCCACGGGAATTTCCAACTCTTTTGTGATGAATTCCCACGCCCAGGCTGTCGCTTCGTGTTTAAAATAATCACCGAAGGAGAAGTTACCCAGCATTTCAAAAAAGGTACCGTGGCGGGCAGTTTTACCTACACGTTCAATATCCGGTGTACGGATACATTTCTGGCAGGTGGTGACCCGCTTGCTGGGAGGAGTCTGCCTGCCGGTGAAGTAGGGCTTTAAGGGCGCCATACCGGCATTGATTAACAGCAGACTGGGGTCATTTTCAGGCACCAGTGAGAAGCTGGGCATTCTGTAATGACCTTTTCCTTCAAAAAATGACAGATATTTTTCTCTGATTTCATTAAGACCTAACTTTTGCACAACAATCTTCCTCTCAAAAGTATATACTTGAAACATTATTTTATCATAATTTCGTTACATAATCAATAGTTTTTAGCGGATTTTTTCAAGTCTTTTCCTATAATTATGCAAAAATTTAGGGTGGCAGAAAAGAAAAAGACGGATTGAACAAAAATCAATCCGCCTGCTTATTCAGATTTTGCACAAATTACAGTCTGAGCAATAGTCAACCTTACCGTCAAAAACCCGGGTGATGGTTGAAAACAGCTCGTGATTTTTAATGGCAAGACAGTTATGAACTGTGATGGTTTTAGGGGCTATGGTAATCAGCACGCTGATGAGCAAATCGTCATAGGCTTCTTCGGTGAGCAACACCTCTCCCTCCACAAAATCTGCAAAAGAGGAGGCGGTAATGTCACAGCCTGTTTCGTCAAGCAGGGTATAGCCGCCGTTTTCGCTGACTAAAATGTGTATTTTTTCGGGTCTTGCCTCCTGAATGTTCACAAAGTATTTCAGCAGGGCAATAAACTCCTCGTACTCTTTTCGGGTCAGGTAGTGGTCAACAAGCTTTTGGGCAAGAGTTTTCAGAAGCACCTCATATTCTTTAAGGCGAAAAGCCACAAAGCCGTCCATCAGCAGGGTAGAATCCTCTGCCAGATAGTCATACAGACTGAGCACAACCGACTGCTTTCTGGCTCTGTAGCCGATGGCGGCGTCATCGCAAAACAGCTCGATATTTTTTAAAATCTCCCGCTTTTGCAGGGAGGAAAGCTCGCGGTAATTTTCTTCTAAAATCCGCCTGAGCATTCGGGGTTCGTAGCGTTCAATGATGTATTCAGCCAAAACATTTACATATTGATCCAGAACAAAAATATCATCGCCGGTGTCAAAATCAATATAGGTGACAGAGCCTGAGGCTTCATCCTTTGAAACAGAAATAGGGAACACACATTCGGGGTGATTGTAAAGGCGGGTGGAAATGGCACCTACATCGCCTGAGAACCCCAATGTGATGCGGTTTTGCAAATGGGTTCACTCCCTTTCGGAAACAAAATATACCATGTATTATACACGGTTTTTATAACTCTATGCAGAAAATTGTCCCGATGTCTGTAAGAGGCTGATGGCTGACTTCTTTTACAGCAAAGCCTTTTTTGGTGATAAAATCGCGAATTTTTACACCGTCCGGATGATACGAAAGGTCACCAAAAAAAGCCACGGTACTTTCATCTGTCATACCGGAGGCACCGCCTAAAAAGCCGTAGTCGTAGCCGGGCAGCCTCACATAGCCCGGTGAGATGGAAAGCACCGAAAGCCTAGCATCTTTGCCGGCTTTTATCATGGAGGGGTCAGCTGAAATCAGAGCATCTCCAAAGGTGACAGACGAGCAACGGGCATAGCCTTGCTTAACCGATATTTTGGGGATATGCTTTTTCTCAAGCAGATGGACAATCTGCAGGTCGGTGCAGTCAAAGCGGGCAAAGGCACCGGCAGGTGTGTTTAATACATTATATGCAACATCTTCAGGATAGTCACGGTGAAGATTGGCTTCACCCTGTACCAACTTTATGCCAAAAGGCGACAGCATTTTTACATAGTCATCATACACCTCTTTAGCGCAGATTAAAGAGCCTTTTCCGGCTGAAAAAAGCGCCATATCCGGATGGGCAGAAACCGGCGCATCCAGCGCCTTGCAGGTGACAGACGGCAACACCCTGAGCCCTTTGCCAAGGGTTTGACAAAAAGTGTCATAATAGCGGTTATCCACAATATAAATTCTGTCCGTCATTGTGCGCCTCCTTTTGTAAAATTTATTTCATTTTCTGCTTGTATGAAAGGGATAAAAATAGTATAATATAGACAAATGAAAAAGTCAACGAAAGGAGTTTTTGTATGGTTTATGTATTTTTGGCAGAGGGCTTTGAAGAAATTGAAGCCATCAGCGTGATTGATATTCTGCGCCGGTGCGGTCTTTTTGTTACCACGGTGTCTATCAGCGACAACCTGCTGGTGGCGGGCGCACACGGTATCTCTGTTGTGGCAGACGGGTATTTGGAGGATGTAGATTTTGAAGCTGGCAGGGCTTTTGTTCTCCCCGGTGGCTTGCCCGGGTCGGACAATCTGCAGGCGTGCGGTGAACTGGAGAAAATGCTGAAAAAGGCTGACAGGGCAGAAAAAATTGTGGCAGCAGTCTGTGCGGCACCAAAAATTTTAGGGGCGTTTGGCATTACAGAGGGGCGTTGTGCCACCTGTTATCCCGGTTATGAAAAAGAGCTTTTGGGGGCAACGCCAAAAGAAGACAGAGTGGTGGTTGACGGCCATGTAATCACCTCCCGCGGGGCAGGTACAGCGGCAGATTTCGCCTTTGCTATTGCTAAAGCATTGGGGGCTGACCCTGAGCCGGTTCGCAAAGGAATGCTGTACGATTTACAAAATACAACCATTTGATTGTATTTTGTAAAGCTTGGAAAAATCTATTGATAAATTAAGGAAAAGCAGGTATAATTAAGTGTATATTGTAAATTGTTAAACGGAGGTGCAAAACAATGTGGACAGTATTTGCTGAAGAAGCTGTAAACGGTGGCAATGTCCCCGCACAAGCTGGATTAGTAGAAATGTTAGTCGGATTTGCTCCGATGATTCTGATTATTGCGGTTATGTATTTCTTAATGATCAGACCTCAGCGCAAAAAAGATAAGGAAAAGAAAGAGATGCTGGCGAATTTAAAAGTTGGCGACAAGGTTGTAACCATCGGCGGTATCGTTGGTCAGGTTGCAAGAATTAAAGACGACAAAGTTTTTATTGAAACCGGCTCTAATACAGAAAAACAGTTAATTCTGATGGAACGTTGGGCTATCAGCACAGTTGAAAAGCTCATCACAGACTAAGGTTGCTGTCATAAACATTCTTTCTCTAGCATAGGATGTAACAACATCTTAGGCGGGAGGAATTATATGTATAGCGATAAAGCTGTCTCAGATGGCGGTGTGTGGGGAAGCGTGTTTTCCGGATTTGGAAAAGCAATACTTTTCGCTGTGGGGTTTACCCTGATTGTGTTTTTTATTGCAGCACTGCTCCTTACCTACACAGGCCTTTCTGAGAACTCAATTCCGTTTATCACAACCATAACCATGGTCATAAGTGTGGTGCTTGCGGGCATGGTTTCAGCCAAAGCCGGCAAGGGTCGTGGCTTTTTGAACGGAGCAATTACAGGAATTTTATATGCTTTGCTACTTTATGTAATCTCTTTATTGGTTTCCGGCAGGTTCTTTTGTAATGTTTACATATTGATTCTGCTGGCGATTGGAATATTCGGCGGTGCTTTCGGCGGTATTTTAGGGGTTAACATAAGGGCAGGGCGTAAAAGATACTAAGGAGGAAGTAAACATGAAACATATTAAAACTTTAACCAAAGGCACTTTAAAGGAAACTGCTAAAAAGGGCGGCTGCGGCGAATGTCAGACATCCTGCCAGTCTGCTTGCAAAACTTCTTGCACAGTTGCTAACCAGAAGTGCGAAAGAGCGTAAGTATTTAAAAAGCAGGGCTGGACACTTCCGGTCCTGCTTTTTTCTTTTAACAAAGAAAGGAACTAAATCATGGTACATAGTTTTTCGATGAACGGCACCCAAATCGTAATGGATTCAAACAGTGGTGCGGTTTCTATTATTGATGAAATGACCTATGACCTGCTTCAGGCATTGGGAGAAAAAGAACCGGCAGGGGCACTTCCGCAGGAATTTTTGGACAAGCTCTCCGGCTATACAAAAGAAGAGCTGGAAGAGGTTTGGGCTGAGCTGATTTCTTTAAAGGAAGAGGGCATTTTATATGCCGAGGACCCTTATACTGATATTGTAAAAAACAGACCCAACCGTGATTCTGTTGTGAAAGCTATGTGTCTTCACGTAGCCCACGACTGTAACCTTCGGTGTAAATATTGTTTTGCCGAAACCGGCAGCTATGAAGGTCCTCGTGGTCTTATGAGCCTTGAGGTGGGCAAGCAGGCGATTGATTATTTAATCAAAGCCTCCGGCCACCGCAAAAACTTAGAGGTTGACTTTTTCGGCGGCGAGCCCCTGTTAAATTTTGAGGTGGTTAAGGGCATTGTAGAATATGCAAGAAGCATTGAAAAAGAGCACGGCAAAAACTTCCGCTTCACCATTACCACCAACGGCATTCTGCTGGATGAAGCTAAAAAAGAGTATATCAATAAAGAGATGGGCAACATCGTTCTGTCTATTGACGGCAGAAAGTGCGTAAATGACGAGATGCGTATCCGTGTTGACGGCACCGGCAGTTATGATGCCATCGTGCCCCGTTTTCAGGATATGGCGGAATCCCGTAATCAGGACAATTACTATGTGAGAGGCACCTTTACCCGCAAGAACTTAGATTTTAAAGAAGATGTTTTGCACCTTGCAGACCTTGGCTTTAAGCAGATTTCTGTTGAGCCGGTTGTGGCATCTGCTGATACTGACTATATGTTCCGTGAAGAAGACCTGCCCGTTCTCTTTGAACAGTATGAAGCCTTAGCGGCAGAATATGTGAAGAGAAAACGTGAGGGCAACGGTTTTCAGTTCTTCCACTTTATGGTGGATTTAACCGGCGGCCCCTGCATTTTAAAGAGACTGTCCGGCTGCGGTGCCGGTCACGAATATGTGGCGGTTTCTCCTGATGGTGACATCTATCCTTGCCACCAGTTTGTGGGCAATGATGAAATGAAGCTAGGTAACGTAAAAGAGCAGGGCTTAAAACAGGAAATCAGCAATATGTTCCGTGATTCTATATTTATACAAAGCCTGCCTGCCAGAACTGCTTTGCGAAGTTCTACTGCAGCGGCGGCTGCCCGGCAAATGCGGTGCAGTATGGCGGCGGCATTAACGAGCCTCTTAAAATGTCTTGCGATTTAATGAGAAAGCGCTTAGAGTGTGCTGTGTATTGCACAGCTATGCAAATGGAGGCAGAGGAAGCCTAAGGAGGACAATTATGCAGGCGGGGGATAAAGCGGTTATTACCATAACAGGCATTGCTGCAGGCGGCGACGGCGTGGGACGCGTGGACGGCGCTGTGGTTTTTGTGCCCGGAACCTGCTGTGGCGATGTGGCAGAAATTATCATAGAATATGTAAAATCCGGCTGTTTTTACGGCCGGATTTTGCGCTTTTTAGAAAAGTCGCCCCACCACCGTACAGATTTTTGTGAAAATTGTGATGTTTGCGGTGGCTGCAACTTTGCACACATGGACTATAGTGAGCAATTACTAGTGAAAAGACAGATTGTGGAGGATGCGGTGCAAAGAATCGGCGGTTTTTGCGGATTTGTGGTGGATAAAACCCTATCAGCACCCAAAAATGAGCGGTATCGCAACAAAATGGTGTTCCCTTTGGGAACTGATAAAAAAGGTCAGCCCGTGGGCGGTTTTTATGCCCCGGGGAGCCACGATTTAATTCCCCTTTCCGATTGTCGGCAGGGTGATAGTGCAGCTTCCGGCTGGCTGTCGGCGGCGGTATCCTTTCTCCGCGAGTTTGGCATTTCGGTTTACAATGAAAAAACCGGCAAGGGTCTTGCCCGCAGACTGTTTGTGCGCCTTGCTGAGACAACCCGTGAGGCAATGGTGGTGCTCACCATAAACGGCGATAAGCTGCCTCACGCTGAAGAATTTGTAAAAAGACTTTCAGCTGTTAAAACCGAGTATAAACTGACCTCGGTGATGATCAATATTCATAAAGAAGCAAATAATCTACTACTTGGTAGTCAAAATAAATTACTTTACGGCAAAGAGTATATTGAAGATGTTTTGGGCGGTTTTTCCTTCCGCATCTCTGCCCACAGCTTTTATCAGGTGAACAGCCCTCAGACAGAGCGGCTTTATCAAACCGCGCTGAATTTGGCTGCGCTTTCCGGCAGTGAAACCGTGCTTGATTTATATTGCGGCATCGGTACTATTTCTCTCTTTGCATCGAAAAAAGCTGGTCGGGTAATTGGCGTTGAGGTGGTGCCACAGGCAATCGAGAACGCAAAAGAAAACGCCGAGCGAAACGGTGTTTTAAATGCAGAGTTCATTCTGGGAAAAGCCGAAGAGGTTGCACCAAAACTGAAAAAAGAAAACCCGGCAGTGGTGTTTTTAGACCCGCCAAGAAAAGGTGCTGATAAAAAAGCGTTAGAAGCCATCATCACCATGGCACCGGAAAAAATTGTGTATATTTCCTGCAACCCGGCAACTTTAGCCAGAGATTTAAAATTCTTGTGCGGAGAGGGGTATAGCTTAGAAAAAGTCATACCTGTGGATATGTTTCCGAATACGGCACATGTCGAGACGGTTGCATTATTAACAAAATAACGGAGGAATTATTATGAGTGAAAGCAAAAAAACTGATTATCTTGTATTGGTTAATGAGGACAACAGGTTACCCGAGAATTTTGAAGAGACCATTGAAATCATTACGGTTAAAAATGCTGCAGACGAAGAATACAGCATTGAAAAGAAAACCTACGAGGCGTTTTTGCGCTTTAGAGATGATCTTTTAGAAAATGACGGCATTCAGGCAGAACTGATTTCCGTTTACAGAACCATCCCTCAGCAGGAGGCGACCTTTAACCGGTACGTGGAAAAATTCGGTATGGACTATGCCAGAAAGTATGCCGCCTTGCCGGGGCATTCTGAGCATCACACCGGTCTTGCCATTGATGTGGGCATTATGCTTGACGGCAAACTCATCCGCACCATAGAGGGTATGTTGGAACTTAACCATTTATATGTAATCATGCAGTCTAAACTGCCAAAGTACGGCTTTATTCTGCGGTATCCTAAGGGTAAGGAAGCCATCACAAAAATTGGTTATGAATGCTGGCACTTCCGCTACATAGATTCTCCTGAACTTGCAAAGGAAATAACCGATAAGGGCATTTGTTTTGAGGAATATTGGGAGACAAAGAAATAATATCTTTCAGTGTTTGTGTGATGATATGAAAGCAAAATACGCCACGCTAAATGCGTGGCGTATTTTGCTTTTTGAACAACTGCTTAATTCGTTTTTTAAGCTTTTTGATTTTGAACTCCCATTCATATTGGGGAAAACAGTGCATATAGTAATCGCATTCGTCACAACAGCACCAATATTCAGGATGGCTTCCGTTTCCCGGGCAACGTTTGCCTTGCCGGGATGGTTTTAAAGGTGTTCCCGTTTCTTCATCAATGATTTGCTTTCTGCACATTTCTCTCACCTCACAATAAAAAAAGCACATCCCAAAGGATGTGCCGAAAAAGTGTTTCCCTCGGTTAGATTACCACATCACAACCGACTAAAATCCCACAAGCGAGAAAAGAGAGAACACCTTTTACCAAAGGTAGTTTCTCACTCGTGAATATATTTTAGTCTATTTAATTGTGATGTGGTACAACCATTGTAGCACAATTTTTTTTATTTGTAAAGATGAAAAATGTAGGGGTGCTTTTCCATCCCCGCCCGCAGATTCGGGAGGGCACGGAGACCGCCCTTGCAAATTGAGTTGTGTTGTAGGGAACGGATTTATCCGTTCCGTTTGTCGGCAGGAGCAAGCCCCTGCCCTACAGTTAAGCTGACGCTTGTTAGGCATAGTGTCTCAGAAACGAACCGTTTTATAAATTTTTATTCCTTATATATTTTGGCGTACTGTTTCGGTGAAATGCCCATTTGCTTTTTGAAAACGTGGATAAAATAGCTAAGGTCATTAAAGCCGCAGGTTAAGGCAGTATCGGTTACGGTGTTGCCGGCAAGGAGCATTTCGCAGGCTGCCTCTACCCGATATGAAGTGATATATTCCACTGGGGTTTGCCCCGTAACCTCTTTAAAGAACCTGCAAAAATAGTTGGGGCTCATAGAGCAGGCGGCGGACAGAGAGGCGAGAGTAATGGTGCGAGGGTAGTTTTCTTCAATAAAGCTGATAGCGGTTTTGATCTGGTCAATGCGATAGTCGGTGGTGTCTTGTATGGCACTTTTTTGCCTGCTGATGGCATCATATATCAGGCAATATAAATTGCCGACTACTTGAAATTCGTAACCGGAATCAGGATTTTTTAAGCCTTCAAAAATGCGGTTTACCTTCTCATTATCCGCAAAAAATACGGGCTTGTTGAGCTTTCTTTTCGCCTCTGTACGGTGTTGCAGGGTAGAATACAGAACTGTTGGGGCAAACACCACACATTCATATACGCAATGCTTTGCCTCAGCACCGTGGATGACACCGCCGGGGATTAAAAGGCTATCTCCTTTTGTCATTTCATAAGTCTGATTTCCCAGCTGAACGGTCAGGTTCCCCTCAAGCACCCGGTCAAGCTCTACATCGCTGTGCCATTGGGTTCGCATCTGGTAACGGGGGTGGTTTTCGTCAACGTGGTAAAAGCTGATGGGGAAGTTAGGCGTTCCTCGCCGTTCAGCTTCGTGGAATAAGGTCTGTTTCATAGGACTTCACCTGAAAAGCAAAATATTTATGTTTTATTGTATCATAATCCAAGTAAAAATGCAAATATAATAATATTTTTATACTTTTTAGCATAATAGTGCTAGAATTTTTGATGATGATGTATTATAGTTAATTTGTAAATTATTTGGTAGGAGTGACTTTTTATGAGAATTAAAGAAATTAACTATGATGACAAAACCATTATGAAAAACGGCTACCCCAAAATTAAAAAGCTGGGCGCTTGCAGTCCGGGCGGTGAAATGACACCTTTTGTGTGGAATGGCAGACTTATGCGTATGGAGCTGGATGACCCCACTAACGGCGTTGATTCATCTGTTCCAAGCTGCGCCATCATTCGTGATGTTGAAACCGGTAAGGTGCTGTCCCGCTTTGCAGAAGACAGCTACTTCCACGCAGCGTATGTGGAAGATGACACCATTTATGTTACCGGTGTTGATATGAAAGACCGCGGCACTATTAATGTTTATGAAAGTAAAGATTTAATTAATTGGGAGGAGCGCGTGCTGCTTTCTAATCCCGGCTGGGTTTACTATAACACAGGTCTCACCAAAGGTCCCGACGGCTATGTCATTTTAATGGAGGCAAGCCACCCGGTTGAACACATTGGCACAGGGTTTACCCACTTTTTTGCAACCTCACCGGATATGCGTGAATGGACCTTTATGGACTATGACTTAAGCTTTACCAAAGAGCGTTACAGCGGCGGTCCTTGGCTCAAGTATTCTGAGGGCTGGTATTATATGATTGCCTGTGAGCTTTTGCCCTGCAGACATTTTACCAATTACATCTACCGCACCAAGGACTTTAAAGACTGGTATGTGGGTTACTATAATCCCATGCTGATGGCAGATGAAGATGACAGACTCATCTCGCCCAGAGCTGCTGACCTTTCAGACGAAATGATTGAAAAAATTACAACCACGGGCTTTAACATCAATAACTCTGACCCGGATATGTGCGACTGGAACGGCAAGACTTACATCAACTATTTAGCCGGCAATCAGCTTGGTTTTTACTATATGTGTGAAGCTGAATATGACGGCACAGTAGCAGAATTTTTAAAACATTATTTTGAGTAAAGAACAGGAGGAAATAACAATGGGAATGAAAACAATTGAAGTCAACTATGATGCAAATACCATTATGAAAAACGGCTACCCCAAAATTAAAAAGCTGGGTGCCTGCAGCCCGGGCGGTGAAATGACACCTTTTGTGTGGAACAACAGACTCATGCGTATGGAGCTCATTGACCCCTTAAACGGCACAGACAGCACCATTCGTCGTTATGCCATTATTCGTGATGTTGAAACCGGCAAGGTGCTTTCAGAATTTGCTGAGGACAGCTATTTCCACGCAGCTTATGTAGAAGATGACACCATTTATGTAACCGGCGTTAATATGAAAGACCGTGGCACCATCAATATTTATGAAAGTAAGGATTTGGTGAACTGGGAAAGCCGTCCTCTTTTATCTAACCCCGGCTGGGTTTATTATAACACAGGCCTTACTAAAGGTCCTGACGGATATGTGCTGTTGATGGAAGCTTCTGACCCTGTTGAACACGTTGGTGAAAAGTTTACACACTTCTTTGCAACATCACCTGACCTGAAGGAATGGACCTTTATGGACTATGACCTGGGTTATTCCAAAGAGCGTTATATGGGTGGCCCCTGGCTCAAATATTCTGAGGGTTGGTATTATATGATTGCCTGTGCAGTGCTGCCTTGCAACCACTACACCAACTACATCTACCGCACCAAGGACTTTAAGACCTGGTATGTTGGTTATTACAATCCCATGCTGATGGCGGATGAAGATGACAGACTCATCTCTCCCAGAGCTGCAGACCTTTCTCCTGAACTGATTGAAAAAATCACAACCACAGGCTTTAATATCAACAACTCTGACCCGGATATGTGTGACTGGAACGGCAAGACTTACATTAACTATCTCTGTGGTAATCAGCTTGGCTATTACTATATGTGTGAAGCTGAGTATGACGGCACGGTAGCAGAATTTTTGAAACATTACTTCGAATAATGGGATGTGGCAAAATAGTGCAGACCTCAGAAAGCAGGACGGCAATTGTTTTGCAGCTCTATACTAGTAAAACGAGGAACTTTTTATGAAAATTGAACTTATTTTCGTTATCTTTGCCGTAATCGGTGCGATAGATAAAATCATCGGCAACCGTTTTAAATTGGGTGAGGAATTCGACAAGGGCATTATGACCGCCGGCCCCCTGATTATCTCAATGTCAGGTATGATAGTGCTGGCGCCGGTTTTAGCAACAGCTCTAAAGACAGTTTTTGGCCCTGTTTTAGAATTTTTGCACATGGATGCCTCTGTGCTTTCTGCTTTTTTTGCGGTGGATGCCGGGGGTGCCTCTATGGCCTATGAGCTTTCTGCCAACGAAGCGGTGCGGGGTTATAACGGTATTGTGGTTGCCTCTATGTTTGGTGCCACCATTTGCCCGGTGATTCCTTTGGCACTTCAGATGATTGACAAAAAATATCACGGCGATGCGTTGATTGGCTTTTTGTGTGGCTTTGCTACCATTCCTGTCGGCTGTATTGTTGCCGGTCTGATGCTGGGGCTTTCCATCGGTGAGCTTTTGGTTAACACCCTTTTAATTTTGACAATTTCCGGCGTGATTTGCTTGGGGTTGTGGAAATGCCCTGACCTCAGTCAGAAAATTTTTGGCATTATTGGTGCTGCCCTAACCATTTTCGTTACCGCAGGCCTTGTGATCGGGGCTGTCCAAATGCTCCTTGGCATCACCTTGATTCCCGGCATTACGCCCATTGCTGAATCCTTTACCATTATTGGCAACATTGCTCTCATTTTAACGGGAATCTTCCCCCTGCTTGCCATTATTTCCCGCGTTTTTAATAAGGCGTTTCAGCGGTTCGGCAAGGCGATGAAGCTGGATAACACCTCGGTTTTGGGTCTTGTCACTACCCTTGCTAACTCCATACCGGTGTTTTCTATGGTAGAAAAGATGAACAAAAAGGGAAGAATTTTAAATATGGCATTCGGCGTTTCAGCTGCCTATGTCTTTGGTGATCACCTTGCGTTTGTATTATCCTTTGACCGCTCCTTTGCCCTTTCTATGGTGGTGGGCAAGTTGATTTCCGGCATTCTGGCGGTTGTGCTGGCTTCGGTGGTTTATAAGCGTTCTTTTGCTGCAAAGGACGAGACAGAAAGCTGAAAAGGAGAGGTTTTTGTTCTTTTGAAAAACCACAAACAGCAAAAAATACCCTTGACAATCCCTTATCCTGATGATATAATGAGGAAAAATTGAATGAAACTTGTTAAAGGCTGTGACGAAGAAGGTCCGGCAGAGAGTTTTACAGAGAGTCGGCGGCTGGTGTGAGCCGATAAGCTGTTTGCCTTATGACCCCTCACTTCTGAGCTGAAGGCGTGAACATAAGTAGTGCCTTTCGTGTATGCTACGTGAGTGCAAAAGGGTTTGATAGAGCCTGAAGTGGCGGATTTATTCGCAATTTGAGTGGTACCGCGAGTGTTAATTTACACCCGTCTCAAAGCAGATTTGAGATGGGTGTTTTTTGTTATTTGCGAAAAGAAAGGATGTATTGTTATGATGGATGCATCAAAATACGGCATCGGCTATTATCCGGCGCCTGCCGGGTACTCTAAGTGGGTGCAAAAGGACTATATTGATAAAGCACCAATCTGGTGCAGCGTGGATATGCGCGACGGCAATCAGAGCCTGATTATCCCTATGAATCTTTCTGAAAAGCTGGAGTTTTATAAGCTCCTGTTGCAGGTTGGGTTTAAGGAAATTGAGGTTGGTTTTCCTGCAGCATCTGAAACGGAGTATGAGTTTTTGCGTGCGCTCATTGATAACAATATGATTCCGGATGACGTGGCGGTGCAGGTGCTGACCCAAAGCCGTGAACACATTATCCGCAAGACCTTTGAAGCCTGCAAAGGGGCGCCTAATGCCATTATTCATTTTTACAATTCTGTCAGCGTGGCACAGCGCGAGCAGGTGTTTAAAAAGTCTAAGGAAGAAATTAAAAAGCTTGCCATTGAGGGCGCAAAAATGGTCAAGAAAATGGCAACGGAATATGAAGGCAACTTCCGGTTTGAATATTCCCCCGAAAGCTTTACCGGAGCTGAGCCTGAGTATGCCTTAGAGGTTTGTAACGCAGTCTTAGATGTTTTACAGCCATCAGAAGATAACAACGTGATTATCAATCTGCCGGTTACGGTAGAAATGAGCTTGCCCCACGTGTATGCAAACCAAGTGGAGTATATAAGTGAAAATCTAAAATACAGAGAGCATGTCACCCTTTCGGTACACCCTCACAACGACCGAGGCACCGGGGTTGCCGATACAGAGCTTGCCCTCCTTGCCGGTGCTGACCGTGTAGAGGGTACCCTGTTTGGCAACGGTGAGCGCACCGGTAATGTTGACATTGTGACGCTGGCGCTGAACCTCTTTTCTCACGGGGTGAATCCCGGCCTTGACTTTACCGACCTGCCGGCGATTATCGAGGTGTATGAACGTTGCACAAGAATGCAGGTCCACGAACGTTCACCCTATGCCGGGGCTTTGGTGTTTGCTGCCTTTTCCGGCAGTCATCAGGATGCTATTGCAAAGGGCATGCGCTACCGTGAGGCAAACAAGCCGGATAAATGGAATGTGCCGTATATTCCCATTGACCCGCAGGACATCAGCCGTACCTATGATGCCGATGTGATTCGTGTGAATTCCCAAAGTGGCAAGGGCGGCATTGGGTATCTTTTGGAGCAGACCTATGGCTACATTCTGCCCGGCGGTATGCGTGAAGACTTAAGTTATTTGTGCAAGGCTATTTCTGACCGTGAGCATCGTGAATTAAAGCCGGAGCGGGTGTACAGTATTTTCAAAGAAAATTACTTCATCGAAAGCTCACCGCTTACCATTACCGATATGCACTTTACCCGTACGGGGGATACGGTCAGCACGGATATTACCTTTAAAGAAAACGACAAAGAAACCACAGTTATTGCTGTTGGTAACGGTTCCTTGGATGCTGTCAGCAACGCCCTTAAGGCTTATACCGGTGAAAGCTATACCTTGCAGGCATATTCAGAACACAGTATGCAGGAGCAGGGTTCAAAAAGTATTGCGGCGGCCTATATCGGCATTCAGTCTGAACGCGGCAAAATGTACTGGGGCGCCGGCACCAATACTGACATTATCCACGCCAGTGCCGATGCGCTTTTGTGCGCCTTTAATAATATGAAGAAAAAGGAGATAGGCTGATGGGAATGACGATGACACAAAAAATTCTGGCGGCTCACGCAGGACTGTCAAAGGTTACAGCCGGTCAGCTGATTAATGCTCACCTTGATATTGTGCTTGGTAATGATATTACCACGCCGGTGGCTGTGAACGAATTTAAAAAAGCAGGATTTAATAAGGTTTTTGATAAAGATAAAATTGCCATTGTGCTTGACCACTTTGTGCCCAATAAAGATATTAAAGCAGCAGAGCAGTCCAAGCAATGTAGAGAATTTGCCTGCGCCCACTGCGTCAGCCATTTTTACGATGTTGGTAAAATGGGGATTGAACACGCACTTCTGCCTGAACAGGGCGTGGTCTGTGCCGGCGACTGCATCATTGGTGCGGATAGTCACACCTGTACCTACGGTGCGCTGGGCGCTTTTTCCACCGGCGTGGGGAGTACCGATATGGCAGCCGGTATGGCAAGGGGTATGGCGTGGTTTAAGGTGCCCTCTGCCATTCGCTTTCATTTGACGGGGCACCTCTCCAAAAACTGCAGCGGTAAAGATGTAATTCTGACTATCATTGGCAAAATTGGTGTTGACGGTGCACTGTATAAGAGTATGGAATTTACAGGTGACGGCATCAAAAGCCTTTCTATGGATGACCGCCTTTGCATTTGCAATATGGCAGTAGAGGCCGGAGCGAAAAACGGCATCTTTCCTGTGGATGAGGTCACCCTTGCCTATATGGAAACCCGCACAGAGCGCAAGCCTGTTATCTATCAGGCTGATGAAGATGCGGAATATGAAGAAACCATTACGATTGATTTATCTGCCATCACCCCCACGGTCAGCTGCCCTCATCTGCCTGAAAATACAAAGCGGGCAAGTGAGCTTTCAGACATTAAGATTGATCAGGTTGTCATCGGCAGCTGCACAAACGGTAGAATGGAAGATATGGAGGCGGCATACCGCATTTTAAAGGGTGGCAAGGTGGCAGACGGCGTGCGTTGTATTATCATCCCTGCCACCATGGCGATTATGCGTGAGTGCGTAGAGCGGGGCTATGTAACTGCCTTTATGGATGCCGGTGCTGTGGTTTCAACCCCCACCTGCGGTCCCTGCCTCGGTGGTTATATGGGCATTCTGGCTAAAGGTGAGCGCTGTATTGCTACAACCAACCGAAATTTTGTGGGCAGAATGGGTCACACGGAGAGTGAAGTGTATCTGGCAAGCCCGGCGACAGCTGCGGCTTCTGCCCTGACCGGATTCATCACGGAACCAAAGGAGGATTAAGAAATGCTTGCAAAAGGAACGGTTTTCAAATATAATGATAATGTAGACACAGATGTTATTATTCCGGCACGGTATTTAAACACCGCGGATGCAGAAGAGCTTGCGAAGCATTGTATGGAAGATATTGATGCTGATTTTGTTAAGCAGGTGCAGCCCGGGGATATTATGGTTGCCGGCTATAACTTTGGCTGCGGCTCCTCACGCGAGCACGCGCCCCTTGTGATTAAAACCTGCGGTGTGGGCTGCGTTATTGCCAAAAGCTTTGCACGAATTTTTTACCGCAACGCCATCAACATCGGTCTGCCGATTTTAGAGTGCCCCGAGGCGGCGGAGGAAACCGGCGCAGGGGATACAGTCAGCGTGAATTTTGACACCGGTGAAATTACCAACCATACAACCGGTAAAACCTATCAGGCACAGCCGTTTCCTGATTTTATTCAGAATATTATCAAAAAGGGCGGTCTGCTTGCCTCCCTTTGCGATGGAGGGACAACCCATGCATAAAAATATAGCGGTGATTCCCGGTGACGGAATCGGCCCTGAAATTATCCGTCAGGCGCTTTTGGTGCTCTCTGCAGTAGCTGAAAAATTTGGCCACAGCTTTACCTTTACAGAGGTGGATATGGGTGGTTGTGCCATTGATAAGTGGGGTGAGCCCCTGCCGGATGCTATGCTTGAAAAATGCCTTGCTTCTGACAGCGTGCTGCTTGGCGCTGTGGGCGGCGAAAAGTGGAACAGCGTTCCGGGACATTTGCGCCCTGAAAAAGGGCTGTTAAAGCTTCGTGCCGGTATGGGGGTATATTCTAACAACCGCCCTGCAAAAATCTGGCCACAGCTTGCATCGGCATCCCCCTTAAAGGCCTCCATTGTGGCACAGGGTATTGATTTTATTATTGTGAGAGAACTCATTGGCGGCATTTATTTCGGCAAGCGCAAAACCGAAACCGTGGCTGGTGAAATGGTAGCCGTTGATGAACTGACATATACAGAAAGTGAAATTGAACGCATTGGCAGAATCGGCTTTGAAACGGCAAGAAAGCGTAATAAAAAGCTTTGCTCTGTTGAAAAAAGCAATGTGCTGGATTCAAGCCGCCTGTGGAAAAAGGTGATGCATCGCCTGGCAGAAGAGTACCCCGATGTTGCACTTTCAGATATGCTTGTTGACAACTGTGCTATGCAGATTGTGAAAAATCCGGCACAGTTTGATGTGATTGTGACGGAGAATATGTTTGGGGATATTTTATCCGATGAAGCCTCTATGATTACCGGCTCTATCGGTATGATTCCCTCTTCCAGTTTAGGTCATTCAACCTGCGGTTTGTATGAGCCGATTCACGGCTCAGCACCTGATATTGCAGGTCGTGATATAGCAAACCCCATTGGAACTGTTTTGTCGGCGGCTATGATGCTTCGCTATAGCTTTAACCTAGAAAAAGAAGCAGAGGCGATTGAACAAGCCGTCAGCAAGGTGTTAGATCGGGGCTTTCGCACGGCAGACATTATGCCTCAGGAGCAAGATGAGGCTGAAGGCTGTCAGTTAGTAGGCTGCTCTTTAATGGGCGAAAAAATTATTGAGGCACTAAGGGAGGATTAGTACCGTGAAGTTATCCGGCGCTGATATTATTGTTAAAACCCTAATTGAACAAGGCTGTGACGTAACCTTCGGTTATCCCGGCGGGCAGATTTTAGACGTGTATGATTCGCTGTATCGCTTTGGCGGCGAAATTCGTCACATCTTAACAGCCCATGAGCAGGGTGCCGCCCACGCGGCAGACGGTTATGCAAGAGCCACCGGACGGGTAGGCGTCGTGTTTGCAACTTCGGGCCCCGGTGCAACCAATCTTGTTACGGGTATTGCCACGGCATACCTTGATTCTGTGCCCATGGTTGCCATTACCGGCAACGTTATGACCTCTCAGATTGGCTATGACAGCTTTCAGGAAATTGATATTACAGGTATCACCCTGCCCATTACCAAGCATAACTATTTTGTGGGTAGTGTTGAAGAGCTTGCTGACACCATCCGCGAGGCGTTTACACTTGCACTATCCGGTAGACCCGGTCCGGTGCTTGTGGACGTGCCGAAGGATATTCAGCAGGCGATGTGTGAATACACGCCCCAAAAAGCGGCTACGCCTATGGAAAAAGTAGCTGCAAAAGATGCCCGTATTCAGGCAGCGGCAGATTGCATTAACGAAAGCAAGCGCCCCTTTATTTACTTTGGTGGTGGTGTTATTGCCGGCAATGCGGCAGAAGAAATGCTTGCCCTTGCTGACAAAATTGATGCACCGATGGGCAGCTCGATGATGGGCTTATCTGCGGTTCCCACCGACCATCCCCGTTTTTTGGGTATGCAGGGTATGCACGGGCATTATGCTTCCAGCGTGGCAATGCACAACGCAGATTGTATTATTGCGCTGGGCGTGCGCTTCAGCGACAGAGTGATTGGTGATAAAGACAAATTTGCGCAGGAAACAAAAATTATACATATTGATATTGACGGGTCAGAGCTTTCTAAAACTGTGGCAGAGGACCATTCCCTGCGTGCAGATTTAAAAATGACTTTAGCTAAGCTTTTGCCGCGGGTGAATCAGACAAGCCACCCTGATTGGCAGGCTGATGTGACGGCTTACAGACAAAAGGAAGCTGAACTTAGCGACCGGCGGGAGGGTATGACACCGAAAAATGTGCTGTCCCTTTTAAACGGGTATTTGCAGGCAAATACCCCCGTTGTGACGGATGTGGGTCAGCATCAGATGTGGTCAGCTCAATATCTGAACTTTAAAAACAGTCGCCGGTTTATCTCAAGCGGTGGTTTGGGAACCATGGGCTTTGGCATTGGCGCCGCCATTGGTGCCTCTATTGCCACGGGTGAAAAAACGGTTTTGGTTACCGGTGACGGTAGCTTTTCAATGACCCTACAGGAGCTTGCAACGGCGGTTTCTGAAAACATCCCCTTGGTTATTTTGATTTTTAACAACGGCGTTTTAGGTATGGTTCGTCAATGGCAGACCTTGTTTTTTGACAAGCATTACGCAAGCAGTGTGCTGGAAAGACAAACCGATTATGTTGCCCTTGCCCGTGCCTTTGGTGCAGAGGGAGAGCGGGTTTTAGATTTGTCTGGCTTAAAAGCGGCTTTAGATAAGGCGTTTGACAGCGCAGGACCTTATCTGATTGACTGTGTGATTGATAAAGATGAGTTTGTTCTGCCCATGCTTCCGCCGGGGGGCAGTGTGGACGAAATGATTGTAAAGGCGGGTGATGAAGCATGAATCGATATACAGTAGCGGTGTTGGTACGCAACCGGTTTGGTGTGTTAAACCGTGTCACAAGTATGTTCCGTCGCCGGCAGTTTAACATTAGCTCTTTGACCGTTAGTGAAACAGAGGTGCCGGAATTTTCGCGCATTACGGTGCTGTTTGACGGTGCAGAGGCGCAAAAACAGCAGCTTGTCAGTCAGCTTTATAAGCTGCCGGATGTGTGCTTTGTCAGAGAGCTTTCACCTGAGGCTTCCGTCAGCTTTGAACTGATGCTGATTAAGCTGGAGGCAGGTGCTGATGAGAAAAATGAAATTTTAGCAACAGCCGGTGAGTTTGATGCAAAGATTGTTGATGAATCAGAAGACACCATCATCTTTCAGGTGGCGGCAGACAGCCACGAGCTGGATAGTTGCATCCGCCTGATGCAGAAATTCACCATTTTGGAAATTTGCCGCACAGGTTGCGTTTCGCTGGAAAAGGGCCGTACCACCATACGGGAGATGTTTAATCAGTAAGTTATGGAAAATCAGACAGAAAAGAAGCATTATGTATATATCTTGCGGTGCGCAGATGGCAGCCTGTACACAGGCTGGACAACCCACTTAGCAGAACGGGTGAACACCCACAACAGCGGTCAGGGCGCAAAATATACTCGCTCTCACAGACCGGTGAGCCTTGTCTATTTTGAGTGTTTTTCTGATAAGTCTGAGGCGCTTAAGCGAGAGTGCGCCATAAAGGCAATGACCCGGCAGGAGAAAGAACAACTGATAGCAAAAAAAGAATAAGGGTGCGAAAGCACCCTTATTCTTTTTTAGTCATACAATAATTTTTTGATATCTTCTTTATCTACATTATTTTTATCATACCACTCAAAGCCGGTGTCAATTTTTTTCTCCACAGCCTCGCCGCGAGAAGCGCGATATGCGGTCTCAACAGCTTTATAGCCAATCTGATAAGGGTTCTGTGTCACAGCCCCCAGCATATTACCCGAGCGGATAGAATCCACCTGCTTTTTGCCGGAGTCAAAGCCGACAACCTTGATTTTTCCTACCTTATCAAGCTCTTCCACCGCCAGCATAACGCCAATGGCAGAGCCTTCATTCGCGCCGTAAATACCCTTTAAATCAGGGTGGGCAGTCATAATGGCTTTGGCGGCATCGGCAGATTTTGTGTGGTCGCCCTCGCCGTACTGAATATCAACGATTTTAATGTTGGGATAGGCTGATTCAATGCGATTTTTAAAACCGTCTCTGCGAGCTTTGCCGGTGGTGCTGACCTGATCGTGAACCACCATGGCAATTTTGCCCTCTTTGCCAATGGCTTCTGCCAATTTATCGGCGGCAAGTGAGGCGGCAGCAATGTTGTCGGTTGCTGCGGTGGCAACAACGGTTTCGCTTTCTACCCCTGAGTCGAAGCCTACCACGGGGATGTTTCTTTCCTTGGCTTTTTCAAGTCCACTCACAACCGCTCGTGAGTCCAGCGCGGCTAAACAAATGGCAACGGGGTTTTTAGCGAGAGCCGCATCTAACATTTCGACCTGCTTGTCAATTTGCGCTTCGGTGTCAGGCCCTTCATAGGTGATAGTTACGCCAAAATCCTTTGCCGCCTGTTCGGCACCTTCACGAACGGTTTGCCAGAATTTGTGCTGAAAGCCTTTGGCAATAACGGCAATGTAAGGCTTTTTCATCTCATCCATAGGGTCTTTTTGGTCCTGCATAGTGCCGCAACCGACCAGCCCTGCGCCCATAATGCATACAATCGTTAACAAAGCCAAAAATTTACGTTTCATATTTTTAATCCTTTCTTTTTCGTATATTTAGGAGAATAGCAAACTAATTTTTTCTGCGGCGCCGTCTGTAAATATCAATAAAGACGGCTAAAATCACCACAAGGCCAATGACCACGGTCTGCCATTCCTGCTTCACGCCCATGATTCTGAGTCCGTTGGTCAGAACGCTCATAATAAAGGCACCGATGATGGTGCCGGATATGGTGCCCTGACCGCCGGAGAGGGACGTGCCGCCAATGACCACGGCGGCAATGGCTTCCAGCTCATAGCCCTGACCCAAGGCAGGCTGAGCAGACCCCAAACGGGAGGAGATAATGACACCGGCAACACCGCAGAAGAGCCCTGCCAGTGTATGAATGGCAATAAGCCAGCCGGCAACATTCACGCCGGAAAGGCGTGTTGCCTCAGCATTTGACCCGATGGCAAGGTTATAGCGGCCTAAAATGGTTTTATTTAAAATAACGCTTGCGATAATCGTACACAAAAATAAAATCAAAACCCCGTTTTGCAGATTAAACCCGGGAATCAACTTTGAAACTAAAGAGCCGACGGCAATTTCCTTGTATCCGTCAGGGAAGTAAACGGGAGAAGCGCCCGACACAACCAGAGAAAGCCCACGGGTCACCATCATAATGCCCAAAGTGGCAATAAAAGCCGGTATTCTGAGATAAGCAACCAGACATCCGGTAAAGGCGCCAATGAGACCGCCGACCAAAATGCAGATGATTACCCCCAGCCACAGGGGCAGGCCAAAGTTTGTCACCAACACGCCGGAGGTAACGGCAGAAAAGGTCATAACTGTACCGATTGATAAGTCGATACCACCGGTAATGATGACAAAGGTCACGCCCAAAGCAAGCAGTCCGTTTACACAGGTTGCAAGCAAAATGGAGTTGATGTTATCGGGAATGAAAAAGTTGGGGGAAGCAAGAGAAAAGAACAATAAAAGAATAATCAGGGTCACAAAGGCAAGGGCTTTTTGCAGAGCCTGCCCTGAGAATATGAGTGCTCTTTTCTTTTTATCATGGGACATGGATTGGGTTTCACTCACGGGTCATCTCTCCTTTTTGGTTGTGGTTGGTAGCATATTTCATAATGGTCTCCTGATTGCAGTCTGAGCCGTTTAAAATTTTTGTAATACGCCCTTCACACATAACGGCAACCCGGTCACTCATACGCAAAATTTCCGGCAGTTCTGAGCTGATCATAATAATGGCTTTGCCGCTTTTGGCTAGGTCGTGAAGCAATTTATAAATCTCGCTTTTGGCACCGATATCAATGCCACGGGTGGGCTCATCAAAAATTAAAATGTCACAATCTTTAATCAGCCATTTGGCAATAATAACCTTTTGCTGGTTGCCCCCTGACAGGTTTCTTACATCCTGACGGTGGGAGGGTGTTTTGGTTTTCAGTCGGTCAATGTATTCTTTTGTAATGCGGACAGTTTCACCGCTTTTTATAAAGCCAACACGGCTGAAGGATGCTAAAGAGGCAAGGACTGTATTGTTCTCAACGGACATACCTAAGCATAGTCCGTACCGCTTTCTGTCCTCTGACAGATAGCCAATGCCACAGGCTACCGCGTCTTTGGGCGAGCGGATATTGACGGGTTTTCCGTGAACCTTGATGCTACCCGATCGCATAAGGTCAGCACCGAAAATGGCACGGGCAACCTCAGTCCGTCCGGCACCCATCAGACCGGCAAAACCTAAAATTTCGCCCCGATGGAGGGTGAAGCTTATGTCAGACAGTCGGTCAGTGCAGAGCTTTTCTACCGATAGAACCGCCTCACCTTTGGCGGCACTTTCGTTTTTTGGCGGCTCATAAATGGGGCGCCCGACCATCATCTGGATAATCTCGTCTGTGCTTGTGTCCTTTGTATTCACCGTTTTAATGTATTCACCGTCACGCATAACGGAAATGCGGTCGGTAATTTTCATCAATTCATCCATACGGTGAGAAATGTAAATAATGCCAACACCTTGGGTTTTTAAAGCTGTAATGATGCGGAACAAATCATCAATCTCTTTATCTGAAAGGGCAGCGGTGGGTTCATCCATAATCAAAATTTTTGATTGAAAGGACAGGGCTTTGGCAATTTCCACCATCTGTTGACCTGCAACGGTAATGTTACCGACTAAAGTTTTTGGGTCAAGGGTCAGCCCCAGCTTAGAAAAAAGCTCAAAAGCGTCCCGGTTTAATTTTTTGTCATTTGTAAAAATGCCGCCGTACTTTGGCTCTCTGCCGATAAAAATGTTTTGGGCGGCGGTAAGATGGGGCATTAAGTTCAGCTCCTGATGAATCATAGAAATGCCTTTATCCTGTGCTTCCTTTGGTGTCAGGTGAGATAGCTCTTCATTCATGAACACAATTTTTCCGCCGTCTTTTTTATGCACACCGGTGAGAATTTTCATTAAGGTGGACTTACCGGCACCGTTTTCGCCCACGAGCGCGTGAATTTCGCCGCTTTTTAATTCAAACTGGCAGTTTTTTAGGGCATGAACCCCGGGAAATTGCTTCTCGATACCGGTCATAGTCAAAATTGTTTCGCCCACATTTTCACCTCTTTTTCTCTGTTTCACAGCTTATCATGCCTTGATTTTCAGAAAATCATGCATCTTTAAAAAAATTATTGCACTAAGCCTGAAAAAATGGTAGAATAATACTGTATCTTTTTTTGCATACATTCTCCCTTTTTCTCTCATACTGAATAAAAAAGAAGGGAGAAAAATATGGAGAATGAACTGAAAAACTGTCAGGATACAGAGAACACGCAAAATGATGAATCGGGCGGTGATGCAAACGCCCAAAACATCAAAGATTTTGGCATGACCGATGTTGAAAATCCCCGTGGCAATATTCACACCTTGACCATTGTGGGTCAGGTAGAGGGGCATATGCTTTTGCCCAGTCAGAATAAGTCCACGAAATATGAGCACGTTCTGCCCCTTTTGGTTTCCATTGAGCAGAACGAAAAGGTTGACGGGCTGTTGGTGGTTTTAAACACCATTGGCGGCGATGTGGAGGCAGGGCTTGCCATTTCTGAAATGATTGCCAGTATGCAAAAACCGACGGTATCTTTGGTGTTAGGCGGCGGTCACAGCATTGGGGTGCCCCTTGCGGTTTCGGCAAAGCGTTCTTTTATTGTGCCGTCAGCAACCATGACTATTCACCCCATTCGCATGAACGGCACGGTGATTGGCGTGCCACAGACCTATGAATATTTTAATAAAATGCAGGAACGTGTGGTTAATTTTGTAGTGAAAAACTCGGGCATAAAAAAAGAGGTTTTCACAGAGCTGATGATGAAAACCGGAGAAATTGCCAATGATGTCGGCTGTATTTTGTTAGGTGATGAGGCGGTTAACTGCGGCCTCGTTGATGAGGTGGGCGGCATTCGGGAAGCGCTGGAGTGCTTATATAGCATGATTGAGCAAGAAAAAGAAGAAAACTAAGTTAAATAAATGGGGCAGACTGCCGTCTGCCCCGTAGAAAAGAGTGATACATATGTTGAAAGCAGGAATTAAAGGTAAAATTGAACTTGTAGTAGATGAATCTGTTAGTGCAAAAAAGGCTGCCAGCGGCGAGATGGATGTGTTCGGCACCCCCTATGTCATTGCCCTGATGGAGCAGACGGCAGACAAAAGCGTGCGCCCCTATTTGGATGAGGGCTGTGCAACCGTCGGCATCTCTGTTAACATGCACCACACAGCGGCAACCCCTATGGGGATGAAAGCCTATGCTGAGTCTGAGCTGATAGAGGTTGACGGTCGCCGTCTGGTGTTTAACATCGCAGTTTATGACGAGGTTGGTCAGGTTGCTGATTGCGTTCACGAGCGTTTTATTATTTATAAAGATAAATTTATGGAGAAAACAAATAACCGTGGGAAGGAGCAGAAGAAATGAAAACTGATATTGAAATCGCACAGGAGAAAAAGCCGATTCACATTAAAAAAATTGCCGAAAAGCTCGGCATTTGTGAAGAGGAACTGATTTATTACGGTAACGACAAGGCAAAGCTTTCTGACGAGCTTGCACAAAGACTTTCTGACCGCCCCATGGGTAAGCTTGTTTTAGTAACAGCCATTAACCCCACACCGGCAGGTGAGGGCAAAACCACCACCACCGTTGGTTTGGGTCAGGCAATGGGCAAGCTGGGTAAAAATGCTGTCATTGCCCTGCGTGAGCCGTCTATGGGTCCTGTTATGGGCTTAAAGGGCGGTGCAGCCGGCGGCGGCTATGCACAGGTTATCCCCATGGAGGATATTAACTTGCACTTTACCGGTGATATGCACGCCATTACTGCGGCAAACAACCTGCTTTGCGCTATGATTGATAATCACATCATGCGTGGTAATGCTCTAGGCATTGACCCCACGAGAATTGTTTTTAAACGTGTTATGGATATGAACGACCGCGCCCTTCGTCAGATTGTTGTGGGTCTTGGCGGCAAGACAAACGGCAACCCCAGAGAAGACGGCTTCACCATTACCGTTGCCTCTGAGATTATGGCGATTTTGTGCCTGTCTGACGGCATTCGTGATTTAAAGGAACGCCTTTCCCGCATCGTCATTGGCTATACATACGATGGAGCCGAGGTAAAAGCTGGTGACTTAGAGGCAGAAGGTGCTATGACAGCACTACTCAAAGATGCCTTAAAGCCCAACCTTGTGCAGACATTAGAAGAAACCCCCTGCCTGATGCACGGTGGTCCTTTTGCAAACATTGCACACGGCTGTAACAGTATCACCGCAACCAAAATGGCACTCCGCTTAGCTGACTATGTTATCACAGAAGCAGGCTTTGGTGCTGACCTTGGCGCAGAAAAATTCTTTGATATCAAGTGCCGTGCGGCAAATCTTAAGCCGGAAGCTGTTGTGCTGGTGGCAACGGTTCGTGCGCTGAAATACAACGGCGGTGTAGCAAAAGAAAATTTAGCGGAAGAAAACTTAGAAGCACTGTCAGCCGGCATTTGCAACTTAGAAAAACATATTGAAAACTTAAAGCAGTTTGGCGTGGGGGTTATTGTGGCATTAAATCGCTTCGGCACCGATACTGATAGCGAGCTTGAGCTGGTTAAAAAATGCTGCGAAGAAAAGGGTGCAACCCTTGCACTTTCTGAAGTGTTTGCCAAAGGCGGCGAGGGCGGTATTGAGCTTGCAGAAAAGCTGATTGCCCTTTTGGACAAAAATGAATCAGACTTTAAGCCCCTGTATGATACAAACCTTTCTTTGAAAGAAAAAATCAACACCGTGGTAACAAAAATTTATGGCGGCAAAGAGGTCACCTATTCGGCTGAGGCTGATAAAGAGCTTCGCCGCTTAGAGGAAAACGGCTACGGCAACCTGCCGGTTTGTATGGCAAAAACCCAGTACTCTCTGTCAGACAATGCAAAGCTGTTGGGTAGACCTGAGGGCTTTACCTTTAACGTGCGTGAGGTTCGCCTTTATGCCGGTGCAGGCTTTGTAACGGTGTACTGCGGCAACATTATGACCATGCCCGGTTTGCCTGCACGCCCTGCGGCAATGAACATTTCTGTTTCAGATGAGGGCGTTATCAGCGGCTTGTTCTAGTTGACATTTTTTATCAAAAGCAGTATAATAAGTAAGAAAAAGACTTTAGGAGGCAGAAAAATGGATATCAAAATCACTAAAACCACAACCCCGAAGGCAAAACCGACGGGTAAATTAGGCTTCGGCAAGGTGTTTACCGACCATATGTTTATGATGAATTATACCGAAGGCAAGGGCTGGCACGATGCTCGCATTGAGCCTTATCATCCCATTTCGTTAGACCCTTCTGCAATGGTTTTCCACTACGGTCAGGAAATGTTTGAGGGCTTAAAGGCATATTGCGGTGTTGACGGCAAGGTCAGATTGTTCCGCCCCGAAATGAACGCAAAAAGAACCAATGATACAAACAAACGTCTTTGCATCCCTCAGCTGCCTGAAGAAGATTTTGTTGAGGCTGTTAAGGCTGTTGTCAGCGTGGATAAAGACTGGATTCCGAAAGAAGACGGCACATCCTTATACATTCGCCCCTTCATCATTGCAACTGATGAATTTTTAGGCGTTGCACCCAGTAAGACATACCTCTTCATCATCATCCTCTCTCCCAGCGGTGCTTACTATGAAAGCGGTTTGGCACCGGTTGGCATCTGGATTGAAGATGACTATGTTCGTGCTGTTAAAGGCGGTATGGGTTTTGCAAAAACCGGCGGTAACTATGCTGCAAGCTTAATTGCCCAGGTAAAGGCTCATGATGATGGCTATTCTCAGGTTCTGTGGCTTGACGGTGTTGAAAGAAAGTATATTGAAGAAGTTGGCGCAATGAACATCTTCTTTAAGATTGGCGGCAAGGTGGTTACCCCCATGTTAAATGGTAGCATTCTGCCGGGTATCACCAGAAACTCTGTTATAGAGGTTTGCAAATCCTGGGGTTATGAGGTTGAAGAAAGAAAAATCAGCGTTGACGAGCTGATTGCCGCTCAGAAAGAGGGCAAGTTGGAAGAATGCTTCGGTACCGGTACCGCTGCTGTTATCTCTCCCGTTGGTAAGCTGAGATATAAAGACGACGTTATGATCATTAACAATAACGAAATCGGTCCTCTGTCACAGAAACTGTATGACACCATTACCGGTCTGCAGTGGGGTAAGATTGAAGACACATTCGGCTTTGTTATGAATATTGACTAAAAATTACATAGTATAGAAAAAACCGAGGCTTTTGCCTCGGTTTTTTCTATACAAAATACTCATCATAAGCAATGTTCATACACACTTTTTCGTGCTCTTTTGTATATGCTTCAATCCAATCTTCTTTTCCGTTTTCTAAATAATCTGAATAGATAATCATGTCGGCGTTTTCCACAAGCCACTCATTGCGCTGAGTTATTATGGTTTTGCGCGTCTCTTTGTTTAGGTCTTCAATTTCTACACCCTCAGGGACATCCGGCGTAAGCAAATAGGCAGATTCTTTTTCATCAATATAGCTTACATCAGCAGGTGTCATAATAACTGTATATTGAATGGTGGCATATTTTCTTTTAATTTCACGCAGAACGAGGAGAACCATCTTTTCAAATGCTGTATGATTTCCAACGTAAAATTTATGAATTGACGGGTTCATGGCAAGGCTTGTTATAAACCATTCCATCACGCCAAAAAGATTTTCAGGGGTCTTGTGCTCGCCTAAAAAGGCACAAATCATTTGTATCTCTCCTTACATTATTAAATTATAGCTTTTTGTCCTTGCAAGATACAAAAAATTCGGTGAAATTAAAAAAGTGCGCAACCGAAGCTGCGCACCGAAAAACGCAGGCTTCTTATTGCAACATAAAATTCGATCCATACATACAAAGTAGGCATACGAAATAAGCCGGCGTTTTTACACGAGTAAAACGAGACCTACTTTGTATTATGATTAAATTTTATGTTGCGTATTCAGTATAGCATAAATAAAAGAGGAAATCAAGCAGTTTATTGCCGCGCAACGAATCGTGTCAAAGCGAAACAATTTGATGTGGAGGGGGGAATCGTAGGGCAGGGGCTTGCTCCTGCCGGAAACGACGGAACGAGCAAGCCCCTGCCCTACATTTTTTTGATCGCCTTGTGGCAGTAGTGTAGGGGTGGGGTTCCATCCCCACCTGTATGTTCGGGAGGGAACGGAGACCCTCCCCTACGATTTCTCTACATTGAAAATTGTAGTTTTTTGTCCTTGCAAGATACAAAAAATTCGGTGAAATTAAAAAAGTGCGTAGCCAGAGCTACGCACCGAAAAACGCATCTCTGCTTGCTGCGACACAAGCTTCGACCAACCCCAAGGGATGCGAAAACAGAGAATGCATTTTTGCCAAAACAAAAATACACCCTTGGACAATTGGTCTATATTAACTTGTGTCGCAAGCTCATTATAACATAAATAAAAGAGGAAATCAAGCAGTTTATCATCTATGTGGCGAATCGTGTCATAATGAAACAATTTGACGTGGGGGGAAAATCGTAGGGCAGGGGCTTGCTCCTGCCGGAAACGACGGAACGAGCAAGCCCGTTCCCTACAAATTTATGATATCCGTCTAAGGTGTAGGGGTCAATCGTGAATCGCCCCTACAACATTCAAAAAGACCATAGTAAATGAAGATTCGTTTACTATGGTCTTTTTATATCTTCCAAATTTATAGTGACAGGGGGAGAGATATCCGGCACCTCAGAACAGCAAGCATAACAATAGTTATCTCCGAGAGAAAATTCCTGTAAGTAGAAATTTTTATTGGGGTCAAGACGGGTGCCATCTTCCTGTATGATAACGGAAAAATCTTTTAGCTGGCTTAAGGTTTGCCCTGTCATTTTTATAAAGCTTTCCTTTAGTGTCCAAAGCCGAAAGAACATTTTTTCTTTGTCAGCTTGTGTGGGTTGTGCTTCGATTTGTGCTTGCTCCCGAGGTGAAAAAAAGCGACTTATGATGTTTAAATCTATCCTGCGGATTCTTTCAACATCACAACCAACAGCCGCGTCTGACACGGCGCAAAAAACAGTGTTGCCGGAGTGAGATACACTAAAATGCACATTGGGAAAGTGGGTTAGTGTTGGCTTTCCGTTGGCATTATAGCTAAACTCAATTTCCTCAGGGGATATTCCTCTTTTGCGAAGCGCATCGACCAGTAGCAGAAAAGCACCCATTGAGAGAACTTTCTTTTCGATGCTTTGCAGGCGGTCAACCTTTTCTTTTCTGAAAGAGGGGAGCATGGCGTAGCAAGCGTCGAATAACTCTTTGTTTTTCAGGCAATCTGTGTTTGCAACATATAATTCTGTCATACTTTTCCCCCTTTTTGGAAAATAAAAAAGTCGAAGCAAAGCGAACTTTGCTTCGACGTGGTGCCGGTGGCCGGACTCGAACCGGCACGGTGTCACCACCGGTGGATTTTGAGTCCACTACGTCTGCCAATTCCATCACACCGGCACATATCGCCTTTAGCGACAAAGATTATTATATACTATGTCAAGAAAAATGTCAAGAGATTTATGTGTTTTTCTTTTTGACTGCAGCGTGTAGGTGAAATATCAACTTCGTTGATATATAATAATTTTCTTCGAAAATTGTGAAATAGAAAACTAAAGTTTTCTGTGAAATAAAATACGCTACATATTTGCGAAGCAAATATTTCATAGCGAAGCTATTTCACGTTGCACAGCAACATTTCATACGCCATCAAGCGTATTTCATTGAAAAAAGCACTTGCAAAATGCAAGTGCTTTTTTCTGGTGACCCGTACGAGAATCGAACTCGTGTTACCGCCGTGAAAGGGCGGTGTCTTAACCGCTTGACCAACGGGCCATAAGAATTATAGAAACGCCAGCTATGAGAAACCTAAAAAAGCCGACGGAATCTTTCGCCATCACTACGACAGCTTGTTTATTATAACAGATAATTTTGAACTTGTCAATATGTTTTTTAAAAATTTTTTATTTATTTAAAAAGGGGGGTTACTTACAGCACCCCCCCTTTTTAAAAGATGGGCTTATTTCATCAGCTCGCAGATTGCATTGGTATATGCCACGGGATCTTCAATGGGCAGGCCTTCAATTAAAAGAGCACAGTCATATAAAACACCGGCATACTGCTTTAGTTTGTCCTTATCGCCGGAAAGTAATGCAGTAAGCTTTTCAAAAATCGGATGATTTACGTTGATTTCTAAAATACGTTCTGCTTTCACCTTTTGGTCGTTGGGCATGGCGTTTAATACCTTTTCCATTTCAAGGGACAGCGCACCATCGCTTGTCAGACACACGGGGTGAGATTTTAAGCGAGAAGAAGCACGTACTTCTTTTACTTTTTCAGAAAGCGCATCGGTCATAAACAGGAACAGGTCCTTGTTTTCTTCTTTCTTTTTCTCATTCTCCTTCTTTTCATCTTCTGTTTCGATGTCTAAATCACCGGCGGAGACAGATTTAAAGGTTTTTCCCTCAAATTCAGCAAGCATCTGGATAGCAAATTCGTCCACCTCATCAGTAAAGTACAGAATTTCGCAACCCTTATCGGCAACCAGCTCTGTCTGAGGCAGCTTTTCAATTTTTTCAATGCTTTCGCCGCAGGCGTAGTAGATATATTTCTGGTCTTCCTTCATGCGGGAAACATATTCAGATAGTGTAACCATCTTCTTTTCATCAGAAGAGTAATACATCAAGAGGTCAGAAAGTAAATCCTTGTCTCTGCCGAAATTATCATACACGCCAAACTTAATCTGACGGGAGAAGTTCTGATAGAACTTTTCATATTTTTCTCTGTCGTTTTTCAGCATAGAGGTAAGCTCAGCCTTAATCTTCTTCTGCAGGTGAGAAGCAATGGATTTAAGCTGGCGGTCATGCTGCAGAATCTCACGGGAGATATTTAAAGAAAGGTCAGCAGAATCCACCAAGCCCTTCACAAAACGGAAGCACTCAGGCAGCAGCTCGCCGCATTTTTCCATAATCATAACGCCGTTTGCATACAGCTGCAAGCCCTTTTCAAAATCCTTGGTATAAAAATCATAGGGCGCGTGGGCGGGGATGTATAAAAGAGCTGTATAGCTTGTCAGCCCCTCTGCGCTGGTGTGAATGGTCGCCAAGGGGTCTTCAAAATCAAAGAACTTGTCCTTATAAAAGCTGTTATAGGTAGCCTCATCCAGTTCAGATTTTGCCTTTTTCCAGATAGGAATCATAGAGTTTAAGGTTTCAACCTCTTTATATTCCTCGGTTTCTTCCTTATTGTCTTCTTTCGGGCGATACTTTGTAACCTCCATTAAAATGGGGTAGTGAATATAGTCAGAATATTTTTTAACAATGGCGCGCAGGCGGTATTCATCTAAAAATTCATCGTAGTTTTCATCTTCTGTGTTTTCCTTTAAATACAGCACGATTTCTGTGCCTACAGCATCTTTTTCAGCAGGGGTTACAGTATAACCCTCGGTATCTTCAGCTTCCCAGCAGTAAGCGCTGTCAGCATCCAAAGCGCGGCTTGTAACGGTGACACGGTCTGCCACCATAAAAGCAGAGTAAAAGCCTACACCAAACTGACCGATAATGTCAACATCTTCAATTTTTTCGTTTTCGGTTTTAAACTTGAGTGAGCCGCTTTTTGCAATGGTACCTAAGTTTTCTTCCAGCTCTTCTTTTGTCATACCAATACCGGTATCGGTAATGGTCAGGGTGCGTTTTTCTTTATCTGCATCAATGCGGATATAAAAATCATCCTTTGAAAAGCTTAAATTTTCATCAGACAGGGTGCGGTAATACAGCTTGTCTGTTGCATCGCTGGCGTTTGAAATCAGCTCACGGAGAAAAATTTCCTTATGGGTATAAATGGAGTTAATCATCAGCTCCAACAGTCGTTTTGATTCAGATTTAAATGCTTTTTTTGCCATCATAGTGCCTCCAAAAAGAAAATGTTAGCACTCTCTTTGCGAGAGTGCTAACATTATTGTATCACATTTTATAGTTTTGTCAAGAGCGTTCACAGTTCTTTTACAAATTATCCCTCTTACCAGCCAAACCAAGAGAAGGGGAAGGGAATCTGCTGACTGTAATGGGGGGTCACAGGCTCCTGCGGTTGTTCAATGGCTGGCTCTTCAGAAGGCTTTTCTTCCTGCAGCACCAGAGTAATATTGAGGGTTTTGCCGTTTCTGACAACCTTCATTGTCATCATTTCGTTCACAGAGTGGGTATCGCGAATTTTATTCACATCATCAATCGTAGAAATTTCCTGTCCATCGCAAGCGGTGATGACGTCGCCGGCTTTGATGCCTGCTTTTTGAGCGGCGCTGTCCGGTAACACCTCCTGCACATATACGCCAATGGGCAGGTTGTTTGCTTTGGCAATGGCCTCAGTTACGGTCAGACCGGAAATGCCGATGACCACACGACCGGTTACATAGCCGTGCTGGATGATGGATTCAATAATGGGCTTGGCTTCGTTTGCGGGGATGGCAAAGCCTAAACCCTCAACGTCATAGCCGGTGGATTTTGCGGTGTTAATACCAATCACCTGACCGCGCATATTAAGGAGCGCACCGCCGGAGTTACCGGGGTTGATGGCAGCATCAGTCTGAATCATGGTCATCTTTTTACCGTCAATTTCCATAGAGCGGTTAATGGCGCTGATATAACCAACAGTCAGTGTGCCGGCAAGCTCCTCACGCAGGGGGTTGCCAATGGCAAGTGCCATTTCGCCTACACGCAGGGTAGAAGAATCACCCAGTTCTGCATAGGGTAGAGGTTTTTCGCTTTCTACCTTCAACACAGCAAGGTCGGTCCGTGAGTCGGTGCCAACAATTTTTGCCTCAAAACTTTGACCGGCAATGGTGTTGACGGTAACTTTTGAGGCGCCCTCAACCACATGGTTATTGGTTACAATATATCCGTCCTGACGGAGAATGATACCGGAGCCGCTGGAAAGCTGACTTTGCACATAGCCCCCGCTTTGGCTTTGACACAAAATGGTCACAACAGCGGGAGAAACAAGGTCATAAATCTCCGGAATACCAAAGGTGCCGTCGGGTGAGTTAGCAACCATCTGTGCAATGACACCGTTTTCTAAGGTACCATCCGGCAAAATGCCGGGCTTTGGCAAAATGCCGTCAGATGACGAAATCTGGGGTATCAAAACTGCCGCAAAAATACCAAAGCACAGACAGCAGGTCAACAGTGAACTGATGATGGCTGCAAAAACCGGACCTTTAAAAAACTTCCGCAGGCGTTTGGGCTTTGGCTTGTAAACAGCCAACGAGCAATGCTGAGGAACAGCATTTTTAACTTGTACTTCATAATCGTCAGAAACCCATGCCGCACGTTTTGCATCAGGCTCCTGCGAGCGGTAGTCTGTATTATGATTGAAATTTCTGTTTTCTTCCATTTTAATTCCTCCTGACTGGGGTTAAGTTTCTGTATCTTTATCATACTACATTTTTTTGTCGGAGGTATGAACAAATTGTAAATTTGACAATTTTATATATCTTTCTTTTTTTCTTTGTGGCAAAAAATTAAAAAAACCCTTGACAAACTCTGGAAGTTAGTGTACAATAACCATTGGTTAGTCTTTCCTAATCTTTTTTTTACAACATAAGTTAGTTTAGTCTAATCGCAAAAACCATGGGAAAGTCAGGCGAGTTTACATGAATTTGAGAGAAGCTCAGGAAGGCAAGGAATATATCATTAAACAAATTAATACGGATGATGAAGAATTAAATGCATTCCTGTTTTCTTTGGGTTGCTACAGCGATGAGCCGATTACGGTCATTTCTCATTTAAAAGGCGGTTGCGTGGTTTCTATCAAAGACGGTCGCTATAACATTGACAAGCAACTGGCTGAAGCCATTTTACTTTATTAAAAAGAAAAATGTATGTGCACTTTTGTGCTACATATTTTTTTGCAGAACAGTTAGTTCTGGCTAACCAAGTGCAGATATACTGTTATACAATCATTTTAAGGAGGAATCCCATATGAGAATTGCCTTAACGGGTAATCCTAACAGCGGTAAAACCACCATGTTTAACGCCCTCACCGGCAGCAATGAAAAGGTCGGCAACTGGGCAGGCGTTACTGTTGATAAAAAGGAACATGCTATTAAAAAGAACTACTCAGGCAGCGGTGAAGAGCTGATTGCGGTTGACCTGCCCGGTGCTTATTCTATGTCACCCTTTACATCGGAGGAAAGCATTACAAGCTCGTATGTAAAGCAGGAAAATCCTGATGTTATCATTAACATTGTGGATGGGACAAACTTAAGCCGCAGCCTGTTTTTTACCACGCAGCTGTTAGAGCTTGGCATACCCATGGTTGTGGCGCTTAACAAGGCAGACATTAATAAAAAGAAGAAAACAGTTATCGACACTGCAGCATTGTCTGAAAAATTAGGTTGCCCTGTTATTGAAACAGTTTCCTCTGCTTCTGATGGTTTAAAAGAGGTTGTATCGGCAGCCGTTTTGCAGAAGGGAAAAACTCAGACCGCACCTTACAATCAGGGCGACATTGACCTTTCCAGCAAGCAGGCAGTGGAGAAGGCTGACAGAGCCCGCTTTGACTTTGTTAATAAAATTGTTGCCTCTGTTGAAACCCGCAAGGTTTTGACAAGCGAGTGGAACTATCAGGATAAAATTGATGCTGTTCTGACCAATAAATGGCTGGGTATTCCCATTTTTGCCGTTGTTATGTATCTAGTGTTCCAGATTTCTCAGGTTTGGGTGGGCACACCCATTGCTGACCTTTTAGTCGGCTGGTTGGAAGCCTTTCAGGGCTGGGTCGGCGAGCTTTTAGCAGGTGCAAACCCGCTTTTATCTGCGCTGTTGGTTGACGGCGTAATCGGCGGCGTGATTGCCGTTATCGGCTTTTTGCCCCTTGTTATGGTTATGTATTTCTTGATTGCCCTCTTAGAAGATTGCGGCTATATGTCCCGCGTGGCAGTGGTACTTGACCCCATCTTCAAAAAGGTCGGTCTTTCCGGTAAGTCGGTCATTCCTTTTGTTATCACCATTGGTTGTGCTGTGCCCGGTATTATGGCAAGCCGTACCATTCGTAATGAACGGGAACGCAGAGCTACAGCCATGTTATCCCCCTTCATGCCTTGCGGTGCTAAAATTCCCGTTATTGCCCTGTTTGCCGGCGCATTTTTTGAAGATGCAGGCTGGGTCAGCACAACGATGTATCTGTCAGGTATTGTTCTCATTTTCTTATGTGCTCTCCTCATTAACAAAATCACGGGCTACAAAGCAAGAAAATCTTTCTTTATTATTGAAATGCCGGAATATAAGATTCCTGATGTGTGGGGTGCAGTAAAATCTATGTGCAGCCGCGGATGGGCATACATTGTAAAGGCCGGAACCATCATTCTTCTTTGCAACACGGCGGTACAGATTATGCAGAGCTTTAGTTGGAATCTTTCTGTAGCAGAAAGCGCAGACCAATCAATTCTTGCATCCATCGCACATCCCTTTGCATATCTTCTTGTTCCTGTTATCGGATATCACGCATGGCAGCTTACAGCAGCATCAGTCAGCGGCTTTATTGCAAAAGAAAATGTTGTTGCGACTATTGCGGTTTGCTATGCTATCTCGGATGTGGCGGCAGAACTTCCTGGTGTGACCCCCGAACTGACTCCTGTTGCGGCTCTTGCGTTTTTGATGTTTAACCTGTTCACGCCCCCTTGCTTTGCGGCGATTGGTGCTATGAACGCTGAAATGAAGAGCGCAAAATGGCTTTGGGGCGGCATCGGCCTGCAATTAACTGTTGGCTTTACCGTTGGCTTTTTTGTATACCAGATTGGTACGCTTATTACCGCAGGCACTCTCGGCACAGCCTTTGTTCCCGGCTTGGTTGCTGTTTTAGTCATGGCGGCGATTATTGTTTATCTCTGCATCCGTGCAGAGCAAAAGCTGAAGGCTGAATATGCTTTAAAACAGCAGAAAGCGGTCAGCAAATAAGGAGTTTTTCTATGGAAAATGCAATTATTATTGTAGTTCTCGTGATTATTTTAGGCCTTGCCGGCTTGTATGTGTATAAAGCTAAAAAAAGCGGCAAAAAATGCATTGGCTGCCCTGCAAACGGTTCTTGCAGCAGCCAAAAAAAAGGCGGCTGCAGTTGCGGTTGCGATTCTGAAACGAAATAAAAAAAGAACGGCTTTCCTTTGGGAAAGCCGTTCTTTTTTTATGTATCATAGTTTTTTAAATTCTGCACATAAATAAGCAGGGGTCATGAAAAAATTTGCCAACAGGTGATTTTGATGAAAAAGAAGCTTGCAGACTATTCTGTCATTATTCTGGGAACATTTATTTTAGCCTTTGGGGTTAATTTCTTTTTGGTACCGGTTAAAATTTCAACCGGCGGTGCCGGCGGTGTGGCAATGGCGCTGTATCATCTGTTTCACATTCCCGTGTGGGTGACAACCCTGATTTTAAATTTAATACTTTTGGTGCTGGGTTTTCGGACTATGAAAAAAGAGAGCCTTATTAAAATTTTAGTCGGCATTTTATTTCTTTCCTTATTTTTACGACTGACAGAGGTTTTTGGGGCGTATGGCGAGGACAGACTGATATGCGCCGTCTTTGGCGGTGCTTTGGCAGGGCTTGGTGTGGGGCTTTCTGTTTTAAAAGAGGGCTCAACCGGCGGCTCGGACCTTGCAGCTATGATGCTGCACCGGTCAATCAGGCACATAAGCCTTGCCACCTTTATCCTGATGATTGACGCAGGGGTTATTTTGGCTTCGGGCTTTATTTTTGGCGATGTGACCATTATGTTTTACTCTGTGCTGTCTTTATACATCAGCAGCAAGGTGACGGACTTCATTCTGGTTCGGGGTGACTTTGCCAAGTCCATTTATATCATCTCTGAAAAAAGCGACGAGATTGCCTTCTGTATCTTGTCTGATCTTGACCGTGGGGTTACGGGTATTTACAGCAAAGGGTGTTATTCTGAGCGTAAGCAGATGATGCTGATGTGCATCGTTAAAAGCAAAGAGGTTCCCAAAATTTTAAACAAGGTTAAGCAGGTAGATAGTGGCGCCTTTGTGATTGTATCTGAGGTGCGCGAGGTGCGGGGTGATGGTTTTAAGGAGATATAGGAAATTGTTTTTTTCTTGTCAAGCTTAGACCGTTATGATACAATAATATCAAAGGTGGATGCAACAAAACAGTACAGAGGAGTGATTGATATGAAAAAAACCATAATTTCTTTGATTCTGCTTATGGCGGTACTTACCCTCAATGTGTGCGCTATGGATGTTTCGTATATAGACAACTCAGATTATGAGGACAGGGTTGCCAATTATGCCTTTAGTAATGGGCTTGCCAGAGTGGGGCGACTTGGCGAATCGGCAATCGTGAATTATATGGGAGAAGTTATTATTGATTATTCATCAGCAGAAAAAGCAATCACCCCCAATGGCCTGATTGCCCTTTTAGGTGAGAATGAAAAAATCGGCTTCTTCAATGCAAAGGGCGAGCAGGTGACCGATTTTATCTATGATGCTTTTGTGGATGTACATGAAAAAACAGGTGCTAGAAATGTTGGCTATATTAACAATATGCATCTTCGTTGGGGTGACGGAAAGTCAGATTTGCTTGCTGTCAGCCTTGGTGGAAAATTCGGGTACATCAATTCCTATGGTAATGTTATCATCCCCTTTAAGTATGAGTACGCCTATGGCTTCAGCGGTGGCATTGCAAGAGTTTGTGCAGATGGCATCTTAAGTGACTATGGCACCTATACAAACGGAAAATACGGCTTTATCAAGGAAAATGGCACAGAAATTCTCCCGCCGGATGCCTATTGGGTGGCTGAGGATTTTGACCCCTCCTTAGGCTATGCAACTGCGACTAACGGCGGAAGTGATACTGTTTTTATAGACAAGTGGGGCAGGACTGCAAAATACGGCTCTAAAGAGCTTAAAAGTCTTGATTTTAAGTACGTTATGATAACACCTAAAGAACCGTCAATCGGCATTTATTATGGTATTGAGGATACATCCGGTAACACCGTTATTCCCCTGCAATGGAGTGAAAGAATCATTGTCAAGGGTGACCTTTTTGTGGTTAATAATACCCTGCGAAACAATCGCAATGAAATCATATATCAGGCACCTGAAAACGTGAGGATACATGATTTGGGGGACGGCCTTTTGCGGACAACCTTGTTTGTAGGCGGCAGTATTCTCGGAACGGGATGTATTGATGTAAACGGAAACGTTATTTTTGATACAGTTTATGACTCCTTGCGGCTTTTGGGTGATGGACTTATCTTAGCCGAAAAGCAGGGCGAAAGTTTTATTTATGATTATCAGGGAAGATTGTTGTGGCAAATGGCAGAAAAGCCCGTTGCCGCTTATGACGGATTTATTGTTGTGAATCATCCTGATAGCCTGATGTCAAAAATTATGGTCAATCAGATAAAAAGACCTTTGGTGTATCTGAATGGGGAAAAAGTAGCGTTTTCCGATGCTTATCCGTTTATAGAAAGTGACAGAACCATGGTCCCCTTAAGAGCGGTTTTTGAAAAGGCAGGCGCGGTCGTTGACTGGAATGATGCAGAAAGGCTTGTAACCGTTTCCATGGAGGGTTTATCGGCCTCTATGAATATAGGCAACAAAATAATAACCGTTAACGGCGAAAACTATGAAACGGATGTTGCCCCTGTGATTGTCAATGACAGAACCTATATCCCCTTGCGCGCTTTTTCAGAGGGCCTTGGTATGGCAGTTCATTGGGATGAGGCAAACTATACTGTCAATCTTGATGCAAAGTAAGGGAGCCCATAAACGGACATGGCACAGGTGACAGAAGGTGCACTATCTCTTTTCTTTGGAAAAATAAAAAAGCACTTGCAATTTGCAAGTGCTTTTTGTGAGCTATAAAACTCGGTCATACTCGTAAAAAGGTGGTAGCGACAGTGCGCCGTTGTGAGTGCGCTTGCAAACGAACAGGTGAGCCGAGCGTGCCTTTTTACGAAAAAGGAGGAACAGTGAAGCAAGTGACTGATTTTTTGCAAAAAAAATCGGAACAAGCGAAACTTGTTCCGACGTGGTGAGCCATCGCGGATTCGAACCGCGGACACCTTGATTAAAAGTCAAGTGCTCTGCCGACTGAGCTAATGGCCCATATGGCTGGGATAGCAGGACTCGAACCTACGAAATGCCAGAGTCAAAGTC